>JBARBG010000109.1:0-57112 GCA_049792815.1 Steroidobacteraceae bacterium | reverse complement strand
GGCCGCACCCACCGCGCCCACCGCGCCCACCGCGCCCAGGGCGGCGAGCACTGCCAGCGCACCGATCGGAGTATGCAAGCGGAAAGAGTGGGTCATGGCGACACCCCAGGGAAAGTTCCGGTGACCTTAAGTCTACTCCAACGCGGCAGGTGGCCCGCGCGTTGACGGGCGAAGCTAGGAGCGGCCCGCCAGCTTGGTCAAGAGCGCCGCAGTGTCCTTGTGGACCTCACCACCTCCGCCCACCCCCGGGCGTCCCGAGAAACCCACCTTGCCTTCAGCTACGTCCAGCGGCGTGCTGCCAAAGCGGTCCTTGACCATGATGGTCGCACCATGATCGGCCAGCAGCTGCACGAAATTGTTCCACCCTGACTGGGCGGCGGCGTGCAACGCGGTCTGGCCATTGCTGTTGGTTGCGTTGACGTCAACGCCATGCGCCAGCAGCAGCCGCGCGGAGGCAATGCATTTGCCTTCGTTGCGGAAGCGCGCGCGAATGTCGATGGTGGTCGAACCGATGCCGGCGGCCGCCATCAACGGGGTGATCCCCAGGGAATTGGGCAGATCGGGCCGGGCACCCGCCTGGAGCAAAAGCTGGATCGAGGCACTGTCACCGGCCTTGGCGGCACGTATCAGCGGTGTCGTGCCCACGGTCAGCATGCCGTCGCCGCCGCGATCCTGGCCCAGCGAACGATAGGGGGGAAACAGTTTCAGCTGCATGTCGGGGTTGGCGCCGCGCTTGAGCAGCATGGCAATCACCTGCAGCGCAGTTGTCTGATCCGCGGAAGGACGGTCGGGGCGGCCACCGCGCGGCGTCGTGTTGTAGTCCACGGCGCTGTACAGTGGCGCCCGCCCCCACATGTCCCAGGTGTTGACGTTCGCGCCGGCCCTGATGAGCACGGCCGCCGTGTCGAACTGGGCATTGAGGATGGCCATGACCAGGGGCGTGATGCCCTCCGGGTCGGTGAGTTCAACATCGGCATGAGCCGCGATCAGCTGCGCGGCGCAGGCCGCACAGCCTTCGCGCGCCGCGAACAACAGCGGCGTGAGCCCGCCCAGCGGGCGATTCTGCGGACGTGGCTCGGCGGTGACTCGCCGCGGCCACGCGCGCACGGCCTCGCGGGCGTTGACCTTGGCGCCATGCTCGACCAGGAATTTCACCATCGCCGGACGACTTTGCGCACTGGCCCACATCAGCGCCGTCTGGCCGCGCCATTTCTCGCTGGCGTTGACATTGGCGCCGTGCGCCACGAGCACCTTGGCGGCCGCCACGACATCCGTACGCGCAACGCTCATCAGCGCCGTCTGGCCCTGCGCATTGGGCGACTCCACCTCGGCGCCCGCCTGTAGCAGGATGCGCAGCGCCTCCGGATCGGCGCGCTCGGCCGCTTCGGCCAGCGGCGTCGAGCCATAGTCGTTGGTCACGTTGACCTTGGCGCCCGCCTTGATCAGTTGCCGCAGCAGCGGCAGGTCATCGTGATACGCCGCCCAGTGCAGCGCCGTCGTGCCATCATCCTGACGGGCATTGACATCGGCGTTGCCGGCCACCAGCGTCAACGCCGCCGCCGAATCGCCCGATTCTGCGGCCGCCAGCAGTGGATCTGTGGCCTGCGCCGCGGCCGCCGCGCCACACAGCACGGTCATCGCTGCCACCAACCGGAACAGCCTCACGTCAGATCTCCGTGAGCTGCCCGTTGCTGTCGCCGAACTTCTCGGTCCGAATGCCGATTTTGTTCAGCAGCGCCACGTGCAGGTTGGCGATGGGAGTGTGGTCCGGATAACGCAGATGCTGATTGCCCTTGAGCCGACCGCCGCCCAGACCCAGGATCGCGGTCGGCAGCGGATAGTGATCGTGCAGGTTGCTGTTACTCATGTTGCTGCCGAACAGAATGATGGAATTGTCCAGCATCGTGCCCTCCCCGTCCGGCAGCTCCGCCAGGCGCTTGATGAACTTGGCGAACATCGAGGTGTTGAAGGCCTGAACCTTGGCCAGGCGCGCCATCTTCGCGGGGTCATTCGCGTGATGCGACAGCGGGTGGAAGGCGTCGTTGACACCCATGAAGGTATAGGGCTGGTTGCTGACTTCCGCGGCCACCATGAAACTGGCCACGCGGGTCAGGTTCGCCTGATAGGCCAGCGCGATGAGGTCGTACATGACATGCATGTGCTCATCAAAGGCCGCGGGGATGCCTGCCGGGGCATCCGGAATCTGCATCTGCCCCAGATCCCGGTGTTCCATCTTCTCCAGGCGCCGCTGGATTTCCTGGACCTGGTCGAGGTAATCCGACAGCAGCCCCTGGTCGCGCGCGCCGAGGGTGCGCGAAAGGTCCGAAGCATCGGCGCGAACCAGGTCAATGATTCTGCCGTTCTCGCGCAGCAGGGCGCTGCGCTCTTCGCCGGTATCACCCTGACCGAACATCTGCTGGAAGACCTTGCGCGGATTGTGCTCCATGGGCAGCGGTGTCGAGGGCGAGCTGAAGGCAATGGTCTTGCCGTAGCTGCAGCCGTAATTGCGGTCGCAGGAGCCTTCGCCGCCGCGTTCCTCCGTCGCCACTTCCAGCGAGGGCATGGAGGTATCCTGGCCGATCTTCTGTGCCGCGACCTGATCGAGGGTGATGCCGCCATAGGGATCGTGACTGATGCGCGGCGGGACACAGGACAGCCAGGTGCCCGGGGTGATGGCATGCACCGGCGCCGCAATCGCCGATTTGTTCTCCAGGCCGGTGATCAGCGTCAGGTGCTTCTGATATGGCTTGAGGGAGCTGATGATTTCGGGAAAATCGAAGTTCGGCCCCTCCGTCTTGGGCGTCCACTTGTCCATGACGGCGCCATGCGGAAAGTAGACGAACCCCAGCCGGGGCTTTGGCGCCGCGGCGGTATTGGCGAGCGCCGTGGCGGCGGGAATCATGGCATCCAGCAAGGGCAGGCCCACACTCACGCCAAGCCCACGCAGGACGGTACGCCGACTGAGATGCTTCTTGGTGATGAACATGATCGGTCCTAGAGATTGGCGGCGGTACGATGGCTCGATCCTGGGTTCTCGCCAGGGACTTTCAAGGGGATTTCATCCTCGCGGAACGCCGGGCTGTTGACGATGCCCAGCACGATCGCCGAGAAGCGGTAGTTGTCCTTTGCGCAGTCGCGCACGATGGCGCGCACGGTCGGCATGTCGAAATAGTCCAGCCCGCGGCCCAGGCCATAGGACATCAGGTTTTCAGTGAAGGTTTCCATGAACTGCGGCGCACGCGCGACCATGTGGCTGCGCAGCTCACTGACACCGTGCACGACGGTCCCATCCGCAAGCTTGCCGGTGGCATCGATAGCGATGCCGGCGTCGATGTCCTTGTCGCGCCACTGCCCCAGCGCATTGAAGTTCTCCAGCGCGAGTCCAATGGGATCGATGATGGCGTGACAGGCATTGCAGGACGGGTTGGCGCGATGCGCCTCCATGCGCGCGCGCACGGTCAGCTGATCCGCGCCCTCCTGGCTTTCGGCAAAAGCCGGAACACCCGGCGGCGGTGCCGTGGGCGGCGTGCCCAGGAACTTGTCCAGGACATAGGCGCCACGCAATACCACCGACGTGCGGTTCGCATACGAGGTGGCCATGAGCACGGCGCCCTTGCCCAGCAGGCCGCGCCGGTAGTCCGGCACCGTCACTTCGCGAAATTCCCCACCGCGCACGTTGGGTATCCGGTAATGCAGGGCCAGTCGCTCATTGAGGTAGGTGCGGTTCGAGGTCAAAAGGTCCATGACGCTGCTGTCCGACTCGAACACACTGCCCACGAACAGTTCCACTTCCTTCTCGAAGGCCGGCTCCAGATCCTTGGTGAAGTCCGGGAACAGATTGGTGTCCGGGTCGACCAGCTCCAGACCGCGGATGTTGAGCCATTCGAAGGCGAAGTCGGTGACCAGCGTGTGCGCTCGCGGATCCTTGAGCATGCGGCGCACCTGGGCATCGAGCACTGGCGTTTGGTGCAGCGAGCCGGCGGCCGCCACCTTGATGAGTTCCTCATCCGGCGGCCCGGCCCAGAGAAAAAAGGACAGGCGCGAGGCCAGGTCGATATCGTTGAGCGCGAAGGGCTGACCCGGGACCGCGCCCGGGGGCGGCTCGATCATGCGGAACAGGAATTTCGGACTGACGAGAATCGCCAGCAGCCCTTTCTGGATGCCGCTGTCAAAATCCCCCCCCTCCTTGCGCCCCTGGGCATAGAAATCCATGGCGCCCTTGAGATCCTCTTCGCTGAGCGGCCGACGGAAGGCGCGGCGCGCGATGGTGGCGAAGATCTCCTGCGCGCAGGGGGTCTCCTGCGACGCATTCTTCGGGTAGCAGGTGAAGATCCGGCGGCGGCTGGCCGTGTCGCTCACGCCCTGCGCCACCGTCGGACCCTTGATTTCGATATTCGCCAGACGCGGGCCGCTGGAATTGCCATTGACCGGCTGCCCCATCCCGGCAACCGGCACGAAGGCGTGCAGGATCTCGTTGGTTTCCGCGGCACTGGTCTGCACGAAAGTGATGCCGATGCGATGCTCGCCGGCGCTGATGTGTACCGGGATATTCCTGAAGCGGTCATTGATCATGGTCAGGCCGGCGGCCTGCTGCAGGTCCACCGCATCAAGATCCTTGGGGCTCCCGAGTTGGTCCTGGAAGACGCGCTTGCCATCGACGGTGATGATGAGCGTATTCGGGTCCAGATCGCCCCACAGATAGCCGGCACCGACCAGGCCGTTGATGGTGAAGCGGTACTCACCGTCGGCCGGAAAATCATGCGCGAACAGCATGCCGCCACGGGTGCCCAGCGGCAGGCCGTCGACGTGCATGTACTGGTATTCCTGCGGCTCCGGCGGGCCGTTGAAGAAGACGTCCTGGGTGCGGGCATGCGGACTGCCGATCGCGGCCACGGTCACCTGACGGGCCGCGGAAAAATACTGGTCGAGAAAGGTCGGCGAGACCTTGAGCACTTCTGCGATGTTGTCGAAATTGCCACTCTTGTCATCGCGCGGCAGCAGCGCATTCGGATCCACCTCCACGCCCAGCAGGTCCTGGATGGCGTTTGCGTATTCGTTGCGGTTCAACCGGTGCAGCACCATGTGACCCGGATCCGGATGCAGCGCACCGTAACGGTCGAGGAACTGTTCGGTGGCCTGGACAAAGGCCTGGCGGGTGGCGGGATCCGGCTGTGCCTTGCCCGGAGGCGGCATCAGCCCGCCGCGCAGCTTCATGATCGCCTCTTCCCAGATCTTGGCATCCGCGCCGGCGGAAGCCGCGCTCATGGTGTCGAAGGCAAACCCTCCGGCCCAGTCCTCGGAGTTATGGCATTTGCTGCAGTAGGTCTGCAGCATGTGCCAGTCGCCCTTGAAGGCCGGCTCATGCGCCTGGGCGGCCGGCGCGGCATGTGCGACCGAGCCCTGCAGCACTGCGCCCAGCACGGCAACCGTGAAGAACCTTTGCAAGTCAGCGCCCATACCGCCGCAGCTCGTTGACGTGATACCAGGCCCCGTCATAGGCCATCTGCAGGAAGGGCTCCGGGTTGCCCCACTGCGCGTCAAACTCTGAGGTCGGCCTGGAGTCGCGGAACTGCTCCCAGCTGCCCCCTTTGTAGTAGTGGCTGCTGATCTTCGCCATCACCGCCGTACACATATCCAGCTGTGCCTGCACGTCGGCGCGGCTGCGCGTGGCCCCGAGGCCGGAAACAATGCGCGTCTGCGCATCGGTCTTGGCCAGAATCGTCTTCAGCCCGTCGATCATGCCGCCCAGCCACCCGCCGGTGCAGTAGTCGGGCAGCGGATAGCTGCCACCGGTCACCACCCCGCCGGCCACCAGCACGTTCTCACGCGGAAACAAGACGTAGATGTCGCCATCGGTGTGGGCCTGCGGCATGATCGAGTATTCGACATCCTGGCCGCCGAAGCTGCGCTTCTGTGCGCCGTAGAAGAATGTCTGGGTGGGCAGTGCGTAGGGCGGCTGAGGGGGATAGATGCGGTGCTCCCATTTCGAATCGACCCGGGTTCCGAGCCATAGCCGGGTATTCTCGTGCGCGATGATTTTCGTGCCCGCCTTGCCCAGCAGCGCATTGGCGCCGGTGTGATCCCAGTGCCAGTGCGTGTTCATGAGCAGCGCGACCTTGCCGTTGCCCGTCGCTGCGGCGACCTGCCGCAGCAGCGCCTGGCTGTACTGCTCAAGACCGCCATCCACCAGCAGCACCCCCTCAGGTCCCGCCAGCGCCACGACATTGCCCCCGGCACCCGTAAACAGGTGCAGCGACTGCGACAAACCCGTGTGGACGATCGCCGGATCGCCCCGCGAATCATCGGCCTTGGCCAGGGCAAGCGGCGGCAGCAAGGCGGCGGCCGCCAGGCCGGCCCCGGCAACGCCGAAGTGCAGCAGCCTGCGTCGGCTGTGTAAAGCCCGTGTCGTCATGCGTCAATTTTACGGGATCGCCCTCTGTGTCGCACACCTAGCTATGTGAACTGCATGAAAAAACCACTCCATATGCACCTGGGCGTCATCGCTGTCACCGCACTGCTGGCGGCGCCTCCCGTGGTTGGTCTGGCGCAGGCCGCGCCGCCCGCGCCAGCGCGGGCCGGCAATGTCACCGACGAGCGCCTGCTGCATGCGGACCAGGAGCCCGGCAACTGGCTCACCCATGGCGGGGACTGGCAGGAGCGTCGCTATTCGCAGCTGGCGCTCATCAATGCCAACACTGTCGGCGCGCTCAAACCAGCGTGGTCAGCCGGGTTCGATACCGGGCGCGGCCAGGAGGCAACGCCGATCGTGGTCGACGGCGTGATGTACGTGAGCACCGCCTGGAGCAAGGTGTATGCACTGGATGCCGCGACCGGGCGGCAGATCTGGTACTACGACCCGCAGGTCCCGGGCCCGACCGGCGCCCACGTCTGCTGTGATGTGGTCAACCGTGGCGTGGCCGTGTACCAGGGCCGGGTGTACCTCGCATCCTTGGATGGCCGCCTGATCGCGCTCAACGCGGGCACTGGCAAACCTGTGTGGTCGGTACGCACGTTCGAGTACCCGAGCCGCCGCTACTCGAGCACCAGCGCGCCGCGCGCCGCGCGCGGCAAGATTTTCATCGGCAACGCCGGCGCGGATTTTGGTGGTCGCGGCTTCGTTTCCGCCTACGACGCCAGAACCGGCCGGCGTGTGTGGCGCTTCTACACCGTGCCGGGAGATCCCGCGGGCCCGGCCGATGGCGAAGTCTCCGATGCGGTGCTGAAGGCCAAGGCGCTGCCGACCTGGTCGGGTGACTGGCTGAAATACGGCGGCGGCGGCCAGGTCTGGAATGCCATGGTCTACGACCCTGACTTCAACCAGATCTACATGGCCACCGGCAACGGCTTTCCCTGGAACCAGAACTACCGCTCCAATGGCGGGGGCGACAATCTGTTCATCTCCTCGATCATCGCGGTGGATGCCGATACCGGTGCCTACCACTGGCACTACCAGGAGACCCCCGGGGACCGCTGGGATTACGACGCCATCGCCGACATGACCCTGGTGGATCTGCCGCTGCCCGGTGGCGTGCGCAAGGTGCTGCTGCACGCGCCGAAGAACGGCTTCTTCTATGTCCTGGACCGTCGCAGCGGCAAACTGCTGTCGGCGGATGCCTATGTGCCAGGCATCAACTGGGCCACCGGTGTGGACCTGAAGACGGGTCGGCCGAATATCGTGCCGGCGGCGCTGTACAAGGATTCGCCCTGGCTGGGTGTTCCGGGCGGCGGCGGCGCGCATAGCTGGAACCCGGTGGCCTTCAATCCCACCACCGGCCTGCTGTACATCCCTGCGGCGGAAAGCGCGACGTTCTATGCGCCGACCAAGGACTACAAGTACGACTACGGCCTGGAGGAAATCGGCGTCGACCTGGACGCCGCGACCCACGGCGCGGTGCAGGACCGTCCGCACCTGCCCCCTCACAAGGATTACCTGCTGGCCTGGAACCCGCTCACCCGCAAGGCCGCCTTCGCGGTGCCGGGCCGCGGTGGCGGCGTGCTCACCACGGCCGGCAACCTCATCTTCCAGGGTCGTGCCCGCGATGGCGTTCTGGGTACCTTTGTCGCCCTGCGCGCCAGCGACGGCCAGCAGCTGTGGTCCTGGGATACCCCCGAGGCCATGCCCGGCGGACCGGTCACCTACACTGTGAAGGGCGAACAATATGTTGCCGTCATCGCCGGGGCGCTGTTTTTCTCCGGCAGCAGTTCGCCACGGATGCGCCATAACGGTCAGATGTTCGCCTTCAAGCTCAACGGCAAAGGTTCGTTCGGGCCTGATCCACCACTGGCGCCGCCGCCCAATCCGCCCGCGCAGGTGGCAAGCCCCGCGCAGGTTGCGCTGGGCGACACGATCTATGGCCGGCGCTGCGGGCTGTGCCATGGATTCGATGCGGTCTCGGGCAATATCGTGCCGGACCTGCGCCGCTCCGCTTTCCTCACCAGCCCTGAAGCCTGGCAAAGCGTGGTCATCGGCGGTGCGCTGGCCAGCCGCGGCATGATCAGCTGGAAGGAATTCGTCACCCCGGCGCAGGCCGAGGCGGTGCGGGTTTTCGTCGGGGAACGGGCCCGCGCCCTGAAGCTTGATCTTGACCATAATGGACCAGTGCCGGCGCGCTAGGTCGTCAGGGCCGGTTGCCGAATCAAGTGATGACAAATCAAAGGATTCGGGCGTCGCCGGACAAGGTGTTTATACTCCCACAGCCGCAGGTCCATGCCAGACTGCGCGGCGCCGACGAGTTGACCTAAGCCAAGCGGAGAGGGACATGAACGTAGCTCAAGTGACCGCGGAAATCATGAAGCGTGAGGGAACCGACTACCTGCTCGCGTATCCCCTGAATCCCTTGACCGAATCATGCGCCGCTGCCGGTATCCGGCCGATCATCGTGCGCCAGGAGCGCATCGGCATTCACATGGCCGATGCCATCAGCCGCCAGACCTCAGGCGAAAAAGTCGGCGTGTTCTGCCAGCAGGCCGGCCCGGGCGTTGAGAATTCCTTTGGCGCCGTGGCGCAGGCCTGGTCGGAGGGCGTGCCGCTGGTGGTGATCCCGGCAGGCTCCTCGCGCTCCAGCGCCTGGATAAAGCCCGGATTCAATGCGACCTTGAACTACCAGCACATCACCAAGTCCGCCGAGATGATCACCACGCCCGAACAGCTGGTGCCGGCGCTGCGCCGCGCTTTTACGCAGGCGCGCAATGGGCGCCCGGGACCGACACTGATCGAAATCCCCGGCGATATGTGGAATGCCGAGGTCAAAGGCGAGATCGACTACGTTCCCGTGAAGCGCTATCGCTCAGGGCCGGACCCGGACATGGTCGACAAGGCCGCCGCTGCGCTCATCGCCGCGAAGCGGCCGCTGCTGTACGTCGGCCAGGGCGTGCACTACTCCAAGGCGTGGCCCGAGCTGCTCAAGGTCGCAGAACTGCTCGAGGCGCCTGTGACCACCAGCCTGGAAGGCAAGAGCGCCTTCCCGGAGACTCATCCCCTGTCGCTGGGCTCCGGCGGCGTCTCCATGCCTGAAGCGGTTTACCAGCACGTGCAGGACGCCGATGTGGTGTTCGGCATTGGCGCGAGTTTCACGGCGACCGGCTTCGGCATCCGCTTTCCGACCGAGAACAAGGTGTTCATCCACAACACCCTGGACCCCATGGACATCAACAAGAACATCCCCACGGAACACGTGCTGCTGGGTGATTCGAAGTTGATGCTGAACATGCTGCACGCCGCATTGCACGACCGCCTGAAGGGCAAGCCGCGCGGCCTGACCGCCTCGGTCGCCCACCGTATCCGCGCGCTGAATGATCCGTGGATGGCGAAGTGGCGACCGTATCTCACCAGCGAAGACAAGCCCTTGTCCCCCTACCGGGTGATTTCGGATCTGATGTCCATTGCCGACGTGCCGAACACGGTCATCACCCACGATGCCGGCAGCCCGCGCGATGAGCTGTCGCCGTTCTGGAAACCAACGACGCCCAACAGCTACATCGGCTGGGGCAAGACCACGCAGCTGGGCTATGGCCTGGGACTGGCGATGGGCGCGAAGCTCGCCAATCCGGACAAGCTGTGCATCAACATGTGGGGCGATGCGGCCATCGGCATGACCGGCATGGACTTCGAAACGGCCGTGCGTAACCGCATTCCCATCCTGTCGATCCTGTTCAACAACTACGCGATGGCGATGGAACTGAAGCCGATGGCGGTTTCCACCGAGAAGTATCATTCGACGGATATCTCGGGCAACTACGCCGACTGGGCCAAGGCGCTCGGCGGCCACAGCGAGCGCGTGACCGAGCCGTCCGAGATCGCGCACGCCCTGAAGACCGCGATTGCGGCGACCCAGGAGGGCCGCCCCGCCCTGCTGGAGTTCATCACCACCAAGGTCAAGGTCTACTCGACGTTCGAACGAGGCTATCAGAGTCCGAACCGGATGGCATGAGAGTGACGGAAAAGTTCGTCATCCAGCCGCATTTCCGCCTGCAGGAGTGGGTGGCCGAAGAGAAGGGTTATTTCCGCGACGAGGGACTCGAGTACACCTTCAACGAGGAAGTGCAGAAGACCTCCGGACACGTCCACGACAAGGGTGCCAAGGTGGGTGCCTATCAGTCGCTGGAATCCGGTCGTGCCTCGGATGTCAGCTGCGCCTGCCACTGGACCGTGAATGTCGCGGCCGCGGCAGGTCACGGCAAGCTGTATTCTGGCGCCTACTCCGTGACGCCCGCGGCGGTGTTCGTACCGGCCGATTCCAAGGTGCTGGCCCCGCAGGACCTGGCCGGCGTTCCGATCTCCGTGGGTTACCAGTCAGGCAGTCACTATTCCAGCATCCAGGCCCTGGAACAATACATTGCGCCGGAGCAGATCAATCTGTCCTTCAATGACGGCATGCTGTTCAAACGCCTGCAGTTGCTGCTGGAGGGCAAACTGCCGGCGGCTTCGCTCTTCAGCGGACCGTATTACTTCGCCGAGCAGCTGGGCTTTCGCAAGATCATCGACACCACGTTCATGATCGCCACCATGATCACGGGCACGCCGCACCCTGAGGATCTGGCGAAGTTCTTCCGCGCCCTGCGCCGTGCGCAACGCGATATCGATCTGCGACCGGACCTGTACACGCACTATTACAAGCGCGAATTCCCGGTGCACTACCACGCGACCATGGATACCCGCCGCTGGGGTCCGGGCGAACGACTGGTGTTCGAGCCCTATACCCAGGAGGCCTTTGACCAGTCACGCGACTGGATCGCCGGCCATGGGATCTTCACGCCCGAGGGCCTGGGCACACGCACCTACGGCGAAGCGACCGTCGCCCCAACCTAAAGGCCGCTTCAGTGCTCCCAGTGACCCCGCCTATAGTGATAGTGCGGGCCTCTTGCGACCCAGCCATCGGGCACCCAGTGATAGCCGGGGCGTTCACGCACCCAGTAGCCGTCGTGCCAGACATGCGCACGGCCGTCCCAGCGCCAGTAGCCCGGCGCCCAGACAAAGCCCGCACGCGGCGGCGGCGCGACAATCACACGCGCCGCAGGGGGTGCAATATCGACATCGATGTCGATTCCGGCCTGGGCAGGCGCGGTATTCACCCCCGCCGCTGCGCCCATCGCCACGGCCAGCATTGCAGCCAGGAAAGGTTTCTCGCGGGTCATTGCAGTCTCCTTTGACTGTGAGTGACTCTCTCAAGGAGGTAGAACGCAGCCGCCACCCTAAAGTTGAGATGCGCAAGTCTTACGTTTTGTTTAGCCGCGTGGAAGCAGGTGCCTCCGACAGTGGATTGGCCGAGGCACCTACAGCCAACTCAGCGGCTCGGGTGCTGATCGCGAGCCTCGCCGGCACCACCATTGAATTCTTTGATTTCTATATCTACGCCACCGCGGCGGTACTGGTGTTTCCGCGACTGTTCTTCCCGAGCGCGCAACCCGGTGCCGCCACCTTGCAGTCGCTGGCCACGTTTGCCCTGGCTTTCCTGGCGCGACCCGTCGGGTCGGCCGTCTTCGGACACTTCGGCGACCGCATCGGCCGCAAGGCCACGCTGGTCGCGGCGCTTCTGACCATGGGCCTGTCTACCGTGGGCATCGGCCTGCTGCCCACCTATGCCGTGATCGGCGTGTGGGCACCCGCATTGCTGGCGCTGCTGCGATTCGGTCAGGGCTTTGGTCTCGGGGGTGAATGGGGCGGCGCGGTGTTGCTGGCCACCGAAAATGCACCGCCTGGCAAGGCCGCGATCTACGGCATGTTCCCGCAGCTTGGCGCACCTCTGGGGTTCCTGTGCTCCAGCGGCGCCTTTCTGCTGCTCGCGTCGCTGCTTGATGACCGGCAGCTGTTCAGCTGGGGATGGCGCCTGCCTTTCATTGCCAGCGCCGGGCTGGTCTTCGTGGGTCTGTATGTGCGCCTGACGCTCACCGAGACGCCCGCCTTCCGGGCCATCCAGAACCAGGAGCGGGTGCGCGTGCCCATGCTGCGGCTCCTGTCTCGTCACGCCCGCGAGGTGGTACTGGGTACGCTGATGGCGACGGCGACTTTCGTCATTTTCTACCTGATGACGGTGTTCACGCTGAGCTGGGGTACCACGGCACTGGGCTTTGCACGACCGCGCTTCCTGGTTCTGCAGATGCTAGGCGTGGTGTTCTTCGCAGCCGTGATACCGCTGTCCGCGCTGTTCGCGCAACGCCATGGCACGCGGCCGGTGCTGATCGTCGCATCGGCGGCCATTGCTGTCTTCGGCCTCACCACCGCCGTCCTGTTTGGATCCGGCACAGTGGTGGGAGTACTGGCCTATCTGTGCCTGGGACTGTCGCTGATGGGGTTGACATACGGACCGCTGGGTACGGCACTGGCGGAACTGTTTCCCACCGAGGTGCGCTACACGGGCGCCTCGCTGGCCTTCAATCTGGCCGGCATTTTGGGCGCCTCGCTGGCGCCATATATCGCGACCTGGCTGGCCAGAACCCATGGGCTTGCCTGGGTGGGCTGCTACCTGTCGGCCGCCGGTGCGCTGAGCCTGGTGGCCGCGATTGCGATTCGTGGGCGCGCCACGGCGCCGCCCTGAAGGACGTTGTGCTAAGGTCCGGCCAATACTGATGGCCCTGGTTGCAATCATTGTGCGTGTGTTTTTTCTCGCCCTGCTGTGCGCCGGACCGGCTGCTGCCGCCTCAAAACCAGCGCTCGAAGCGGCCCACGGCATGGTCGTGTCGGCGCAGCACCTGGCATCCGATGTCGGTGTGGAGATCCTGAAGCAGGGCGGCAATGCCATCGACGCCGCGGTTGCCGTCGGCTACGCCGAAGCGGTCACCAACCCCTGCTGCGGAAACATCGGTGGCGGTGGCTTCATGGTGATCCATCTGGCCAAGCCCGGCACCAATGTATTCCTGAACTTTCGCGAAACGGCAGCCGCGGCGGCGACCGCCGACATGTACCTGGGGCCGGATGGCAATCCGGTGCGGGGCGCCAGCATCGAGGGCTACCGTTCGGTCGCCGTACCGGGGACGGTGCTCGGCCTTGACACTGCCCTGAAGCGCTATGGCACCCTGCCGCGCGCCAAGGTGATGGCACCGGCCATCAAACTGGCACGCGAGGGCTTCATCCTCACGCGCGGTGATACCGACATCATCGATGCCGGGGCGCGGCGGTTCCGCAATGACCCGGAAGCGGCGCAGGTTTTCCTGCACGCGGACGGCTCGACCTACCAGCCGGGCGAGCGTCTGCTGCAACCCAAGCTCGCGCGCACGCTGGAAGCCATCGCACGGCGCGGCAGCGACGCCTTCTACCTAGGTGGCGAGCGCGCGGGTAATGCGCAACTTCTGGCCCAGGCCATGCACGACCATGGCGGCATCATCACCGCCGCGGACCTGGCCCACTACACCGTCACCGAAAGTGAGCCTGTGTATTGCAGCTACCGGGGTTACCAGATTGCCTCGGCGCCGCCGCCCTCCTCGGGAGGCACGACGCTGTGCGAGCTGCTGCAGATCCTCGAAGGCTATGACCTCAGGGGCATGGGCTTTCATTCCGCCGCGGCCGTCCACGTCATGACCGAGGCCATGCGCCATGCCTACGTGGATCGCAACTCACTGCTCGGGGATCCGGTATTCGTCCGCAATCCGGTCGAGAAGCTGCTGACACCGGACTATGTGGCGCTGATCCGCGCCCAGATCGATCCGGTGCGTGCAGGATCTTCCGCGGTGATCAAGCCGGGCACGCCACCGCATGAGAAGCCCGAGACCACGCATTACTCGGTCGCCGATGCTCAGGGCAATGCCGTGTCGGTGACCTATACCATCAACGGCCTGTTTGGCGCCGGCGTGATGGCGCCCGGCACCGGATACATGCTCAATGACGAGATGGACGACTTCACGGTCAAGCCCGGCGTGCCGAATCTGTTCGGACTGGTGCAGGGAACCGCCAACGCCATCGCACCGGGCAAGCGTCCGCTGTCCTCGATGGCCCCGACACTGGTGCTGAAGAATGGCAAGGTCGTCATGGTCGTGGGCAGCCCGGGCGGCTCGCGCATCATCACCATTACGCTGGAAGTGCTGCTCAATCTCATCGACTACGGCATGGAGCCGCAGGAGGCCGTCAATGCCACCCGCCTGCACCACCAGTGGCTGCCCGATGCCATCTTCGCCGAACCCTACGCACTGTCGGCCGACACCGTGCAGGCCCTGCAGACCCGTGGCTATTCGATCGTGGAACAAACCCCCTGGGGTGCCGCCGAGCTGATCGTCATCCCCCAGGTCGACTCGGGCGGCGGCCGGGCCTCTTCCGGAACTGATGCGGCGCTGGGTGGCCGGCTGCGAGCCGGCTTGATGTACGGAGCCAGCGACGATCGCCGGGCGGCCGGATCAGCGGCGGGGTACTAGGCTCCCCTACAGAAGGTCGCCGCCGATCCGGCCGCGCTGCTCAAGCCGCGCGGTGCGCCCCGCGATGGGTGCGCGCGGCATAGACGGCCGCCAGCTGCGGGCTGGCGATGCTGTTCACCGCATGCGCCACGACCGCGTTCTCGCAACGCGCCGCTGCCGCATGCCGTTGCAGTTCCATGACGTCCACCTGTGGGCACACCTGTGCCGCGGCCTTCCTGATGCGCTCGTACAGCTTCTCGGCGCCCGCCGTCGTGCTGATGTCGAGGTCGGCGTACTTCACCGCGACCTCATCGGCTACGGCCGCCGGCGCCCGCGCCGCCGCCAGAACCATGACACCCATGAGGCCGGCCACGATACCGGCCCGGTACCCGCTGCTGCTCCTGCTGCTTGCTGTAAACATTGTCGCTCTCCTGAAGGCCTGTTCGGCATGACTATGTAACGCCCTCGCGGGGGTGCCGGTCTGCGCCTGAAAAGCGCACTCGTCCCGGCGACCTACGGGTTGGTACCAGAGCGCGCGAAAGGCAGCGATTAACGTGTAGGCTAGCCGTGTGGATACCGCGACCCAGGCGACCGCCGTGGACGCGGGACGTGATCGCGCCCGCCAAGGCACCCTGGCGCAGCTGGCCGTGCTGACGGCCTTCTGGATCTACGTCGCCGCCTCCAACGTGCTGTACGCCCACAACATGGCACTGTTCATGGACCCGGGTGGCCACCGCAACCTGTTCGCGGGCTGGCCGGCGCGTTCGCTGCAGCACCTGCTGCTGTATCCGGTGCTGCTGCTGTGCGTACAGCTGGCGCTGCGGATCGGCTGGCGGCCCTTGCCGCGACGGGTGCCATTGCAGGTGGTGCTGGCGCTGGTGTTCGCCCTGCTCGCCTCCCCGCTGCTGGGCGTCGCCGAACATCTGCTGGGTGTTTCGGTGGAAGTGACCGAGCCCGATGACCGCATGAACATGCCCTGGCAGGGCCCGCAGTCGGAGCTGCCGCTGCGCATCGCCAGCGCCACCAACTTCCTGCTGACCTATGGATTCGCGCTGGCGCTGGTCAGCGGGTTCTCGCTCTATCAGCGCTTCCGCGACTCCGAGCTGCGGCGCGCCGCCCTGGAGCGTGCCTGGAATGCGGCGCGTCTGGCGGCGCTGCGCATGCAGCTCTCACCGCACACGCTGTTCAATCTCCTGCACACCATCCGTGGCCAGATTGACTGGGATCCCGCCGCGGCGCAGGCCATGGTCATCCAGCTCGGCGATCTGCTGCGCCGGCTGCTCGCCGCCGGGGAAACCGAATTCACCCCGCTGGTGGCCGAAATCGAGTTCGCGAGCCTGTATCTGAAATTGCAGCAGCAACGCTTTGCGGACCGGCTGACCCTGTCGCTTCCGGACCCGCAGACGCTGCCCGACGCCTGGGTACCAAGTCTCATCCTGCAACCCCTGATCGAGAACGCGGTGGTGCATGGATTGGCTGGACACAGTGCGGCGGTCAAGGTGAGTATCGAGGTGCAGACCACGGGCCAGGAGCTGCGGATCATCATCCGCAATACCACCGGTGCCGCCACGGCAGGCACCCCCGGCATCGGCCTGCGCAATGTACGCGAGCGGCTGGCCGTGCACTTTGGCGAGCGCGGCATGCTGCTGGTGCAATCCGCGCCAGCGCACCTGTGGAGCGCCATTGTGCAGATGCCGCTGCTGCGTGAGCCCGCCGCACCCGACGCTGCGGGCGCGAAGGTTCCGGCGTGATGCAGGTGATGATCGTCGATGACGAACCGGCAGCGCGGCGCACCCTGCGTGAATGCTGTGCGCGCGAACCTGATCTGCACATCGCCGGAGAGTTCGGCGAGGGTCGCAGCGCCCTCACGGCGATACTGGCCAACCCGCCGGACCTGCTGTTTCTGGACATCCAGATCGATACCGTCAACGGCATCGCCCTGGCGCGCTCACTGGATCAGCAGAGCCTGCCGGACATTGTGTTCGTGACCGCCTATGACCGCTATGCGCTGGAGGCCTTCGAGGTCTGCGCCAGCGACTACCTGCTCAAACCCTTCGACTACGAGCGCTTCAAAGCCACGGTCGCTCGGGTGCGGCGCAAACGCGGCGACGCCGGGCCCGATGACCGGCGCCAGGCGCTGCGGTCGGTGGTCGCCAAGCTGCAGCGCGAAGTGAAGGCGCTGGCCGACACCCCGCCGCGCATCATCGCGGAGTCCGGCAGCAGCATGCACATCCTCAATATCGCCGACATCGAGCTGGTCGAAGGGGATCGCAACTACGTGAAATTCACCGTCGGTCGCGAGCAGTACCACGCCCGCAGCACCCTGCAGCAGGCGGAGCTCTCCTTGAGCAGCCAACCCATGCTGCGCATCAGCCGCTCCTGCCTCGTCAACGTCAGTCACATCCGCCAACTGAGCCGCACGCCCCGCGGCGACTTCATCTTCGTGCTGGCCTGCGGCGCCACGGTGACCAGCAGCGAGGGCCACCGCGACGGGGTGCGCGAACATTTGAACGGTATGAAGCTGGGAACAGGCTAGTTTGCAGGTCTCAGGCGGGAACCTGCGCGCCGCCCTGCGCGGCTTTCTCGCCCGCGACCACATCGCGGATCACCTGCTCCAGCACCGCGAGATATTCCAGATAGCGCTTGCGCCCGTTCGCGCTGATGCGGCAGAAGGTATGCGGGCTGTGGTCGGCATCCTTGGTGATCTCGATCAGCTTCGCGGCGCGCAGCACCTGCAGATGGCGGCTGAGGTTGCCATCGGTCAGGGCGCACATGGTCTTCAGGTCCGCGAAGGCCAGGCCCTTCGGGTGGGTGACCAGGCAGGTGAGCACGCTCAATCGTGCACGCTCGTGGATCACACTGTCCAGGGCGTCATAGGCAAATGCCGGACGCGCCGGCTTCCTGCTACCCATACTCGTCGGCCTCCCGATAGCCGAATTTGAGCACCGCGGCGATCAGCAGCTGTCCAATCCCGAACGGAAACCCCATTTCCCAGGCCGACAGGGCGTGTGCGCCCATGCCGTTCGCCAGACACAGGGCGCCGGTGGCCAAAAACCATAGCCCCACGGCGAACATCTGGCGCGGCAGGAACCGGCAGGATGCGAAAATGCCCAGTCCGTAAAAAATCTGCCATAACCCGGGAAGCATCCACAGCGGCTGCGAACTGTTGCGCATCAGCACCAGCGTCACCAGCATGCCCGCCGCCAGGGCCGGCAGGAATGACTCCGCGGCCGCGAAGATCATCTGGCGCGCCAGGCCCGAATGAACCCGCCGGGTCCGGGTGACGGTCTGCAAGCTCGTGACGAGCACCGCCAGGGCCGCAGTTGAAATCCACAGCGCCAGGTACCCCGGCATGTTGCCGGCAGGGTTCTTCACGACAACTGCCTGCAGCAATGCGGCAAGCATGGCCAGCAGACCCGTGGCCGCGACCGTCTCGGGGCCATAACCGCGGAATTCCGAGCCGCGCGCGACCTGTCCCCGGATCGCCTGGATCTGCGCCAGTGCCTTGTATAAATCAGCCACGTTGCCGCAACTCTAGCGCCAATGCCCGGCGAGCTCTACCAGGAAAGCGACCGCGACTCCGACGGCGCCTACGGCGGCGCACAACACGGCGGCCGCGGCGCAGTCCTTGACCATGCGGATCTGCGGATGCAGTTCCGGGTGTACGTGATCGGCAAGGTGTTCGATCGCGGTGTTGAACAGCTCCGCTGCCAGAACCAGCGCCGCACACACACTGGCCAGCGCCCACCACACCGCCGGCGGCCGCACATAGGCCAGTACCACCACCACCACGACCAGTGCCGCAAGCTGCATCTGCAGGCTGCGCTCGCCGCGTACCGCATGCGTCAGTCCGGCCAATGCGAAACCCAGCCGCTTGGCAAATGAGAGATTCTTGCGCGTGTTCATGACCTGGATTCTAGCCGCAAACCCCGCCCGAAACCGCTTGCCATGAACCTTGGCGCCATTTACTTTACCGGGCAAAGTTTTTGCGCGACACAGCGCCCAGGAGTCCGGTGAAATACTCCAAATGGACCGCCATTGCCCTGCTGGGAAGCACCCTGCTGCTGTGCGGCCGGCCCAGTGTGAGCCGGGCGGACGACTTCACGCTCGGCGATGTGCTCACCGACACCCGGCTGTATTTCACGGCGCCCCTGCGTTGGGACGAATCCGACTGGCTGTTTTTCGGCGGCTCCCTCACCGCCATTGCGGTGGCCCATGGATTCGACGGCCGGGTCCGCGCTCACTTCGCCCCCGCGGGTGCCGCCGGGCTAACGGGCTCTGACAGCAACAGTATCCGTGACGCCATCCCCGCGGCGTCACTGGTCGTGGGAACGTGGCTGGTGTCGGAGGTCACCAACGATTCCTTCGCGAACACCGAGGCGTACACCATGCTCGAGGCTGCGGGGTTCAGCTCCGTCACGGCCGAGGCGCTCAAGTACGCAGCCGGCCGCGAGCGCCCCGACCAGACCACCGACCCCAATGACTGGCGCGCTGCGGGCAGCTCATTTCCATCGCTGCACGCGACGGCGGCCTTCGCTGTGGGCACGGTATTCGCCGAATCCGGTAGTGACGACTACCGCTGGTTCCGGCGCGTGGTGGGCTATGGCATGGCGAGCGCGACGGCGTTTCTGCGGGTCCATGGCAACCAGCACTGGCTCTCCGACACCATGGCCGGTGCGGCGTTGGGAATTGCCTCGGGGCGCTTCGCCACCCATCGGCGCCTGGAGCGGGCAAATGCCTGGAACCTGTCGTTCGCGCCCTCCCCGGACGGCGGCCTGATGATGACGTACAGCATGACCCTGAACTGAAGATCGCGCCGCCGTAGGGCTAACCCTACGATTCATGCCGCTTGGGCCGGACTGACACGGCAGGTCGGGGTCAATAACCTGATCCTTGCCAAACCCGCCTCAACACGAGACCGGATCAAGGGGCCTGCAATGCTTTACTACGCCGTCGTGTTTTTCATCATCGCACTGGTGGCAGCGGTCCTGGGATTTGGTGGCATCGCCGCCGGTGCCGCGGGCGTCGCGAAAATCCTGTTCGTCATATTCCTGGTCGTGGCCATCGCGACCTTGATCCTGGGTCGGCGGCCCAATGTGTAGGCGCGCTCCTACGTGGCCATGCAACCGAGACTGACGTGGTGCAGGCGTGCCTCTAAACACAATCCCGGTCTTGAGTGAGGAACATATCAATAGCGATGCCAGCGCAGACAACCGCTTTCGCGCGGTTTTCGAACTCGCTTCCGGTGGCATCGCCCTGCTCGACTCAAGTTTGGATTGTATTGACGTAAATCCCGCGTTCTGCGACATCGCCTGCCTCAGCAAAACCGAGCTCATCGGTCGCAACCTGGCCAGTTTTGTCGACATCGATGGCAACGCCTGCAGTGAAATCAACGCGACCTTGCGGGCGAGCGGTCGTTGGAGCGGCACGCTGCCGGTGCTGCGCGACACTGGACGCCAGGCCGAAGTGGAATGGCAGATTGTTGCCGAGAGTTCAGACGGCACGCGCATTGCCATGGCGACCGACATCACCGAGCGGCGCCACGCCGAGAACGAACGCGAACGGCTGCTCCACGGGGAGCGGGCGGCGCGTCAGGAAGCCGAACGCCTCAATCGGGCAAAAGATGAATTTCTCGCGACCATGTCACATGAACTGCGCAATCCGCTGAGCGCGATTCTGGGCTGGGTGAGTGTGTTGCAGCGCATGCCTGGCACGCCTCCGGAAATGCTCAAGGGACTTGAAGTCATAGAACGAAATTCGCGGCTGCAATCGCACCTCATCGCCGATCTGCTCGACTACGCCGGCATGCGCTTCGGCAAGATGAATCTCGATATCGTCGCAACCTACCCGCTCATCGCCTTGCAGTCAGCCCGCACCGTCGTGGCACCGCTGGCCATCTCAAAGAAGGTCAAACTGGAGTGGCGCATCATGGACCGCGACCTGCGGGTGCTGGGCGATGACGCAAGGCTGCAGCAGATCATCTGGAACCTGGTGAGCAATGCCATCAAGTTCACCCCGGCGGGCGGCAGCGTCACGGTCGACGGCCGTGCGGTCGGCGCCGAGTACGAAATAGCGGTCACCGACACCGGCTGCGGCATCAGCCCCCAGTTTCTGCCACGGCTTTTCGACCGCTTCAGCCAGCAGGACTCCAGTTCCAACAAGAGTTTCGCCGGCCTGGGTATCGGCCTTACCATCGTGAAGCATCTGGTCGATCTTCACGGCGGCAGCATCAAGGCGCACAGTCCGGGCGAAGGCCACGGGGCCCGCTTTACGCTGCGTCTGCCCATCACCCAGGAACTGCCTCCGGTTCGCTCCGAGGAAACCGGCGCCTCGCTCAAGGGGGTGAACGTACTCATCGTGGAAGATGACAGCGACACCCGTGCCTTCGTTGCGCGGGTGCTGGTGGAGGCCGGCGCCAGCGTCGCGGAGGCATCCAACAGTGCCGAGGCGCTGGCCTTGGTGCGCACCAATACACCGTCCATTCTGGTCAGCGATATCGGCATGGCCCGGCTGGATGGCTATCAGTTCATCCGCTCGGTGCGCGGCGCAGGCTACAGCGCCGATACTCTTCCGGCGATCGCATTGACTGCCTTTTCGCGCGCCCAGGACCGGGCGGACGCCATCAAGGCCGGCTTTCAGGTGCACCTGGTCAAGCCCATTTCGGCCGACCGCCTGACCAACGCCATTTCGCTGCTGGCGACCCAGCGCAACGATTCAAGATCGCAGATGCAATAGGCATCAAGGCCGTCAGCCCAGCAGTCCGGCCATCACATTGATGGCAAAGCCCAGTATCGCCAGATTGAAAACGAACGAGATGACGCTCTGGGCAGCCACCAGGCGGCGAATTCCCGACTGCGTGGTCGAGACGTCAGAGGTCTGGCAGGCGGCCGCGATGGTGAAGGAAAAGTACGCGAAGTCCCAGAACAGAGGCTCAGGGGTTTGCGGAAACGCAAGCGGCTGACGCGGCGGCTCTTCGCTGTAGAACAAATCCGCATAGTGCACGGTGAACATGGTGGGTACCAGCAGCCACGAATCACAGATCGTGAGCGTCGCCAGCAACATGTGCGCAATTCTTTGCGACTGCGCCACACCTTTCAGGGTCGGTAGGAAGGCGACGATGCCGGCAATGCTGAGAATCGCCGCGACGACGACCACCAGCAGGATAACCGGCGCCGAGGAGTCATCGGCCCGGTAACGCTCGCGCAGCTGCACTGCGCTGAGGCCGCTCAGATGCACAAAGATCAGCGGCAGCAGCACCAGTACCGCCGCATTCCACCCCGTGAGTGCACGCGTCAGCGCCGTCCAGTCCCGCGGCAGAATAAACCATACCGCGAGACCCACCGCCGCCGCGATCCAGATCTTGGCATGTTTGAAAAACAATTTGGACGAGCGTGCCACGGCTTAAGTACATGAACTTACAGCAGATGACTGACAATGGACAGTCAACTTGCCGCGCGCTATAAACGAGCCTGCGAACGGACGAGCACAGAATAATGAAATTCGAAGCACTGGCCTCAGGCGGCTGCCGGTCCTATCTCATCGGCTGCGAGGAGACCTGTGCTGCGGCGCTGATCGACCCGGAACTCGGCCAAGTCGACCGCTACATCGCGTTGGCCGCAAGGGATGGTCTGCGCGTACGGTATCTCATCGATACCCACACGCACGCAGATCATTTCACCGCGACGCAGCAGCTGGCGCGCCAGCTCGACGTGCCGGTGGTCATGCATCGCGCAAGCCCGGCGCCATTCGTCGATCTGCGCCTGCAGGGCGGCGAGCTGCTGGTCGTGGGCCGGTTGCGACTCCAGGCTCTGTACACACCCGGCCACACGGGTGATTCCATGTGTCTGTGCGTCGAAGACCGTGTGTTCACCGGTGATACGCTGCTTATCGGAGCAACCGGGCGCACTGACCTGCCCAGTGGCGACGCCGCGGCGCTGTATGAGAGTTTGTTCGAAGGCGTGCTGCGACTCGACCCGGACCTGAAAGTGTTCCCCGCGCACGAATACAAGGGCCGGTCGCACTCGACCATCGGCCAGGAACTTGCCGACAATCCGCGGCTTCAGAAAAGAGACCGTGGCGCCTTCATCGAGATGATGCAGAACCTCAACCTCACGATGCCCAAGCATGTAACCGAGGCGCTGCGCACCAACATGAGCGGCGGCAAAACGGTGACGCAGATGCTCGCCGAGGCAGCTGCGATCGTGCCGTTCATGTCACTGGCACAGCTCAAGGCCTGTGTAGAAGGCCGGAAAGATGAACTCATCGTGCTCGACGTGCGTGAGCGCGACGCTTTTGAAGCCGGCCATATCCCGGGGGCGCGGCTGCTGCCGCGCGGCCAGCTGGAACTGCGCGTCAACGAAGAACTCACGGATCCGACCCGGCGGATCCTGGCGTATTGCGAGTTCGGCCGGGTCTCGACACTGGCGACGGCGACCTTGCGCCAGATGGGCTTCCAGGGCGCGGTGGCCCTGGACGGTGGCATGAAGGCATGGCGCGAAGCCGGTTACAGCGTGAAGCCCGGCAAGGACCCGTAGTCGGATCTTCCCTTAAATAGCATAGGCGTGTAGTGCAGTCATGAAACTTTATTTGCAGAGCCGATGGGTCGTAGGCGCCGCCGTGATGGGGCTCGCGGTCAGCATTGGCCGGGCTGAGCCACCGGCGGACATCGAGTCCGCGCTGGTGAAGATCGGGCCGATCGTGGACCCCGTGTGCACCGCGAAGCTCTACCGGCCGCTGATGCCAAAAAATGACATCACGGGCAAGTTGCCTCAGCCCTATCCGGGAATCACGGTGACGCGCAACCAATCCTTTGGTCCGGATCCAAAAGACGTTGTTGACGTTTTTTCGGTGAAGGCCGGCACGAATCGCACGGTGCTGGTGTACGTCCCCGGTGGCGCCGGCAACAAGATTGAAATTCAGGATAAGTCTGCCAACGCCTTCTACGACAACATCGGCCGCTTTGCGACCCAGCACGGCATGGTGGGTGTATTGATGCAGCGCAAGGCCAGCACCACCTGGGATGGTGGTGCCAAGGACATCGCTGCGATGCTGCAGTGGGTTGAAGCCCATATCGGGGACTACGGCGGCAATCCCGACCGGATATTCATTTGGGCACACTCGGCAGGAAACATCCCGTTGGGAACCTATCTGGGCCGTCCGGAGCTCTGGGGCCCCAGGGGAGTCGGCATCAAGGGCGCCATTCTGATGTCGGGAGCGCCCTTCAACATTGCGCCGGCCACGGTACCGCCACTGGCCGCGGGCGATGTCCTGGCCGCGGCCGGGAAGACCTGCGGGAACAAGGTCGGCATGGCTTCTGCCGCCGGCTCTGACGGCGCCCTGCCGGGCGTTGCGCCCGGTGGACCCGGTGGGCCACCGCTGAGCTCCGATTTCATTCCCCCATCGGGCCCGCCGCCCAGCGCCCAAACGCAGCTGGCCCGCTCGAGCCTGCCGGAGCTACAGAAAGCGCCATTCAGGTTGCTGATCGTCAGCGGCGAACTGGATCCGAAATCCCTGCTCGCGTTTTCCAAGACGCTGCACGATAGTGTCTGCGAGGCCGGCAGCGCGCATTGCCCGAAATACCTGATTGCAAAAGGCCAAAGCCACGTGTCGCTGGTGTTCTCCATCGACACTCCCGACAAGGGCGTGTCAGGCCCGGTCCTGGCGTTCATCAAAACAACGCGGTGAGTCACCCTGCCTCAATAGCCAAACTTGTAATGCAGCTCCCCGTAGATCTCGCGCGGGTAGTCCCAATGGAGTCCGTCAAAGGTAAGGCTGTTATCGATTAGTAGATGCTTGTCGGTCACATTCACAACCGTGAGTACGGCCGAGAGAGCCGCGGTGAACTGCTTCCCAAGACTGACATCCAGTGTTCCATGGCTCGGCAAATGACTAGGAGGAGCGTCGCCATTGGAGAAACCGGAGCCGAAGTAGACATTTGCCGAGACATAGGCCTGCCAGGGCAAGTCAGTGCGGAAGCCGACGTTGAGTGTATTGCGCTGATCGTGATCGAGCGCGTAGTAGCCGCTGGGAGGCGAAAAGTCCGTTAGGCCGCCGGTGATGGTTCCTGTCGCATCAGCCGTTTGGTTGGAGTAAGTGGCGTACACCTGTTGCCCTGTCCAGAACCGAGGTGAGCGCAACGTGAGTTCGTTCCCCGCGATCAGAGCTCCGGTGATGGTAATCGGCAAGAACACGTTCGAGTCGCCGATCGGGTTGTGATCGAAGAAGTTCTGCGACTGAGTGCGAAAGTGGTCCACATCAATCGTCCAACCGCTGACTGGAATGGTGAGACCGACCTGATATTCCTCGTCGTGCTCACCATGCAACGGCAGAAACCCTAACGCACTGCTCTGCGCATAGGCCAGCAGGGGTCCGGAGATGGTCTCGAGCGGCGGGGGCTGATAGAACTTTCCCCAGAAACCGCGCAACGCCCAGCCGACGACCGGCAGTTTGATCGATGCTCCCAGCCGCGGATCGGTCGAGTTCTCGGTTATGAGCCCCTCGAAGTGTGTCTGCCTGACTCCCGCCGAGAGTGAGAGCCAGTCAGTGGCCTGAAAGGTGTCTTGCAGCCACGCCGCCTCTACATTGCCGTTCGGTCTGAGTGACTGGACGACCGGGGAATAGCTCCCGTCGTTGAACAGGACGTTAAAGAACTGGTTATCCGCCTGGCCGAAGGCGTACAGGCCGGCGTCCAGGGTATTGCGCCCTGCGCTCACGTGCAGGCTTTCCTGGCCTCCGAAATAGCTCGACGAGCGTTGGGCCGTGGTACTGATCGGATCGTCCCAGGCCGCCCCATCATAATCGGCTCGGTTGTAGTGGTAGAAAAGCGAACTCGTCAGCGTGGCTGAGCTGCTCAGGGTGCGGACCCAAGAAAACAGCGCATAGGAGTCGGCCTCGCGCTGCACATCCCCGGCGATCTGCCCCGGGGTGTTCGGGATTTGGTAATCATCTCGCCGAGCCGAAAGAACCAGGCGGAACTGATCATCCGGAGTGAGGTTATAGGTCAGTGTCGAGAAGCCTCCGAAACCGTCTTCATCGTCGTGGATAATCTGTTCGTCCGGGGTCATGAGACCCAGATTGCTGCGGTTGCCGTTAACGCTTGCGTAGTACGCAAATTGATCTGTATGGTCGCCAACGCTGACAGAGTCATTGGTCTGGCCAAAGTTCCCGCCGCTGACCATCAGGTCCGCTTCGTTGTCGCGCTCAAATCCCGTGCGTGGCACGACGTTGAAGACACCGTAGGTTCGGTCACCCTCAGCAGCTCCGTAGCCACCGCGATCGATCTGCATGTAGTCGATGTCCTTGGGATCGATTTGCGGTCCCAGGTTACTGGCAATGTTGGTATTGGGAATTTCGACGCCGTCCACTTCCCAGGTGACCTGATGTCCACCCCGCACATGCAGCTGATCGTGGACGAAATACGCGCCGGGGACGTAATCGGTGATCATGGCGAGACTGTTGCTGCGATCGGCACCCGGGGTCATCTGGATGTCCTGCCGATCCACCAGCGAACTCGTGGTGAAGGTATCGGCGTTGGGCAGTGCGGTTGCCGTCACGGTGACGGTTTGCAACGAGTCGCCGGTACTGAGCTGAACATGGGTCGATGGAGCAGCACCCGCCACGACTGTCAGCGGTTGCGCAGCGCTCACAAAGCCGCTTTGACTGACGTTCAAGACGTAGTCGCCCAGCGGCACCCCCGGAAAGGCAAACTCGCCATTGGTGTCGGTCTGGGTGCTGCGTGACCAGGCCGACGCGGCAGCTTTGAGCTGCACGCTGGCGGCGGCTACGGGCCGGTGCTGAGCATCATGCACAACGCCGTGGACGTCGCCGATATCCGCCGCAATCACGGGGACCGGTAATACGAGTACTGCGGCCATGACCAGTCCAAGAAGCGATCGCAACAGGCGCACAGCCAGACTCGCTGGCGCGCCTTGATAAGCGTAGAACATAGAAAATCCCTTTCGAACCCGAATCCAAGCGAGCGATGAGACCGCTCGCTTGCGGTCACGTGCTCAACTGGGGCGCTGGAGCTTGCTCCAGCCGTAGATGATCAAGTCAGGCGCTGGCGGGAGGTCCGCGCGGCAGGCTTGTCGGCACGATGGTGCCGCGTGGGATGGACCTTTCCGGAGGAAGGACGATAACGGAGGGGACGAAAAGCGCCAAGGCTGAGAGGGTTGGCGCATGCCCTGCAGCCATCACTGTGGCGACGGCGGAGAAAGGACACACTTCCATGCCGCGCCGCTGCGAGGGCCCGCCAGCGGCATGATCCGGCATGCCGGACATATCCATACCTGGCATGTCCATCCCCGGCATGGCGGGAACCGGTGCATAGCCGCTGCACAGAACGACACCACCGGGACCGGGCATGAACCCGACGGGGATCAATGCACGGGCGAGCAGCGCGGCGAACAGCAATGCTGTAAACCACGGTCTACCCAGCCAACGTTGGGCCGCGTTAGTTCTCACTGCTCAAGCTTAGCGCAAGTCATCTTTGTCACCTATCGAAACGAGCGCACTGATTCGCATGGGCGTTGGATGCGATAGTCGTATAGTATGTTGTTTTAATTGACTATTTTAGTGGAAAGGAGCCGATGTAGCGGTCCCCGGCCGTACTCATGTACTGCGCGCTGTGGCGACGAAAGCAGTCTAATCAGGGATCTGTAGTACACGTACGGTGGAGCGCAGGCCCTGAACCTCTGTGTAGACAAGCAGCCCATCTCCGAGGAATGCGAGTGAAGAGCGAGCAAACGCCGGCAGAGTTCGATTCCAGACCTTTTTCCCGTCGCTTGCCCGCAGTACGTAGACCACGTCCTTGAAGAGGTTGATTCTGGTGCCGTTCGTCTCGCTGACGCCAATGTAGGTGCCAGCCGGATTCACCGCGACTGCGGTGATCGAACGACCCGCTGTAGTCTTGTGCAGCCCACGCCGGCCCGAGACTGACCAGGCAATTCGGTACGGTTCAAATGCTCCGTCGCGGGTCGCATCCCAGGCTACCCAGCCCGAGCCCACCCGCACGAGCGTCGAATCCAATGGCTCGACGCCCTTGGCCAGGAGGGGTTGACCGTAGCGCGCACCGTTCAGTCCGAGCACTACCAGTCCGCTGTATCGACTGACGACGTTGTGTTCGAAGAACGTCAACTGCTGCCGTTCCATATCCAGGTCAAGCAGCGACCAGCCGGACGGCGGCAAATCGACATCCTGCTCCCGTTCGTCGGTTAACGAATGGATGACCACGCGACGACTCCGAGGATTGCCCGGACGCGCTTCGACCCACGCCACCCAGTGACTGTCGGTGGACAGGATCGGCGGCCCAGACGTGCCGGGGCTGTCCGGCGGGCCTCGCACGGATCGCAAAGAGCCACTGCCAACCCACCAACTCGTCAGTCCGGACTTTCCATCCCAGCTGCCGAGCACGTAGCCGCCGGCGGACACGAAGTGCGGGCTGATTGGCGCGATCGCCTCCGGCATTTTGACGTCGCGGAGATTACAGCCCGGCATTGTGAGGATTGCGTAGTTGCTCCGATGTCGTAACCAAGCTTGCCCAGCGCGGGCGAGCGAGGTGTCGGGAGGCGTTCGAATCCCGCGCCGCACATCAGCGAGCTCCATGTTGGGCACTTCGCAAACCGTCTTCCAGCCTCCGAGGTCGGCTGGCGTGGCTGGCTCGATGAGTAAGGATATGGCGAAGATGCTGAGGACTTTTCGCATGTGGACCGCGTGCTCAGAACTCACGGCTGACAATGATTTTGCCGCAAAGCAATAGATGCCGTATTGTCGTCCAATATCGGCGTTTTGCGATCAGCAGCTTTCGAGTACATTGAACGTTGCACGGTCGGATGATCAGGCAGGGCTTCGTATCCGGGGGGCATCGACATGCGATCTACATTCTTAGTAGCCGTCTCACTGTATCTCATCGGTGCCACGGTTGCGGTGGCACAGACACCTCAGAGGACCGAGGGTCCGGGACTTAAGGCACAGGAGGACTCGCGCTACAAAGACGAGATCGCGACGTGCAAGAACCACCATCCGGTGATCCGCAACCCTGGCGCCGCGGCTGGCCGACCGCTGCCGACGGGTCCTGCGCCCTACGAGGCGCCCGCGAAGGTACAAGCCATTCCAGGCGTGATTGCAGCCGGCGCCCACTGGCGCTCGGTGTGGCACGAGTCGGGCAACAACGCCGACGGCATCGTCGCCACGCCCGACGGGGTACTGGTCGCGCAGCAGGATTCCAGTGATGTCGTCCTCGTCAATGCCGCTGGCCACGCAAAGGTGGCCTATAAGGACACGAATACCGGCGGGGCGGTGTCAATCAACAAGCAGGGCCAGACCTTCGTCGTCGAGCGGGGCCTGCATCAGGCGATCTGGGAGGTTGCGCCCGATCGCAAGCAGCTCGCCAACACCATCGACGGCGACACGCTTGATTGTCTGGGCAGTGGCGGTCTCAATGATCTGACGGCCGCCGCCAATGGTGGTGTGTATTTCACCCTCGGCAACCTGTATTACGTGGCACCGGGCGGCACCATTACTCGCCAAGGCGATGTCACCGGCACCAACGGCATCATCCTGAGCCCCGATGAAAAGCGCCTGTACGTGACCAGCGGCACCTTCGGTCAACCTGGCAACCTGATGGTCTTCGACGTTGGGCCCGACGGCATGCTGATGAACGAAAGGGTGTTCGCGCACCTGACCGGCGGGGGCGACGGCAGCACCATCGACTCCGAGGGCCGCATCTATGTGAGCAGCGGCACGGTGATCAACGTGATCTCACCTGACGACGGTCGCCTCCTGGGCGTCATCCCCCTTCCCAAGGGCGACGACGTCATCAGCCTGACCTTCGGCGGTGCCGGCAGGCGGACTTTGTACGCAGTTGCTCTCAATCACAAATACGCCAAGGGCAACCTCGGGCTGCCGAGCGACCACTTGATGGGTGGCCAGGGCGGCGAACTGGTCGCGATCCGGATGCTCGCGCACGGCTACGAGGGCCGAGCGAAGTAGCGGCAGGATTCCGGGCCTGCCCGCGCTCACCAAATGTGGAGGCGCACCAATAGCGCCTTGAGCACTGGGGTACCGAAGACGACCAACAGGGCCGCGACCAGGATCAGCAGATGTTTCGTCGTGAAGGGCTCAGGCGTTCCGAAGACGAGAATCACGGCCACGAGCAGGATCAGCAGAAGTTTTGTGCCGAGTCCTGTCAAAGCGGAAACTCGGCCCTCAGGGCCGCCCAGATCATTCGTCGCATGTCTTGATCCTCGAAGGTCGGACCCCGGCATTCTACTCCTGAGCGCCGCCACGGACAAAACGCGGCGCGCCAAGTGACGTAGTCGTGCTCACCGGATGTGGAGGCCCACCATCAGCGCGATGAGGCGCCGCACGAGGCGGGGCTTCGAAAGAACTCTTGCTGGGGAATTCTAGAAGAATATGTATTTCAGATTGACGTAGAAGTTCCGCAACAGGGGGTCCGAATTCAGCGCGTTATACCCCGCCGCAAAGTTGTTCTGCGATGCATTGGTGTACGGCGGACTCCTGTCCAGGAGATTCTTGATGCCAAACAGCACGGTCAGCTTTTCGATCGGCTTGACGCTCACGTAAGCATCAACGAGCGAATAACTGCCCACCGTCCGCTGATTGCCGTTGCCATCGGGATATTCGTCGATGTACGTCGAGTAGAAGCGGTCGGACAGTCCGCCACCGAACATGGCACCCGGGCTCGTCCAGTCGACCCTCAGGTTATGCTGCCAACGATACGCCGGTGGCAGTTCAACGATCTGAAGGTCGCCCACCAGGTTCAGAAGCGGGCCGTTATCGTATTGCTGCTCCCGAAACTGAGTGATCGCAGTCGCTTCCAGATCCTCGTGGAACGTCCCGATCGCGGTGTGCTGCGTGTATTGGACGCTGAGGTCGATGCCGTCGGTGGTGATCCGGCCCGTATTCTGAAAGGTCCGCAAAATGTATCCGCAGGTCGGTAGTGTGTAAGAAGGCAGGCAACTTGCCGCCTCGTTCACTGTCGGAGTGAGTCCGCCACTGGAATCCAACACGTAGTCGCTCGCGAATGTGGTGGGATCACCATAAATGGCCGAGGTCGGAATCCTTGCAATGGTGTTCTTGAGCAGGATTCGGTAATAGTCAAGCGTAATGCCCATATCCTGGATCGGCGAGACGATGACGCCCAGATCAAAGTTTTGCGATGTTTCGGGCGTTAGATGCCTGTTTCCACCGGACAACTCCAGTCCCTGCGAGGCGCAGGTTGTTGAGGTAAACGGCGCGGTGATGGGGGTGGTCGCGCAGCCCGGGGCCAATTGTCCAATGGGGCCGCTGCTCGAGGCTGACAAGGAATCCGACGAGTACAGGTCGAAGAGCGTGGGTGCCCGGAAGCCGGTGGAAGCGGTTCCCCGGAAGGTCAGGAAACTGCTCGGCTGGTAACGCACTGATATCTTCGCGTTGTTGGTCCTGCCGAAATCGCTGTATCGGTCCTCCCGGTCCGATACATCCACATCGAGGCTCTTGAGGACCGGCAGATCCAGCTCGAGGAACGCCGCCTGCGCCTGACGACTCCCTACTGCTGAGAAGTCCGTCAGTCCGGTTGCGGCGGCCGTGACGTCATTAAAGGGCGTGGTGGCCTCCGCGAAGCGTTCGCCCCCCACATCGACGCCCAGCGCCACGGTCGCCGGAGTGCCCGAATTGAAGGCATCGCCCAGCTCGTGGCTGACGTGGCCGTCGACGCTCCACCGCGTGTCCTGCCCGAGCTGGTACACGCCATTGGAATACGACGAGTTGATCAAAGCCACTCCTGCGGCGCTCGAGGGACCGAAGGGATTGATCAGGTCGCTCAATACGTTGCCAGGTGCCAGCATGGCCTCATTGGGAATGCCTCCGGTATCGCGGTTGTCGTCGGTGTTCTTGCTGTAATTAAGTTCCGCCGTGTAATCCCAACCCGCGTTGCTGCCGGAAAACGTCAACAGAAACCTCTGCTCGACGTTGAGGTTGCCCAGGTAACGATTGTTGTCGGGGGGGCTCCAGGCCGCTTGGATGGGATCGGTCAGATCCGGCGCCAGGCCGCCGCAGGTCGCGCCCCTGTTGTCGCATGTCAGCTGAGACGCCGTAGGGAAGTAGGGACTCGCCGGGTCGACCCCGAATTGGTAGAACACGGGACCGGAATAGCCGTTCACTTCGGATTGGGTATAAAAGTACTGCAGCTTCACCTGGTTATTGGCCGGCAGCGCCTTGGTGAAGGACACCATTCCGGAGATCTCGTGGGACTCCGGCAGCAGATCCGTCGCGGCGGAATACCGGTATGAGCAGTCCCCGAAAAACTCGGTCAGCTGCGGATTGCCCGCACAAGCCGGATAGCCTGACTGCCATATGTTTCCGTTGGCATCCAGTACTACCCCCGGCCATGATCCGTAGTAGTTCGTATTGGGTACGCCCAGCGCGGGGTTAAACCCCTCAGCGGAAAATCCGCGCTGCGTCGCGCGCAATTCCTGTTGCTTGCTATAACTTGCCGTGATCATGAAGTTATAGCCGTCGTTCATCAGATCCCCGTGTCCGAAGATGAAATCCGTCTCGCCCGAGCCACCGCCGTTGTCCTGCGGGCGGTCGAAATTGGCCTGGACCTGGGCCCCCTGGAAATTCTTCTTGGTGATGAAGTTGACCACACCCGAGATCGCGTCCGAACCGTACAGCGCCGAGGCGCCTTCGCGCAGCACCTGGACCTGGTCAATGGCCGAGAAGGGAATACCGCTCAGGTCGACCGCGATGCCGTCGAAGGCATTGTTGGCCAGCCGTTGGCCATCGAGGAGCACGAGGGTGCGGCCGTCCCCCAGGTTGCGCAGATTGGCGTAACTACCGCCTCCAGAAAACGTACCGACGGAGGTAGCAATGTTGACCACCGGAGTCATGGACGTCAGCGTCCCCAGCGCCTGCTCGATATTTGCGATGCCCTGATCCTTCAAAGAGTCGGCCTTTAGGACCGTGATGGCCTCCGCGGTTTCGGCGCTGGGCCGTTTGATCATGGTGCCGGTGACGATGACTTCCTGGATCGGCGCGTTGTCGTCGGCGCTGGCCGGAGCCTGCTGGGCCATGGAGGGCATCTGCATGGCGGTCATGCACAGAAACGCCAGGAGGGGAATCGTGCAGCGCTTCACGAGCGACGTGATACCAACTAATTTCCGCGTCCTCATTCTTGTCTCCCTCGAATTGAGTTATGGGCGGCAGCGTGTTTGCAAGTGCGAGACTTCCCCGTTGTATTGTCGCGACAAACGATACAAACGAACGCCGCTCAGATGCGGTACACGATAGACGCCCGCCAATCATTGAGAATGAGAATGGGATGAACGCCGCTGGCAGCGTGATGAAGACGGCTGGCAACTGGATGAAATGTGGATGGACCGCCTGCGCCGACATTGCATTTCGCAATCCAGCCACCGGCAATTCAATCGAGTTGACTTATCGGCATCGAGGTCCGGTCAACATTGGGCGACGAACGGGACCAAATGCGCGACGAAGCGGACCGACTCCGAGACTCGAGGAGCGTACCCCGTACGCGCCGCGGTACACTATTCCGATGACAGACCGAAGCGACTTTTACGACACGCAGACGCTCGGCTTAGCTGAGCTGCCCGCCAAGAATCCGCCATCCGTTACCCTGGCTTCGGGTCGAGAGATCTCCAAGGCTGGCCTATTTTACGTGCTCCAAGGGTCTGGATGGGCCGCCCTATTCACGGTTTGCTCGATTGCAGCAGAGTCAAGGTATGGCCTCTGGCCGGCCCTCCTCGATACCTTGAACTGGGCACTTTGCGGATGCCTTGTCACCCTCGCCATACGTCACGTCTACCGACGACCACGACGGCTTCATCACTCATACCTGGTAATTGCTGCGACGGCGCTGATCGTAAGCGTGCTAAGCGCGCCTGTGTGGTTTTTCATCGAGGAACTCTCCCTACGCACGCTACTGCCCCTGGTGCTGCAGGTAGATTCATGGCAGCCGATATTTGCCAAGTACGCGGCAATGGCAATGCGCGAACCACTGCTTCTTACCCAATACTTGTGGCCCTTTTATTCCATCATTCTGTTTACTTGGGCGGCGCTTTATTACGGTATCAACGCAATCCTTGAGCTGGAATCCGAGCGCGCTAATGTCGTCAATGCGCTCAAATTGGCAGACACGGCTCGTCTGCGTGCTCTGCAGTCGAACTTGAACCCGCATTTTCTGTTCAACGCGCTCAATGGCATTGCGACTCTGGTCCGGGAACGAGACTACGAAACCGCACCGGCTATGATCGACGCCCTGAGCACCTTTCTGCGGTCAACCCTGGAAAGATTGGAAACTCCTGAGCTTCGCGTTGCTGAGGAGATCGAGCTCATTGAGCAGTACTTGCGCATTCAGCGTTACCGGTTTGGTGGTCGTCTGCACGCGGTGGTCGCGGCCGAGAAGGAGGCGCTCGGCGCGCTCATTCCGACCCTCATTCTTCAGCCACTCGTTGAGAATGCCGTACGCTACAGCGTGCTGCCGCGCGAGGCCGGCGGCTCCTTGTGGGTGTCGGTTCGCAAGGAGCTCGATGTTCTGGTTGTGTCGGTGGAGGACGATGGCCCCGGACTCAAGGCAGGCACGTTCTGTGCCTTCGGCACGGGTCTGCAAAACTCCTCCGAGCGACTGAACGCCTTATATGGTAGCGCGGCAGCCCTGAAGATAGGCAGCAGAGCTGATGGCACGGGCTGCGCGGTCGTCATCCGACTCCCCTTTAGACTAACGCCCGTCATTCAACCTTCTGATATTGCAATAGAGGCCGCACGCGCGTGACAATTCGCACGGTAATAGCGGATGACGAGGAGCTCGCGCGACGCGGTCTACGGGCACTTTCGCAGCGCTGCGAGGATGTGGAACTCATCTGCGAGTGTCGCAATGGGCGCGAGACCGTGGACGCGATTCACCGGCATCGGCCGGACCTGGTATTTCTGGATGTCCAGATGCCGGGAAGGACCGGGTTCGATGTCATCAGTGCCATCGCAAATGCCCAACGGCCGCATGTTGTATTCGTCACTGCTTACGACGAATTCGCCCTCAAGGCCTTCGAAGTGCATGCGCTGGACTACCTCCTCAAGCCCGTGAACGAAGAGCGGTTCGATGCTGCATTGGCGCGTGTCCGATGGGCGATGTCGCACGCCACGGACAACGCAATGAATCAGCGCGCTCGGCAGGTGGCCGCGGATCGCCTCCCGATCAAGGTCGACGGGCGGATAATTGTTATTCGAGTGGCCGACATCGACTGGATTGAGGCGGACCGGGACTATGTATCGGTGAATTCGGGGGGCAAGAGCTGGTTGATGCGCGAGACCATCGCCGCCGTGGAACTTCGGCTGGCACTTTCCGGATTTGTGAGAATTCACCGCTCCACTTTAGTGAATGCCGAACGAGTCAAAGAACTTCGTCCGCAGGACAAAGGCGAATATACCGTTGTCCTTCATGACGGCACGGAACTTAAACTGACCAGACACTACCGCACGGCCGTTGAACGACTGGTCGGCGCGAACATCTGATAGCGGTCTGAGAATGTCGGCGGTCGAACTGCGGCATTCCGGCGCGCGCTTTAACCACTTTGTCGCGCTCCTGGTCCGCAATATCGCAAGACCATTCACGACCTTGAGTCTCCGCCGTACAATTTCGCCCTCTGCTTAAGGAGCAATGCGTCATGGAAACCAAAACGCAGTCGCGACGGACGGTGCTGAAGGCCGGCCCGTGCGCACTGGCTGCCGCTGCGGGCATCCCGACATTTGCGAGTGCGCACGCGGCAACAGGACTGGATCCGAAGAGCGCCGAGGTTATTCGCAGCTGGTATGCAGCATGGGAGAAGAAGGACTGGCGCCCGATCGACGCCCTGCTGACGGATGACTTCACATTTTCGAGCGCAGCCGGTGACGACCACATCAGTAAGAGTGCCTTCAAATCGCAGTGCTGGGAGACGCAGAAGGCGTTCATCAAGCGGTTCGATTTGCAGCGCGTATTCGGAAGCGGCAACGAGGCATTCGTCATGTACATCTGTCACACCACGAATGCCAAGACCTTCCGCAACGTGGAGTATTTGCGACTGAAGGATGACAAACTGGCGGCCATCGAGTGCTACTTCGGTGCGCAGTCGAGCTATGCATCTGCAGTGAGCACCAGCCAGGGCTAGCGCCTTGATATCCCAGCGCGTCAATCAATGGTTGGCATCGAGCATGGTGCTCAATTGCTAACCGCGCCTGGCAGCACATGTGAAAGTATTGATAGTTGACGATCAGGCCGATACGCGCAGTAGCCTGATTCGGCTCTGTCAGCGCCGGGACGATGTTCAGGTGGTCGGTGAAGCGGCCTGCGGCACCGCGGCTATTGATGCTGCGGGCCCCCTTAACCCGGACATTGTGCTTCTGGGCGTGGACCTACCGGATATGTCCGGCTTCGACCTGCTGCGGGCCGTGGCGGCCGACACGCGTCCTTTAGGCATCATGGCGTCGAACTTCGCCGGTCACGCAACCAGAGCCTTTGACGAAGGCGCATTTGACTACCTCGTGATGCCGGTCGCCGCAGACCGGTTCGACCGGGCAATGACACGCGCCCAGCATAGACTCAACAGCGCGGTATCCGGGTTCGGTCGATCTATCGCGAGTTCACTTGAGCCGGGTCGCGCCTTCCAGAATCCACCGCGGTTTTTGGTGGGTGAGCGGCTGCGGCGACTGTATCCGCTCGATCCGAGATCAATCGACTACATCGAGGCGGACGGCAACTACGTAACCCTGCGCACCGGCAAGGAGGAATATCTCAGCCGCGATTCGATCAAACGTCTCGCGCTGCAGCTTGCGGAGTTTGGGTTTATGCGCATCGAGCGGTCACTTCTGGTCAATTCGACTGCGATTGCATATGCCGAAGTGGCACGCCATGGAACGTTTGCCTTAACGCTGAACTCCGGGGTCTGCCTGCATTCGAGCGCGGCCTACCGCGACTCGATTTTGCGAATCATTCCGCTGCCCGCGTTGTCGAAGCGCTACCGAGGCACTGTGTCTTAAGAAACACGGGATTCGATCTCAGGAAAAGGGGGGTTAATCACGATGCCAGCCGGATTCATCCCAAAGTCGGTTCGCTTCTTTGCGGATCGGCTAATTTCGATGAATGAGATTGGCTGACCGTATTGCGCAATGTCTCACTCCGCTCGTCGTCCAGAACACGAAGGATGGCTCGCTCACACACCTAAACGACGCGGCCGCATTCGCAAAGGATATTGAGAAATGTCCGACGCGGTATGTCTTGAGCGATGAGTTGACGCGGCTCTGCACGGCCCTCGCCTATTCGAAAGGAGCGCGCACCCTCGCCTGTACAGACCTCTTGCACGTGCCCGCACAGCGCGTATGGATCGAGTGGACCGAAGCCCCCTGGCGCAATGAACTTGCACTTTACGGCTTCAGGAATGCCTCGGACCCGGTCTCCTCAGGCCGCCGGGGCATTTTCATTCAGTCCAATCACGAAGGGCGCCGGGGCCTGATGAGAACTTTCTGGACCGGTGGCGACTCCGAATTCGAGGTACGCGCGAGCAGCATGGAGGCCTATTTCGATTTTGATGCACAAGAAGGTGATCCGGTCGCCTTCGACCAGCAGGATCGCCCTTCATTTGGCGTATCGGACAATGCCGTCGGGAAGGCAGATATCCTGCGGCGCTGCTTTCGATTTCAGTTTGAGCGCTCGTGGCAGGACTATTACGATGGGGGACGGCTGACAGCAATGCAAACTGCCGCGGTCTCGCATCACGCACTCGGCGGCATTGCAATCGACATTCCCGTGGTGTTGGCGTTTTTCCTACTTCTTTCGACACGCCCAAATTTGCCACGTCGACCGCTTATGCTCGAGCGGCTCAATCGGGCGCGGTCGAAATCAGGGAAAGCGCGACTACTTGACCAGATCGAGGTCTTTTCGCCGTTATTGCCCGAGTACCGGCCGTCCAATGACAGCTCGTCCGGCATCAGCCGTCGTGCTGCCCGACTTCACCACGTGCGCGGCCACCTTGTTCGACGAGGCAGTGAAATCTTCTGGCGGGTTCCCCATTTGCGAGGTCGCGCCCGCTCTGGTGTCATTCATACCCGAACGGTGACATGGACAATTGACGCTCCCGAGAGGAAACGCGGTGCGGCGCGTGCCGCCGAGGTTGCAACTGCGCACATCGTCTAAATGACCCGTGCCTTGCCCGCTTTTCCACACCTGACTCAGAAGGCGTCTTCCAGCGCTGAATTATCAATGCTCCGAAATGTCCTTGGTCGCTGACCAAAACAATGAGGACACCTACCCGCAAGCTCCGAGGGCCTCAATGTACCGGAGTTTCCCCGTGCTGGTCAGGCGGTAGAAACGCCGTAGCGCGGCGACGGCCGCGCGCTGCTGGGCCGGCCGGCGCGACAAAAGCGAAGACTGAAGCGCGCTGCAGAACTGCGCGGCATAGCGCGTGGCCCTCGCATAGATATGCTGGCGTGCCGGCGGCAAGTCCTGATTAACGTGCGTGCGCACGAAGAGCGTATGGTGCAGTTCGCGCGGCCTATGCGTCGGGTCTTGGGTGCGCAGCAGCCAAAATGAGGTGATGTACTTGTCTACCTCGGCTTGCAACTCCAGGTCGAGTAACGAGATGCCACGGGTATGCCGTGCGTTCCACATCAGGCAGGAAAAATGGCTGACACCTTCCAGCGCAGTCCAGAAATCGGCAATGTTGCCGGCGTCCAGCGCGCGTCGTGGATCGTGCTCGCGCAGGCGCGCGAGTACCGCCGAGTCGATGTAAAGCATCAGGTAGGCGCAGTGCCGCTGCTCCACGAGCACCAGTTCCTCCTCCCCCGCGTCCTCGCGGCGCTCGGCCGGGAGATGGCGACGATCTGTAACGAGGAAATCACGCACGTCATGGCCGCTAGGCGCATCGTAGATGGTTTCAAGCAAGCGCTGCAATGAACGGAGCATGAATGCCTCAGTTCATCTGCAGTGACGCCGACACCGGCAGCACTCCCAACCGGCGCAGCAAGCCCTGCGCTCGATAGCTGCCGGTCTTCAACCACAATTCATAGAGGCGCAGCACGTCATTCGGCCCCCACACACGGGCCGTATCACTGATCTCGCCGATCGCATCGACCACGCCCTGGAACTTGCGCGCCAACTCACCAAATACGCCGCACAGCGTGCGGCGCGGACGGCTGATTTGGGCAGCGGCCAGCGTGCCGTACGCACGTCCGCCCATGGCGATATGATAGTCCACGTCCACCAGGCGCGGCTCGAAGCCGTGCGCGAAGAACCCCGCAACGAACAGCGACACGTCCCCGAGGCGTTGCAGAAGCGCCTCGCGTTCGGCGGATGAGGCCGCCGCGCTGGCCTGCGCGAGCAGCCCGGACAGACTCACCCAGCGCTGGCCGGGACGCATGTCCTGGTGTGAGACCTCGGTGCGTGAATAAAGAGCCAGCAAACTGACTACATAATGTGAGGTGTGTTCGTCGAGCGATACATGCTGGTGTGCCAGCGCCTTAGTGAATCCATCCCGGAAGAACTCCACAAGGTTGTTGACGGGAGTCACCTTTTCGCCCGCTCCACCATGGTCCGCCGTACCCATGCCGCACCCCGCGAATTGCCCTGATGACTGTTATTGCTACACCCAGGCGTGCGCGTGCCGCAAGATGCCAATCACAATTCTCCGTAATAAATCATTGGCAGCAGCCTGTATGCAGTGCTAACAAAATCACGTCGGAATGGGCCCACCCCCGTTGCCTCGTGATCGTAGGTGCCGCGCCGCTCCCGTCGGTTAAATTTTTGGGGCAGGCCGCCGTGATCAGCGCCTCACGCGACGAGGCCGGGTTCGCGGCAGAGGCCATCGCAGTCCGACGCAGTTTCTTCGCACCGCTGTATGCCCAAGCGCATCCGCGGGAATAACGCGCAGTAGCGTCGGCGGCCAGTGCTACCCCGAGTGCCGCGAAGACAAAAACATGGCACCGAGGAGGAAGCGTGTCCGCAATCAAGTGGATCAGTGTTGTCGTCCCAGGTGTGGAGTCTCAACAGAAACAACCTGTTGAGACTCCACATCTAGGTCGTGGCGGGACGCACCGCTCTGTGCCCGCTCGGAGGGGTGATCACTGAGAACAAACGTCCAAATCCGAGGTGCTACCCGCCGCAGCTCATGGACCTGCTCGCCGTCTGTCTCCTCATCCAGACCTGCAAGCGCTTAAGCACTGTTCTTTGCATCGCATCCCGTCTCACGGCCGGCCAGCGCGTCGTGTGGTGCCTGTAGCAATTCGCTGCGCCGGTTTCTCACCCCGGGGCGTCCACGGCCGCCCCGTGCGCTCCTCGATGTAGCGCCGTATGAGCCGTCGCACGACCTGCGAGGGCGTTGCGTCCTCCTCGACACAGAGGCGTTCGAAGGACGCCTTCTTTCGCGGATCGATGAGAATCGTCAGTCGTGCAGTGCGGTCTTCTGGAGTCACGGCCGTCCTTTTAATGCTATGACGGGATGCGTCAAATGCCATTATAATCGAACACGTATGGGAGTAGCATCCTCTGCGATGTCGGTGACCAATTCGGGATTGAGTGCCTGTCTGGCTCTCGTTGCTCTATGGGCACTCATCGGCCTTGCAGGCCTGTTGCGACCGCGGAGCCTGCTCTTTGTCGGGCGAACCCTCTTTCCGCTGGGCGCCCTCTGTGGCGTGGCCTTGGCAGTGGTAGCTGCGGCAAGCCTCGGAGCGCCGCCGGAGCGGGCCATCCTGCCGATCGGATTGCCCGATCTGCCCATGCATGTGCGGCTCGACGCGCTCACGAGCCTCTTTCTGCTTCTGCTCGGCGCCACCTCGGCCGGCGTCTCCATCTTCGCGGCGGGCTACTTTCGGCGTGGCGAGGGGACTGACGCCGGTCTGCTGTGCCTGCAGTACCACCTGTTCCTCGCCAGCATGGGATTCGTGCTGCTTGCGGACGACGCATACGCGTTCATGGTCGCGTGGGAGACGATGGCGCTGTCGTCCTACTTCCTAGTGACCACGCAGCACGGCATTCCCGAGATCCGCCGCGCAGGCTTTCTGTACCTGTTGATTGCGCATGTGGGAGCGATCGCCATTCTGCTCTGCTTCGGGGTGATGCAGGGGGGAAGCTGGCAGTTCACTTTCGATGCGATGCGCAGCGCCCATCTCGCTCCGCGCTGGGCCGCAGTTGCCTTCCTACTGGCCGTGTTTGGCTTTGGCGCCAAGGCGGGTCTCGTTCCCCTGCACGTGTGGCTTCCCGAGGCGCACCCCGCGGCGCCCTCGCCCGTCTCGGCGCTCATGAGCGCGGTCATGCTGAAGACAGCCATCTACGGCCTACTGCGGGTCACCTTTGACCTGTTGGGAAGACCCGAATGGTGGTGGGGCCTCGTGCTACTGGGCCTGGGCCTCTTCAGTGCTCTATACGGCGTGGTGTTTGCAGCCGCCCAAACCGACATGAAACGGCTGCTCGCGTGGTCGTCGATCGAGAACCTCGGGGTCATCTGCACCGGCATTGGTCTTGCCGTTGTGTTCCACGGCGTCGGTATGACTTCGCTCAGCGCACTGGCACTGATCGCCGCGCTGTACCACAGCCTCAATCATGCATTTATGAAGAGCCTGCTATTTCTCGGCACGGGCGCCGTGCTGCACTCAACCGGTGAGCGAAATCTCGGGCGTCTGGGCGGCCTGATCCATAAAATGCCGTGGGTCGCCTGGCTCACCCTGGTTGGCGCTTTGGCCATGGCTGGTCTGCCACCCCTCAATGGCTTCGTCTCCGAGTGGCTCCTGCTGCAGGCATTCCTGTTCGCGCATGAGGTGCCCGAGACCTTCATCAACATGCTGCTGCCCCTCGGGGCTGCGCTCATCGCCCTGTCTGCGGCCCTCGCCGCCTATGTCATGGTCAAGTTCTTCGGAGTGATCTTTCTCGGTCAGCCCCGCGAGCCTGGATTGGCCCGTGCGCACGACGCAGGCGTACTCGAGCGCATCGGCCTTCTCTGGCTCGCTGCCGGCTGCATCGCGCTGGGCCTGCTGCCAACCTACGTCATCCGCGGCTTGCGCACCGTGGTAGCACTATTAAGTGGTGCCACGCTGCCGAGCACGACCGCTCCGTGGTGGCTGCTCGTGCCATTGCCGGGCCGTGCCTCCTATTCCGCACCTGTGTTTCTCACTGCGCTAACAGCTGTCGTCGTACTCACCGTGCTGGGCGTGCGGCGCTTGTATCATCACCGCGTGCGGCGTGCGGCCACCTGGGATTGCGGTTTCGGGGGCTTGACGGCGCGTATGCAGGACACGGCTGAAGGCTTCGGGCAGCCGATTCGCAACATTTTCGGGACCTTCTTCGTCATGAAGCGCGAGTTGCCCACTGCCTTTGACCGCGCACCGCGCTATCGGGTGAGCGTCGGGGACCGCATCTGGCAGGACCTGTATCTGCCGCTCGGGACGCTGGTCCAACGCGTGGCGGACACTTTCGCGTGGGTGCAGCAGGGACGCATCGCGGCGTATCTCCTATACAGCTTCCTGACGCTTGTCGGTCTTTTGGCGCTCATGCTATGAAGCCGATCGAAATTCTGACCCAGCTGCTCGAATTGATCTTCGCGCTCGCAGCCGCGCCGCTCTTTGTGGGCTGGGTCAACCAGTGTCGCGCGTGGTTGCAAAACAGACGTGCAGCAAGTATCTGGCTCCCCTACCGTGGTATTCGCAAACTCTTTCACAAGGATGCGGTAATCGCCGAGAACGCATCCCAGCTTTTTCGCGTGGCGCCGTACGTCGTTTTTGGCGCGATGGTGGTCGCGGCCGGCATTATTCCGTCAATGGGTACGCGTCTTCCCTTTACGATTGCGGCCGATGCCATCGCCCTCGTGGGGCTGTTGGCCACCGCGCGAGTCTTTCTGGCGCTCGCCGCGATGGACATTGGCACCGCGTTCGGCACCCTGGGCGCGCGCCGCGAGATGATGGTCGGCTTTCTGGCCGAGCCCGCCTTGTTGATGGTCATCTTCGTGGCCTCGATGATCTCCGCAACCACGGCGCTGCCCGCTATCGCGGAAAATCTCGCCACACGATCGCTCGGACTGTATCCAAGTCTGGCCTTCACCGCCGTCGCCTTCATCCTGGTGCTGTTGGCCGAGAACGCACGCATCCCGGTCGACAATCCCGCAACGCACCTGGAGCTCACGATGATTCACGAGGCGACGCTGCTGGAGTACTCGGCACGCCACCTCGCGCTGATGGAGTGGGCGGCGGCTCTGAAGCTGTTCAACTACGCATGTATCGGCTTCGCACTGTTCGCTCCGTGGGGTATCTCGACCGGCGCCGACAGTCCCATCGCGCTCCTCTCCGCGATTCCTCTGCTCGCTGCGAAACTCGCGGTAACCGGGGCGGGGCTCGCCTTCATCGAAACCACCTCGGCGAAGCTGCGGGTGTTCCGCGTTCCAGAATTCCTCGCCATCGCATTTCTCCTTGCCGTGTTGGGGCTCCTCGTTCATTTGCTGCTCGGAGCGTAGGCTGTGACCGGAAACTCACTCGACCTCCAGTTACTGAACTTCTGCGCCGCACTGCTGCTGCTGCTGTCCTTTGCGATGCTGGCCCAGCGCCGGATTGTCACACTGGTCAATCTGCTGGCCATACAAGGCTCGGTGCTGTTCGTGGCGACCATTCTGCTCGCCTGGCGCACCGGCGAGCACCATCTGTATCTGTCGGCCGCACTGACCCTTGCACTCAAGGTCATCCTGCTGCCGTGGCTCCTGCACCGGCTGATCCGCCGCCTGCAGGTCTACTGGGATACCGAGCCGCTGCTCAATATTTCAGGCACCATGCTCGTCGGACTGCTCGTTGTGGTGTTTGCCTTTGGGCTCGCTCAGCCGATTTCCGCGCTCGCGAACACGGCCACTCGAAGTTCAATTGGGATCGCCGTCGCGGTGATCCTGCTCTCCTTTGTCACGATGATTACGCGACGCAAGGCGATGTCGCAGGTTGTCGGTTTTCTGTCGATGGAGAACGGCCTGTTCTTCGGGGCTATGAGCGCCACCTATGGGATGCCAATGATCGTTGAATTCGGCGTGGCGCTCGATGTGCTGGTGGCCGTGCTGGTCCTGGGCGTGTTCTTTTTTCAGATCCGTGAGCAATTCGACAGCCTCGACCTGCATCATCTCGAATCCCTCAAGGAGAGTCACCCGCTCCACCAGGCCGGGGTCTCGGTTCACAACAGCGAGTCCGTTGATCCGACGGGTTCGCGGCAGGAGCATCGCTAGATGGAGTTTCTGGTACTGCTCGGTGCGCCTTTGGGCGGCGCCATGCTCCTCGGGCTCTTCGGAGCGCGGCGCTGGGCCCCTGAGCTGAACGTTTCGATCAGCCTCATCACCTTTCTTGCCGCTTGCGCCCTCACCGCGCATGTGGTGAGCGAAGGTCCACTTGTCGTGGCGCGCGAACAGTTCTTTATCGATCCGTTCAACGTCTTCCTCGTCACCCTCACCGCCTTCGTCGGCCTGACCACCTCGCTTTTCTCGCGACCCTACATGCGTGTGGAAATGGATCACGGGCGGCTCAGTGCGCCGCGGCTGCGCCTCTACCACAGCATGTATCAGCTGTTCATGACGACGATGCTGATCGCGCTTACGACCAACAACATGGGGTTGTTGTGGGTGGCGATGGAGGCGGCAACCCTTTCCACGGTACTACTGGTAACGCTGTACCGGACGCCGGCGAGCCTTGAGGCTGGATGGAAGTACTTCATCCTGTGTGGCGTGGGTATCGCGCAGGCGCTTTTCGGTACGATACTCCTGTACTTCGCGGCTGAGCGAGTGCTGGGCGCGGAGGGGGTCACGGCGCTGCTGTGGACGCACTTGAACGCGGTGAAAGGCCATCTTGAGCCCACCGTACTCGGGCTCGCGTTCGTCTTCCTCCTTGTCGGCTACGGCACCAAGGTTGGGCTCGCGCCGCTGCACAATTGGCTGCCGGATGCTCATGCTGAAGGTCCGACGCCGATCTCGGCGGTCCTGTCCGGGCTTCTGCTCAATGTCGCCATCTACGCGGTTGTGCGCTGCAAGGTGCTCGTCGAAGGCTCCCTGCATTCATCGCTTCCCTCGCAGATGCTCATGGGCTTTGGGCTGCTCTCGGTGGTGTTGGCGGCGTTCTTGCTCTGGCGCCAGCGCGATATCAAGCGGCTGTTCGCTTATTCATCGATTGAGCACATGGGAATCATCACCTTCGCCTTCGGCATGGGCGGGCCGGTCGCCAACTTCGCCGCACTCCTGCACATGACCGTGCACTCGCTCACGAAATCAGCGATTTTCTTTGCGGTCGGACATGCTGCGCAAAAGGCCGGCTCACAGCTCATGGAGAACATCCGGGGACTCATCACACTCAGTCCCACCGTTGGCTGGGGCCTCATGATGGGGTCGCTCGCGATCCTCGGCATGCCTCCCTTTGGCGTCTTCGCCAGCGAGTTCCTGATCCTCACCACCGCCATGCGGGAACAACCCTGGGCAACGCCGATCCTGCTCACGGCACTTGCCGTCGCCTTCGCGGCCATCTTTGGACGTGTGCAACCCATGGTGTTTGGTGAGACCAGCGCAAAGCGCCTCCCGCACCCGCCGGCACTCTTGCCGGTGTTCGCCCACCTGGGCATCGTGCTCGTGCTGGGTGTCTACGTACCGCCCTACCTCGCGGACTGGTACCGCGCGGCAGCACGCCTGATTGGAGGCGGCTGAAATGCCGCTGCGAGCCTGGTACGCGCGCAGCATGGCACTACCCGGTGCCCCGGGCCTGCGCACACTCGGCGTGTCCCTTGAGGAGTGGCGGCAGGTCGCGCGGGATGCGGCCGCTGGCGCCGCCAGACTCGTGACATTGTGGGCGAGCAACGACCTTCGCAAGGGGGTGGCCCTGCGTGCCGCCTTTGTGGGGGATGGCGGGGGACTCGTTGTGACAGTGCCGCTCCCAAACCCTGATGCAGGGTATTCGGGAATCGAGGATCTGTTTCCGGTCGCCGCGCGCCTGCAGCGCGCGGTGGCAGACCTGTCAGGTATCCGTTCGACTGATCCAGATACCCGGCCATGGCTGCGCCACGCGGCATGGCCTGCAGCCTACCGGCCATTGACGGATCCACCGGCATTGGCGACCGCCACTGAGCCGGCCATCGATGCCTATGCCTTCGTGCGCGTAGAGGGCGATGGCGTACATGAAATCGCCGTTGGGCCGGTGCACGCCGGCACCATCGAGCCCGGGCACTTTCGCTTCTCGGTGGTCGGCGAGAAGGTGCTGCGGCTCGAGGAGCGCTTGGGGTACGTGCACAAGGGTATCGAGCTGCGCTTCACGCAAATGCCGATTCTCGAAGGGCATCGGCTTGCCGCGCGCGTCTCAGGGGATTCCGCCGTGGCGTTTTCCTGGGCGTACTGCCAGGCGCTCGAAGGTATCGCGGACATCGAAATTTCGCAGCGCGCCGCTTGGTTACGTGCTCTGTATCTTGAGCTCGAACGCGTGGCCAATCACCTGGGTGATTTGGGCGCGCTGGGCAACGATGCCGGATTCGCCTTTGGACTTACGCAGTTCTCGCGGTTAAAGGAACAGCTTCTGAGGGCCAACCAGCAGGCGTTGGGAGAGCGTTATCTGATGGACGCCGTCGTACCCGGCGGCACGCGACTCGACCTCACTCGAACGTGCATCCCGCCACTTTCAAGGTGCCTGCGTGACATTGCGGACGAAGTTCAGACGCTACGCACGATCTATGAGGAACATGAGGGCGTCCGCGATCGATTTTCAGGCGCCGGTATTGTCGTCCCCGAGCTTGCCACGCGCCTTGGGCTTACCGGACTCGCGGGTCGCGCGAGTGCCCAGGCCTTCGATCTTCGCTGCGATCTGCCGTGCGAGCCGTATACACAGTTCCCTGTGACGAAAATTGTGCGCAGCGAAGGCGATGTGGCCGCGCGTGTGGCGGTACGTTTCGATGAATTGCAGGAATCCTGTCGTCTCATCCAGCACCTTCTTGAGACCTTGCCAGAAGGGCCACATGGCACAACGCTGCGTGCGCCTGCCGATGGCGCGGTCGGCGCAGGCCTGATCGAGGGCTGGCGTGGGCCGGTATGTATCGCGCTCGAGGCCGGTCCCAACGGAAGCCTCCGGCGCTGTCATCCGCACGATCCCTCCTGGCAGAATTGGCCGGTGCTCGAGCACGCCATCCTTGGCAACATCGTCCCCGATTTCCCGCTCATCAACAAGTCATTCAACCTCTCCTACAGCGGACACGATCTGTAGGAGCAGGGAATGTCTAATTTACTGTCATGCTAAAAACACTGCGCCAGATTGCATCGATCGGGATCGTCTCCGAGCCACCACCAGTGGCAGACGAGAGCTTGCGGCTTCGCGACGCGTTGCAGGACCAGATACGTGCCGTGCTCGGCCGTGCGCTGTGCATCCGCCACATTGATGCAGGCTCGTGCAATGGCTGCGAGCTCGAGATCCACGCTCTCAACAACCCGCTCTATAACCTCGAGGGCCTGGGTATCAAGTTCGTGGCAAGCCCCCGGCACGCGGACCTGCTGCTGGTCACCGGCCCGGTCTCGAAAAATATGGAGATTGCACTACGCCTAACCTACGAGGCGACGCCTGATCCCAAGCTCGTAGTCGCCCTGGGAGACTGCGGCTGCACGGGCGGTATTTTCGGTGAGAACTACGCCAGTTGCGGGCGGGTCTCGAACGTCATCCCCGTCGATGTCGCGATCCCGGGTTGTCCGCCAACTCCCACTCGAATCCTTCAGGGGATTCTCGCGGCGCTCGCACGCTCAGTCGTACCGGTAGCTGGTGCCGGCTGACAGCTGTGAGAGCAAGACTATCGCCGCTGCTGTTGATGCAGAGTGCGTTTCCGGAAGCACACCGCTCTGCTGCCTCACTCATATCACGTGAACAGCACTGCCGTACTCGGTCAAAGCATCATCGTCGGTGAGCAAAGTCATCGATTCCACTTGCGCCTGGGCCACGAGCAGGCGATCGAAAGGATCGTTGTGGTGCTGGCCAAGATCGTAAACGCGGGCGGCGTGGTCGCCCGTGATGGACAACATCGAGAATCCGGTGGGCTCGACAGCCCGTAGGACTGCTACGGGGTTGATTTTCAATTTACCTTGGGCAGATTTGATGCAGATTTCCCAGATGGACGCGGCGCTGACGTAGACGTCGGCCTTGCCAATCAGAGCCAGCCCTTCGCGACCGATGCGTTTGGGCTCGCTCAAGGCCCAAAGCAGCAGGTGCGTATCGAGGAGCAAACGCATGGCTACTCACGCTCGAACAGTGCCAGCGTCATCCAACGGCACATTGAAATTGTCGGGCACTTTGAACTTTCCCTTAAGCAGGCCCAACTTCTTGGTTCGCACAGGCAGCGCCAGGGGCACGAGCCGCGCAAGGGGTTTGCCGGCCTTGGCAATGACGAACTCCCTACCGGCCGCCACCTGTTCCACAAGGCGCGAAAGGTGGGTCTTGGCTTCATGGATATTGACGGATTTGGTCATGGCTCGCTCCGGAGAGTTCTCCGCTTGTGGACTAAGTTTAGTCCAGTGCATCAGCAGCGACAAGTTGAGTGATGATTTGGAGTGGAAGGGAATCCAGTGCGTTCGGTAAGCACTTGACAGCTCTCGCGTACAGTTCGGTCATTCAGGCCGTACCCCCGCCAGTACCCGCAGCAAAATATGGCTAACGAAAAACGCCCCCAGCTCGCCACTGCCGCTACCGGCCTACTAAGCTGCCTCTATCATCGTGCACCGCTGGCGCCGAACGCCAACCCGCCTGCCCGCGGGCTGGGGGGCGGAGCCATCTTTGCCGTCACCGGATTGGGATAGTGGAACGGCTCGGCGTAGTAGTTGGGATAAGTCAGATACATCACGGTCGGCGGCAGATCCGGCCAGGGCGGGAATTTTTCCGGAAAGGTGTTGACCATAGTATTGTCCAACCAACCCACCTTGTAACCCGCGTACATGTTGAACGGGCCGTGTAGCTTCTTGAACTTCCAGACCCCGTTTTCCTTCGTGTACACGTTTTCGTAGTAGACGTGGCCCCAGCCGCCGGAACTCATGACGAAGGCGATGCAGCGGATGTGGCCCGTTACACCGTCAAGGTCGACGCTAGGCAGACACTGGAATTGCTGGTGGTCGATCAATGAGCCGTCGTGCGGCCCGATGGGGCCCATGCCGGTCTGCATGTACTCGAAGACCCGGTCATGTCCGAGGAACACGCCCTTACCCCCGATCTCCAGCGTGGCATCTGCGGCGAACAGGTCTGACAATGAGTGCCACTGAGCCTTGTCTACGAAGTAGCCGTAGGCGTGCTGCACGATCTCGATATCGGTCAAATCCTGAAGGCGCGTAAGGCGGTTGCCGATGCCATTCAACTGCTGCTCGACGGTCTGCAGGGCCGCGTCGGCAGGCGGCTGATCGGCAGCTGCCCTCAGCGGACCCGCCAGGAGCGCGACCAGGCATAGAAATAGGAGGCGAGTGTTCATTACTTCTCCTCCACGAGGGGCTTGCCCGTCACCGGATGCACGTAATCAAACGGCACCACCTGTAGCTTGGGGAACGACTGGTACACCACGGTTGGTGGCCGGTCCGGCAGGACGACGGTACTGGGCGGATCCATGGGGAAGGGCTTGACCACCCAGCCCTGGTCGTAGTCCCCCCAGAAGGTGACGTAGTAGTGCAGCTTGCTGAGCTTCCAAGTGCCGTGATCATTGAGGTACTCGTTCTCGTAAACCCCGCCTCCCCAGCGGCCTTTGCCGTCGCGCGTCAGCTCCACGTCACTGCGCCAGCGGGCCTTCGCCGTGCGGTTATCAGGTGATACGTGGATCACCTGCTGCTCCATCACATAGTTGTTGAGCTGCCCCGGTACCAGTCCCTGGGGTCCGACCAGCGACAGCGCGCGCTCGATGTGTGCCGTGCCGATATAGACGCCACCCTGGCCGAACTCGTACGTACCGTCGCGGCTGAACAAGGCGGCGGCCTGCCGCCACTGCCCCTTGTCAATGTAGTAGCCGTACATGTCCTGGAGGTTCTCGATCGCGCGGACCGATTCAACCCGTCCCACCTGCAGTTCCTTCGCATCGGCGAGCGCTTCGAGCCTGCCCAGGCGGTCCTCGGGGCGCTTGGGCGGATCGAACGGCGGCCGGCTTTGTATGGCGCGCAAATTGCCGTTGGCGTAGTGATATGGGGGTACGAACACGGCCGGAAACGACTGGTATTGAAACGGTGCGGGCTGGTCTGGAGGAAACTGCGCGGCGACTGGCGAACGCCAATCACCGCTGACCGGCTTCAGGGCGGCCCAACCCCCTTGGTAGGGCGCCTCGAAATTCAGGTAGTAGTGCCGCGAGGCGATTTTCCACACTCCGCCTTGCTGCAGGTATTCATCCTCAACGATCGCATCACCCCACATCGCCGACTTCTTGTATTCGCCCAGCAGCCCCCACTCCCGCCACCGCGCTTGCGCGGTCAGTCCATCGGCCGCCACGGTCACCACGGGCTGCAACTGCATGCGCAGATTGAGTCGGCCGAACGGTAGCCCCGGCCCTTCCGTCAGACTTCCCCCGCCATGGCGCGTCAGCAGCTCCCGGATCCGGGCCTTGCCGCTGTAGATGCCATCCGTGCCCCACTGGAATGTGGCGTCATCGGTAAACAGGTCGGCGGCCTCGCTGAAATAGCCCTTGTCGGTGTAGTAGCCAAACGCCTTGCCCAGGCGCTGGATCTTGGTAATGGCCTCGACATAGGCGGTTTCATGGTCCAGCGCCACGACGCGGGCCTGCAGGGCAGCTAAGCGGGAGGCAGCGGACTGCGCCAGGCTCGGGGCACAATGAATCATACCCAGCAGCAGGCAAGCCGCCAGTAGGTGCGAATCACCACGGATCCTCACTGGCGTGGCTCCCACAGCGTCTTCATGTCAAAAGGACTGCGCATGCCGTAGGGCACTCGGGGACCCAGAACGACTTCCACCTTGCTGATCTGCCCGCGCACGATCTTGAACATCTCGACCTGCTGGATCGTGAACGGCAGCAGTTCCGATGCATCCGCGGCCAGAATCTTGCCGCTGCGCAATTTGATCTCCCGCACGTTCCCCGGGACGTTGGGAGTAAACAGCCCAACGACAAGCCCATGCTCGCGATCCACCGCCCATATGCGCCGCGGGTAGACCTTGTTGCCATTGTTGAACCGGCCGGAATTCATCTGCCCGAAGCAGCTGCGGTCATCGAGGCTGCCACCGCTGTCCGGGGCACCCGCGGCCGGGGAACTGCCCTTGGAGGTCTGTTCGCCATTGTCATACCGCTCACAGTCCTGCGCATAGGGAGCGAGGCGACCGTTCCCCTGCTCCATCGCATCCCAGTTTGAATAGGCGATCGCGATGAGGCGCTGGCGATCCAGGCGCTCTGCCTCCGGCACTCCTTCGGCGAAGTCCGGCCGCGGCGCCTCAACCTTATCGGCTCCCGTCAGTGCGGATCGGCCCACCAGCGTCTCCAACTCCGTGATGCGGTGACCGACCACCTTGAGCCGCGCCGCCATCATCACTGGCTTGTCGTTTTCCCTGACGATCCCGATCCACACCACATTGCCGGTGTCGACATCCGCGGCATAGATATTGAAATCGCGCCGCCCGGTTACCGTCTTCCACACTCCCTGCTCGCCGAATTTTAGGGGTACCAGGTTCTCCGTGAACTTCACACCGGGTGCGACGGCCAGAGTATTCGGCGTGTGGCCTACTAACGCAGCGGTATAGTCGTTGGCGATTCCGACCAGGCAGTCGCGGTCGCACGCAGCGTGCGAATCGGACTGGGCGGTCGCCGCATTCGAGAACACGGCGCCGATGCACAGCGACATCAGAACCCATGCACCTCTTTTCATGTTATTCGTCCGCATCCTCAGGATTGGGCCAAGGAGAATGCATGTAGTACGGAACGTATGTGAAGATCGCCTCGACGCGGTAGATCTTGCCGTTGCGGATCTTGAACGCTTCCATCAGTGAGAGCGAATTCGGGAACTTGAGCAGTGTCTTTTGGAGCTTCCCGTCGGTCGTCAAATACGTGTCTTTGGCGTTGTCGTGATCAAAGAAGCCGGTCGCGACGACCACGCCGCGCTCCGTATCGACGAGCGGATAGTGCCGCTGCCGGACACGCTTGTTGATGTGGAAATAGCCCAGCTTGAACTGGGCCTCGCAGCCCTGCGCGAGCGCGGCCGATCCAAAGGTGCCGCTCGTGGTACTGATGCCGTTTTCGGTACGCTGGCAATCAGGGTCAAATTCCGTGAGAATCTCGCCGTCATTGCGCGCGATGGTGCTGAAATAGCCATTGGCGATGTCGCGCAGACGCTCTCTTTCCCTGCGTTCCTGCGGCTGCTCGATTTGCGCAAACGCCGGATCGTGGACCAGCTTCGTGGGATCCCCGAACGGCGCCGGCAGTCCCGGCTTGCGCTCGACCACCGTCTCGACCTCGCTAATCATGCGGCCCCGGATCCGCAGCCGCATGGCATAGTAGGCAGGCTCGCCATGCTCTTCGACCGTGCCGAACCACGCCGCATTGCCGGTGCGGGTGTCCGCGACGGTCATGGCATTCGGTGAGACGCTACTGATCGTGCCCCAGATCCCTTCTTCGCCAACCGGCATCTGGACGTCGTTTTCGGTGAACCTGACGTCCGGCGCCAGCGGGATACGGGACGGATCCTTATGCACCAGCGCATCCATGTAGCGGTTCGTGAAGCCGATCAGGCACGCATAGTTGCAGGCGCCGTGCCCTGCCGCATCCGACTTTGCGGCTGAAGCGGGTGACTGCGCGTAGCAGCAGGACATAGCCATGCCGACGATCGACGATACCAGGACGCTCAGGCTAAAATTTCTCGGATTCAATTTTATGCTCCCCGTTTGACTCGATGGGATGCGCCCCTCATCCTTTGTTTCCAGGGTGGCCACGAAACAGGCCCGTTACTTGATTCTCGTGGAGATCGAAATTGACTCAGATAGAAGCAAAGGCCGCCGCATTCCACTCGGTCATGATAGCCGTTCTGGTCGTCGGCGTGGCGGCGCTACTCCCGCCCCGTTCCACGCAGGCCGCCACACCCGGTCCCGACTCGTTGCGGGTGCAACGGCTCGAAGCCCGCCAGGACATCGAGGAGCTGTTCGCGCAGTATGGCGCCTCCCTGGACCGGCGGGACTTTGACGCCTTCGGACGCCTGTTCACCGAGGACGCCGTTTATGGTGGCGGCGGTACCCCGACGCGCGGCCGGGCCGCGATCCAGTCGCAACTGCAGCAAACCATCACCGCCAATCCTTCGCACCTGCCCGGGCCCGATTTCCATTTGTACTTCAACCCCTCGATCCGCGTGGACGGCGACCACGCCACGGCGCATAGCATGGGGGCCTATCTGATTCCGGATGAACACAGCCCGGGCGGGTGGAAACTGATTTTTCTGGTGTCCTATGACGACACCTTGGTCCGGCTAAACGGGCGCTGGCTGTTCCAGCAGCGCCTGCTGCATGCCGCGGCTCCACCTAAGTAGGACTAGCGTGTACGATCCAGCGGCCACCCACGGAGAAGCAGCATGAACTTCGCGCGATATCTGCCGGTGCTCCTCGCCTTTGCGCTGGTCCCGCCGGGTTGTGTGACCCCATCCGGATCCAGTGCGGCGCTCGAGAAGCGCGTGCAGCAGCTGGAGGACGAAAAGCAGATCCGGGAGGTCGTCATCCGCTACGGAGAGTATCTCGATGCGCGGGACTACGCGGGCTACGCATCGCTCTTCGCCAAGGAGGGAGTCTGGACCGGCGGATTCGGCAGTGCCACGGGACCTGCCGCCATCCAGGCGATGATGGAGAAGAATCTCGGCAAGCCGGAAGCCGGCTTCATCAACAAGCAGAACTTTCATCTGGATACGACCGTCGTGGTCGACGTCAATGGCGATAGCGCCACCGCGCGCTCACGCTATATGTTCTTCACGACCTCCGCCGACAGCCGGCCCTCCCCCACCCTGGCCGGTCGCTATGTCGATCAGTTCGTCCGGGAGGACGGTCAATGGAAGATCAAGAGCCGCACCAGTCATGGCGTGATTCCCTATCGGGATGGGAACGATCCCAAGCTGCCCCCACCTCCGGCCGCGCTGAAGGGCATCATCAAACCATGATGCGGGCTCATCGTGGCGCGATGGCACTGGCCACACTGATCGGGTGCTTCGCCGGGCCGGACCTGGTCGCCGCGGCGACGCCGCCGCAGAGCCTCGAGGCGCGCATCCAGCGCATTGACGACCGGATGGCCATCGAGCAGCTGCTGATGGAGTATGGCCGCGCGCTCGACAACCGCGATTTTGCCGCGTTCGCGGCGCTGTTCGCCGCAGATGGCGAATGGACGGGTGCTCAGGGCAGCTACCGGGGGCCGAAGCAGATTCAGGAGTCCATGGAGAAGATCTTCACCGCCGCGGCCGGCGACATTCCGAAAGGCAAGAACTTCCATCTGCTGACGAACGTCATCATCGACCTGCAGGGCGATCACGCGACCGCGAGCTCGAAGTTCATCTTCTATAAGATGAACGGCGCGAGGCCGGAGGCGCAAGTCGCCGGACGGTACGAGGACCAGTTGGTGCGCGTCGGCGAAGCCTGGAAGTTTAAGCAGCGGCGTGCTTTGCCCCCAGGATGAAGATGTCATACACGGAGCGGTCGATGATTAGATCGGTGATGCTGTGCGTTGGGTTGCTCGTCCTGGGAGCGGCGCCGGCTTTCGCCGCGGACAGGCCCGCCGATGTGAACCAGGAACGGTTGCGAGCCGCGGACAGTGAACCCGGCAACTGGATGGCACCCGGCCGCACCTGGGATGAGCAGCGCTTCAGCCCGCTGAAACAAATCAATGAGAACAATGTTGGTCGGCTGGGTATCGCCTGGTTTGCGGATCTCGCGACCTATCGTGGAGAGGAAGGATCGCCGATTGAGATCGATGGAGTCCTCTACAACGTCTCGGCCTGGGACATCACCTCGGCCTACGACGCAGCCACCGGCAAGCTGCTGTGGCGCTATGACCCGCAAATTCCGGTCGAGTGGGCGAGGAACGCATGCTGTGGCACGGTCAGCCGGGGGCTCGCGGCCTGGCACGGCAAGATCATCATTGCAACGCTTGATGGACGGCTGATCGCACTCGACGCCAAAGACGGCAAGCCAGTGTGGAGCACGCAGACATTGCTGCCGGATGAGCCGCTGTCCATCACGGGTGCACCGCGGGTGTTCGACGGGATCGTGGTCATCGGCAATGGGGGCGGGGATTTCGGAGCGCGCGGGTACATGTCGGCCTATAAAGCGGATACCGGCGCCTTCGCCTGGCGCTTCTTCATAGTGCCGGGTGATCCTGCGAAAATGCCTGAGGGTGCGGCATCCGACTCGGTCATGCCGATGGCCGCGAAGACCTGGAAGGGCGAGTGGTGGAAACAGGGGGGCGGCGGCAACGACTGGGACACCATCGTCTACGATCCGAAGTTGCAGCTGGTGTATTTCGGCACCGGCAATGGCTCGCCCCACCCGAGTGCCTTCCGCAGCCCCGGCGGCGGTGACAATCTGTTTCTGTGCTCGGTAGTCGCGGTGGATGTGAAGACCGGCCATTACGCCTGGCACTACCAGGAGATCCCGCAGGAGGAATGGGATTACGATTGCACCAATCCACTGATGATCGCGGACCTGAAGATCGGCGGCCGCACACGCCAGGTCATCATGCACGCGCCCAAGAACGGCTTCTTCTACGTTCTGGATCGCAAGACCGGCAAGCTCATTTCCGCCAAGCCCTACGTCATGAACACCTGGGCCAAGAGCGTCGACATGAAGACCGGCCGGCCGGTTCTCGAGCCGGAGTCTGCTTTGACGGAGAAACCGCATCTGCTGACGCCAGGCTACGGTGGCGCGCACAACTGGAATCCGATGTCCTACAGCCCGCTGACCGGTTTGGTGTACATTCCGGCGCAGGTGCAGTGGGAAGTCGCCTCCCGCGCAGCGGACGGACAGTTCAAATACGTCAAAGGCCGCACGACCATTGGCTCCGGAGTCAACAACTATCCGGATCTACGGCGCGAGCTCAACCAGAAGGCTGCCACGAGCGAACAAGGCTACCTGCTCGCCTGGGATCCGGTGCAGCAGAAGGAGGCGTTCCGGGTGACCTATCGGCTGCCGGGAAACGGCGGCACGCTGGTGACCGCCGGTAATATTCTCATCCAGGGGACCATCGACAAGACCCTCGCGATCTACCGGGCGACCGACGGCAAGAAGCTTTGGGAAATGCCGGTGGGAACGGTGCCGGTGAGCGGGCCGATGACCTTCGCGATCGGTGACACACAGTACATCGCGATCAACGCGGGTTGGAACAGCGCCATCGTGGCTGGACTCAACAGTGGTCCCGAACCCTTCTCGGTGTCCCCGGCGCGATTGATCGTGTTCAAGTTGGACGCAAAGGGTGTCGAGTTGCCCCCGGCACCGCCCTCGACAAAGATCCCACCGCCCCCGATGGACAAACAGCCCCGCGACGCGGTTCTCGCCGGCGGTGAGATCTATGCGCAGATGTGCCGAACCTGCCATGGGGCAAATGCCACGGGTGGCGTAGTGGACCTGCGGTATCTGACGCCGCAGCAGCACGCCGGTTTCATGGATACGGTGCTGAAGGGCACGCACAAGGCTAAGGGCATGGCGAGTTTCCGGGATCTGCTGACCGATGAGCAGGCAGCCTCCATCCATTCCTATCTCATCAATCGGGCACAGGAAGACTGGCAGCCAATGATAGGGCCACCGCCAAAGCAGCGATGAGCCGGTTTAGCCCGGAGGCTGGATCCTTGTGGTCAGGAGACACTCCTTCTTTTGGGAGATGCTGCTCGAGTAAGCAGCAGCCAGACACTGCGAAGATCGAGAGTTCCCGCAGGTAACGGGATCCGAGGCTCGTAGTGGCTCAGTTCTCAACTCAGGGTACGGCAGCGGCGGTGGGGCTTTTAACCGCTCCTTTGGTTCCCACGTTTGCTCAAGGGCAAGTATCCAACCGATGAAAGTGCTGCGCAAAATCGGGAGTTGCCGATTTTCATGCATGTTCGCGCACTCTTGCATCCCGGCCCGCACAGGCTGGCGATGCCACTTTTATCTTCCACAGGAAAACAAATCCACAATGCTTTCTTTTCATTGAGGATTTGGAGCGGAAGGGGGTCGGACGCAGCATTAACCACATGATCCGAGGAGGATTCGAATGCGTCCCCCTCACGCCATACCCCCAAACACACCCCCGACTTGTTGCGGATTAACGCCGCTTGACAGTCGCATTTGACCGAACGCAAGTCACAGCGCGCAATATGCGATAGAT
>JBARBG010000108.1:0-6829 GCA_049792815.1 Steroidobacteraceae bacterium | reverse complement strand
CCGCAGTGCCGCCGCCGCCGGCGACTGCGCCACCCGCGGGGCGCCAATTTCACATGGGTCCGGCAGCCACGGCGCTGGTGGCGCAGGCCCATCGCCAGGCGGCCGGCGGGGACCCGCAACTGGCCATCAGCACCCTGGAGCGCGCGCTGCGCATCGAGCCTGACAACCCGCTGCTGTGGATTGAGCTCGGCGAGGTCCATGAAGCGGCCGGCCACTATGAACAGGCCGGGGGCATCGGGCACAAGGCCCTGCAGCTGGCGACGGGAGATCCGCATGCGCAATCGGCCTCCTGGCACCTGATCTCCGACTCACTGAAGTCGCGTAACCGCAATGGTGAGGCGGCCGAAGCGCAGCATCGCGCAGATGAACTGAGCGCCCAGTAGAGTGGCCTTGTGTACACCCTGCATATCGCCAACAAGAACTACTCCTCATGGTCGCTGCGGCCCTGGGTGTTGCTGCGTGAGTTGCATATCCCGTTTACCGAAAACCTGATTCCGTTTCATCGCACGGCAGAGTGGGCCGCCTACCGGAGCATCGCCCCCAACGGCAAGGTGCCGTGCCTGGTTGACGGCGATATCACGGTGTGGGAATCCCTGGCGATCGTGGAATACCTGGCGGAACGGCACGCCGGGGTGTGGCCCGAAGCCAAGGATGCGCGCGCCTGGTCGCGCAGTGCCGCTGCGGAAATGCACGCGGGCTTCACCGAACTGCGCAGCCGCTGTTCCATGAGCTGCGGCATACGGGTGCGCCTGAACACCGTGACGGCGGCGCTGACTGCGGACCTTAACCGGATCTCGGCACTGTGGAACGATGGCCTGAATCATTTCGGCGGGCCGTATCTGGGCGGATCCGTGTTCAGCGCCGTCGACGCATTCTTTGCGCCCGTCGTGTTCCGCATCCAGACCTACAACCTGCAGTTGGAGCCGGTGTCGCAGGCCTACGTGACGCGGATGCTGGCGCTTGCCACCCTGCGCGAATGGTACGCCGCGGGCCTGCGCGAGCCGTGGCGGGATCTGCCACATGAGGCCGAAATCGCGCAGTGTGGCGCAATACTCGAAGACCTCAGACGGGCTGAGGCGCCGGATGGCGCGCCGCCAGCACCTTGACCACATCTTCGAGCTGCAGGTTTCTGGAGCGCAGCAGCACCATCAGGTGAAACAGCAGATCGGCTGATTCGGACAGCAGCTGCTCATCGCTCTCGGCGACTGCGGCCAGCGCCACTTCGACGCCTTCCTCGCCAACCTTCTGCGCCAGGCGCTTGGGTCCGCCGGCGAAGAGGCGCGCCGTGTAGCTGTGTTCCGCGGACTCTCCGCGGCGCTGTTCGATGACGGCCGCGAGCTGCGCCAGGAACCCCAGGCGTGTGGCGCCGGTCACGGCGGCATCCCCGAAGCAGGTGGTCGTGCCCTCATGACAGGTGGGGCCTAGGGGCCTGGTGGTGATGAGCAGGGTGTCGGCATCGCAGTCAGTGCGGATGGCAGCGACGTTCAACGTGTGACCTGAGGTCTCGCCCTTTTCCCACAGGCACTGGCGGCTGCGGCTGTAGAACACCACGCGCCCGCGCGCCTGGGTCAGGCGCAGCGCCTCGGCATTCATGTAGCCCAGCATCAACACCGCGCCGGTGTCGGCGTGCTGGATGATGGCCGGCAGCAGCCCATCGCCCTTGCTGAAATCCAGCCGCGACAGGTCGCTGGGGTCGGATGTTACGGCCATGGACGCACCTCGATGCCGGCCACCAGCAGGCTGGCCTTCAGATCACGGATGGCGATGGCGCCGGAGTGGAACACGCTGGCGGCGAGCGCCGCATCCACACCGGCCATCTCGAAGGCATCGCGAAAATGTTCGGGGGCGCCCGCGCCACCCGAGGCAATCAGCGGCACGCGGCAGATCTTGCGCACGGCCCGCAATTGGGCGATGTCATAGCCGCGGCGCACGCCATCACTGGCCATGCAGTTAAGTACGATCTCGCCGGCGCCGCGCTCCTGCACCTCACGCACCCAGGCGAGGGTGTCGCGACCCGAATCGCGGGACAGATCCGGATCGCCGGTGAACTGATAGACGGTGTAGCTGCCGGTGACCGTCTGGCTGTCGATGCCGACGACCACGCATTGCGCGCCGAAGCGCGCACTCAGGGCATTGATCAGATCCGGGTCAGCCAGGGCGGGCGAGTTGATCGAAACCTTCTCGGCCCCTGCATTGAGCACCGCCTCGGCATCCTCCACGCTGCGGATGCCACCGGCCACGCAGAAGGGAATGTCCAGCACCCGCGCGACCTTGTTCACCCAGGCGCGATCCACGGAGCGGCCTTCGGGGCTTGCCGTGATGTCGTAGAACACCAGCTCATCCGCGCCTTCGTCGCGGTAGCGGGCGGCGAGCTCCATGATGTCGCCCACGACCTTGTGGTCGCGGAAGCGAACGCCCTTGACCACCTGGCCGTCACGGACGTCCAGGCAGGGAATTATGCGTTTGGCAAGAATGGTCGCAGCTCCTCAGAAGTCATGCGCTCCTCCAGCAGGGCCTTGCCGCTGACGGCGGCCGCCATCCCCAGTGCGTCGAGCGATGCGAGATCGGCGGCGTCGCGCACGCCGCCCGAGGCCTGCCAGGAGATCTGCGGGTAGCGCCGCCGGCACTCGCGATACAGGTCCACGGCGGGGCCTGACATGGCCCCGTCCCGGTCGATGTCGGTGCACAGTACGTGCTTGAGGCCATGGGGTTCAAAGGGCTCCAAGGCCTGCCACAGACTCAGCTGCCCGCCTTCGGTCCAGCCGCGCGTGCGCACCCGCGGCATACCGTCGGCATCGTTGCGGATGTCGAAGGCCAGGCAGATGCGCGCCGCACCGAACTGGTTCAGCCAGCCGATGACCTCGCCGGGCCGCTCGACCGCAAGGCTGCCGATGACCACGCGCGACACCCGGTTGCGCAGCAGATCATCGATGACCGCCGCCGAGCGCACGCCGCCACCGACCTGGATCCTGACCGCCGTCTGCGAGGCCAGGCTCACCACGATGCTGCGGTTGGCCAGGGTGCCGTCACGCGCGCCATCCAGGTCCACGACGTGCAGCCAGGTGGCGCCGATCCCGCGATAGCGCTGCAGCAGCTCATGAGGCTCGTATTCGTAGCGCGTCTCGGCCGCAAAGTCGCCCTTGAGGAGGCGCACGCAGCGTCCATTGCGCAGGTCGATCGCGGGAATCAGCAGCACTTCAGGCGAGCCTCAGGAAGTTGGCGAGAATGCGCGCCCCGACCCGGGTGGAGCGCTCGGGATGAAACTGCGTGCCCCAGAAGTTGCCCTTGCGCACCACGGCCGCGATCTGCAGGCCATAGTCGCAGGTGGCAAGCGTCGTCGTTGACACCGGCGCGGCGTAGCTGTGCACGAAGTACACGTGTTCGTTCTCGGCGATGCCCTCCAGCAGCGGATCCTGATGCACGATGTGCAGACGGTTCCAGCCCATGTGCGGCACCGGGCGTCCCTGCTTGGGTTCGAGCCGGCGCACGGTCTGCGGCAGCACGCCCAGACACTGCGCCGGTCCTTCCTCGGACTTCAGGTACAGCAGCTGCATTCCCAGGCAGATGCCCAGCACCGGCTGCTTCAGCTGCGGCAGCTGGGTCGCAAGGCCGGCCCCGGTGAGGCGCTGCATGGCCGCCAGCGCCGAACCCACCCCAGGCAGCACCACGCGCGGTGCCGCGGCAATCTGTTGCGGATCGCTGGTCACGATGCTGCGCGCGCCGAGCCGCTCGAGCGCGAACTGCAATGACGCGAGATTCGCGCCGCCGCTGTCGATGATGGCGACGTCGATGTTCACAGGACGCCTTTGGTGCTCGGCAGTTCACTGCCCTCGCGACGAAAGGCCTGACGCAGCGCGCGGCCCGTGCCCTTGAAGCAGGCCTCGATCATGTGGTGGGAGTTTTCCCCGGATACGCTGATATGAATCGCGGCCCCCAGGCTGTCGGCCAGGGAGCGGAAGAAATGCGGCACCAGCTCCGTGGCCAGGCCGCCGACTTCCTCGCGCGCGAAGCGTCCTTCGAAGATCGCGTAGGCACGCCCGGATAGATCGATGGCCACCTGGGTGCGGGCCTCATCCATGGGCAGCAGGAAGCCGTAGCGATTGATGCCGAGCTTGCGGCCCAGCGCCTTGCGCAGCGCCTCACCGATGGCCAGTGCGCAGTCCTCGACGGTGTGATGCTCATCGACGCCGAGGTCGCCGTGGCAGGTGAGCGTCATCGCAAAGCCACCGTGTTTGGCCAGCTGCTCGAGCATGTGATTGAAAAAGCCGATGCCGGTGCTGATGGTGACCGGCGCGGTGGCATCCAGGTCGACCGTCACGGCAACGCGTGTCTCGCGGGTGTTGCGTTCGATGCTGGCGCGCCGTGCCGTCAATTCGTGCACGACGGCTGCCCAGGTCTCCTGGGCGCTGCCATGGCGTTGCACTTTCAGGCCACGTACACCGATGTTGCGGGCCAGTTCCAGGTCCGTGTCCCGATCGCCGATGACGGCGCTGCCTGCGAGATCAACCTGAGCGTCGCGCAGGAACTCGCGCAGCAGTCCGGCGCGCGGCTTGCGGCACTCGCAGCCGTCCGTGGCCCGGTGCGGGCAGATGAACACTTTTTCAAACTGCACGCCCTGGGAGCCGAAGGCATCCAGGATGAACTGGTGCGCCTGCTCGAAGGCCGCCGTCGGATGGCTGGGGCTGCCCAGTCCATCCTGATTGGAGACGATGACCAGCCGGTAGCCGGCCGCGGACAGCTCGCTCAAGGCCGCGAACACGCCGGGCATGAAGCGGATCTTGGCGAGGCTGTCGACCTGCTCATCGGGTGGCTCCTCCACCAGGGTGCCGTCGTGATCGATGAACAGAACCGGCGCCAGGACATTTGCGGGGGCACTCACTCAGGTCACCTCGCGCAGCTGGGTCAACTCACGCAGGGCGGTGATCAGGCGCCGGTTCTGTTCGGGAGTGCCCACGGTGAGGCGCAGCGCCCGCTCAAGCCCCGGCTGGCGGCGCACATCGCGCACCAGCAGGCCCGCGGCGCAGGCCTGATCAAACGCGCGCTGCGGGGCCGCAAACTCCACCAGCAGGAAATTCGCGGCGCTGGGCCAGACGCGTATCACAGCCGCGGTCTGCGCCAGGGCCGTGGCCAGGCGTGCCCGTTCATCGCGGATCATCGCCACGCGTTCGTGCATGGCGGTGCGGGCAGCCGGTTGCAGGGCGCGCAGCACGGCCTCGATGCTCAACTGTGTCAGGTTGTAGGGCTCGACGATTCGGCGCAGCAGCGCAATGATCTCGGCATGCGCCAGCACCACCCCGCAGCGCGCGCCGGCCAGGCCGTAGGCCTTCGAAAGCGTGCGCAGCACCACCAGCCAGGGGTGGGTGGGCAGGTGCCGGGCGCAGCTTTGTGTGTCGGCAAACTCGATATAGGCCTCATCCACCACCAGCAGTGCGCGGCCCGCCAGCTGGCTGGCCAGTCGCAGTATGATCTCCTCGGGAACCAGATTGCCGGTGGGATTGTTGGGCGAGCACACATACACCAGCTTCACCGTGGGCGAGCACGCGGCCAGCACCGCGGCCGCATCGTACTCGAAGCCCCGCGCCTGATTCAGCGGCACGCGCAGCACGCCGGCGCCCTGGATTCGCGCCGCGACGCCGTACATGCCGAAGGTGGGCGGGCACACCAGCACCTGGTCGACTCCGGCACGGCAGAAGGCGCGCGTCAGCAGGTCAATGGCCTCATCACTGCCGCGCGTGACCAGAACATTGGCCGGCGGCTGCGCGTAAAGCTCGGCCAGTTGCCGCACCAGCGCGCGCGGCTGCGGCTCCGGATAGCGGTTCAGGCCGGCCTCGCTGCCATCGGCGTCGTTGCGCCACGGCAGCTCGTTGGCATGCAGGCGCTCCAGGGACGGATTCCAGGCGGCGTGCTCGTAGGGCTCGACACTGAGGATGTCGGGGCGCGCGATTGAAGTGGGCGAGGGCGCAGGAGCACTCACGGGCGGCTCTCCAGTACTGCGAGCCGGCGTTCGACGGCCGCGGCATGCGCGTCAAGGCCTTCCAGATTCGCCAGCGTTGCGGCCACCGGACCCAGCTCCCGCAGCCCCTCCGGCGTGAGCTCCTGCACCGTGATGCGCTTGCTGAAATCCGTCAGTGACAGTCCGCTGTAGGCGCGCGCGTAACCATAGGTCGGCAGCACGTGATTGGTGCCCGAGCAATAGTCACCCATGGGTTCCGGAGACCAGTCCCCGAGAAAGATCGAGCCGGCGTTGCGGATCTGGCCCAGCGCCCCGCGCGCCTGACGTATCTGCAGCAGCAGATGCTCGGGCGCGTACTCATTGGAGACCTCGATGGCGGTTGCCAGATCCGGCACCACGATGCAGCGGCTGGCGGCGATGGACTTCACGAGTATCGCGTGCCGCGACAGCGTGGTCATCTGCCGCTGTACTTCAGCCACTACATCGCCGGCGAGTTTCTCGGACGGCGTGACCAGGATGGCCTGGGACTGCGGATCGTGTTCGGCCTGCGCCAGCAGGTCCGAGGCCACGAAGGCCGGCCGGGCGCTGTCATCGGCGATGACCAGCACCTCGGAGGGGCCCGCCGGCAGGTCCACTGCCGCGCCCTCAGGATCGGCGGCGACCTGCTGTTTGGCCGCCGTCACCCAGGCATTGCCGGGCCCGAAGATCTTGTCCACCTTGGGAATCGAGGCGGTGCCATAGGCCAGGGCCGCGATCGCCTGTGCGCCACCCACCTTGAAGACGGTCTCGATGCCGCACAGCTGCGCGGCCACCAGCACCGCGGCATTCGCGCCGCCATCGCGGGCCGGCGGCGTGCACAGCACGCGCCGCGGGCAG
>JBARBG010000107.1:0-20489 GCA_049792815.1 Steroidobacteraceae bacterium | reverse complement strand
CCGGGCCCGGACACGAGCCCGGCGGAACGGTCCCGCGTGCCTGCAGTTGGTGCAGCGGGCGAAGCTGGCGCGCCCCCGACTTCCGACGGCCCACCGCCCGCGGTGCTGTTCCCCGGCCACGATGCCTGGTCCTATGCGGATGCGGTCAAGCGCGCAGCACCGGCGGTGGTCAACATCTATACCTCCAGGACCGTGACTGAGCGCGTGCCCGACGGCTTCGGGGCCTTCTTCGGTGAACTGGCGCCCCGGTACCTCAATCGCACCCAGCGCAGCCTGGGCTCGGGCGTGATCGTCGACACCGAGGGGCATATCGCCACCAACAATCACGTCATCGAAGAGGCCGACAAAGTGTGGGTGCAGCTGGCTGACCACCGTGTGGCCGTGGCCCAGGTGGTGGGCCGGGACCCGGATTCGGACCTGGCGTTGCTGAAAATCAGCCTCGGTCACCTGCCGGTCATGACTTTCGGCCATTCCGACCAGCTGCAGGTCGGGGACGTCGTCCTCGCCATCGGCGACCCGCTGGGGCTGTCGCAGACCGTCACGCACGGGATCGTCAGTGCCACCGGACGGGGCCAGCTGGGTCTGGCGACATTCGAAAATTTCATCCAAACCGATGCGGCCATCAATCTCGGCAATTCAGGCGGCGCCCTGATCAACACCCGCGGCGAACTGGTGGGCATCAACACGGCCATTTTGGCCAAGACCAGCGGCGTCGAAGGCATCGGCTTTGCCATTCCAGTGAACATGGTGCGCGGGGTGATCCACGAGTTGATCACCCGCGGCAAGGTGGTGCGCGGCTGGATCGGCATCGTTCCGGAGGATTTCTCCAACGAGCAGGCCAGCGCCGTCGGGCTGGTGCGCGGCGGGGTGGTGCTGTGGAACCTGTATCCAGACAGTCCGGCGGTGGCGGCGGGCCTGGCCCGGGGCGACATCATCACGGGCTTGGACGGCTCGGAAGTGAAAAGCTCGCAGGACATCATGGCGCGCATCGCCAGCACCCAGCCTGGCACCAGGATCAAGCTGGCCGGCCTGCGCGGCAGTGCCGGCTTTGAAACAACCATCACCGTACGCCAACGGCCCAAGGACCTGTGAAATGGAAGCCAGCCTGACCCTGCGGCGCTTCGCGGATCGCATGCAGCTGCAGTTGGCCATCGAGGAGCGTCTGCAGCAGGTCCTGACCGACGCCGCGGGTGCACCGCCGGCGGTCATGCTGTCCGGCGGCAGCACGCCCATACCCGCCTACCTCAACCTTGCGACCCGCGCACTGACGCCGGCGCCAAAGCTGACCGTGCTGTTCTCCGATGAGCGCTACGTACCTTCGGACTCGGACCAGAGCAATTATCACCAGAGCCGTCCGCTGTTCGGCGCCCTGGGCTTGAGTGCCGAGCAGGTGCTGCGCATCCGCACCGAGCTGCCGCTGCCCGAGGCCACGGCCGACAGCCAACGTCGGCTCGAGCAACTGCTGGCGGGCGGCGGCCGCATCACGCTCGGACTTTTGGGGATGGGGGCGGACGGCCACACCTGCTCGCTGTTTTCAGCCGCCGATCTGCAGCGGGCCCGCGGCCAACTGGCCATCAGTGTGCATCGACCTGATGGACGCGATGCCGTGAGCGTCACGCCGTCCGTGCTGGAACGCGTGGAGCAGCTGGTTTTTCTCGTGGCCGGAGCCGATAAGCGTACCGCCGTCGATGCCCTGCTGCAGCACCGGCCGGAGCTTACGGCCTGGCAGGCGGTGCGCGGCTGTCGTGCGGTGGAGGTCTGGGCCGATGCCACGGCCCTGGGCCCGTAGCGTGCCTTAGCTGGGCATCGGCCAGCGCGTCCAGTCGGCGGCGGTCTTTCCCGGATCATGCCAGCCGCAGTCGCCATGGATGATGTAGAAGGCCTCGGCAGGTCCCCAGGTGCCGGGTTGGTACTCAAACACCGGGGTGCTGGCGTGCAGTATCGGATCCACGGCGGCCCAGGCGGCCTCAACCTCATCCTCACGCGCGAACAGCGTGGCATCGCCGCTGAGCGCATCACCGATGAGGCGCTCGTAGGGCTCCATCTCCTCGGGCGCCTTCTGGTCGACGAACAGCTCCACCTCGCGCCCGACCATGCGCTCACCGGCCTGCTTGGCGTGGGCGCCCAGCGCGATGGCCACGTCGGGCCCGACGCGAAAACGCACATAGTTGGGCTGACACGGCGCGGCAGCCCCGAACACCCGAGTCGGCGGTGCGCGCAGTTCCACCACCACTTCAGTCGCGGTCACCGGCAGGCATTTGCCGGCGCGCAGGTAGAAGGGCACACCGCTCCAGCGCCACGAATCGATGGACAGCCGAAACGCTGCAAAGGTTTCGACTTTTGAATCGGGCGCCACGCCCGGCTCATTGCGGTAGCCCCTGAACTGACCGCGCACCACATCGCCCGGCTGCAGTGGCTTCAGCGCCCTGAAGACCTTGACCTTCTCATCGCGCAGGGCGTCGCCGCTGCTGTTCACCGGCGGCTCCATGGCCAGGAAGCCCACCACCTGCAGCAGGTGATTCTGCATCACATCGCGGATGGCGCCGGCCTCCTCATAAAACCTGCCGCGGCCCGCGACCCCGACCTCCTCGGCCATGGTGATCTGCACGCTGGCGACGTAGTTGCGGTTCCAGATCGGCTCGAGAAAGGAGTTGGCAAAGCGGAAGTACAGCAGGTTCTGCACCGGCTCCTTGCCCAGGAAGTGATCGATGCGGAAAATCGCGCGCTCATCGAAGATCTGGTGCAGCGTCTGGTTCAGGTCATGGGCGCTGGTGAGGTCGCGGCCAAAGGGCTTCTCGACGACCACCCGCGCACCCTTGTCGCACTGGGCCGCAGCCAGCTGGGTGACGACCGCCTGGAACATGCTGGGGGGAATGGCCAGGTAGTGCAGCGGGTGCTGCGCAGTGTCCAGGAGTCGGCGCAGCTGTTTGAAGGTCTCAAGCTCGCCGTAGTCCCCGTCCACATATTTGACCAGGGCCACGAAACGCTCGACCGCGGCCGCCTCGGCGTCCGGCACGAAGTTCTTGAGGCTGTCGCGCAGCCGCTCGATGAGCTGAGCGCGAGTCCAGCCGGCCTTGGCGACGCCGATCACCGGCACCGTCAGACGGCCGCGACGCACGAGGTTGTACAGCGACGGAAAGATCTTGCGGTGGCACAGGTCGCCCGTGGCGCCGAACAGCACCAGCGCATCGGACGGCTCGCGCAGGTCCGTGCCCATGCTCAGCCCTTGGTCTCGACGTGACCTCCAAATCCCAGGCGCATCGCGGACAGCACCTTGTCAGCGAATTCGGCGCGCCCGCGCGACTCGAAGCGCGCATACAGTGCGGCGGTCAGGACATGCGCCGGCACGCCCTCCTCGATCGCCGCCTCGACCGTCCAGCGGCCCTCGCCCGAATCCGATACCCGTCCGGCAAAGCCGGTGAGCGCGGCATCCTTCGCTAAAGCCTCAGCGGTCAGGTCCAGCAGCTGCGAGGTGATGATGCTGCCGCGGCGCCACACTTCGGCAACGGCTGCAACGTCGAACGCGTACTGAAACAGTCGCGGCTGCGTCAGCGGCGCGGTCTCGGCGTCCTCGCCGCCCTTGTGATCAAGGCCGATGTTGGCGTGTTTGAGAATGTTGAACCCTTCCGCGTAGGCGGCCATCAGGCCGTACTCGATGCCGTTGTGGACCATTTTCACGAAGTGGCCACCGCCATTGCCCCCGCAGTGCAGGTAGCCCAGCGGCGCCGTGCCATGGGCCGCGCGCTCGGCGACTGAGGGTGCAGCACCGCCTGGGGCGAGGGTTGCGAAGATGGGATCGAGGTGCTCGACGATGGCCCGTTCCCCACCGATCATCAGGCAGTAGCCGCGCTCCAGCCCCAAGACCCCGCCGCTGGTGCCCACGTCCACGTAATGCAGCTTGGATTTCGCGAGCTGATCGGCGCGCCGGATGTCGTCGTGATAATGGGAGTTGCCGCCGTCGATGATGATGTCCCCGGCAGTGAGCAGCGGCAGCAGCTGGGCGATGACGCCGTCGACTACGCTCGCCGGCACCATCAGCCAGATGGCGCGCGGCGTCGCGAGCCCCTTGACCAGATCCGTCAGGGTATTGACCCCCTTGGCGCCATCCGCAGCCGAGGCTTTCACGGCCGCCGGCTCATTCGCATAGGCGACGATTTCATGTCCACTGCGCAACAGGCGTTTCACCATGTTGGCGCCCATGCGTCCCAGACCAACCATTCCCAGCTGCATGCGGACTGTCTCCTAATTCGGTACGCGACGGATCTGCGCGCCAAGGCCGGCGAGCTTCTCCTCGATGGTCTCGTATCCTCGGTCGATGTGATAGATGCGCTCGATTTCAGTGCGTCCCTCGGCAATCAGGCCGGCCAGGACCAGGCTTGCCGAGGCGCGCAGATCGGTCGCCATGACCGGTGCCGCGGTCAGACGTTCGACACCGCGGATGATGGCGGTGTTGCCCTCGAGGCGGATTTCGGCACCCAGCCGGCGCATCTCCAGCATGTGCATGAAGCGATTCTCGAAAATCGTCTCAATGATGGTGCCCACGCCCACCGCAACGGTGTTCAGTGCCGCGAACTGCGCCTGCATGTCGGTGGGAAACGCAGGATACGGCGCGGTGCGCACATCGATGGCGCGCGGCCGTCGCCCGCGCATGTCCACCTCGACCCAGTTGTCGCCGATGTCGACCTTGGCACCGGCCTCGCGCAGCTTCGCGGTGACCGCGTCCAGATGCTCCGGCCGGGTGTTCTTGATGCGCACATGGCCGCGCGTGATCGCGCCGGCGACCAGGTAGGTGCCACTCTCGATGCGGTCCGGCAGCACCTCGTAAGTGGTACCGTGCAGCTTCGCAACGCCGTGGATCACGATCTTGTCGGTGCCTGCGCCGTGAATTTTCGCGCCCATTGCGATCAGGAAGTTGGCCAGATCCACCACCTCCGGCTCGCGCGCCGCATTCTCAAGGACGGTCTCCCCGTCGGCGAGCGTCGCGGCCATCATCAGGTTCTCGGTGCCGGTTACGGTCACCGCATCCAGTACCAGCCGCGCGCCCTTGAGGCGCTTGGCGCGCGCGCGGATATAGCCGCCCTCGATCTGGATGTCGGCGCCCATCGCCTGCAAGCCGGCCACATGGATATTCACCGGCCGCGCACCGATGGCACAGCCCCCGGGCAGGGACACGTCGGCGCGCCCGAAACGGGCCACGAGGGGACCCAGAACCAGGATCGAGGCGCGCATGGTCTTCACCAGGTCGTAGGGCGCGAAGCACTCCTTGAGGGTGGAGGCGTCCACCTCGATGCGCAACCCTTCGGCGATGGTCACACTGACGCCCATGCGGCCGAGCAGCTCGATGGTCGTGGTCACATCCTTCAGGTGCGGAACATTGCAGATCGTAACCGGCTCGGATGCCAGCAGACCCGCAGCCAGAATCGGCAGCGTCGCATTCTTGGCCCCCGAGATGCGCACTTCACCGGCGAGCGGCACGCCGCCCGTGATCTGTAATTTGTCCATGACCTTCTAAGCCTCAGCCACGGCGCGCCGCCCACTCATCAGGAGTGAAGGCTTCAATCGACAGCGCGTGGATCTCGCGGCCCACCAGCTCGCCGAGCGTGGCGTAAACCAGCTGGTGACGGGCGATGCCGCGTTTGCCGGCGAAAGCCTGCGCCACGATTCTGGCGGAATAATGGGTGTTGTCCGGTGACTGGACCAGAACTTGCGCACCGGGCAGGCCGGCGCGGATGAGTTCAGCGACTTTCTCGGGATTCATGCGCACCCATGGTAGCCCGGGTAAGGGTATTCTTGCCGCGGAGAAATCGTAAAATGCCTGCGCAATGACCGCCAGAACTGTCGAAGATGCCTCGCTGCTGAGCGCCGCGCGCCGGGCGCTGGCCATCGAGGCGCGCGCCGTGGAGGGCCTCGGGGCACGGCTGGGGCCGGAGTTCGTGGCCGCCTGCCGCCTGTGCCTGGCCTGCGCGGGCCGGGTGATCGTCACCGGAATCGGCAAGTCCGGCCACGTGGGCCGCAAGATTGCTGCTACCCTGGCCAGCACCGGGACTCCCGGTTTCTTCCTGCATGCGGCGGAGGCCAGCCACGGGGATCTGGGGATGATCACCGCCAGCGATGTGGTGCTCGCCCTGTCCAATTCGGGGGAGAGCCCGGAACTGGTGTTCCTGCTGCCGCACCTGAAGCGCCTGGCGACCCCGCTTATCACCCTGACCGGCAACCTCGCCTCGACTCTGGCACGCAACTCGACCGTGGCCCTGGATGTGACCGTGCCCGAAGAAGCCTGCCCGCTGAACCTCGCGCCCACCGCCAGCACCACCGCCATGCTGGCCATGGGCGATGCGCTGGCTGTCACTCTGCTCGAAGCGCGCGGTTTCACGGCCAGCGACTTTGCCCTTTCTCACCCTGGTGGCTCGCTCGGACGCCGTGTGTTCCTGCGGGTCGAGGACATCATGCGGCGGGGCGATGCTCTGCCGCGCATCGCGCCTACGGCGACCCTGCCGCAGGGCCTGTCTGAAATGTCGCGCAGGGGTATGGGCATGGCGGTGGTCGTGGACGCAGAGGATTGCGTGCTGGGAATTTTCACCGACGGCGACCTGCGCCGTCTGCTGGACCGGCAGGTGGACATTCGCGCCCTGCGCATGCAGGAGGTCATGACCGCGAAATGTCGCACCATAGGTCCGCATGAACTCGCCGCGCAGGGCGTGCATCTGATGGACCAGCACCGCGTGACCACGCTGCTGGTGACGCACAACGGTCGGCTGGTCGGCGCCTTCAACGCGCATGACCTGCTGCGCGCCGGCGTGATGTAGGAGAAGGTCCTGCCGCGCCGTAAAGCAATCCCCGCCGCCATTCGCCTGCTGATTCTGGATGTCGACGGCGTGCTCACCGATGGGCGGCTGTACTACGGCGCGCAGGGCGAGCCGCTGCAGAGCTTCAACATCAAGGACGGCCAGGGCCTCAAGGCCCTGGCGCGGGCCGGGATCAGGATCGCCATTCTCTCCGGACGCCGCAGCCGGGCGGTGGCGCGACGCTGCCGGGAACTGGGCATCGGGCATGTGGTCCAGGGAAGCGCCGACAAGCTGCGCGACTTTCAAACGCTGGCCGCGAAGCTGGGCGTGAGCGCTGCGCAATGCGCCTACGTCGGTGATGATTTGCCGGATGTGCCCTTGCTGCGGGCGGTGGGACTGGCCTTCGCGGTCGCCGACGCACATCCCAGCGCGCGCGCCGCGGCACATCATGTCACCCGTCTGGGCGGTGGCTGTGGCGCGGTGCGCGAAGTGTGCGACCGGCTGCTGGCAGCCCATGCCGGCCACCGAGGTTCGGGCCCTTGAATTACCGCCTGCTGATACTGCTGGGGCTCGCGCTGGTGGCAGTCGCCGTGTGGCTGACGCTGGCGCCGCGGCGCGCCGAGCCCATTGCGGCCCAGGCCAGCGGACCCGCCGCCGCCGATCAGGGCTACTCGGCGCTGGACGCCGCGGTGGTCGAGACGGGCGCGGACGGCGTGCCCCTGTACACACTGCAGGCCCGCCAGCTGCAGCAGGATCCGGACTCCGACACCATCAAGCTCACCACGGTTCACTGGACCTATCGCGATACCTCCGGCGACCAGTGGCGGGGCCGCGCGGATACGGCCGTCGTGCAACAGGATTCCTCCCAGATCGACCTGGCGGGTGCGATCGATGTGACCGGAACTCTCGCCGGCAACGATCAGCCCCCGCACATCCTCACCGACAAGCTCCACGTGGACACGCAAACGGAAATCATCCGCACGCGCTCGCCGTACACCCTCACCTGGGCCGGCGTCAGCGTCGCAGCGCGCGGCCTGGTGGTCAACGTCAAAGATCACACCGTCAGACTCGAAGCGGGGGTTCATGGCCAAGTCGCTCAATGATCCGGTGGGTCTGATGATCGGGTTGGCTGCAGGCGCGCTCCTCGCCCTGCCGGCCAGCGCCACCGCAGTCATCACCGGAACCATCCCGACCCCTGCGGGCAAACCACCGGTGAAGTACGAATGCGATCACGCCGATTTCGACTACGTCGCGCACCTGATGCACCTGCGCGGCAATGTGAAAATCTGGCAGGGTGACATCAGCGTGGCGGCCGAGGAAGCGGAGGCGAAGGGCACGAGCCAGGACTTCAAGGACTCGCACTGGGTGTTTGGCGGCAAGGTCCACGTCCGCTCGGAAAGCCAGGGCGACCTGCGCGCCGACCATGCGATCGTGGAAATCACCGGCGGCGAACTCACCAGCGCCATCGTGACCGGTGCGCCGGCGCTGTTCGAGCAGACCCGCACCACGGCCGGGCGGCTCGCCAAGGGTCATGCCAGCAGCATCGACTACGCGGTTGGCGCGGCCACCGTGACGCTGACCGGGGATGCCGTGCTGAACGATGACCACAATGGCGAAGACCTGCACAGCCCGTCCATCAAGTACAACGTGCGCACCATGGCCCTCGAGGCCGACGGCGGCCCGGGTGGCCGCGCCCGCATGACCATCACGCCGAGCTCGGGTCCCGGGAAAAAACCGTGACGGAAACGCTGCTGCGCGCGACGCATCTCGCCAAAAGCTATCGTTCCCGCAAGGTCGTTGCCGACCTGTCGCTGCAGATCGGCGCGGGGGAAATCGTCGGCCTGCTGGGGCCCAACGGCGCCGGCAAGACGACGGCCTTCTACATGATCGTGGGTCTCGTGCCCTGCGACGCGGGCCGCATCACGCTGGGCGAGCAGGACCTGACCTTCGCACCGGTGCACAAGCGCGCCCGGGCGGGCCTGGGCTACCTGCCGCAGGAGCCGTCGGTGTTCCGCAAGCTGTCGGTGGAGAAGAACGTCATGGCCATCCTGGAAACCCGCGCGGATCTCGCCCAGGAGGCCCGCGAGGAGCGCCTGGAGGAACTGTTGGAGGATTTCCGCATCGGCCACGTCCGCAACAGCCTGGGCCTGTCCTTGTCAGGCGGGGAACGGCGCCGGGTGGAAATTGCGCGGGCGCTGGCGGCCAATCCGCGTTTCATCTTGCTGGATGAGCCCTTCGCCGGCGTCGACCCGATATCGGTACTGGATATCCAGCGCATCATCCGCGAGCTCACCGGCCGCGGCATCGGCGTATTGATCACGGACCACAATGTGCGGGAAACCCTGGGAATCGTCGGCCGGGCCTACATCGTGAACCAGGGAACGGTGATTGCGTCGGGAAGCGCAGAAGAAATCCTTGCAAACCCTCAAGTCCGTGAGGTGTACTTAGGGCAATCGTTCCAGTTATAGCGCCCCCTTTTGGCTAATAACTGGTTTATTTTCAAGCCCTTACAAAGGGTCCTGCGCCCATAGTGCAAGAAACATGCTGAAACCGTCCCTGCAGCTGCGTATGGGTCAGCAACTGACCATGACGCCGCAGCTGCAGCAGGCCATTCGACTGCTCCAGATGCCGGCCCTCGAGCTGCAGGCGCATATCCGCGAACTGCTCGAGAGCAACGTCATGCTCGAGCCGGTCGATGATGCCGAGACCACCAACGAGTTCGAGGCGGTCGAGGCACCCGTGGCCGAGCCGGAGGTCACGCAAGCGGCCGCTTCCGACCAGGAGCCGCAGGTCGAGGTGGTGGATGACCACTGGGGCGAGCAGTCCGCGGGACCCGCCGAAAGCTCCTGGAATGGCGAAGACGACGATCGCCAGCAGGAATTCGCCGACGCCTCGGGCCAGACGGTCCAGGAACACCTGCTGTGGCAGCTGGAGATGGCGCATCTGCCGGCCCGCGCCTTGGGTATAGCCAGCGCCATCGTCGATGCCATCAACGATGACGGCTACCTGATGGAACCGCTGGAGGAGATCGCCAACACCCTGCGCCCGGAAATCCAGGCCGAGGTGGCCGAGATCGAGGCGGTACTGCAGCGGGTGCAGCAGCTGGACCCGGCGGGCATTGCCGCCCGCTCCGTCAGCGAGTGCATCGAGCTGCAACTGCGCCAGTTGGAAGGCGAAACCCCGGGATTGCTCACCGCCATCGCCATCGCCCGCGACCACCTGGAACTGGTGGCCGGACGGGAGCTGTCCCTGTTGCGCCGGGAGCTCAAGGCCACCGAGGAGGAAATCGCCTGCGCGCTGGTGCTGGTGCGCGCCTGTCACCCGCGCCCCGGGGCCACCATCAGCGGGGGCTCGGCCGAATATGTCGTGCCGGATGTTTTTGTGCGCCGCACGGACCATGGTGGCTGGTCGGTTGAGATCAATGCGGCTACCCTCCCAAGGGTGCGCCTCAACCACGGTTACGCCAGCCTGATCGGCCGCAGCGCCAGCCACGCGAGCATGCGGGCGCAGCTGCAGGAGGCGCGCTGGCTGCTCAAGAGTCTGGAGATCCGCAACGAGACCCTCATGAAGGTCTCCCGCTCCATCGTCGAGCGCCAGACCGCCTTTCTCGAAGAGGGCGACGAGCAGATGCGGCCGATGATCCTCAAGGACATCGCCGAGGCCGTGGACATGCACGAGTCCACCATCTCGCGCGTGACCTCGGGCAAGTACATGCACACGCCGCGCGGTGTCTTCGAACTGCGCTACTTCTTTTCCAGCCAGGTCGAGGGCGCGGACGGTTCGGGCACCTCCTCCACGGCCATTCGCGCCAAGATCCGCAAGCTGGTCCGGGATGAATCGGCCGACAATCCCTTAAGCGATGGAAAAATTGCGGAACTGCTCTCGGCTACCGGAATTCCAGTGGCGCGTCGCACGGTCGCCAAGTACCGTGAAGGCATGGGCATCGCGCCCTCCAATGAGCGCCGCAGAACCGCTCCAAGATAATGTAAACACGTCACCAAAAAGGAGACGTCCAATGAGGCTAAACGTCAAGGGTCACCACATCGAGGTCACATCCGCTTTACAAAGCTACGTCGAAAAGAAACTGGTGCGGATCGTCCGCCACTTCGACCAGGTGATTGATGTCCATTGCGTCCTGACCGTGGAGAAACTCGCCCAGAAGGCCGAAGCCACCCTGCATGTGAGTGGCTGCGACATTCATGCCGATGCGTCCGATCCCAATATGTACGCGGCGATCGACGCCCTGAGTGACAAGCTCGATCGACTTGTTACCAAACACAAGGAAAAGCGCGGCGACCATCGCGCCAGTGAAGTGCGCGAGGCCCGTCTCTAGCCCAAGCCCGTGCGCCCGGGAACGCCCGGGCGCACTTGCACCGCCGCGGCGGCAAAGCTAGTGTCGTGGCGTGCGCATCATCGTCATCAGCGGACTGTCCGGCGCGGGCAAGAGCATCGCCCTGCACATGCTCGAGGACCTCGGGTATTACTGCATCGACAACATGCCCGCGGCGCTGCTCAAGCCCTTTGTGTCACACACCGTGCGCAGCGCCGAGAGCAGCTACCAGCGCACCGCCATCGGGCTGGATGCGCGCAATACGCCGCAGGAAGTGGCGACTCTTCCGGGGCTGCTCGATGAACTCAAGCGCAGCGGCATCCACTGTGAACTGGTGTACCTGCAGGCAAGCGATGAGGAGCTGCTGCGACGCTATGCGGAGACCCGCCGCAAACACCCGCTGAGTTCAGACCAGTGCGGACTGCTTGAAGCCATCCAGCTGGAACGCGAGCTGCTCGCTCCCGTCGCCAATGCCGCCGATCGCATCATCGACACCTCGCGCATGAGTCTGCACGATCTGCGCCACCTGGTGCACCGCACGGTGGGTCACGAGGCCGATGGCCCGCTCACGATTACCTTTGAGTCGTTCGGATTCAAGCGCGGCATCCCCGGGGATGCGGACTTCGTATTCGATGCCCGCACCCTGCCCAATCCTCACTGGGAGCCGGCGCTGCGGCAGCTCACCGGCCATGACGCCGCGGTGATCCAATTCCTGCGCGGACACCCGGCCGTGGAGCGCCTGATCGATGACATCGAGCGCTTCATCACCGGGCGCATCGCCGAGTACCAGGCGACGAGCCGCGGCTATCTGACCGTCGCGGTGGGCTGCACCGGCGGCCGGCATCGCTCCGTGTACGTGGTCGAGCAATTGCTCATGCGCTTCACGTCACGCTTTCCGCAGGCCATTGCCCGCCATTCCGGGCTGCCGCCGCCCTAGCAGCACCGGGCGATCATCAGTACGAGCGCGCGACCAGCACGAACTCGCGGGCTGCCTCACCACTGAAGACGCAGCGTTCATCCGTGATGGGCTCCTGGGCCCGCGGCACGTTGCGCACCGTGAGTTTGAGGCTCTTCAGCTGCTGCTCGACCTTGGCGAGTGCCGCGCCTTCCGGGCGCGCCCAGGCGACTTTCGCCCAGCCCCGAAACTCGGCACTGGCGTCCTCGTCTGCGGCGAGGTTTCCGGCGTCGGCAAAATGCGCAGCCAGCGCCGCGAAGGTGGTGAGGTCGCTGCGAATATTGCCGGCCATGCGCTGCTGCGCGGCCGCGTGCAGCGCGCCATGAATGCCGGCCAAGAGCGCACTGATCTGCTCGACGAACTGCGCTCGTGGCAGCACCTGGGAGAGGATCTTCTCGCCACTGCGCAGCTGGTCGCGGCGGATGAAAGTGACATTGCCCGAGGCCACGTCGCGCGCGCCGATGTCGCAGATCACCGGCACGCCGCGCTTGATCCACGCCCAGCGCTTGTCGATGGCGCGGCCGTGCTTCTTGTCAACCAGCGCCCGCACCGGTTCGCCGAACGCCTGGGCGCGGTTCAATTGCGTCGCCAGGGCCTCGCAGAATTCCAGCACACCGGCATCCTCCGGCTTGTCGCGCAGCATGGGGATGAGAACGATCTGCCGGGGCGCGACGATGGGCGGCAGGCGCAGGCCATCATCATCCCCATGGGTCATCACCACACCACCGACCAGACGCGTGGAAACACCCCAGCTGGTGGTATGCGCGAAGGCCAGGTCGCCGGCCTCGGTCTGGTAGCGGATGCTCTGCGCCTCGGCGAAGTTGGTGCCCAGGTAATGCGCGGTCCCGGCCTGCAGCGCCTTGCCATCCTGCATCATGGCCTCGATGGAGTAGGTATTGTCGGCACCCGGGAAGCGCTCATGCGCGGGCTTCTCACCGGCGATGACCGGCATCGCGAGCACGTCCTCGGCGAATGAGCGGTACACCTCGAGCATCCGCGCCGTCTCTTCGCGCGCCTCCTGCGCAGTCGCATGCGCCGTGTGGCCTTCCTGCCAGAGAAATTCCGAAGTGCGCAGGAAGAGCCGTGGACGCATCTCCCAGCGCACCACATTGGCCCACTGGTTCAAGAGCAGCGGCAGGTCGCGGTGCGAGCGCACCCAGCGATGAAAGGCCGCGCCGATCACGGTCTCGGAGGTGGGCCGCACGATCAGCGGCTCCTCCAACTTCGCATCCGGATCGGGCTTGAGCACCCCGTCGATCATCTTCAGGCGATGATGCGTGACCACCGCCATCTCCTTGGCGAAGCCCTCGACATGCTCGGCCTCGCGGGCGATGAAGCTCAACGGAATGAACAGCGGGAAGTAGCAGTTCTCATGTCCGGTGTCGCGGAAGCGGCGGTCCAGGAGCTCCTGCATCCGCTGCCATATGCCGTAGCCCCAGGGCCGGATGATCATGCAGCCGCGTACGCCGGACTCCTCGGCGAGGTCAGCCTGATCGACCACTTCCTGATACCAGGCGGCAAAGTCACCCGCGCGGGTGACGGCAAGCGCGTTTTGCATGAGATTCCCTAGCTGTCGTGCGAAGCGCTTATCTTACTTGAGGAGGACCCGCGTTGAGACCATGGCCGGCTGGCCCATGGGCTGCCCGTTCATGAAATCGAGCAAGGTGTCGCGGGCCTGCATGGCGTCCCGGTACCCCAGGGAGATCAGCTCGCGGGTGAAACCGGCCTCGAACATCAGGTAGCTGGCCAGCTGGCTGCCGCCGGCATCCTTGGCGCCGATCACGTGCAGCAGGGTACGCAGCCCGCGCGGCATGTCCTTGACGTGCCGCGCGGCGATGACGCGCGGATCGACGCTGGGTGCGAGCATCAGCGTGTCCACATGCTTCAGCACCCGGGTCTGCATCGAGGCCCCGTCGGGCAGCGTGTCGACCAGCTGGTTGAAGCGGTCGGTCTGCTCGACATCGGCGTAGACCTGGTCGGTGAACAGCGTGTCGAGCATGAAGCCGAAGATCTGGCCCGGCGAGGGCACAGGCTCTGGGCCGTTCTCCGCCATCACTCCCGCCTCGCGACGGGCGCGCACGCCGATGATGAGCAGCCGGTCCGCGCCCAGGTGGATGGCGGGACTGAGCGGGTTCAGCTGCCGCATGGAGCCGTCACCGTAATAGCTCTCGCCGAGCTTCACCGGCGGAAACAGTACCGGGATGGCGGCGCTTGCCATCAGGTGATCCAGCGACAGCGGCTCGCGCCGGCCGGCGCGCTGGGTCCGGGCCCAGTTGTTGATCTTCGCCGCGCCGTCGAAAAAGGCGATGGACTGGCCGGTCTGATAACAGGTGCTGCTCAGCGCCAGGCCCCGCAGGTGGCCGCGCTCGATGCTGGTGCGTATGCCCGCCCAGTCGATCCGGTTGGTGAGCAGTTCGCGCAGCGGCGAGTTGTCCAGCAGCGAATGCGGTGTCGTCGCCACGACACCGCCGGAGACGAGCGCGGCCAGCCAGCGGGCACCTGCCATCAGCATGTGGCCGGTATCCACCTTGAAGACCTGGGACACGCGGAAGTTTGCCCAGACCTCCGCCAGGCCCGCCACGGCCGCGTGCCAGTGATAGGCCTGCGAGGCCAGAACGCTGGCCGAGACCGCGCCGGCCGAGGTGCCGGCGATCACCGGGAAGGGATTGCGGTTGCGCGGCAGCAGTTCGGCCAGAGCCTGCAGCACGCCGACCTGGTAGGCGGCGCGAGCACCACCACCGGTGAGGACCAGCCCGACGACTGGTCGCGCGCGCATCAGGTAAGAATGACCTTGAGGATCTGCATGGAGTTGGTGCCGCCCTGCACTCCGGAAAGTTCGCCCTTGGTCACGATCACCAGGTCGCCCTGGTGCACCAGCTCCAGCTCCAGAAGGCGCGCGAAGATGGCGTTATAGAGGGCCTCGGCGGTGTTGCACCCCACGACATCGAACATCACCGGAAACACGCCGCGGTACATGGTCACGCGCCGGCCGGTCGCCTCGTTGCGCGAGAACGCATAGATGGGGATGTCGGAGCGCAGGCGTGACATCCACAAGGTGGTGGCGCCGGTCTCGGTGAGCGCCACGATGGCCTTCACGTGCATGTGATTGGCCGTGTACATCACCGCCATGGCGATGGCTTCCTCGGTGCCCTGGAACATCGAGCCATCATCGCGCTGGCGCGGCCGGGCATGGCCGAACTGGTACTTCTCGGCTCCGCGGATGACATCCGCCATGGCCTCCACCGCCTTGAGCGGGTAGCGGCCGGTGGCGGTCTCGGCCGAGAGCATCACCGCGTCGGTGCCGTCCATCACGGCATTGGCGACGTCGGACACTTCGGCGCGGGTGGGCACCGGGTTCTGGATCATCGACTCCATCATCTGGGTGGCCGTGATCACCACCCGGTTCAGGGCCCGCGAACGGTGGATGATGGTCTTCTGCAGGCTGGTCACCTCGGCGTAGCCCATCTCAACACCCAGGTCGCCGCGCGCCACCATCACCACATCGGAGGCTTCGACGATGCTGTCCAGGTTCTCGATGGCCTCATGGCGTTCGATCTTGGCGACGATGCGTGCATCGCCGCCGGCTTCGCGCACCAGGCGCCGCGCCAGCTTGATGTCGGCCGCGTCGCGGGCGAAGGACACCGCGACGTAGTCGACCTTTTCCTCGGCGGCGAACCGGATGTCGTCACGATCCTTGTCGGAAAGGGCGGGCGCGGAAATGCCGCCGCCCTGCCGGTTCAGCCCCTTGCGATCCGACAGCGGACCGCCGACCTTCACGCGGGTCTGGATGCGCGTGCCCTCCACGGCGAGCACGTCGAGCACGATCTGGCCATCCGACAGCAGCAGCACATCCCCGCTCACCACATCGTGCGGCAGGTTCTTGTAGGCCGTGCCCACCACGTTGATATCGCCGCCTTTGGGATCAAGCGCGGTGTCGAGCGCGAAGTGCGCACCCTCCTCCAGCTGGATCGGGCCGTTGGCGAAACATTCAATGCGGATCTTGGGGCCCGAAAGGTCCAGCAGCAGGCCGACGCACTCCTGGGCCTTCGCGGCCGCGGCGCGCACCAGGTCCAGGCGGCGTTTCAGATCGGCGCGGGTGCCATGCGAGGCATTCAGGCGCACCACGCTTAATCCCGCCTTCATCATGTCGATGAGCACCTTCGGGTCATCCGTGGCCGGACCCGCGGTGGCGACGATCTTGGTGCGCTTCAGGTTCCTGAGGGTGGCGAGGGGTTCTTGCGGGCCGTTAGCGGTCTTCAAGCGCGTTCTTCCAGAATGGCGACCGCCGGCAGCGTCTTGCCCTCGACAAATTCGAGGAATGCGCCGCCGCCGGTGGAGATATAGGAAATTCCCTTTTCCACATCATACTTCTCGATGGCCGCGAGAGTATCCCCGCCGCCAGCCAGTGAAAAGGCCCTGCTGTTGGCAATCGCCCGCGCCACAGTCCGGGTGCCGTTGCCGAACTGGTCGAATTCGAAGACGCCGACCGGACCGTTCCACAAAATGGTGCCGGCGCTCTGCAGCCCCTGCGCCAGATGTTGTGCCGTCTGCGGGCCGATATCCAGGATGAGTTCATCCGGACGCACCTCGGCGACCGGGCGCACCTGCGCGTGCGCGGTTGCCGCGATCTCCTTGGCCACGACCACATCGGTGGGCAGCGGGATGGCGGCGCCACGCGCCCGGGCCTGCTCCAGAAGCCTGCGCGCCGTGTCGAGCATGTCCTTCTCGTACAGCGATTTGCCCACGGCGACACCGGTGGCCGCGAGGAAGGTATTGGCAATGCCGCCGCCTACGATCAGCTGATCCACCTTGGCCAGCAGCGACTCCAGCACCGTGAGCTTGGTGGAGACCTTGGAGCCGGCCACGATGGCGACCAGCGGCCGAGCCGGCTTGTCGAGCGCCTTTTCAAGGGCTTCCAGTTCGCCCACGAGCAGCGGTCCGGCGCAGGCCACCGGCGCAAAGCGTGCGACTCCATGGGTGCTCGCCTCGGCGCGATGCGCCGTGCCGAATGCGTCCATCACGAACACGTCGCACAGCGCGGCCATGGCACGTGCCAGATCCTCCTGGTCTTTCTTCTCGCCCTTGTTGAAGCGCACGTTCTCACACAACAGCGCCTGCCCGGGGGCACAGTCCAGTCCGGCCAGCCACTCCTTGCGCAAGGGCACCGGCGTGCCGAGCAGTTCGCAGAGCCGCTTCGCCACCGGTGCCAGCGAGAACTGCTCGTCGTAGACACCCTCCACCGGGCGGCCCAGGTGTGACATCACGAACACCTTCGCGCCCGCCGCCATGGCCTGGCGCAGCGTCGGCAGTGCGGCGCGGATCCGGGCATCGCTGGTCACGACGCCGCCGGCCACCGGAACATTGAGATCTTCGCGGATCAACACCCTCTTGCCGGCCAGCGCGAGGTCCGTCATGCGCCGGACACGCATCAGGCGGCCTTGGACCAGGCGATGGTGGTATCAAGCATGCGGTTGGAGAATCCCCATTCGTTGTCGTACCAGGCACAGACCTTGGCCAAGGTGCCCCCGACCACCTTGGTCAGCGTGGCATCAAAGGTGGAAGAATGCGCATCGTGGTTGAAATCCACGGAGACCAGCGGCGCCTCGTTGTACGCCAGCACACCCTTGAGGTCGCCCGCGGCGGCGGCGGCCTTCATCAGGCCGTTGATTTCCTCCACCGTGGTGGCACGGGCCGCAGTGAAACTCAGATCCACGAGCGACACGTTGATGGTGGGCACACGCACCGCGAAGCCGTCGAGCTTGCCATTGAGTTCGGGCAGCACCAGTCCCACCGCGGCGGCGGCGCCGGTCTTGGTCGGAATCTGCGACATGGTGGCCGAGCGAGCGCGCCGCAGGTCCTTGTGGAACACGTCCGTGAGCACCTGGTCGTTGGTGTAGGAGTGGATGGTGGTCATGACACCGGCCACCACGCCGATATGGCTGTGGAGCACCTTGGCGACCGGCGCCAGGCAGTTGGTGGTGCAGGATGCGTTTGAGATGACGGTGTGGCTGGACTTGAGCACCGTGTGGTTCACCCCGTAGACCACCGTGGCATCAACGTCCTTTTCGCCGGGCGCGGAAATCACCACGCGACGGGCGCCGCCGGCGATGTGCAGACCCGCCTTGGCCTTGCTGGTGAACAGGCCGGTGCATTCCAGGACCGTGTCCACGCCCAGCGTGCCCCAGGGAAGCTTGGCCGGATCGCGCTCGGCGAGCACGCGGATGCGATCGCCGTTGACCACCATGGAATCGCCGTCCACGCTGACCTGGCCCGGGAATCGGCCGTGGGCGGTATCGTAGCGGGTCAGGTGCGCATTGGTGTTCGCATCCCCAAGATCGTTGATGGCGACAATCTGGATTTCGCCGGTGCGACCGGATTCATACAGGGCACGCAGCACATTACGTCCGATGCGGCCATATCCGTTGATGCCCACCTTGATCGCCATGTCAAATAGTCCTCTTTACTTATCAGCGTGTTAGCAGGTTTATAGGGCCGCGTACGGGCAGGGGATGCATTCTCCCCCAGATACGGCAGGGGCGGCAATGAAACATGCGCCGATCCCGTCACAGGCGCGCCGCGGCGGCTCTGCTACGATGCCGCAGACTGCAAATCCGCCGCGAATTTGCCCAACATGACGCCACTTCGCCTGCTGCATTTCACCGATCTGCATCTTTCCGGGGATGAAACGGCGCTGCTGCGCGGCCAGCGGCCGGCGGCAACTCTGCGGCAGACACTGCTGCAGGCCCTGGCCCAGACCCAGGCGAACGGCTGGCGAGCCGATGCCGTCGTGGTCACCGGCGATGTCGTTCACGATGATCCGCGTGGGTACGAGCTGTTCCGCCGGGAGTTTGCGGCGCTGGGTGTGCCGGTATGCTGCATCCCGGGCAACCACGATGATGCGGCGGCCCTGTCGCGCGCCTTGGACCAGCCACCCTTTGTCACGCGCGGCACTCTTGATCTTCGCGGTTGGCGCCTGGTGTTGCTCGACACCAGCGTATTGGGCCAGGACGGCGGACATCTGGCGCCCGCACAGCTGCAGCTGCTGGAACAGGCGCTGGCCACGGCCACTACCCCGGTGCTGGTGTGTCTGCACCATCATCCGGTGCCCATTCACAGCGACTGGCTGGACCACATCGGCCTGGACAATGCCGCGGACTTCTTTCGCATCATCGACGCGCATCGCACGGTGCGCGGCATTCTGTGGGGACACATACACCAGTCGTTCGACGCACTGCGCCGCGGCGTGCGGCTGCTGGCGACGCCCTCCACCTGCGCCCAGTTCCTGCCGCATTCCCACAATTTCGCCATCGATCCGCGGCCCCCGGCGTTTCGCACGCTGGAGCTGTGGGCTGACGGCAGTGTGATCACTGAACTTTATTGGGTGGATTCATGCGGCACTGGCTCCTCGCACTCGGCCTGCTCGGCAGCCTGACCGCCCAAGCGCAGAGCCCGGTGTGGGCGCTGCATGGTGCCCACAATACGGTGTATCTGGCCGAGTCCGTGCACCTGCTCAAACCCGGCGACAGCGCCCTGCCCGGTGCGTTCACGCGCGCCTACGATGATTCCAGCCAACTGGTGATGGAGATGGACCTGGCGAAGCTCGACACCAGCAGTATGACCGAGTGGATGATGGAACACGGCCGCTATCCCGAGGGCCAGTCGCTGCAGCAGGCACTGGGCCCGGAACGTTTTGCGCACCTGGTCGCGCAGGCCACTGCGCTCGGCCTGCCCCTGGAGCAGCTGTCCATATTGCGGCCCTGGGTGGTGGCGCTGACGCTCACTGATCTCATGTATCTGCAACTGGGCTACGACCCGGAGTCAGGGGTCGAGGAACAGCTCGTGGCCCGTGCCCAGCGCGACGGCCGCGGCACGGCCGGTCTTGAGACCCTGGATCAGGAACTCGGGCAACTGGAGCACATGTCTGCCGAAGATCAGGCGCGCTTCCTGGAACTGACGTTGCAGGACCTGAAGGATACCGGCAATGAAACCGACCTGATGCTGGGCGCCTGGCGCAGCGGTGACAGCGGCGCGTTGGCGGCGCAGCTGTCGGACGCGTATCAGCAGTTTCCGGAGCTGTACCGGGTGCTGGTCAGCGACCGCAATCAGCGCTGGCTGCCGCAGCTCAGGAACTACCTCAGCGCCGATCACAATGTGCTGGTCGTCGTCGGCGCCCTGCACGTGGTGGGCAAGGGTGGCCTGCTGGAACTGCTGCGCGCAGCCGGCATCACTTGCACGCCGGTGCTGGCCTCGGGCCCTCAGGTGCCGAGCAGTTCCCGCCACTGAGAGGCGATGCGGTCCAGCGCGAAGCGCGGGTCTGGAGCAACCACCGGACGGGCGCCGCCGCGCCAATCGCGGATACGTTCGATGTAGGCATCGAACAGGCCGGCGGTGGCGGCGAGGCGCGCAGGCAGCCGCCGCC
>JBARBG010000106.1:0-3001 GCA_049792815.1 Steroidobacteraceae bacterium | reverse complement strand
GCCGAGGACGCCGCGGTGACTGCCGCCGGTGCACTCGCGGGCGCCGCTGTCACGGGCACGGGCGCAGCAGCCGCTGCGCTGCGGGTCGCGTGGGAGGTGCTGCAGGCGGCCTCGAGCAGGCCCACTGCGAGCGGCACGCTCCATTTACTGCAGCGTCGTAACCGCATCCTGGGTGAGCTCCGTCTTGCCATACCGTCCGGGTTTAAGCTCGGCGAGCGCCGCAAAGCTCTTCTTCACCGCATCATCGTAGATGCCATCGCGGGCACGTGCGGTGTTGATTTCGTGAATCTGTATCGCCTGTTCCTCGAAGGGGAACGCCTGGTCCTCGAGCAATGACTCGTACTGCTCCAGCTCGTCCTTGCTCAGCTTCTTCGGCCGCTCCGAGTCCATCACATCCTTGCCGAGCTTGCGGTACAGCTCTGCCGTTTCATAGGTGGCGGCGGTGGTGACCTCGGCCACGTTGTAATCCGAAGCGGTCTTGTAGGCGGCGAGCGCCGCCTCCATGGACTTGCGCTTGGCGATGAGACTCTTCTTCAGCGGTATCACCAGGCGGATGGCGCGGAAGGCATCCCGCACCGGCTCGGCGAGTTTCAGCTGGGCGGTCGCCGCGAGATAACGGGTGCGGTCGGTGCGCGCCGCCCCGGCCTGCGCATCGGCCTGGACGATGTCGCGCAGCCACTGCGCTTCGCGCGTCGGATTGCCGGCCTTGGCGGCCAGCTGCGCCAGCTGTTCACGCACCTCAATCGCCGCGGGCACGGGTGTCGGGTATTCGCTGACCTCACGCTCCAGCAGCGCCACCGTCTTGACCTGGTTTCCGACTTTGCCGTACAGGTCGGCGGCGCGCGTCAGCGCCTCGTGGCGCACGGCAGTCTCTTCGCTTGCATTGCTGGAGATGTGTTCGAACTCCACCGCCGCATCGGCCGGCCGATTGGCCTCGGCGTAGGCGACGGCGAGCTTGCGCGTCACGTCCTCGGCATTGCTGGCATTCGCAAACTGCTTGCGGTACGGCTCCAGCACCGCGATGGCCTGATCCCATTGCTTCAGGTTGATGAGGCCCGCCGCGGCGTCGTACTGGGCAGTTCCCACGATTTTGGAATCCGGAGCCACCTTCGCAACCCGCAGGAAATCCGCCACCGCGCCGCTGTCGTCGCCGGCCTTGCGACGCGCCTCGCCCTGGCGATAGACCGCTTCGGCGATCCGTTCGGTGAGGTCGGCGCGCACTTTCACATTGGCCGGATCATTGCCCACCGACCGGTCGCGCGCCTGGATGAACGCGGCCTCTGCCTGATCATAAACTCCGAGGTCGTACTGGGACTGGCCGATGATGTTCCAGGCGATGCGCTGCTGCGCCACGGTCGGGGGCGGGGTGCGCCCCAGCAGCAGCTGCGACACCTGGATGGAACGCGGCAGATCGTGGGCCGCGAAGATGTCTTCGGCGGCCCGAGTCAGGACGCCGCTGCTCTCCGGATGCTCAGGAAAGCTCTGCGCGAACTTGATGTTGGCCTCGATGGCGCGGCCGTGCCAGGCGCTCTTCGCATCCGCGCTCAGGCTCTCCTCGGCCTTCTGATAGGCCACCAGGGCCGCATAGGCCGCGGCGGCCGACTTCGCATCCTTGGGATAACCGTAGGCGGTGTGTTCGTACTCGGTCGCCGCCTCGCCATACTGGTGACTTTCAAACAGCGCATCGGCGAGCAGGTAGTTGGTGCCCGCCGAGTCCGGCGCGTCGGGGAAGGAGGTGAGGTAACTGCGGTACCAGTGCGCGGCCTGCTGGTAGTCGGCCGGCAGCTTCGATTTCTGCGCGGCGGCGTGATAGAACGTGGCCAGATCCTTGAGGTTGGTCTGCAGCTCCTTGGCCACCACCGGGTAATCCGCGTGCGCCCGCCCCTTCCAGAACGGCGCGCTGAAATCGTAGTGCTGCGCGTATTCGCGCTTGCCATCGATTACGAGGTCAGTGAACCCGCCCTTGGTGTAGGCCTGGATGGCCTGCATGGCCAGATCCGGTGCATGGATATTGTCCGAATCACGGTTGACGAAGGCGCGATAGGCGCCTGCGGCATCCTGGTAGCGCTGCTTGTCCACGTACAGATCGCCGAGCCGCGAATACAGCAGGTAGGCGTAGGCCGGATTGCCGCGGCCCGCGAGGAACGCATCGACGCTGGGCGCGCCATCAAGATAGGAGAAAGTGATGCTCATCACCCGCAGCGTGTCATCGACCAGTTCGCGATTGGCGCGCGAGAGTTGCTCCAGGGGCTTCATGGCAGCACCCGCCACGCCGGCCAGCAGGTGCTGATCCAGAACGCCGGCGAAGGATGGCAGGCTGTCCTCATTCAACGACTGCTTGAACAGTGACCAGCCGTTCTTGTACAGCGACTGGGTGTAGAACGAGGAGCGGGTGCCCAGTTTGATGACCATGGCATAGGCTGCGGCGGCCTGCTTGTAGTCCTTGGCGGAGAACAGCAGCTCACCGCGCCGGAACTGCACTTCATCCAGCATCCGGGTGCCGGGGTAGCGGGCGATGAGCTGATCCAGCGTGGCCAGGGCCTGGTCGGGCTTGCTCGTGGCCTCGTAGGCGCGCGCCATCTGGTACAGCACCTGGTCGTTGCGCACATAGTCCGGATAGGCCTTGAGCAGCAGGGTGTAGAGGCGGATGGCCTCGGTGCTGTTCAGGTCGACCTGCGACAGATCCCGGTCCAGGCTTTCGAGCTGGTCGCTTTCCTGGGTGAGATCACCCAGACGGCGCATGGCCTCGGCGCGCAGCTTCGGATCGGTGCGCTGCAGTTCCAGGAAGCGCTTGTAGTTCTCCATCGCCTTGGCGGAGTCAGCCGCCGCCGCGGTGTTCTTCTGCACCGGCACCGGCGCCTTGTGCACCAGGTCGCCGAGGGTCTGTTGCGAGTTCTGCGTGTCCGCGGCCCCGGCGGCGGCGCACGCCCACGCGCAGGCGCACAGCAGCAGCTGGGCAGGCCGCAGGCGTGTGGCGGCGCTCATTTCGGCGCCTCGGACG
>JBARBG010000105.1:0-30102 GCA_049792815.1 Steroidobacteraceae bacterium | reverse complement strand
GTCCATGGTGGTCCGCATCGGCTACTCCGCGACGACCAGTCGTGAATCCCGTCAGGCCCGGAAGGGAGCAGCGGCAGCGGCGATGTCGGGTGCCGGAATCCAAGCTGGTGCGGATCACCTCCAAATGCATGAAGGGTAGGCTGTGGCTTATGTAGCGTTGGCTCGCAAGTGGCGGCCGCGGCGCTTCGCCGACATGGTCGGACAGGAGCATGTCCGCCGTGCGCTCACTCATGCCCTGGACGCCGATCGTGTCCATCACGCCTTTTTGTTCACCGGCACGCGCGGGGTGGGCAAGACCACCATCGCGCGCATCCTGGCGAAGTGCCTGAACTGCGACCGCGGGGTCGCCGCCGAGCCGTGCGGCGTGTGCCCGAGCTGCGTGGCCATTGACGAGGGGCGCTTCGTGGACCTGATCGAGGTCGACGCCGCCTCGCGCACCAAAGTCGACGACACCCGCGAGCTGCTCGATAACGTCCAGTACGCGCCGACCCAGGGTCGCTACAAGGTGTACCTCATCGACGAGGTGCACATGCTTTCCACGCACTCCTTCAACGCGCTGCTGAAGACCCTGGAGGAACCCCCGCCGCGGGTGAAGTTCCTGCTGGCCACGACCGATCCGCAGAAACTGCCCGCGACCGTGCTGTCGCGCTGCCTGCAGTTCAATTTGAAGCGCCTGCCGGTTGCGCTGATCGCCGCCCGCCTGCAGCACATCCTGGAACTGGAGGGCATTGGATTCGAGCCCGCCGGGCTGCGGCTTCTGGCGCAGGCCGCCGACGGCAGCATGCGCGACGGGCTGTCGCTGCTTGATCAGGTCATTGCCTTCGGCGGCGGCAGCGTTGCGGAGGCGCAGGTTCGTGAAATGCTCGGCACCGTGGCGCGCGACCACGTCGTGAAACTCGCCCAGCTGATGATCGAGGCCCAGGCGGCGAGCGTCATGGGCTGGGTCCGGGAACTTGAACAGTGGGCGCCCGATCATGCCCAGCTGCTGGATGAGTTCGCGGGCCTGCTGGTGCGTGTGGCCCTGGTCCAGGCCGTGCCCGATTACGACGCGGACGAGCTATACGAACTGACCCTGCTGCGGCAACTGGCCCAGGGGATCCGGCCCGATGACATCCAGCTGTACTACCAGTGCGCCATCATCGGCCGGCGCGACCTGCATCTGGCGCCCGATCCGCGGGCGGGCTTCGAGATGACGCTGCTGCGCATGCTCGGCTTTCGCTATGCCGATTCGACCCTGACCGCGTCGCCGGGCGGTGGCGCCCAGGCGGCCAAAGCCGCCGCGGCTGCACCCTCCGGCGCAGCGGCAGCGCCCAGCGGGGATTGGACGGCCATGGTGGGCGAGATGGGTTTGAGTGGCCTGGTGCGCTCCCTGGCGCTGAACTGCCAATTCGTCGGCCAGCGCGATGGCACCGTCCGGCTGGCGCTGGATCCGCGTTTTCAGGCCGCCAGGACAGCCGCCATTGAGAGCAAGCTGCAGCAGGCCCTGGGCGCCTATTTCGGGGCGCCGGTGCGTCTGGAGTTCGTGGCCGACGCGGCCGTGCAGACCCCGGCCCAGGTCCAGGAGCGCGCGGGGCATGCCGCCCTGGTGGCGGCCCGCCAGGCCTTCGGCGAAGACCCTACGGTGAAGGCGCTGCAGGAGCGCTTTGGCGCAACCGTGTTACCGGATACGATCCGACCCAACCGTGGCGACAACTAGTCGCCCAACTTCAGGAGCATTGGCAAACTCATGCGCGGCAATATCGGCAATCTGATGAAGCAGGCCCAGGTCATGCAGGAACGCATGCAGAAGGCCCAGGCCGAAGTGCAGAACATCGAAGTGGTGGGCGAGTCCGGCGGCGGCATGGTCAAGGTGACCCTCAGCGGTCGACACCAGGTCAAGCGCGTCCAGATCGAGCCGGCGGTGGCCTCCGAGGATCGCGAGATGCTCGAGGACCTGCTGGTTGCTGCCTTCAACGACGCAGCCCACAAGGTCGAGGTGCGCACCCAGGAAATGATGGCCGCCGTCACCGCCGGCATGCAGTTGCCGCCGGGTGTGAAACTGCCCTTTTAGATGAAGCACTCGCGAAATCTTCTCAAGCTGATCGAGGCGCTGCGCGCGCTGCCGGGCGTGGGGCCGAAGACCGCGCAGCGCATGGCCTTCCACCTGCTTCAGGAGGGTCGTCCCGGCGCCCGCGCGCTGGTTCAGGCACTGGGTGCGGCGCTGGATTCGGTGCAGCGCTGCCGGCGCTGCCGCATGCTCACCGATGATGAGCTGTGCTCAATCTGCGCGGCCCCGCAGCGCGACCGCACCCTGCTGTGTGTGGTGGAGTCACCCGCGGATGTCGTGGCCGTGGAACTCTCGGGCAGCTATCGCGGCTACTACTTCGTGCTGATGGGACATCTTTCGCCCCTTGACGGGGTGGGCCCGGATGAGCTCGGCGCGCGCGAGCTTCAGGCGCTGTTGGCCGAAGGGGTGGTGCAGGAACTCATTCTCGCCACCAATCCAACGGTGGAAGGCGAGGCGACGGCGCACTATCTGCGTGAACTTGCGCTGTCGCGGGACATCCGGGCGACGCGCATCGCGCACGGCGTGCCGATGGGCGGGGAACTTGAATACGTGGATGGCGGCACGCTGGCGCATGCGCTGGTGGGACGCCAGCTGATGGGTTAGCGGCGCGCTCCCAGCGTTTCAAACAGGCGTCGCAACCGCCGGTAGCTTTCGTAGCGGCGCGCGCTGATCTCCCCGGACTCACTGGCCGCGCGCACCGCGCAGGCCGGTTCCTTCAGGTGCCGGCAGTCATCAAACCTGCATTGAGGCGCGCGCTGCGCCACTTCCAGAAATCCCAGCGACGTGGGCTCGAGCCGCGACAGGGCCGGTGCGAAGTCGCGCACGCCGGGTGAGTCGATGAGGTGACCGCCCCCTTCGAGGTCATACAGGTGGGACGCGGTGGTGGTATGCGTGCCCTCCTGAGTCTTCAGCACCAGCTCGCCGGTGCGGATGTCCGCCGCAGGCACCAGGCGGCTGATCAGTGAGGATTTACCCACACCGGACTGACCGACGAAGGCCGCGATGTCGCCGGCACAGGCCGCCCGCAGCGACGCCATGCCGGCATCGGTTTTCACGGACACCGGAAGATGGGTGTAACCGACCCGGTTGTAGGCCGCAAGCTCCGCGGCAAGTTCGGGCGGCCAGGCCAGCTCGCATTTGTTGAGCACGAGTGTGGCGCGGATTCCGGCCGACGCGGCGGCGGCGAGGTAGCGATCAATCACGAACAGGTCCGGAACCGGCAGCGGCGCCAGCGTCACCAGCATCAAGGTGAGGTTGGCGACGACCGGCTCCTCGGCGGCACGCAGGTTGGTGCGGTACAGACAGCTGTCGCGGGCCAGAACCTCGGTGACATGCGCCTCATCGTGCGCAAGCTCGCAGGTCACCTGGTCCCCGCATACCACCTGCAGCTTGCGCCCAAAGGGTCGCGCCGCCCGCTCATGTCCCTGCGCGTCGCGCACCACGAGGTGGCGGCCATAGGCGGCGATGATGCGTGCGGTAAAGCTCATGGGTCAGATAGAATGCCGGTTCGCCATGTCAAACGCTGAAAACCTGATCTGGATCGATCTGGAGATGACCGGCCTCGTGCCCGAGACCGACGACATCATCGAGCTTGCGACCATCGTCACCGACAAGGAACTCAAGGTCCTGGCGGAGGGCCCGGCCATCGCGGTCCATCAGCCGGAAAGCGCGCTGGCGCGCATGGATGAGTGGAATCAGCGCCAGCACGGCTCATCGGGCCTGGCCGCAAGGGTGCGCGCCAGCCAAATCAGTGTCGCCACGGCCGAACAGCACACCCTGGACTTCCTGGCCAGCTGGGTGCCGGCCGGCGCCTCGCCGATGTGCGGCAACAGCATCTGCCAGGACCGCCGTTTCCTTGCACGTCACATGCCACGGCTTGAGAAATTCTTCCACTACCGTAATCTTGATGTCAGCACGCTCAAGGAACTCGCGCGTCGCTGGGCGCCCCAGGTCGCTGAGGGTTTCATGAAGCAGGGTGCCCATCTTGCGCTAGCAGACATCCGCGAGTCCATCCGCGAACTGCAGCACTATCGCGCGCACTTGCTGGCGCCGAGCGCGCGCGGCGCGAGCGCCAGCGCAAATTCTTCACAATCCTGACGTAATGCACGGGTTGCACGTGGACGAACGTGCGATATAGTCAGGTGATGCTCAATGACGCCCAGACTGCAGTCTCCTGGCGCGCGACACCTCGCAGTTTCGTCGCGCTGATGAGCCTGTATGAAAGCAACTACATCCGCCTCGGGTGGCTGGCGGCGAATATTGCCCGCATGCAGGGCGAATATCAGTCCCGGATCGCCGGGGATTGTGACCTGCTGCTCGCGGTGGTGGAGCGCTCCCCGTACACGACGACCCTGAACCTCACCTATCTGATCCCCGACCAGGAGGCCACCCGGCGCTTCCCCGACATGGGCGTAAGGGTCTACCATGATGCCCGGCTGGTGGAGGCCCAGGAATGGGCCCAGACCCACGAGCACGCGGCGCTGCGGGCGCTGCGCAATACGGTGGCCTGTGAACTGGATCAGCGTTGGGCCCGGAACATCATGCTAAACAAGTGGCTGGAATACTGCGTGGAGCGGGGGCACCGCTTTGCTCCGGCGGCGGCGGGGTACACCTGAAGGTGGCCCGGTGTGGCCGCCGGTCTTCAGCCGCCACACATGAAAACGCTTGAACAATTCACTCGCCTGATCCGGGCCAACCCCAAGACCGCGGAAGATCCCGAGGACGATGATCGCGTCCTCACCCTGTTCCGCAACCGTGCGGAACTGAAGAAAGCCTATGGCGAGCTGCAGGCGGAGGTCTATCGCCTGCAGGACCGCATCAAGCAGCAGGAAGGCGCGACCGCGCGCGTCCAGGAAATGCTCGGTTCACTGGAAACGCGCCTGGGGCTCACGGAGACCGCATACCCGGCGCTGGTGTTCTACCAGCTGCGGGCCATGTGGCAGCGGGGCCGGGAGATCCTGGAGCAATTCACGCAGGAACTGTCGGCCCAGCAGGAAGAGCGTGAGCGACGCGCCGTGTTTGTCGAATTCAATCGCACGCAGTTCGCACGGCGTCAGGCCGGCGAGACCGCCTTGCGTACCGCGCAGACCCAGTTCAACGATGCGCAGCAGTTCGTGGCCGAGCTCGCGACACGACGCGCGCAGCTCACGCGCTTCTGGCATTACTTCAAGCGCCGCGATCTGGATCACCGGCTGGTGGGCGCGGGCAGCGCGCTGGAGCTGGCGACCACGCAGCTGCAGGAGGCACGCAGCGGGATGGCGGCCCTTGAGGCTGAGCAGCCGCCGGAGTTTCCCGGCCTGTCACTCGATGCACGCCGCGCCATCAACACCGCGGCGATCGCCTACGCCGAAGTGCTGTGCCTGCGCCTGGCGGATACTTCACTGATGAGCCTCGCCAAGGAGGCCGTCGGCCGGCGCGAACCGGTGGATGCCTATGGTGGCCGGCCGGAATGCGAAGCGCTGATTGCCCTGATCGCGCGCGCGCGCATCGTTCTGGAGAGCAAGGTCAACGTGGCGCAGGATGTGAAGGCACGCAGCGACAGCATGCGCACCAGCGCCCGTTACCGCGACGCCCTGGATACCTCGCCGACGCCCGAATCGGTCTCACTGGGTGAGGCGGATGTGCTGGCCGGCGCGCCGCTGGGGGCCCAGGCGGCGATCCGCATGCCCAATGTGCTCAGCGAAGACACCTGGGACCTGTTCCGCGTGCTGCTGCGCTGACGGATCCGCGCCGCTTCAGCGCTTGACGGTCTGCTGTGCCGGGGCTGCGATGAGCAGGCGCTGATTGGGCGTGCTGCCGAGCAGTATGTCCGCCATGACCTGCGTCGCCTCGTTCAATACCAGATCCGGCGGCGTGGTCGCAGGGTTCGGCGGCCCGTTGCGCGGATTGCGTTTGCCCGTGTCAGCGGTGTCAGCGGAGCTCTCACCCCCGTCCAGTTCCTCCACCGTCTTCAGCGGCGGCTGCCCCTCGGCGATCAGGCGCTGATTGGCGCGCTCCAGGCGCTCCTTGTCGAGCTGCGTGCGCTGATCCTGGCGCACCTTGAGATTCAGCGACAGGGTCTTCTCGGCGCGCACCTTGTTCAGGGCGGCCACATCATCGACCAGGTAGCGATAGTCCGGATCGTGCTGCTCGCGGGCGGCTTCCTCGGATACCAGCGAGGGCAGGGCAATGACGGAGTGTTCGTCGTGCCAGGCGCTGAAGGGTGAGCCCTGAATGCGGTCCCAGGGCAGGGCCGCCTCCAGTGCGCTCTCACCGACTTCCTTCATGTCGATGACCGAGGGCAGCTGTACGTCAGGTTCGACGCCACGATGCTGGGTGCTCTCCCCGGTCACGCGATAGAACTTGCCGATGGTCACGGTGATCTGCCCGCTCAGGGGCTTGGCCGACCAGCGGTCCAGGGGAATCAGGTTCTGCACGGTGCCCTTGCCGAAGGTGCGCTGGCCCAGAACGTAGGCGCGGTGATAGTCCTGCAGGGCGCCCGCGAAAATCTCCGAGGCGCTGGCGCTGTAGCGGTTGACCAGCACCGACAGGGGGCCCGAATAGGCGATGCCGGGGTCCGGATCATCCAGCACCTCGACCCGCCCGGTGGTGTCCTTCAGCTGCACCACCGGACCCTTGTCGATGAACAGGCCGGTGAGCGCCGTGGCTTCGGGCAGGTAGCCGCCGCCATCGTCACGCAGATCCAGCACGACCCCGTCGACTGCGGCAGCGGTCAGTTCGCCCAGCAGCCGGCGCACGTCGCGCGTGGTGCTGCGGTAGTTCGGGTCTCCGGCCTGCTGCGCCGCCACGTCCTGATAGAAACTGGGGATGGTGATCACGCCGATCTTCAAGGCGCGGCCATTGCGCGTGACCGTGCGGATCTCCTGCTTGGCCGCCTGGTTGTCCAGGTTGACCTTGTTGCGGGTGAAGACCAGCATTTTCTCCGGTGAACCGGGGGCCGCGCCGGCCGGCAGCACCTGCAGCTTCACCACCGTTCCGGCCTTGCCGCGGATCAGCTGCACGACATCATCCAGCCGCCAGCCCACCACATCGGTGACCATGGCATCGGCACCCTGCTGGACACCGGTGATCCGGTCGTTGGGCTTGAGCGTGCCGGCGACCGCGGCGGGACCACCCTCGATGACATTCATGACCTGCACGAAATCATCCGTCTGCTGCAGTGAGGCGCCGATGCCGTCGTAGTTGAGGCTCATCTGGATGCGGTATTCCTCCGAATCCCGCGGCGAGAAAAAGTTGGAATGCGGATCGAAGGTGCGCGCATAGGCGTTCATGAGGTTTTCAAAAACGTCGTCCGAGGAGATCTGATCCACGCGCTTGAGCACATGCTCGTAGCGCTTGCGCAGAATCTCCACGGCATCCTTCCACGACTTGCCCGTCAGCAGCAGCGACAGGCCGTCATTCTTCACACGCTTGCGCCAGACCTCGTCAAGCTGCGCGTCGGTGCTCGCCCAGGGCGCATCCTTGCGGTCGAACTCCATCGATTCATCGACCGTCCAGTCCGGTTCGGTACCGAGCATCTTCAGCGCGGCGGCGATGCGTTCGCGATTGCGCTGCTGATAGCGGGCGAAGATCGCAAAGCCAGGCTCGACATCCCCGGTGTGGATCATGTCGTCGAAGCGAAAGCGCCACTGCTCGAATTCCTTCAGGTCACTGCTGAGGAAGTAGCTGTGCTGGCCATCCAGTGACTCGATGTAGCGATCAAAGATGTCACTGGACATGTGATCGTCGATGAGCACGTGGCGGTAGTGCGCCTCCTCGAGAATCGACCCGACCCGCCGGGCGATCGCGCGCTGCCGGTCGGTCGGCGCAATGGCGTTGGGCGGCAGAACCGACGGGCCGGCGGGCGCCTGGGAGGAGCCGGTCAGGGTGAGTACCATCATCACGGCGAGGAATGGCGCAGCCCAGGTCGCCGAACGGCGCTCGAATCGCTTCAGGATATTCATGAGGGGTGCGGTAGCTCCTTGGGTATTCGCCTGGGTACTAGGCTAGAGTGCGCGCAGCATCGCAGCAAGTGCACCTGTTCCAGGTGTCAAATTGGCGTCATCAACGGCAGGCTCAGGATCCTTTCAGCAAGCATGCGTCCATTGGCAGTTCTGATCGGCATCATCATGGGCTCGACCTTTACTTTGTTCTTTGGGCTATCCCTGACCTGGGTGACCCTGCTGTTCGTCCCGAAGGATGAAGCCGGGGAGCTTTTCGGCGAACAGAGCACCTTGAGGATCGCCATCGCTGTCTTCGGCACGCTGTCGGCCGTGGCGGGGGTGAGCTTCTACGCGCAGCTGCGGGAGCGCCGCTGGCGGCTGCTGGCGCATACCGCCACGACCCTGTGCCTGTGCGGCGCCGTCTGGCTGTACTGGCCCAAGAAATAGCGTCCTACCTCAAGCTTGGCGGCGTGTCGCCCGGACGGCCCCGAGTGTCATGCGCAGGGCAATCAGCGCCAGGTAGGGGCCCAGGGCCACGATCCAGAACGCCTCCTGGCCCTGCGCCAGGCCCCGGAAAAAGTGGTCGATCAGGTCGCGGGTACCACCCCCGGCATAGGTCCCGAAAACGCGTGACCCCACCACCCAGATCAGGGGCGGCAGCAGCAGCACCCCCACCGGCAGGGCGATGAGGGCCCACAGAAGCTCGCGCCGGAGGCTCGCACTATTGAAAGACATGTTGCAGGCATAATAGCGCCGCAATGAAAAAAGTCAGAGCCGCGGTCATCGGTGTGGGCTATCTGGGGCGGTTTCACGCCCAGAAATATGCCCAGCTTGAGGAATGTGAACTGGTCGCTGTCGTGGATGACCGCCAGGAGGCCCGCGAGGCGGTGGCCGCCGAGGTGGGCGCGCGGGCTCTGGCCGGGTATCGCGAGCTTCTTGGCCAGGTCGATGCCGTCAGCGTCGTGACACCCACCGCCGCGCATTTTCCCATCGCGCGCGAGTTCCTGGAGGCCGGCGCCCATGTGCTGGTGGAAAAGCCCATCACCGAGACTCCGGACCAGGCCCGTGAGCTGATCAAGCTCGCCGCCAAGCAGCGTCGCATCCTGCAGGTCGGGCACCTTGAGCGCTTCAACTCGGCGATTCTCGGGGCCGAGGAGCATCTGCGGGCACCGCGCTTCATCGAGTGTCACCGGCTGGCGCCCTACAAGGAGCGTGGCACCGATGTCAGCGTGGTCCTGGATCTCATGATTCATGACATCGATATCGTGCAGACCCTGGTCGGTTCCCCCATTGAGTCCATCGATGCGATCGGTACGCCGGTATTTTCCGAAGATGTGGACATCGCCAATGCCCGCATCCGCTTCGCCAACGGCTGCGTGGCCAACGCCACGGCGAGTCGCGTGAGCCTGAAGAGCGAGCGCAAGATGCGCGTATTTTCTGATGAGGCCTATGTGTCCATGGACCTGCAGCAGAAAGTCGTGACGGTGATCCGCAAACGTCCGGGCGTACCGGCCGCCGGCCAGCTGCCCGTGACCATCGAGGAGCACATATTCGAGGCCGGCGATGCCCTGAAGGCGGAAATCCACTCCTTCCTGACCTGCATCCAGCAGGGCAAGCCCCCAGTGGTCAGCGGCGAGGCGGGCCTTGCGGCCCTGCAGACGGCCATCCAGATTACCGCCCAGGTGCACCAGCGCCGACCTTGAATTCCTGTCTACGGGCGCCAGATATGCGCCATGGACACCCAAATTCTGCATGCCGGAGCCCGGCCGCGGCCGCTGGAACTGGACTTCATCGGGGACCTGGCCTGTCCGTGGTCCTTTATCGGCAAACGCAACCTGGCGCGCGCGCTCGGCAGTCTGTATGACGCCGATTCGCGCGTGCAGCGCTGGCATGGCCTGCCGCTGGCGGGGATGACCCAGTTGGGCTGGCGGGAGCACCTGGCCACCCGGCTGCCTGCGGCCGCCGATGTCGATGAGGCGCAGCGCAAGCTCGAGAGCGCCGGACGCGATCTGGACATCGCCTTTCACTTCGAGCGTATCGCGACGCTTCCGGACACCCGCGAGGCGCACCGTCTGGTGCACCTGGCAGGGCATGACAGCCGGCAGGGCGAGCTCATCGATTCGATTTTCCGTGCTTTCTTCGAGGCCGGTCGTGACATCAGCAATCCCCTGGTGCTGGTGCAACTGGCCTGCGAGGCGGGCGTCGAGGAGGCGGTGCGCGAGTCCTTCACCACCGGGCCCAAGGGTCGTGACGAGGTGCTCGCGGAGGAGCGGCGACTGCGCGGCCTTGGAGTCGACGGTGTGCCGAACCTGTTGCTGAACAATCGGGTCCTGGTCCCCGGCGCCGCCGACGTGCCGACCTATATCCAGGCGCTTGACCAGGCGCTGTTTACCGAAGCTCCCACCCAGGAACGCCAGCGCCTGCTGCACTGAGACTGCGCCGCGCCCGCGGCCGTTGTGCGAAAATGGCGGAATGCTCGACTCAGGATTGCTGGCAGATCTGCGTGCGGTAGTGGGCGAATCCGGGCTGCTGACGGGGGCCGCCGTGCAGGAGCGCGTCGACGTGAATGGCCATGTGCCGCGCGCCTCGGCGCTGGTGCGGCCGGCCTCCACGGAGCAGGTGTCCGGGGTGCTGCGCCTGTGCCACGCCCGGCACCAGCCCGTGGTGACCCACGGTGGCCGTTCGGGCCTGGTCGAGGGCACCGCCACCACTGATCGCGAACTGATCCTGTCCACTGAGCGCATGAACGCCATTGAGCGTGTCGATGTCGCCGGGCGCACCATGCGCGTGCAGTCCGGCGCCATCTTGCAGCGGGTTCAGGAAGAGGCCGAGCGCCACGACCTGATGTTTGCCCTGGATCTGGGCGGGCGCGGCACCTGCACCATTGGCGGCAACATCTCCACCAACGCCGGCGGTGTGCGCGTCCTGCGCTACGGCATGATGCGCGCGCTGGTGCTGGGCATCGAGGCGGTCCTGGCAGATGGCACCATCCTCAAGTCGCTGAACCGGATGCTCAAGAACAATGCCGGGTACGATCTGAAGCAGCTGTTCATTGGTTCTGAAGGCACCCTCGGGGTCGTGACGCGCGCCGACCTGCGGCTGTTTCCACGGCCGCGCAGCACCAACACCGCACTGGTCGCCTGCCGTGACTTCGAGGCGCTGGTGAAACTGCTCGGCGTGCTCGACGCGAGCCTCGGGGGGCAGTTAAGCGCCTTCGAGGCGATGTGGCCGGATTTCTACACGGCCACGACCAGCGCCTTCGGGCACCACCGGGCGCTGCTGCCGGAAACCCATGGCATCTACGGCCTGGTGGAGGCTTCGGGAGCTGACCTCGAAGGCGACGCCTTGCGCTTCGAGGAAGCGCTCGGTGAGGCCATGGAGCGCGGCGTGATAGTCGATGCCGTCATCGCCAAATCGGAGGCCGAGCGCAGCGCCATCTGGGCGCCGCGCGATGATCCGTGGCTCATCACCCAGCACTATGGCGCCACGCTTAACTTCGATGTCAGCATGGCCATCGAGGACATGGCCGGATACCTCGCCAATTTGCGCCAGGCCGTCGCGCAGCGCATTCCCGCAGGTCGCGTGTTCGCCTTCGGTCATATCGCCGATGGCAACCTGCATGTGATCGTGGCGCCGGGCACCGCCGAAAGTTCGGTCATGCGTCTCGGGGAGGAGCTGGCCTATGAGCTGTTGCGTCCCATCGACGGCAGCATTTCGGCCGAACACGGCATCGGCCTGGAGCGCCGCCACTTCCTGAACATTTCGCGCACCGCGCACGAAATCGAGGCCATGCGGGCCGTGAAGCGCGCCCTGGATCCACACGGCATCCTCAATCCCGGGAAGGTATTCGAGTGAGCGGTACACCCGCGCACCTGCAGGCCAAGCCGCGGCCGGTTACGGTCGGCGCGGTGCAGCTTTGCTGCAGCTGGGACAGCGCCGCCAATCTCGCGCGCGCCGAGCATCTGGTGCGTGAGGCGGCCGCCAAGGGCGCGCAGATCATCCTCATCCCGGAGCTGTTTGAGACGCCTTACTTCTGTATCGAGCAGGATTCGCGGCATCTGGAGCTGGCGCAGCCGCTGGCACACAACCAGGCAGTGCGACATTTCCGCGGCGTCGCGCGCGAGCTGGGCATCGTCGTGCCGGTCAGCTTCTTCGAGCGTGACGGACTGGCCCGCTTCAACTCCGTCGCGATCATCGACGCGGATGGCGAGGTGCTGGGCGTGTACCGCAAGGCGCATATTCCCAACGGTCCCGGGTACCAGGAGAAGACCTACTTCGCCCCGGGTGATACCGGCTTCAAGGTGTGGAGCACCCGGCACGGACGCATCGGCGTCGGCATCTGCTGGGATCAGTGGTTTCCGGAAACGGCGCGGATCATGGCGCTTCTGGGCGCGGAACTGCTGCTGTTTCCCACGGCCATCGGCAGTGAACCACCGCCGGCCGTGGCCGTGAATTCACGCGAACACTGGCAGCGCACCCAGCAGGGACATGCCGCCGCCAACCTGATGCCGCTGATCGTCGCCAACCGCTACGGGCTGGAACGTTCGCTGCAGGATCCGCAGGGCCTGTACATCCGTTTCTACGGCTCCTCGTTCATCACCGATGCGACGGGTGCCAAGGTGGCCGAGGCGCCCGAGGCGGGCGATGCCGTGCTGGTTGCGACCTTTGACCTGCAGCAGCTCGCGAGCCAGCGTGACAACTGGTACATATTCCGCGATCGGCGGCCGGATCTGTACGGGCCGCTGCTGCATCTGGGCGGGCCGGGCTGAATCAGCGCGCCGCGGCGCGCCGCGGTGATTTGCGGCTCAGCTGCCGGGCGATCGCGCGCAGTCCCACCGTGGCGGCGCGCAGCTCCGTATCGGTCAGGGCGCGGATGCACCGATCAAGGGTCCCGGAGGCGCGGCCCACCGTGGAACGCAGCAGCTGGGCACCCGAGTCGGTGAGCCGCAGCTTGACCGAACGTCCATCGCCCAGATCCCTGCGGCGGCTGATCCAGCCGCGTTCCTCCAGCGATTTGAGCGCCTGGCTCATGGCCGGGCGATTCATGCTCAGCTGCTGCGCCAGGGCCGAGGCGCCGATGCCGGGCAAGGCCGCGATGACGGCCAGCACCCGGTGGCTGGTGATGGGCGCGCCGGTGGCGCGCTCCAAGGATCGATAGCGCTCGCGCATCTGATCGATGACCGTGCGCACGGCGAGCAGCGCTTCGCGACGCTGATGGTCCCGGTGTAGGAGCTTTCCGACAGCCATTTTCCGCATGTCCCGCAGCACAGACAATGATTGCAGCATAGCAAACATTGCGCGACATGAAATGATTGATGCGGCTGCGGTTGCGGTATGGTTGGCATCAGTCAGGGAAGGAATCATGGGCGAAAGCGCGTCAATTCAAGCGCAGCAGGTGCTGCCCCGCGGCCGCGCGCCGCCACTGCGCAGGATTGCGGATCATTGCGCATTGTTCCTGGATTTCGACGGCACGCTGACCAATCTGGAGCGGCGCCCCGACCAGGTGGTGGTGGATGGTGGTCTGCTGTATCTGCTTGATGACCTGTACGTCGCGACCGCCGGTGCCACGGCGGTGATCAGCGGTCGCGCCATCGAGGACCTGGATGCCAAGCTTGCGCCCTTGCGGCTGCCGCTGGCCGCCATCCACGGTGCGCAACGCCGTCGGGCCGACGGTTCGATCGAGAAGTGCGCGATCCCGGCGACGGTGGTGTGGCAGACGCGCATGGGCCTGCGGATGCGGCTGCGCCGCTACCAGGGTCTGTACCTGGAGGACAAGGGCGTCGCGTTCGCGGTGCATTATCGCGGCGCCCCATCCGTGTCGTTGTCGCGTCTGCGCGCGGACCTTGACGCCCTGGCGGTGGCGTCGCGCGGAATTTTCGAAGTGCTGGCGGGCGCAGAGGTTCTGGAGCTGCGCCCACGCGCCTGCGACAAGGGCGAGGCGCTGGAACGATTCTTGAGCGAGGCGCCGTTCGCCGGCCGTTTTCCGATTTTCATTGGCGATGATCACACCGACCGGGCCGGATTCGCGGCGGTGACGCGCGCCAAGGGCCTGTGCATTGCGGTCGGGCCGCGGGTGAGCGCCCAGTGGTGGCTGCCGGATCCCGCGGCAGTCCGGGCCTGGCTGCGTGCCGGTCTGGGACTGGCTAATTGAGCGGCCCACAGGATCTGAATCTGGCGGTCATCGGCAATTGCCAGATTGCAGCATTGATTGATCCCGGTGGCGCCATCACCTGGGCATGCCTGCCGCGCCTGGATGGGGACCCTGTTTTCAGCGCGCTGCTCAATCCGGTCGGCGACGCTGAGCGCGGCGCCTTCTCCATTACCCTGCAAGGGGCGGCGCACAGCCGCCAGCGCTACCTGCGCAACACCGCCATCGTGGAGACCATCCACGAGGGTGACCATGCGACCGTGAAGGTGACGGATTTCTGTCCGCGTTTCCGCAGCCGCGACCGCATGCACCGCCCGGCCATGATTGTCCGCATCGTGGAACCGGTGGTCGGGCGACCCGTGATCTGCGTGCGGCTGCGGCCGACGGCTGGCTATGGCAGCTCCTCGCCGCGCGTGACCTTCAGCAGTCATGCGGTGCGCTTCGTCGCCGAGGATCTCACCTACCGGGTGACGACCGACGGCTCCCTCACGGCGATCTACGAGGAGCGGCCGTTCGTGCTGGACGGTCCGCTGACCTTCATCCTGGGCGATGACGAGCCGATCAACGAGGCGCCCGGAGCGCTTGGCCGCTCGCTGCTGGACCAGACCCGCCGCTACTGGGAAGACTGGGTGCGGGGCCTTGCGATTCCGGCCGACTATCAGGAAGCGGTGATCCGCTCCGCCATCACGCTGAAACTGTGTACCTTCGAGGACACCGGTGCGGTGCTTGCGGCGCTGACGACGTCGATTCCCGAGGCGCCCGACACCATCCGCAACTGGGACTACCGCTTCTGCTGGCTGCGCGACAGCTATTTCACGGTCCACGCACTCAATCGCCTGGGCGCCACCCAGACCATGGAGGCCTACCTGCGCTTCATCCACAACACCCATGTGCGCACGCCGGTGGGGGAGCTGCAGCCGCTATACGGCATCAGCGGCGAATCGCAGCTGGTGGAAATCACGGCGCCCTCGCTCAAGGGCTATCGGGGCATGGGACCGGTGCGCATCGGCAACCAGGCATTCGAGCAGAAACAGCACGACGTGTACGGAGCGATCATTCTTGCCGCCGCGCAGCTGTTCTATGACGAGCGCCTGGAAATATCCGACTACGAACGTCTGTTCGCACGCCTGGAGCAACTGGGGGAGCGGGCGGTGCAGGCCTTCGGTGCTCCGGATGCGGGCCCGTGGGAGCTGCGCGGCAGCCAAAACATCCATACCTTCTCCGCCGTCATGTCCTGGGCGGGGTGCGATCGCCTGGCCGCCATCGCGGTGCGGGTCGGCAAGGATCAGGCAGCGGCGCGCTGGCGCGAGCAGGCTCAGACCATGCACGCGCGCATCGTTGCCGGAGCGTGGAATTCCGAAATGAATTCCTTCGTGGCGACCTTTGGCGGGGACACGCTGGATGCCACGGCGCTGCTGCTGGCGGAACTGCGCTTCCTGTCGGCGACGGATGCGCGCTTCATCGCCACCGTTGACGCGGTGGGCGAACACCTGCGCTGCGGTGATCTGCTGTTCCGCTACCGCCAGGCCGATGACTTCGGCGTACCCACTACCACCTTCACCGTGTGCGCTTTCTGGTATGTGAATGCGCTGGCCGCGATCGGGCGGATGGATGAGGCACGCGAGCTATTCGGCAAGCTGCTGGGCCGGCGCAACTGCGTGGGGCTGCTGTCCGAAGACATCGATCCGGTGACCGGGGAGCTCTGGGGCAATTTCCCGCAGACCTACAGCATGGTCGGCATCATCATCAGCGCGTTGCGCCTGAGCCGCCCCTGGGAAGACGTCGTATGACGCGGCTGGTCGCCATTTCCAACCGGGTCAACGTGCCGCGCAAGGGCGCGGCGCCCGGCGGCCTCGCGGTCGGCGTACTGGCCGCGATGCGCGCCCACGGCGGCCTGTGGATAGGCTGGTCGGGGGAGGTGGCGGAGGGTGATCCGGGCGGGATTGAAAGGACGCGGCGCGAGCACCTGGCGTTTGCCACCTTCGACCTGACCCGGTCCGAATACGATGAGTTCTACCTGGGCTTCAGCAATGGCGCGCTGTGGCCGCTGTTTCATCACTTCCTGCAGGCCTTTCACTACTCGCAGGAACAGTACGCGACCTATCGGCGCGTGAACCAGCGCTTCGCGGATCACACCGTGCCGCTGCTGCGGGCCGATGACCTGATCTGGGTTCACGACTATCACCTGATGCCGCTGGCCTCGTGCCTGCGCGCCATGGGCGTGGCGCAGCGCATCGGCTTCTTTCTGCACATTCCCTTTCCGGGATTTGATGCCTTTCGGGCGCTGCCGGTGCATCGCGAGTTGCTGGAATCGCTGCTGGCCTACGACCTGATCGGCTTTCAGACCCGCGATGATCTGGCCGGCTTCCACGCAGCGGTGCGCGAGATCTATGGTCCCGACGCGGTGCTCGCGGACGGCTCGGTGCGCGTCGCCGAGCGCCAGGTCGCCGCCCAGGTGTTTCCCATCGGCGTGGACGTCGAGGAAATCCAGAAGGCCTCCGCGGCGGCGCCCGCGACCGAAGCCTACCGGCGGATCGTCGCGGGGCTTCTGGGCCGGCGTCTGATCATCGGGGTCGACCGGCTGGATTACAGCAAGGGCCTGGTGGAGCGCTTCCAGGCCTATGAGAAGTTCCTGGCGACCTATCCTGAGAACCACAACGACGTGACTTTCGTGCAGATCGCACCACTGTCGCGCACCGATGTGGCCGAGTATGAGGTCATCCGCCAGGCGCTCGAGCAGGCCTCGGGCCGCACCAATGGCCGTTTCGCGGATCCGGACTGGACGCCCGTGCGCTACCTGAACAAGAACGTGCCGCATGGCGCGCTGATGGGCTACCTGCGGGCGGCGAAAGTCGCCCTGGTGACTCCGCTGCGCGATGGCATGAACCTGGTCGCCAAGGAGTTCATCGCGGCACAGGATCCGGCCGATCCCGGCGTGCTGGTGCTGTCGACGCTGGCCGGCGCGGCGCGCGAGCTGACGATGGCGCTGCTGGTGAATCCCTATGATGTGACGGGCGTGGCGGAGGCGCTGCAGACGGCGCTGTGGATGCCGTTACCGCAACGGCGCGAGCGCTACGAGGCCTTGATGAATGTCATCCGCGGCAATGACATTCATGTGTGGAACCGGCGCTTCCTCGAGGCGTTGCAGGCGCCAAAAGGTGCGCTCCCCGACGCCGTCACGGCCGCGACCGCGAGACCTGCCGCCAGCAGCGTGAGTCTCGCGCGCGGTACCTTCCGATCTGCTGCGATGCAATACCCAGAGCGATGAGGCTTTCCGGGTAATATCCCCCGATAGTTCGGTGACCTTCGGGTTTGCGATGAAATACCTGCCCCTGGTCTGGACCAATTTCGTCCGCAATCCTGCGCGCCTGACGTTCACGCTGATCGCGGTGGTCAGCGCCTTCGCGCTGTACGGCATGCTGGCGGCGATTGGCCACTACTTCGTGGGCAGCTACCGGTTTTCGACCAATGACCGGATTTTCATCGAGCCGAAATCGACCGACCGGCTACCCTATTCGTACGTGGCGCGCATCAGTGCGCTGCCGGGGGTTTTGTACGGCCGCGCCGACTATGGTTTTTCCATGGGCGGTTACTACCAGATTGAGCGCAATCCGGTCGGCATCAATTTTCTAAGCAAATACTTTTCCTACCCTGTCGATCCATCCGGTAGATTCGTTTGGGATCCGGAACAATTCAAAGACTACACGGCAGATCGCACTGGGGCGCTGGCGCCCGAGGCGTCCGCGCGCCTCTACGGCTGGAAGGTGGGCGATGTCATTCCGATAACTATTCCGAGTGTGGACAAGGCCGACGGCAGCCACGTTTGGCCCGTGACCATTCGTGGCCTTTGGCGCTACCGGAACCCTGCGGAAAGTGCCCAAAATATTCTCATGCACTATGAATACCTGGACGAAGGTCGGGCAGCGGGACGTGGCACGATTGGATTTCTCGTCGCCGTTCTGAAACCCGGCGTGAACCCTGCGCGGATGGCCGGCACGGTCGATGAACAGTTCATGAACTCGGCGTACGAGACGGAGTCCGGAACACAGGACAGCCTGCGGCGCGACTACTTCAAACGCATTGGCAATGTCACGCTGGTATCCGAGCTGATCCTGATGGCGGTGTTCGCCTCGATGATTCTGGTGACGGGCAGCAGCCTGCTGCAGAGCTTCAACGACCGTACGCGCGAATTCGGAGTGCTCAAGGCCTTAGGCTATGCATCCTCCAGGATCTGCGCCCTGGTGGTGCTGGAGTCGACTGCGCTGATGCTGTTGGGAGGAACGCTCGGTCTGGGAATCGCACTGACGCTCGTGAAGCTGGGCAGTCGCCAGTGGGACGATCTGCGCCTGAGTCCGGAACAACTGCTGCAGGGTTACGGTCTGATGGTGGCCACGGGTCTGGTCGTGGCCCTGGTGCCGGCGATTCGCGCCCAGCGCCTGCCGGTGGTCGATGCCCTGAGCAGTACACGCCGATGATCCGCCAGGCCATGGTGATGTCGGGGCTGAATCTGCTGTCGCTGCCGCAACGGGTGGGCAGTGCGCTGATCGATGTATTCGGTGTGGCCTGCGTGGTCGCAGTATTCGTTGGCCTGTTCTCGGTGGTCGCCAGCTACCAGTCACTACTGGTGACCGGCAGTGACGATGCCACCCTGATGGTGATGAAGACCGGAAATGCGGAGAATGAGAGCCGTATAACGCAGCCCGAATCCGCCGCCATTGCAACGGCCGCCATCGCAGCTGACCCGCGCGTGACCCTGTCCGCGGAGACTTCGCGCCTGATCAGCGTGAAGCGGCCCCAGAATCATGACTTTGTGACCGTCGCCTTGCGCGGCGCGGGCCCCAATGCGATGCGACTGCGCGAGGGGATGAGGCTTACTGCGGGCCGCATGTTTCAGTCCGGTCGCTATGAGCTGATCGTCGGCCACGCCAGTCAGCAGCAATTCGCCGGATTGCAGATCGGGAGCACGCTGCATCTGGCGGACGCCGACTGGCGCATCGTCGGGATCTTCACGGCAGCGGCTACCGGCGTGGAGTCCGAGGTGTGGGGCGACCTCGGCGCGCTGCAATCGGCCTACGGCTCAGGCAACGCCGTGAGCAGCGTGCGCATAAAGCCCAGCAGCGATGCCGGCGCCGCGAACATACGTGCGCGCCTGAAGGCCGATCCCAATCTTGGCGTGACGGTGTTGCGCGAGCGGGACTATTTCCAGGGTTCGATCGATGGTTTGTTCATGACCATGCGCTTTTTCGCCTACCCGGTGCTGCTGGTGATGGCCATCGGGGCGGTTTTCGCGGGACTGAACACCATGTACGGCGCCGTGGCCGCCCGAACCCGGGAAATCGGCGTCGCGCGCTCCATCGGCTTCGGTGCCGTGGCGGTGGCGGTGGGTGTGCTGTTCGAGTCGGTGCTGCTGTCGCTGCTGGGTGGCATCCTGGGGGTCGCGGTCATCCGTTTGACCCTGAATGGCATGCAGACCAATACCAACTTCTTCGGCGACACGCAGTTCGCCCTGAATCTGGTCGTGCCTGCGGCCCTGATGCTGCAGGGCGTGGTATGGGCAGCGGTGATCGGACTTCTGGGCGGCCTGCTGCCTGCCGTACGTGCCGGCCGCCTGCCCATCGTCGAGGCGCTGCGCGAAACTTGAAGCGGCCGCCCCGGGGAGTGGCTTACAATTTGAGTTCCGAAGACGGAAATCATCCGCAACTTAGGGGACAGCAATGCGAATTTTCAGCCAGGCCCGCGTCGGTGGCGCGGCGACCGCATTTCTTGCCATTGTGGGCGCGCAGGTGGTGGCACTCGCCGACGACACACCCGCGGGAGAGACTTGGCAGGTGACCATGAGCATGGAAATGGCGGGTATGAGCATGCCGCCACGCACGAGCCAGGTGTGTATTCCGAAAGGTAAGGCCCGCGAGGCGCTGTCGAAACCCCAGGGTCCCGGCATGGGCGATAACTGCAGCATTCAGGATGCCAATGTCGACGGCACTCATTACTCCGCGAAATTCATCTGCACCGGCAAGCAGACCGTGCAGGGGACGGTGGACACGGTGGTTGAAGGCGACCACGCCAAAAGCACCATGACCATGCAGATGAATGGTCAGACCATGACCATGAAGAACGAATCACAGAAGGTGGGAACTCCCTGTACGCCCAAGAGCATGCCGGGTGCCAAGTAGCGCCCGGAATCCTAATAAAATCAGTCGCTTTGACGCGGCACTGGCGGTGCAGCGCACGCGCGGCAGTTGGCATAAACTCTCAAGCCAACATTGCGGAGGTATAGGCCCATGTCCGGGACGCAAACGACTGTGTCGCATCAGGAATTGATGCGGCTGTACGAGCAGATGCTCCTCATCCGACGCACCGAAGAGCGCCTGCGCGATGAGAACAAGGCCGGCAACCTGCCCGGCGCCGTGCACCTTTATATAGGGGAGGAGGCGATCGCAGTGGGCGTGTGCGCGAACCTGCGCCCGACCGACATGATCACCAGCACCCATCGCGGGCACGGCCATTACCTCGCCAAGGGCGGGGACCTCAACGCCATGCTGGCGGAGATTTGGGCCAAGAGCACCGGAATCTGCAAGGGCATGGGCGGCTCCATGCATGTGGCGGATTTTTCCAAGGGCATTCTGGGCGCCAATGGCATCGTGGGCGCCGGATTTGCGATCGCGACCGGCGCGGCGTACTCGGCAATGCTCGCCCAGGAAGGCAGGATCGTGGTCGACTTCTTCGGCGACGGTGCCTCTAACCAGGGCACCCTGATGGAGTGCCTGAATATCGCAGCCCTGTGGCAGTTGCCGCTGGTGTTCGTCTGCGAGAACAACACCTTCAGTGAGTTCAGCCCCGCCAAGACCGTGACCGCGGGAGTCATCGCGGATCGCGCGCGCGCCTTCAGCATTCCCACCGAAGTCATCGACGGCAACGATGTGACGGCGGTGCATAAGGCGGCGCGGATCGCGGTGGAGCGCGCCCGCAGCGGCGGTGGACCGAGTTTCATCGAGGCGCACACCTACCGCATCCAGGGTCACCTGGAAGCCGAGGAGCTGTTTCTCGGCGGCCAGCGCTACCGGGAGCCCGAGGAAATCGAAAGCTGGCGCAAGCGTGGACCGATCGAGTTCACACGCAAGCAGCTGGAAGCCGGTGGCCCGGCCGCCGTCGCCGAACTGCAGGAAATCGAACGGCGCGTGATGGCCAGGGTCGATGCGGCCGTGCGCTACGCCGTGGAGAGTCCGCCCGCGGATCCGGAGCTGGCATTCACACTCATGTTCGATGGTCAAAGACCGTAGGGAGCGACAGACATGGCCAAGAAACGCTATATCCAGGCGATCAACGAGGCGCTGTTCGAGGAAATGGAGCGCGACCCGAAGTTGATCCTCTTCGGCGAGGATGTGGAGCTGGCGATCATGGGTGACTGCCGCGGTCTGACCGAGCGCTTCGGTCGCAACCGTGTCCGCAATACGCCCATCAGCGAGCAGTCACTGACCGGCATGGCCGTCGGCGCGGCTGCCGCCGGACATAAAGTGATCCTGCACCTGATGTTCTCGAACTTCGTCTATACCGGCATGGACGCCATTGGCAATCAGATGGCCAAGATGCGCCTGATGTCAGGCGGGCAGGCGAAGCTGCCCATCACCGTCATTGCCAGCTATGGCGGTGGCGGTTCCAATGCCGCCCAGCACTCCGATACGGCCTATCCGCCATTGTTGAACCTGGGCGGAATCAATGTGCTCACCCCGGCGACCCCGGCTGATGCGAAGGGACTGCTGAAAACCGCGATTCGCGGCAACAACCCTTCGTTCTTCATGGAGGCCGGTGGCCGCGGTGGCGAGCAGGGTGAAGTGCCCGAGGGCGAACACCTGGTGCCGTTCGGCAAGGCGAGCATCGCCAGGGCCGGCAAGGACCTGACGATCGTGGCGATCGGCTCGATGCTCAAGCCCGCACTGCAGGCCGCCAAGGAGCTCGCCGCGAACGGCGTGGATGCCGAAGTCATCGACCCGCGCACGCTGGTGCCGTTCGACGATGCCGCGGTACTCGCATCGGTCAGGAAGACCGGACGCCTGGTGATCTGCGATGAAGCCCGCGAGCGCTGCAGCGCCGCCAGTGAAATCGCCGCCATGGTGGCCGATCGCGGCTTTGGCCTGCTGAAGGCGCCCATCAAGCGCGTCGCGGTGCCGAATGTGTGCATTCCCTACGCACCCAACGCCGAGGCACGGGTGATACCGAACGCCGAGAGCATCGCCCGCACCTGCCGTGAACTGACAGGGCGCGCTGCGGCCGCCTGAGAGCGAAAAATCAAGCATGAAGATTACGTTGAAGCTGAGCCGGGTCGGGATGAACATGCAGGAAGCCACCATCGCCAAGTGGCACAAGCAGGTCGGCGAGTCCTTCGCCAAGGATGAAGCGCTGTACGAGATCGAGACCGAGAAGGTCACTCAGGAGGTGCTGGCACCCGGCCCCGGCAAGCTCCTGGAAATCCTGGTCCCGGAGGGCGAGAACTCACCCGTCAACGGCGGTGTCTGCGTGGTGGACCTCACTGCGTGAGGTCCCCTGCCTTCGCCAGCAGATTCCAGGTCTCGATCACCGAGTCCGGGTTCAGCGAAATCGAGGCGATGCCTTCACTCGCCAGCCAGGCCGCGAAGTCGGGATGATCGCTGGGGCCCTGACCGCAGATCCCCACGTACTTGTTCGCCGCGCGGCAGGCCTTGATGGCACGCGAGATCAGCGCCTTGACGGCCGGATCGCGTTCATCGAAGTCGGCCACCAGCTGCGGCATGCCTGAATCCCTATCAAGCCCCAGTGTCAGCTGCGTGAGGTCGTTGGAGCCGATCGACATGCCGTCGAAGAACTCCAGGAACTCCTCGGCCAGCACCGCGTTGCTGGGCACCTCGCACATCATGATGATCTTCAGCTCGTCCTGGCCGCGCACCAGTCCGTGGTCGGCAAGCATCTGCGTGACGATCCGCGCCTGATTGAGCGTGCGCACGAACGGCACCATGATCTGGACATTGGTCAGGCCCATTTCCGCGCGCACGCGCTTGAGCGCTTCGCATTCCATGCCGAAGGCCTCGCCGAAGTCGCTGCTGATGTAGCGGCTGACGCCGCGGAATCCGAGCATCGGATTTTCTTCCTCCGGCTCGTAGCGGGTCCCGCCGATGAGCTTGCGGTACTCGTTGGACTTGAAGTCCGACAGCCGCACGATGACCGGCTTGGGCCAGAAACTCGCCGCGATGGTCGCAATGCCCTCGGCCAGCTTGTCCTGGTAGAAGCCCCGCGGCGTGGGGTAGCCCCTGGACAGTGACTCCACTGCGAACTTGAGGTCGGCGTCGATCCTGGGGTAGTCCAGGATGGCACGCGGATGCACGCCAATATTGTTGTTGATGATGAACTCGAGGCGGGCCAGTCCCACGCCGGCATTGGGCATCTGCGCGAAGTCGAATGCGAGCTGCGGATTGCCGACGTTCATCATGATCTTGACACGCAACGGGGGCATTTGCCCGCGGCGCACTTCGCTCACCTCGGTCGCGAGGCGGCCCTCGTACACGTGGCCGGTGTCCCCCTCCGAGCACACTACAGTGACCACGGTGCCATCGCTGATGCGACGCGTGGCATCCCCGCAACCCACCACCGCGGGAATACCAAGCTCGCGCGCAATGATTGCCGCGTGGCAGGTGCGCCCCCCGCGGTTGGTGACGATGGCACTGGCGCGTTTCATGACCGGTTCCCAGTTCGGATCGGTCATGTCCGTCACCAGGACATCGCCCGGCTTGACGCTGTCCATGTCGGCGAGACCGCGCACCAGGCGCGCCGGCCCGCTGCCGATCTTCTGGCCTATGGCGCGGCCTTCAGCGAGCACCGCGCCGGTATCCTTGAGCTTGTATCGCAATTCGACCTGGCCGGCGGCCTGGCTTTTCACGGTCTCGGGGCGGGCCTGCAGGATGTACAGCCGCTGATCACTGCCGTCCTTGCCCCATTCGATGTCCATCGGGCGGCCGTAGTGCTTTTCAATCAATACGGCGTAGCGGGCCAGTTCCAATACATCGGCATCGGTCAGCGAAAACCGGTTGCGGTCCGCTGGTGGCGTCTCAGTGGTGCTCACCAGCGCGCCGCTCTTGGCCCGCTCCGCGGCGGTCGCGAAACTCATGCGCTGCAGCTTCGAACCCAGACTGCGGCGGATGACGGCGAATTTCCCGGCGTTGAGCATGGCCTTGTGCACGTAGAACTCATCGGGGTTCACCGCACCCTGCACCACCAGTTCCCCGAGCCCGTAGCTTGAAGTGATGAAGACGACATCGGGAAAGCCTGACTCCGTGTCCAGCGTGAACATGACCCCCGCGGCACCCAGGTCCGAGCGCACCATGTACTGGATGCCGGCCGATAGCGCCACTTCGGCGTGCGCGAAGCCCTTGTGGACCCGGTAGCTGATGGCCCGGTCGTTATACAACGAGGCGAAGACTTCCCTGACCTTGTGCAGCACCTGCTCGATGCCCTGCACATTCAGGAAGGTCTCCTGCTGCCCGGCAAATGACGCGTCCGGAAGGTCTTCTGCCGTCGCCGACGAGCGTACGGCGAAGCTCGCCTGCGGGTTCTCGGCCACCAGCCCCTGGAAGTTGCTGCGGATGGCGGTCTCCAGTTCCTTGGGAAACGGCGTCTCGACAATCCACTGGCGGATCTGCTCGCCGGCCGCCGCCAGCGCCCGCACGTCCTCAGTATCGAGCGCTGCCAGCCGGCCCTCGATGCGTCCGGCAAGGCCGTTGTGCTGCAGGAACTGGCGGAAGGCGTGGGCGGTGGTCGCGAAGCCGCCGGGAACCCGTACGCCGACCGCCGCCAACTGGCTGATCATCTCGCCCAGCGAGGCATTCTTGCCGCCCACCGAGTCCACGTCCGTCATGCGCAGCTGGCTGAAGGGGACGACCAGACGATCCACGGCGCAGGATGCGGGCATAAAATCTAGCTCCAGAGCGGTCGAAAATCGGGCTGGCAGGCCCGGTACACATTATTATCGTCCGATGCCGAACAGAACAGTGTTTTTTGTGTCCGATGGCACTGGCATTACTGCCGAAACTTTCGGCAACTCAATCCTGGCTCAGTTTCCGGGGAATCCCCGCCATATCCGCCGACCGTTCGTGGATACCGTGGACAAGGCCTGGGGCGTCGTCAAAGAGATCAATCAGGCCGCGGAGCGCGAGGGCAAGCGGCCGATCATCTTCGTGACCCTGGTGGATGAGGACGTGCGCGCCATCATGACGTCCGAGTCCTGCAAGGGCATGGTGCTGGACATGTTCCGTACCTTCGTGGAACCACTCGAAGAGGAACTTGGCTTCAAGAGCAATCATCGCGTTGGCCGCTCGCCCGATGTCAGCACCAGCGAGGCCTACAACAACCGCATCGACGCCATAAATTTCACTCTGGCGCACGATGATGGGCAGTCAGCCGACAATCTGAAGGCTGCAGACGTGGTGCTGATCGGCGTCAGTCGCAGCGGCAAGACGCCGACTTCGCTGTACCTGGCCATGCAGCACGGCATCAAGGCCGCCAATTATCCGCTGATACCCGATGACTTCGAGCGTGGCCAGTTTCCCACCTGCCTGGCGCCTTACAAGCGCAAATGCTTCGGGTTGACGATCGATCCGATACGCCTGTCCCAGGTGCGCAACGAGCGCCTGCCGGGCAGCAAGTACGCGACGCTTGAGAACTGTCGCTACGAGGTCAGCCATGCCGAATCGATGATGCGCCGCACGGGCATCGCCTGGCTGTCCTCCACGCACAAGTCCATCGAAGAGATTTCCGCGACCATATTGCGCGACATCCGGCCCGACCGGCTCATTTACTAGGGCTTGCCCTTGGCCAGGTAGCGGGCGATCAGCGCGAGCTGTGCGTCCGAGACGTCCCCGCGCGTGATCGGCGGCATGTTGAGAATGCCCACCCGCGCGGCACGCTCCACGTAGGCCGCCGACAGATCGTCACGCTTTTCGAGCTGCGCGACCTCCGGCTTCATCCGCCGCGCCAAAAGGCCCGTGCCCATGCCCACCGGACCATGACACATGGCGCATTTGTGTTGAAACAGCTGCTGGCCGTCCGGTGTAGCGGCCTGTGCCGCCACACTCACCAACGCGAGCGCTGCGCTGAGCATCAGGCGCCTCATGCCTTGCCCTGCCTGCGGTAGGCGGCCGGCCAGATGCCGCTCCTGCCGGGCGCGAGTATGCCCGCGGGATCCAGGGCGTTCTTCACCCGCTCGTTGAGCCGGCGCAGCGCGTGATTGTTGTAGTTGTAGCAGTCTGCCACCACGTCCATGTAGTCGATGTGGGCGCGGTATTCGCCGTAGCCGTGCTGGCGCGCGTCGGCTATCAGGGTGCGCAGGAACGGGTCCACGCGCTTCATGAATTCCGGGTCGTCCAGGTTCAGGAGTACTGCATTGACGTTGAGCATGTGCCGCTCGCCGAAGGCGAAGCTGGCCTGGTAGTCCATGCCAAACTCCTTGTAGCGCGCGTAGGTGCGGTTGAACTGCTCCATCGCAAGTCTTCCGGACTGGGTCAGAACGGGTGAGAACCCGATATGGCCGCCGCGTCCGCCGAACCAGTTGGCGCTTTGCATCGGGAAGGTCATGGGCACGCCCATCCAGCCACCGGCGGTCGGGGCGATCGCATCCCCGGGGCGCCACGAGAAGGGCTTCATGCTCATGGGCCTGATGGCGTTGAGCGCTTTTTCGAGGATGTCCAGGTTGGCCTGCACCACGGTCTCGCGCCCATAGAGGCGCAGGCTCACGCCCCACCAGCCGAGGCCAAACTGCTTGCGGATGGCACTGATGACATCATCGGAGAGTGACCCGGGCTTGTCGGTCCACTGGCGCCGCGTGGTGAGGATATTGGCGGCGCGAAACCAGTTGCCGATGGTCGGGGACTGCTGCAGCACGCCTTCGCGGCGCAGCGGACCGATGGCATCGATGAGCGGACCCAAGTCCTCCATGCGATCCATTTCGACGTCGAAGCCGCGCACGATCTGCGGCTGCGGCATCAGCCACATGCCGGCCTTGGTCACAATGCCAAAGTTCGACTGGACGAACATCTGGTCCCAGGCCGGGCCGTATCCGTATTTGTGCAGTTGCCAGCTCGGCGAGTTGGGCATGGCGCCCATGCCGGTGCGCACCATGTCGCCATCGGGCAGGACCACTTCCATGCCGCAGATGTTGCGGGTGTGCTCGCCGTAGGGCGTGTACCCCAGGCCGCGGTCCAGGGCGTTGCCGATGACCGAGCCCCAGCTATTGCCGGGAACCGACAGCCACAATGGAATGTTGCGCGTCTGCAGATAATCGTACAGGTCGTAGAACCCGACGCCGGGTTCCAGCAGCACCGTGGCGTTCTCGACATCGACCTCGATCCTCTGCATGCGCGAGAGGTCGAGGACGATGGAGCCGGCAACGACCGGGGCCGCGGTGCCATACCCTAAATTCTTGCCGCGGCTCACCGTCCAGATGGGCACCCGATGTGCCGCGGCGATCCTGACCAGCGCCTGTACCTGTGCCGCCGACGTCGGCGCGACTGCCGCAAAAGGCCGGTGCCGGTGCGGGTCGATGGGAAAGTGGTCGCTGTAGGCGTCGCGATCCTCTTCGGTCGCGAAGGCTGCGTCGCTGCCGACCACTGCCGCCATGGCCTTGAGTGCCTTGTCCAGGGTGGCGGCGGAAGGGCTGTGTGTTGCGTCCAAGGGCGTTGCCTGCTTGATGTAATGACCGGCGGGCGCATCATAACGCCAAAGGCGCGGCCCGGCGGCAGGCCGGAGGTGGCTGTTGAGTAGGCTACGGGTGTTCAACAGAGCTATTCCTGCGCCCCTGCCGGCGCCCCCTGTACAATGCGCGGCTGAGACGCGCTGGGCGCGCGCTGGGGGCTTTGAGATGCGCATCAAGATGATTTTCGTGTCCGCCGCACTGGTCGCGGCGGGTGTTCTGGTGGCCTGTGTCAATCTGCCCGGGGGCGCAAGTGCCGGTGGCGCTGACCCGGCCGACCTGCCGCAGAATGCGGGCCAGTGGCTATCCTATGGCCGCGACTACAGCGAGCAGCGCTTCAGCCCTCTCACCAACGTCAATGTGAGCAATGTCAGCCAACTGGGCCTTGCCTGGTATGGGGACTTGAGTGAGCGCGGCGGCAGTTACGAGACGACACCACTGGTGGTCGACGGCCGTATCTACGTGACCTCGCCCTGGAGCAAGGTCTATGCCTACGATGCCAAGACCGGCAAGCGGCTGTGGAAGTACGATCCCCACGTTCCCGGCGAATACGCAGTGAAGCTGTGTTGTGGCATCGTCAACCGCGGCGTGGGTTTCTGGCAGGGCAAGATCATCTGGGGCACGCTGGATGGACGCCTGATCGCAGCGGACGCCAGGACCGGTTCGAAGGTCTGGGAAATCCAGGCCACCGATCCGAAGAAGTGGTACTCGATCACCGGCGCACCGCGCATCGCTGATGGCCGGATTTTCATTGGCGAGGCCGGTTCGGAATTCGAGGAGCGCGGCTACCTTGCCTGCTACAGCGCCGATACGGGCAAGGAACTGTGGCGCTGGTGGACGGTGCCCGGTGATCCGGCAAAGGGTTTCGAGCAGCCCGAACTCGCCATGGCGGCCAAGACCTGGGGCGGGCAGTGGTGGAAGACCGGCGGTGGCGGCACGCCCTGGGACGGTATCACCTACGATCCCACCACGGGCTATGTGTATATCGGCACCGGCAATGGCGCCCCCTGGCCGGCCGAGGACCGCTCCCCGGGCCACGGTGACAATCTCTTCACCGCGTCGGTTGTCGCAATCGATGCCAAGACCGGCCACTACGTCTGGCACTACCAGGAGACACCGTCCGAGAGCTTCGACTTCGACAGCACGGCGCAGATCACCACGGCGGACCTGGTGATCAATGGCGCGAAACGGCACGTGGTGATGCATGCGCCGAAGAACGGCATTTTCTATGTGCTCGACGCGCACACCGGCAAGTTCATCTCAGGCACCCCATTCGTGCCGAAAGTGAACTGGATGAGCGGCTTTGACGCGAACGGCCGGCCGAACCTCAACCCCGATGCCAACTACGCCAAGACCGGCAAGGGGTTCTACCTGGTCGGCTTCCAGTCGCACGTGTGGAATCCGATGTCCTTCAATCCGCAAACCGGACTGGTGTACCTGCCGACCAACTACGGCAGCTATCCGTATGTGGCCGAACTTGGCGCCAAGATGGGCAATCAATTGCTAGGCATCAATATCAGAAAGCGCCCGGAGGGGACCGCGCCCACCCTGGAAGGACCGAGGTCGTACCTCGTGGCCTGGGACCCGGTGAAGCAGAAGGAAGCCTGGCGGCAGACCGAGGGGACCAGCCGCGCCGGCACCATGACGACGGCTGGCAACCTGGTGTTCCAGGGAACGGCCAACGGCAAGTTCAACGCCTACCGCGCCGATACCGGGGAAAAGGTCTGGTCCGTGGATACGCAGGCGACGATCAGCGGCGGCCCGGCGAGCTACGCCATCGACGGTGAGCAGTACGTGGCGGTGGTAGCCGCCGGACAGTCAGGATTCGGCGGCGGCGGCTACTGGGCGCCGAACTATGCACGCCTGCTCGTCTACAAAATCGGTGGCAATGTCCAGTTGCCGCAGAAGGTGGCCTTCACGCCGCCGCCGCTTAATCCGCCGCCGAATTTCGGCGACTCCGCCCAGCACGAGTTGGGTGACAAGCAATACACCGCGCACTGCGCCGGATGTCACGGCAACAATCAGGCCGGTGGCCGCGCGGTGAGCAGTCTGTTCCCGGATCTGCGCTACGCCGGCGCACTCTGGAGCGCCGATGCCTTCAGGGCCATCGTCATGGACGGCGCACTTCAGGACAACGGCATGGTGTCCTTCGCCAAGGTGATCACGCCGGCGGATGCTGAGGCCATCCGGGCCTTTGTCGTGACCACTGCGAACGAGGCCAAGAATGCGCCACCGGCGCCGCCCTTTGGCGGACCCGGCGGGCCGGGTGGACCGC
>JBARBG010000104.1:0-28212 GCA_049792815.1 Steroidobacteraceae bacterium | reverse complement strand
GTTGGTCCACCCGCCCGAAGTGATACAACTTGCCGTTCCGATTCCAACTTCCGAGGTCTCCGGTCCGATACAACCGCCCTCCCGCCACCGCAGCAAACGGATCAGGAACGAACCGGTCCGCCGTCAGCGCGGGCCGGTTCAGGTAACCCGCTGCAACCCCCGCCCCGCCGATGCAAATTTCCCCGACAATGCCGATGGGAACAGGTTCGCCGGCCCGATCCAGAACGTGCACCTGGGTATTGCCAATGGGAGCGCCGATGCTGATGGGCGCGCCATCACGCCTGACCTGATCCCGCGTGGACCAGATGGTCGTTTCGGTCGGCCCGTACAGGTTCCACAGCTCATCGACACGGTCCAGAATCTCGTCAGCGAGCTGGCGCGAGAGCGCTTCGCCGCCACAGAGCGCACGAAACCTCCCGCCCGGCCGCCAATCCGTCTCCAGCAGCATGCGCCAGGTCGCCGGCGTCGCCTGCAGGACCGTTGCACCGCTGGCGTTGAGCAACTGCGCCAGCACACGCCCGTCGGTTGCCACCGGGCGCGACACCAACTCGATGCGCGCACCGGCAATCAGGGGCAGGTACAGTTCCAACCCCGCGATATCAAACGAAATCGTACTCACTGCGGCCAGTACATCGCTGGCGGCAAGCCCGGGACGTTCCCGCATGGAGAGCAGGAAATTTGCCAGTGCGCCATGAGTGACACTGACACCCTTGGGGCGCCCGGTAGATCCGGAGGTATACAGCACATACGCAAGATCATCCAGCGCCGGCTCATTTTCCAAAGGTTCTGCGGAGCCGCCATCGGTCTGATGCAAGTGATCAGCAATGTCCAGAACGGTGACACCCTCGGGTACATTGAGGGCCGCCGGCACCGGCCCGGCGGTGACCAGAACCGATGCGGCGCAGTCGCCGAGCATGTACGCGAGACGCCCTGTTGGAAAATCAGGGTCCAGTGGGACGTAGGCGCCCCCGGACTTCTGCGCCGCCAGCAGGCAGATCACCAGCAATGGCGAGCGATTCATGCACACGCCGATCTTCGAGCCACGTCCTACCCCGGCGGCCCTAAGTCGCCGTGCCAGCCGACTGCTGTGTTCATCCAGTTGCGCATAGGACATCGCAGCGCCTTCAAAAGTCAGCGAAGTGTCATTCGCAGACTGGGCCACTTGCGCGGCAAACAGACGCGGAAAGGTTGGCGACTCCGGAAGCGCCATCTGCGACGCATTCCAGCCACATAGCTGTGCCCATTGATCCCGGGGCAAGAGCGCAAGTCTGCTGAGCCGGCTGTGTGGTGCGGCAATCGCCGCTTCCACAATGGTGAAATACTGATCGACCAGTCGTTCTATCGTCGCGCGTTCGAACAGGTCGGTGTTGTATTCGACCCCCAGTTCGCGCGTCAGTTCGGTATCCACGGAAAAACTGAGCTCAAATTGGGCGCCCCCGCGATCCACTCGCAACAGCTCCCACTCCAAGCCTTCAAACTCGAGACCACTGACGGACGCATTGGCGACGTTGAACAGCACCTGCGTCAAAGGCGCACGACTGCGATCCCCTCGCTGTCCCAGTTCCTGCACCAGCCGATCAAATGAAACGTCCTGATTCGCAAATGCCTCCAGGGAAATGCGGCGGACCTGATCAACAAACGCGAGGAACTCGGGATCACCGCGCAGATCCGTGCGCATTACGAGGGTGTTGATAAAAGTGCCGATCATCCCTTCCAGTGCGCTATGGGATCGATTCGCGACGGGCACACCGATTGCAAGGTCGGTCTGGCCAGACAGTCTGTGCAACAACACCGCGAATCCTGCGAACAACGTCATGAACAGCGTCGCACCACTGCCGCGGGAGAATTCTTCGATTGCCTTGAACAGGTGCGGCGGAATTTGTCGCTGCAACACGGCACCATTCAGCGTCCAGGCCTTCGGCCTGGCATGATCGATTGGCAACTCGACAGGACACAGATCCGCGAGCCGTTGCCTCCAGAATCCTAGCTGCCGCTCAAATTGCGCATCAAACGCGGTACTTCGCTGCCAGCGGGCAAAGTCCCGGTAGCTGACCGGCAGCGGCGCGAGCTGCCCGCTGTCACCGCTACGGCGCCGCGCGTACAAAGCGGCCAGGTCACGCCCGAATACGCCCATTGACCACTCGTCACAGGCGACGTGGTGGACGATGAAGCAGAACAGGTGTTTGTGGGACGCCGTCTGAAATAAGCAGGTACGCAGGACTGGATCCTTTGCAAGATCAAACACCCTGCGGTACTCAGCTTCGACCCGGCGCACCGCTTCGGCATCCCCGTCCGCGCAGTCGCGCAGATCGAGAACCTTCAAGGTCGGGCTGCTGGGCGGATCAACGATCTGCAAGGGTTTGTCATCAATGACCTGGATTCTGGAGCGCAGCACCTCGTGTCGCGTAAGCAATTCATCGAGGCTTCGGGAAAGGGCGTCAATATCCAAAACCCCGTGAAGCCACATTGCCGCGGCCATGTTGTAGGCGGTCGTTTGCGGATTGATACACTGAATCAGCCACATCCGCTCCTGGGAGCAAGACAGCGGTGCAGGCCCCTCGCCGGGCATCAAATGGATCGGCGCCATCGGCAGTTCCTTGCCCAGCGCCTGCAGCTCATCGATTGCCCGTGCGCACGCGTCAAGCGTCCGGGCATCGAATATGGACTTGAGCGGCAATTCCACTCCGAAGGACTCGCGCACGCGCGCTATCACCTGCAGGGCAGCCAATGAATGCCCGCCAAGATGGAAGAAATTGTCGGCTCGTCCCAGCCGCTCGCGATGCAACACCTGGCACCAAAGCGAAGCCAGCTGGACCTCGGTCGGCGTCTGCGGTGGCTCGTAGGCCGGCCGATTCAAAGTGGCCCGCGCCCGATTGTCGCCTGGCTTCACCCGCTGTTCGGCGCGGCGCAGAAGTTTCTCGTCGTGAATGATCGGCAGCAGAGCCACCGGCAGGTTGGGGCTCTCGGCAATCGCGACAAGCATTTTCAGTAGATTGTGTTCGTACGCGCGCAGGGTGGGAGCGTCGTAGCGTTCCGCATTCGCGCTGATCTGAATCATGGCATCAAGGCCACTCTCGTTTGCATGCACTGTGATTCTGAGGTCTTCGACGGTTCGCGAATTGGTAAACAGATGGGGTCGTGCGCCATGACCGCCAAAGTAAAGCGGCGCGAAGCTGGGCAGAAAATTGAGTTGCGGACCGAATACATTCGGTTCATTGGCGGCCAGGTCCAGGTCGGCACGCAATTCGCTCGACCCATACCGCTGGTGGCGAAACGCTTCCCGCAGGCGCGTCCCGACCTGACGCAGCAAGTCGGTAAATTGAGCATCCTGGCCAATCTGCAGGCGCAGTGGCACCACGTTGGCCATTAAGCCAGTACTGCGATGATGCTTCGGGCCGATGCGCCCCGCGACGGGCATGCCCAGGAGCAGGTCGCGCTGGCCGCTCAGCCGTGAGAGGTACACGGCAAGTGCGGCAAACAATACCCCCACGACGCCCACTCGGCACACCGTCCCCAGATCCTCAAGCCGCTGGAAGGTCGATCCGGGAATGCTGGCCTGATGCTCGATCGTGGCGGAAGGCCAGCCGGGCGGCTGCCCGGACAGTGTGACCGCCTCCGGACGACCCTGCAGCTTCTGAATCCAGAATGCGCGATCCTTTAAATAGCGCGCCGACGTCCGATACTCCTCTTCCTCCTGAAGAATCTGTGACCAGGGCGTGAGATCCAGCGGCGGCGCGGTTGATCGCTTGAGCAACGCGGTATAGCGCGCCGCGACTTGTTGCAACAGCAGGATGATCCCAAAGAAGTCGGTGACGAGGTGATGGAAAATGCCGAAACAGAAATACCGCTCCTCTCCAACCTTGAGCAACGCAATGCGGTAAAGAGGGCTCGACGCTAGGTCGAAATGTGTGTCGCTGACGCTGCGCATCCATGCCATGGCATCGGCCCGTGGATTCGTGCTCGTACTGAAGTCCGCCAGCTGCAGATCGACGCCGGTGACTGACGAGATGACCTGCCGGGGTCCTTCCGCCGTGTCCACGAACTGGTAGCGCAAGGAATCTGCTTGCTGCACGACCTGGCTAATAGCCAGGTCCAGCACCGGTTGGTCCACTTCACCGAAGATTTCGACATAGCCGCCGATGTTGTACAACGGCTCTTCAGGCACCAGCTTCTGCGCAAGCCAGACTCCGGTTTGCGCAACGGAAAGCGGCAGCCGCGTTGCTGAGGGCGATGCGAACAGGGCCGCGGTTAACCGTCGTTCCATGGGCTTAAGGGTTTTTGACCCTTATCGGCCTGAGGGGGGATCTGCTGCGGCCAGGGATTTTGGCCTCATGTCAGCATCATATGGACTGGTCATCAAGTAATCCTGCTGAAAGCTTCTCGAATTCTACAGAAAACGCACGCGCCGGGAGGCAAACAGACCCTGCCCTCCTGCCCAGCTGCCGCCAAAAGCGAGACACAGTTCAAATTCCGCGCGGTGCTAATGTTCCGCCGCAAGGCTGTCACGCACCTGCGCCGCCAGTTCAAAGGAGCGCAGTCGCGCCTGATGGTCGTGGATATGACCACTGATGATAAGTTCATCCGCCGCGGTTTTGGCCAGAAAGGCCCGCAGTCCGTGCGCCACCGTGGCCACGCTGCCGACAAACGAACACTCCAGGGCCTGCGCCAGGCCGGCGCGCTCGATGTCGCCGCTGATCGTCTCAAGGTCCGCGACCGGCGCCGGCAAGGGGCCGGGCTCGCCGCGTCGCAGGCGCACAAAGGCCTGCTGCAGGGAGGTGAACAGAAAGCGCGCCTCCGCATCCGAGTCCGCGGCGATGATGTTCACAGCCACCATGGCATACGGCTGCGCCAGCTGCCGCGAGGGTTTGAAACGCGAGCGATAGATCTCGAGCGCCGGCATCAGGGCATCCGGAGCAAAGTGTGAGGCGAAGGCGAACGGCAGGCCCAGCGCCGCCGCCAGGCTCGCACCGAAGAGGCTCGACCCCAGTATCCACAACGGCACACGCAGGCCCTCGCCGGGAATGGCGCGGATGGCCTGGCCGGGAACGCTGGGCTCGAAATAGCCCTGCAGCTCCAGCACATCCTGCGGGAAGTTCTCGGCACTGGTGGCAAGATCGCGCCGCAAGGCCCGTGCCGTGAGCATGTCGGTGCCGGGCGCCCGACCCAGTCCCAGATCGATGCGCTCCGGATACAGCGTTGCCAGGGTACCGAACTGCTCGGCCACCACCAGCGGCGCATGATTCGGCAACATGATGCCGCCCGAGCCGACCCGTATGCGATGGGTTCCGGCCGCAATGTGGGCCATCACCACCACGGTGGCGGCGCTTGCGATGCCGGACATGTTGTGGTGCTCGGCCAGCCAGATGCGCTGGTAGCCCAGTGCCTCCACATGGCGCGCAAGGTCCAGGGAATTGCGCAATGCGTCCGCGGCGGTGCCGCCGGCGACAATCGGTGACAGATCCAGGACCGAAAACGGAACCCTCATTGCGCTGAAGTATACTGACGCGCCGAATCACCCGCTGGGAGCCGATTCATGAGACTCGTGCAGATGGCCTTGGCGGCGCTGGTACTGGCTGCGGGGCCCGCGCTGGCCTCCGGTAATGTCGACCCGAAGCTCGAGGCCGCCATCAGCAGCAGCTTCCGCCCGGCGGCCGACAAGGCCCGCGACCCGTACCGTCACCCCCTGGAGACCCTGGGCTTCTTCGGCATCAAGCCGAATATGACGGTGGTGGAGCTGTGGCCCTTTGGCGGCTGGTATACCGAGATCCTCGCCCCCTATCTGCATGACCGCGGGACGCTCTACGCGGCGGCGATGGATCCGGACTCGACCTCGCCCGAGGATAAGCAATATAACTCCGAGTTTGCGGCCCTGCTGGCGGCGCACCCGCAGGTGTACGACAAGGTGAGGATGACGGTGCTGGCGAAGGGCAAGATGCAGATCGCGCCGGACGGCAGCGCCGACCTGGTGGTGACCTTCCGCAACATCCACAACTGGGTTTGGGCCGGCATGGAGAAAGATGTGATGGCGGCGGCCTTTCGGGCGCTGAAGCCCGGCGGCATCCTGGGTGTCGTCGAGCACCGCAACAACGATTCAAACTTCGTGCCGAAGACAGAGGGTCAGGCGTACGTCGGCGAACAGTACGCCATTGACCTGATCCAGTCGGCCGGATTTCGACTGCTCGACCAGTCCAACATCAATCGCAATCCCAAGGACACCAAGGACTATCCCAAAGGTGTCTGGACGCTGCCGCCGAGCTTCGCGGAGGGCGACACCGACCGGGCCCGCTATGCGGCCATTGGCGAGTCTGACCGCTTCACGCTGAAATTCATCAAGCCCAAGGGCTGATCGCCGGTTCAGCGGCGGCTTGCCTCGTACAGGAACCAGGCGCGTCTCTCGGTCTCATCGATCCAGTTTTCGATGAGGCTCGCGGTGGCGATGTCATTCAGTTCATCCACGACCTCATGCACTTCGCGCAGGCGCGCGGTCAGGGTCTGATTGTCCTCGCGCAGCTCCGCCAGCATGTCCTGGGCATCCACGTAGTCGGCGTCATTGTCCTTGACGCGCTGCAGGCGCGCGATGTGGCCGATGGAACGCAGGGTGGTGCCGCCAACCTTGCGGATGCGCTCGGCGATGGGATCGGTCATGGCGTAGAGCTGATCGGCCTGCTCGTCCAGCAGCAGATGGTAGTCGCGAAAGTGCGGGCCACTCATGTGCCAGTGGAAATTCTTGGTTTTCAGATACAACGCGAACACATCAGCCAGGATTCCGTTCATGCCCCCTGCGATGCTCTTGGACGCCGCGCCACCCAGATCGGTGGGCGTGATCAGTGGCGCCTTGCGGCGTTGCTGTAGATCGGACTTCTTTGCGCTGCCCATAAGGTATCGGTCTCCGAGTTAATGTGCGAACAACTGCTCCGGGTCCTGAAAGGCCTTGAACTCCAGGGCATTGCCTGAAGGGTCGTAGAGAAAAAAGGTCGCCTGTTCACCCACCTGGCCGGCAAAGCGGATGCCGGGCGCAATGACGAACTTAAGTCCGGCGCGGGTCAGGCGCCCGGCGAGCTCATGCCACAGCTGCCAGGGGAGCACGACACCGAAATGCGGCACGGGAACCTCGTGTCCGTCCACGGCGTTCGTCGTCTGCACATGCGCGCGACGCGAGCGGTCCAGGTGCGCCACCAGCTGGTGGCCATACAGATCAAAGTCCACCCAGTCGGCGCTGCTGCGCCCTTCCGGACAGCCGAACAGCCCGCCGTAGAACGCGCGCGCCGCTGCCAGGTCGTGCACGGCAATGGCAAGGTGAAAAGGAGCCAGCGACATGGCTGCCATTATCGCACAGCGCGCCGTTCCAGCAGGTAGTCCAAAGACAGGCGCCCGGCGCCGGCAATCGCCAGCCACACGAACAGCGCCAGGTATTCTGTTTCATCGAAGCCGAGCAGCGTTTCCAGTGAATCCACATCGCCCCACTTGGCCGAGGCAATCGCCACGATCATGGTGATGCCAAGCGCGCCGGCGCTGATGCGCGTGAGCAAACCCACCAGCAGGAACATGCCGCCGAAGAACTCCACGCCGGACACGAACGGCGTCAGAACATGCGGAAACGGGATGCCCCAGCTGACGAAGTTCTGGGTGACCTGCGGCAGGTTGTGCAGCTTGCCCCAGCCGCTCCACAGGAATACCCAACCGCACACGATCCGGGCGACGAGCGGCGCCAGCCATTGCAGATGGCTCGCGACACGGCGCGGCCAATCGATCAGACAGCGGTTCAGAACGTTCATGGCGGCCACCTCGAGGGTATTGCGGGTCCGTCTAACAGACCCGCAGGACTGCCGGAACATTTCAGAAGCGGCCGTTGCGATAATCCTCGAAGGCCTGCCGCAGCTCATCCTGCGTGTTCATTACGAACGGACCGGAGCGGGCGACCGGCTCGCGCAGCGGGCGCCCCGCGACCAGGATCGCACGTGCAGCAAGCGCTCCGGCCTGCAGCCTGACCTCGGCCCCCTCGCCGAGCACGCCGAGCGTGTGCTGCGCCAGCCGCTGCGCCCCGGCGCCTGAGCCCACCGACAGTTCGCCTTCAAACACGTACACGAAGGCCGAGTGTCCCGCCGGCAGGGCGTGGACCAGGCTCGCCTGTGGGTCCAGTTCAACATCCAGGTAGATGGGATCGGTCGCCGGCTGCACCACCGGACCGGACACCGCCCCGACCCGTCCGGCGATGACCTTCACATGCACGCCCCGCGTCGGGCTCGCCAGCGGAATGCGTTCCGGCCCGAATTCCTGGTAGGCCGGTTCCATCATCTTGGCGTGGGCCGGCAGGTTCAGCCACAGCTGAAAGCCGCGCATCCGGCCCTGCTGCTGCTCGGGCATCTCCGAATGCACGATACCGCGCCCGGCCGTCATCCATTGCACGGCACCCGGGACCAGCACGCCCTCGTGCCCGTGGTTGTCCTGGTGTCGCATGCGACCATCGAGCATGTAGGTGACGGTTTCAAAGCCACGATGCGGATGCGCGGGAAAGCCTGCGATGTAGTCGCCCGGATTGTCGGTGCCGAATTCATCCAGCATCAGGAACGGATCCAGATCCCGAAGCGCAGGCTGACCGATGACGCGCGTGAGTTTCACGCCCGCGCCGTCCGAGGTCGGCAGGCCGTTCAGCTGCTTCACCACCGCCCGCTCAGGCCCTTGAGTCATTACCGCGTTCATCGAGAACCTCCTAGGCAACCTGCGCCGCCGGAATCGCGGCCAGCGCCGCGTCCAGCCCCTTCTGGCGGTGTTCAGGCGACAGCATGAGACCTTCGGCGCGCACAAAGGTCAGGTCGGTCACGCCGATGAATCCGAGAATTGCTTTCAGATACGACTCGGCGTGCTCGGCCGGCGCATTCTGCGGATACACCCCGCCCCTGGAAATCGCGATGATGACGCGCTTGCCACCTGCCAGGCCTTCGGGTCCATTCGGGCCGTACCTGAAGGTCTTGCCCGCCACGACCACGCGGTCGATCCATGACTTCAGCTGCGAGGAGATGCCGAAGTTGTACATCGGGGCACCAATGACGACCACATCCGCGGCCATGAAGTCCGCCAGCATCTGCGCATCGCGCGATCCGGCCACCTGCATCTGCGCCAGATGGTGCCCTGTCAGGTGCGGCAGTTCATTGGCCACCAGGTCCAGGTGTTCAACTTCCAGAGCGGGGATGGCCTGCTTCCAGCGGGCGACGATCTCCCGGGAGACCGTGCGGCTGGCGGAGTTGTCACCGAGGATGCTCGAGTCGATGTGCAGCAGCTTCATGCGCGATTCCCTTAAGGTTTGACGAGGAATGAAGCCTACTCCCTGGAACAATGAATGAGAATCCGGCCCATATGGAACATGTCGTTCCATTTTCGGTGCTAATATCGGCGCATGGAGTCCCTGGATGACTTCTATTACTTCGCCAAGGTGGTCGAGCACGCGGGCTATGCGGCCGCCGGGCGCGCCCTCGGCATCCCCAAGTCTCGGCTTTCGCGCCATGTGAGCGACCTGGAGACGCGCCTCAATGTGCGCCTGGTCAACCGCTCCACCCGGCGCTTCGTGGTGACCGATATCGGGCAGGAGGTCTACCGCCACGCCACCGCCATGCTCGGCGAGGCCGAGGCCGCCGTGGCCGCCGTGGAATTCGCGCGCGCCGAGCCGCGCGGTATCGTACGCATGAGCTGTCCGGTCGCGCTGGCGCAAAACCCCCTTGCGGGGCTGCTGCCGGAGTTTTTTGCCCGCTATCCGTCCATCCGGCTGCTCATTCACGCCAGCAATCGCCGCGTGGATGTGCTGAATGAAGGCTTTGACCTGGCGCTGCGGGTGCGTACGCGTCCCAGCGGCGAGGACGGCCTGGTGATGCGCAGCTTCGGGCCGGCGCGCGAATTGCTGGTGGCTTCGCGTGGCTACCTGGATGGCGCTGGCCGGCCGCAGCGACCCGAAGAACTGAAGGACCATGCGACCCTCGGATTTTCGCCCGAGACCGATACCCAGCGCTGGGAACTGTCCGGTCCGAACGAGGAGACCGTCCGGGTGGAGGTCGCACCCCGGCTGATATGCCACGACTTTGTGGTGATGCGCGCCGCGGCGCTGGCGGGAACCGGTATTGCCCTGCTGCCCGAGGGCCTGGTGCGCGTGGACCTGGATGCGGGCCGCCTGGAACCGGTGCTACACCACTGGACCTTGCCGCAGGGCGTGTTGCACGTGGTTTTCCAGGGTCGCCGTGGACTGCTGCCCGCCGTTCGCGCCACGCTGGATTACCTGGCTGAACGTCTGCCCGGGACGCTGTAGGCCCGCGGCTGCCGCAAGCAGGGGCGTGCCACTGCGCAGGCTGGTGAGATTGCGTTCAAATTCGCGCGTACAGCTCTCCCAGCTGGAGCGCAGTGCGCGTTCGCGGCAGGCGGACGGATCAAGCGTGAGGGCGCGCTGCGCGGCGCGGGCCAGGTCCTCGTCCAATGCGCCGGTGACGCCATCCTCCACCACATCGATGGGTCCGGTCACAGGATACGCAGCCACCGGCAGCCCGCAGGCCATGGCCTCGAGATTGACCAGCCCGAAGGTGTCGGTGCGGCTGGGAAAGACAAAGACATCGCCTGCGGCCAGATAGGCGGCCAGCTCCGCGCCAAAGCGAAAGCCGGCAAATACCGCATCGGGAAAGTCGGCCTGCAGGCGCGCGCGCTCCGGGCCATCGCCCACCACCAGCTTCGATCCCGTCCAGGGCATTTTCAGGAAGGCGTCGATGTTCTTCTCGATCGCCAGGCGTCCGACATACACCGCAACCGGACGCGGCAGCTGCAGGAACTGCTTGGACTGCGGCCGGAACAGTTGGGTATCGACGCCGCGCTGCCAGCGCACGACATTGCCGAAGCCCCACTGCTCAAGGTCCGACTGCATGCTGCGGGTGCTGACCATGCAGGCGCGGGCCGCGCCGTGGAAACTGCGCAGCCAGCGATAGGTGACGCCCAGCGGAATCGGCAGGCGCGAGCGCAGATACTGCGGGAACTGGGTGTGATACGAGGTCGTGAAATTCAAGCCGCGCCGCAGGCAGTAGCGGCGCGCCGCCTGGCCGAGCGGACCCTCGGTGGCGATATGGACGGCATCCGGTGCGCAGGCCTCGATGCTGCGGGTCACCTTCGCGCCCGGCAATACCGACAGCCGGATTTCCGGATAGCTGGGACAGGGTAGGGTCCGGAAGCCTTCCGGTGTAATCAGCGCCACTTCATGCCCGAAGCCGCGCAGGCAGTGCGCGGTGTGCGACAGGGTGCTCACGACGCCATTGGTCTGTGGCCGCCACGCATCCGTGACAATGAGGATCCTCATGCGCGGGGCATAATTGCCGGAAAACGTGACGATTCCGTGACATGTGCCATAAAGCCCAAACCGTCATGAGCCCGTAAACATTTTGAGATATCTGCTTCATGCCGGTGTTTCAACACTGTTTTCGAACCAGAGGTATTGGAATGCAAAGTTTTTGGCAGGCGCTCAAAACCCAGCGCTGGGACGATCATCGCTACTACCACCACAGCCGCATCAACCAATCACTGCACCTGGTCAGCGCGCTGAGCTTCCTGGCCTCCTACGCCGCGGTCTTCAAGAGCCCGACGATTGCCGCGATGCTGGGTTGGCTGGTGGCCATGGTCAGCCGCCAGGCGGGGCATTTCTTCTTTGAACCCAAGGGCTACGACGCCATCAACCACGCCACCCACGAGCATAAGGAGGACATCAAGGTGGGCTACAACCTGCAGCGCAAGGTCGTGCTGCTGGCCATCTGGGCACTGTCCCCGGCCGTGTTGTGGTTCAACCCCACTTTGTTCGGCCTGGTGCAGGCGCCAGCCACGACGGCTGAGTTCATCAGCCACGTGGGCGTGCTGTGGCTGGCGGTGGGCCTGGGCGGTCTGCTGTTCCGTACCGTGCACCTGTTCTTCATCCGTGACGTGCAGACGGGCCTGGTGTGGATCACCAAGATCATCACCGACCCGTTCCACGACGTGATGCTCTACTACCGCGCGCCGCTGGCGCTGCTGCGCGGTGAGCTGATCGATCCGATGGATGATGTGACACTGGGCGCGGCGGACGAAGAACCGCTCCACCAGGCCTGAAGCAGCTCGCGCAGCAGTCTGCGGCGGATCGCACGGTTGGTGAGGAGTGGGTGAGACCACCACCAGCCGTCGCGATCCATGTCGCGCGCCGCCGCCAGGATGCGCTCGGCGACCGCCGCGAAATCCTCATCGGTGTAATTGTGGCTGAAGATGAAGCGGCCTGTACCCACCCAGCTCAGGGCGAGGCCGTGCGCGCGCAGGTAGTACTGGAACATCCAGTTGTACTGCGAGGCACGGGTATACCCGACCGTCCAGATCGAGCACAGATTCGCCACCCTGACCGGCAGGTCCTCGGCCGCGAAGCGTGCGTTGAGCGCCGCGGCGCGCTCATTCCACAGCGCATCAAGATCGCGGTACAGCCGCTGCACCGGTTCATCGGTCAGGCGCTGCAGGAACTCATGCATGGCGCCCATCACATACGGATGCGAGTTGAAGGTACCGCGCGCCAGGCACACATCGGCGGGTCGGCTCTCGCGGTAACGTCGCATCAGGTCGGCGCGGCCGCAGACCACGCCCACCGGCAGACCGCCACCCAGAGTCTTGCCGTACGTCACCATGTCGGCGCGCACGCCGAAGTATTCCTGCGCGCCACCTGCGGCCAGCCGGAAGCCCACGAACACCTCATCAAAGATCAGCACGATGCCGCGCGCCGTGCACACTTCGCGCAGCCGGCGCAGCCAGGCGCCGTAGGCCTCGCGATCAAAGCCCGCGCGCCGGCCACTGTCCACCAGCGCCCCGTCATTGGGTGCGTTGGCATTCGGGTGCAGCGCCTGCAGCGGATTGACCAGCACGCAGGCGATGTCCCGGCGCATGCGCAGCACCCGCAGGGTCTGCTCGCTCATGTCCTTCAGGGTGTAGGTGTCATGAGCCGTGGCTGGATTGCCGACCCCGGGCTGAACGTCGCCCCACCAGCCGTGGTAGGCGCCGCAGAAACGCACCAGGTAGCGCCGTCCCGTGTGGTAGCGCGCCAGGCGCACTGCCTGCATGACGGCCTCGGTGCCCGACATGTGGAACGACACCTCGTCCAGCCCCGAGATCTCGCGCAGCCGGCGCACGTTGTAGGCCATGACCGGGTGGTAGGTGCCGAGCACCGGACCGAGCTCACGCACCAGCTCGGCGCCGCGCGCCATGCACTGCTTGTAGAAATCATAGCCAAACACATTGACGCCGTAGGATCCGGCCAGGTCATAGAACTGGTTGCCGTCCAGATCCGTGAGGCGCACGCCGTTGGAGGCCTGCAGGAACGAGCCACCCTTGAGGTTCTCGCGCACGATGCGGCTGAACTGGAAGGGCACGCGGTAACGGGCCGTGAACTGCATGTCGGACACCGACTTCGCCACATCTGCGGTCAACCCGGCCGAACGGGCGAAGCGCGTGGCGAACAGTTCCGACAGTTTGCGGAAGCCGTCGCGGCGCCGGGTGGCCACCTCCTGCGGAGCACCGTCGGCGACAAAGAAATGTTGTTCCGAATATTCATAGTACGGCAGCAGTCGTACGATCCGGCGCGACCAGCGGGCGTGCCCGGCCAGCGATCGATGTTTGGCGGCCGACAGCGCCAAACGCCGATGCCCCAGGTACAGGACCCACAAGGCCACCAGCGCCACAGCAACCGCGAGCAGGTATGATTTCATGAGTTCGGCAAACTATTGCATTGGAATGACAGTCCCGTGACGGTCCGAGCCGCCATCAGCAAGGTGGTGCAGCAGGAAGACATAAACTTCCTGGTGACCAACCGTATCCCGCGGCGCTGGCTGACGCTGTTCGTGGGCTGGCTGAGCAAGATACAAAATCCGCTCATCAGCGTACCCGCCATCGCCCTGTGGCGCCTATTCTGCGACGTGGACCTGAGTGATGCCCGCAAGACCCGGTTTCGCAGTCTGCACGAATGCTTTACCCGCGAACTGAAGCCGGGCGCGCGGCCCATCGACCCGGACCCCGCCACGCTGGTCAGCCCCTGCGATGGCGTCATCGGTGCCTCAGGCAAGGTCATCGCCGGAGAGTGCCTGCAGGCCAAGGGGTTCTCCTACACGCTCATGGATCTGCTGGCGGATCGCGAGCTGGTGCGCCAGTACCAGCAAGGCTCGTACGTCACCTTGCGCCTGACCGCCGGCATGTATCACCGCTTCCACGCCCCGGGTGACTGCCAGGTCGAGCAGGTCTCGTATATTTCCGGTGACACCTGGAACGTCAATCCAATCGCCCTGCAGCGCATCCAGAACCTGTTCTGCAAGAACGAACGGGCCGTCATCCGGCTGAAACTCGAGCCTTCAGGACCTCTGGTCACGCTGGTGCCGGTCGCGGCCATCCTGGTGGCCAGCATCCGTCTGAACTTCCTGAACGTGCTGCTGCACTTGCGCTACCGTGGCCCCAACCACATTGCCTGCGCCGCGCAGCTCAAGCGCGGCGAGGAGATGGGCTGGTTCGAGCATGGCTCGACCATCATCGCCTTCGTGCCGCCGGGTGTGCGGCTCGTCGAAGGGCTGCAGACCGGTGCCACGGTGCGTATGGGACGGCCACTTTTCAAACTGGGCCCCAAGCCGCACAGTGGGTGCGATGAATAATCACCCCACAGCGGTCATCACCGGCACCACCCATGGCATCGGGACCGTGACCAGCCGCGACCTGGCGCGGGCGGGATACCGGGTCGTCATGTTGTGTCGAAATGTAACCGCGGCGAACGCTCTCGCCCAGGACATCATGCAGCGCGAGTCCGGCAGCCAGGTCGAAGTCGTGCATTGTGATCTGGCGGATCTGTCCAGCGTGCGCGCCGCGGCCCGCGTGGTACGCGAGCGCTGCCCGCATATAGACCGGCTGATCAACAATGCCGGCATGGTCAGCACCCGGCACCGCCGTTCGGTGGATGGCCACGAGCTGACCTTCGCCACCAACCACCTGGGCCCCTTTCTGCTGACCCGGCTGCTGCTGCCGGCGCTGAGCCCGGCGGCCCGCATCATCAATGTCGCCTCGCGGGTCCATTACCGGGGCCGCATGGACCTGGACAGCGTCGATGACCCGCGCGCCCGCTACAGCAGCGTTGCGGCCTATTCGCGCTCCAAGCTGGCGAATGTCCTGGATACCTTCGCCCTGGCCCGCAGGCTCGGCAGCAGCGGCATCACGGTCAACTGCCTGCACCCCGGGGTCGTGGCCACGAACCTGCTCCCCGCGTGGCTGAACCGCATCCGTCCGCTGTTCAAACGACTGATCCTCACCGCCGAACAGGGCGCCCGGACCACCCTGTTCCTGGCCCTTGATCCCGGGGCCGGTGGCCTTCAGGGCCAGTACCTGGATGAGTACCAGCGGGTGCAGCCGGCGGCTGAGGCGGCGCGCAATAGAGCCCTGCAGGATGAGCTAACGGCCCGCAGCGCCCGCTGGACGGGTCTCGATCAGGCCGGCGCCTGAACGGAAGCGGATTTGAACATCCTGGACAATCCGCCCCAGCCCCTCGTACAAGGCGCGCTGCGAGCGTACCAGGGCGTCGGCGATGGGCACGTAGGCCAGGACGCCGGTCTCACGCAGGGTCCACATCGCCGCCGGCGCCGGGACGGTATCGATACCCGCCTGGTTGAACTCCACCACCGCGCGGGCCATGTGCGCCGCGGAGGTCACCAGCACCACCTTATGCACCCCCGCCCGGGCCAGTATCACGGCCGAAAACTGCGCATTCTGATGCGTATCGCGCGAGTGGTTCTCCAGCCATTGGGCGGTCACGCCCAGGTCCTGCTGCATGAAGTCGCTCATCGAGGCGGCCTCGAGGCGGCTGCCCGAGATCAGCACCGGCAGATGGGTCAGACGGGCCAGTCGCGCCCCATAGACCAGCCGCTCAAGGCTGGTGGCGCCCGGCGCCGAAGTGCCGTATTCGGGGGCATTGACGCGCACGCCGCCGGCCAGGATGACGATGGCCTGGGCATCGCCCAGATGGCCCGGGTCCAGGGCGGGATAGCGCTCCGCCCAGCGCACCAGGGAATCCGCCACGATCGGCGTCGCCAGCACCCACAGCACCGCCAGGCCGGTGGCACAGACCACCATTCCCCCCAGGCGCCGCCGCCGCAGCACCACCAGTACCAGTCCCAGGGCCGCCAGCAGCAATGGCCCGGTGGGCGGCAGCACCAGGAATTTCAGCAATTGCTTCCAGACGAAGTAGTCCATGTCCCCGAATGATAGCGCTCAATGAATCACGTAATATCAGACACGTTGTTCCATCCGATCTGACTCAAGGATCCGAAATGCCGGTAACAACCCATTCGCCCCTCACCCAGCGGTTGCTGTTCGCCCTGAACTTCTTCCGCCATCCCTTCATGCTGGGGTCAATCTGGCCCAGTTCACGCTACCTGGTCGACGAGGTGCTGCGGCCCGTCGATTGGCAGCGGGCCCTGGTCGTCGTCGAATACGGCCCCGGGGTCGGCACCATCACGAGCGAAATCCTGCGGCGCATGCGCCCGGATGCGCACCTGGTCGTGATCGAGACCAACGAGGCCTTCGTGAAATTCCTCGACACCAGCTTCGCCGATCCGCGGCTGCATGTCGCCCATGCCTCGGCCGCCGATGTCGGCCATATCCTGCAGCAACTGAACCTGGCGCCGGCCCACTATGTGGTCTCCGGGATTCCCCTGGGCAGCATGCCCGAGGCGCTGCGGATGGACATCGCCGCGAAGACCCGGGCCGCGCTGGCCCCCGGCGGGCAGTTCCTGGTGTACCAGTTCACGAGCCGCGTGCTGCCGGTCCTGCAGCGTACCTTCGAGGACGTGTCGCGCAGCAAGGAGAAGCGCAACATTCCACCCGCGCACCTGTTCGTGTGCGCGACCGTCGCCGCCTGAGGCTCAGGCCCCCTGCAGCAGCTGCGCGATCGGCTGCGGACGGGCCAGGTAGTAGCCTTGCACAAAGTCGACGCCGATGCGCTTCAGTTCAGCCAGCACCGGCTCGGACTCCACGCACTCGGCCACCGTGAAGATCCCCAGTGAGCGGCCGATCTTGCAGATCGCCTCCACCATGTTGCGGTCGATGGGGTTTACGGCGACCTGCGCCACGAACTGGCCGTCGATCTTGAGGAAGTCCACCGGCAGCGTGCGCAGGTACATGAACGAAGACAGGCCGCTGCCGAAGTCATCCAGCGCGAAGCGGCAGCCGCGCTGCTGCAACTCCTTCATGAAGTACAGGGCATTGGACCAATTGGTCACGGCCGCGGTTTCGGTGATCTCAAAACACAGCCGATGGGCCACATCCGGCGCGCCCGCCTGCTCGACCACGAACTCCAGGAACGACTGGTCGCTGAGCGAATTTCCGGACAGATTGACCGCCAGCACCGGGGAGGCGGCCGGACCGCTCGGCGCATTGCGCAGCCGCTCCAGCGCCCGCAGGATCACCCAGCGATCGATGGCCGGCATGACGTTGTAGCGTTCGGCCGCCGGGATGAACTCGCCGGCCGGCACCAGGCGCCCGTCATCGTCACGCAGCTGCACGGTGAGTTCGTGAAAAGCCATCGGCCCCACGTCTGCGATCGGGACGATGGGTTGATAGAACAGTTCCAGGCGGTTCTCCTCCACCGCGCGGGTCAGGCGCGCGGCCCAGTGCAGCTCGCGGTGCCGGCCCACGGCACCGTCACCGTCATACACGTGAATACGGTTGCGTCCGCCTTCCTTGGCGGCGTAGCAGGCGATGTCCGCCGCGCTCAGCACGGCGGCAACGCTCTCGGTGTCGCGATTGATCTGCACCACGCCGATGCTTGCGCCCACGGTGAGGGTGGCGCCGGCCCAGATGAAGCGGTAGTTGTGGATGGCCTGGCGGACCGAATCGGCGATACGGCCGGCCTGCGCGACCGAGGTGTTTTCCAGCAGTACGCCGAACTCATCCCCACCCAGGCGTGCGATGGTGTCCTGCGCGCGCACCCGGGCACGCAGCAAACTGGTGACATCGCGCATCAGCCGGTCACCGGCCTGGTGCCCGCAGGTGTCATTGACGACCTTGAACTGGTCGAGGTCCACGTACAGCAGCGTGTAGTGCCGCTCGCCGCTTTGCGCCTGGGTCAGCGCGTCGCGCAGGCGTACATCGAACTCGCGGCGATTGATAAGCCCGGTCAGGGCATCGTGCGTGGCCTGGTAGGACAAGGCCCGCTTCAGGCGCCGCTCCCGGGTGACATCGTGAACCACGATCACGGCGCCGATGACCTCGCCGTCGCGGTCGCGGATCGGTGCCGCGGACTCCTGCACCGCGACTTCCTGGCCGTCGCGGGTCAGCAGCACCGGGTGAGTGACCAATGCCGAAGTCGTGCCAATGGCGTTCAGACGCTCCAGCGAATGGCTCACATGCTCGCGGGTGGTTTCGTCGATGAGGTTGAGTACCTCCCCCAAAGCCCGTCCGCGTGCATCCTCGATGGGCCATCCGGTGAGTTTTTCGGCGACCGGATTCAGATACTCGATGAGGCCGCGCGCACAGGTGCTGATGACGCCGTCGCCGATCGACTTCAAGGTGACCTGGGCCCGTTCCTTTTCGGCGATGACGGCCTGCTCGGCCTGTTTGCGGCGGTTCTCGGCCAGCAATCTTTCGATGGCGATGCCCGCCAGTTTCGAGGCGTGGGTAATCGAGTCGGCCTGATGCTCATCGGGCAGGCCAACGTCGTGCTGGAACACGCCCAGGACGCCCAGCGTGCGACCGTCGGTACTCCTGATCGGGGTCGACCAGGCCGCGCCGAGCCCGGATTTGAGGGCCGCGGCGCGGTTCTGGTTCCAGTAGGGATCCTTGGACATGTCCGCCACCAGCACCGGCCGCGACAGGTACACCGCTGCGGCGCACGACCCGTGTCCGAGACCCACCGCGGCGCCCAGCAGCACCTCGCGAAATGGCGCGGGCACGCCCGGGGCCACCACCGAGGCGAAGCGGGTGCCGCTTTCATCCAGGATGCTGACCGAACACAAGGACCCCGGATCCACGGACTCGATCAGCTGGGTGACGGCTTCGAGAACCTGCGGCACCGGCGCGCCGGCGGTGAGCCGATCCAGAACCTCGCGCTCCGCTTCGGCCCGGCGCTGGCCGCGCTTGCGATCGGAAATATTCGTGACGCTCACCCGGATCAGCCGCCGGGTGCCGGTGGGCACCAGCGACAGGCGCATTTCGCAATCCACATTCGCGCCGTGCGCGGTGCGCACGACCCACTCGAAGGCCAGCATCTCACCGGCCATGACGCGCGTGGTCTTCAGGCCTATCTCATCCACCGACAGTGCACCGTCGGGCTGGTATTGCGCGGAGAGGTCAGTGGGATTCTGCTGCAGCAGCGCGGCGCGTTCTAGGCCGAACAGTCGCTCGGCATTCGGATTGCAGTCAACGTAGCGACCGGCATCCACGTCGAACACCAGGATGGCCTCGGGCGCGTGATCCACCAGCAGCCGGTAGCGCAGCTCGCTTTCGCGCAGCTGCCGCTCGGCCTCGCGCCGGTCGGTGATGTCGCGCAGGCACAGCACGTAGATCGTGCGGCGCTTCAGACGCGCCCGGCTTACCGCGAACTCGGCCGGAAACACCTCGCCGCTGCGGCGCCGGCCGCGGATCTCGCGCGCCGACAGGTCCAGGTGGGTGTCCCCGGTGCTCTCTGCCAGCCGCTCCAGGGCCTCCCCTGAATCGCCGCGATCGGCCAGCTGCGGCAGGAATTCCTCGATCCGGCGGCCGACGGCGTCCATTTCGCCGTAGCCGAAAACGCGTTCGGCGGTGGGATTGAAGGTCAGTACGACGCCGAACTCGTCCAGCGTCAGCACCACGTCCTTGATGTTGTCCAGGACGATCTGCAGGTGATCGGAGCTTTGCTCCTGCGCCTCCAATGCCAGGGCCCGTGCCTCATCGGCCATGAGCTGCATGGTGCGCACCACGCCGCGGCGCTCCTCATCGACCGTGGTGTAGTGGCTGCTGATCAGCCCGAGCAGGGCTGCGAGGTCGGGCTGCTCGGTTCCGGTGCGCAGCTTCAGTTCGCGGATCTGCGCCAGCAGCAGCGGGTGCAATGCCTCAATGCCCGCCACAGTGGCGGTGGGATCGACGCGCACGACGGTCGTGGCATAGCTTGCGGTAGCAGCCGGATCGCGAGCATTGGCGGGGGCCGGATTTGTCATAAGGGGCGCCAGAAAGACCCCTTCATGATAGGTTGTGGATAGCGCCCGCCGCGTGATGGGATCGCGGTTTTCCGCCGCTATTTCGGCCTTACTGCCACCGCCGCCCCCACCACGATGGGGATGACGAAGCTGCGACTGACGGCGGCGTCCGCCGAACCGGTGGTGACGGTCGCCAGGACGGTATAGATGCCGTCATGATCGGGGGTGAGGGTCAGGTCGTGGTCCACCGCCGTGCCGGCGTCCATATGCCCCTGGGGGTCAAATTCCCCCCCCTGAGTGACCTCCAGACCCTCATCCGGAAGAAAGCGGGCCTCGAGGTGATCCAGCGCCTGATTGGCCACCAGGCGCAGCGTAATGACCACCGGATGACCTGCCACGGGGCGCGCACCGACCTGGAACTTCAGGCCCGCCGGCCCCTCATCCCCGCCGCCTGAGACGGCTGAGACCAGGTCTGTCGGCCCGGCATCCGCAGCGCTCGTGGCGGAACTGGGCGCGCCACCCGGTCCGTCATGCCGTTTGACCAGCGGCGCCGTGCTGCCACTGGAATGACCGCAGGCGCCGAGCAGGCCGCAGGCCGCCACCAGCGCTCCGATCAATGTGCCTCGTACCCGTACCAACGTTCGGCCCCCGTGCATGACTATTGCAATAGCGGCTGCTCGCGCATGTTAGACGATTGTTCCATAAGGTCTAAGACGTAGTTCTCCCAATTACGACGCTCCCCGAACCAGGGAAAGGCCCGCGGAAAGGCCGGGTCCCGCCAGCGCTGTGCCACCCATGCCGCATGGTGCAGCATGCGCAGCGAGCGCAGGGCCTCCACCAGCAGCACCTCACGGTAATCGAAATTCGCGAATTGCTGATAGCCCTCCAGGATCTCCCCCCACTGCCGCTGCTGCTCGGTTGGCGTCCCCGACAGCAGCATCCACAGGTCCTGCACCCGCGGACCCATCATGCAGTCGTCAAGATCCACGAACACCGGGCCACGTTCGTTCCACAGCAGGTTGCCCAGATGGCAGTCGCCGTGGATGCGGATGGCCGCGACCTCCCCCGCTGCCTCGAATATGCCCTCGACCGCTTCCAGAAGCTCACCGGAGACCTCCTCGTAACGCCCGGTCAGATCCTGCGGCATCAGGTCGCTCGCCAGCACACTCGCGCGTGCCTCCCACCCCAGACGCTGCGCGGTGAGGCGCGGCCGCACCCGAAAGGCACGCGCACAGCCGATCTGGTGAACACGGGCAATGGCGCGGCCCAGGATGGTGAGGGACTGCGCGGCATCCAGTTCCGGCGCACGCCCCGGCATCCATGGAAAGGCACAGAAGCGGTAGTCCTGATAGCGGAACAGCGTGGCGCCGTGAATCTGCAACGGCGCGGCCACGGGCAGCTCGGCCACCGCCATTTCCGCGGTGAATTCGTGCTCTTCGGCAATCTGCGCATCGCTCCAGCGTCCCGCGCGATAGAACTTCAGCACCAGGTTGCCGGCGTCCGTGCCGAGCTGATAAACGCGGTTCTCATAGGAGTTCAGCGCCAGCAGGCGGCCGTCGCCCTCGATACCGACCGAGGCCGCGGCATCGAGCACGACATCCGGGCTCAGCGCCTCAAAGGGGCGCGCTGTCGCATCGCCAGCACCGCTGCCGGACTTTCTGTTTATCATGCGGACATCACACCACGGCTACGAGGGCAGGCATGGGGCGAGGAACCATTCTGGTCACCGGTGGCGCCGGTTACATCGGCAGCCACGTGGTCCTGCAGCTGCGCGAGCGCGGCGAATCCGTCGTGGTCCTGGATGATCTGTCGCGCGGCTTTCGCCAGGCGGTCGGTGCGACGCCGCTGATCGTCGGCGACATGGGCGACCGGCAGTTGATCGGAAGACTGCTGCGCGAGCACGGCGTGGACACCGTGATGCATTTCGCGGCGTTCACCATCGTGCCCGAGTCGGTGCGCGACCCGCTCAAGTATTACGGCAACAATGTCTGCGGCACCCGCAACCTGTTGCAATGCTGTGCCGAAGCCGGGGTCCGCCACTTTGTGTTCTCCTCGAGTGCGGCAGTATACGGGACCCCGACGGGTGAGCTGGCCGCCGAGGACTCCGCGACCGTTCCCATCAACGCCTACGGCACCTCCAAGCTGATCTGCGAATGGATGCTGCGTGATCTGGCGCTCGCCAGCGCCCTGCGCTATGTGGCCCTGCGGTATTTCAATGTCGCCGGATCCGACATGGCCGTACGCATCGGTCAGGCCACCCCTGGGGCCACCCTGCTGATCAAAGTGGCCAGTGAGGCCATCGTCGGCAAGCGCGCCCATGTCAGTGTTTTCGGCACCGACTACCCGACACCCGATGGCACCGGGATACGCGACTACATCCACGTCGAGGACCTCGCCGGGGCCCATCTGGCGGCCCTGGACCACCTGCGCCGGGAGGGCGCCAGTGCCGTACTCAATTGCGGCTACGGGCACGGCTACAGCGTGCGCCAGGTGCTCGACAGCGTGCAGCGGGTGGCAGGTCGCACTCTGTCAATCCGTGAGGAACCACGACGGGCAGGCGACCCAGTGGTGCTGGTCGCAAAGGCCGACCGGATCCGCGACCTGCTGGGCTGGACCCCGAAGCTCGATGATCTGGACACCATCGTGCGCAGTTCTTTGGCGTGGGAGGCCCGATTGCTGCGCGAACCCTGGTAAGTCGTTCACAGCACCGGGAAAACTGTCACGCTGGGGCTGCCGCCCCCTGGCGTAGAATAGCCTGATATGCGTTTTCTCTGGCCCAAGTCCTTGAGTGGTCTGATGCTTCTGGGCGTCGCGGTGATCGCCGTGCCGCTGCTGGTCGCCATCGCGAATGCTGCGCTGCAGATCCAGCAGCTGGCGGATGCCAGCCGCACCATAGCCACCGACGGCATCGGTTCAGCACGCACCAGCGAGGACCTGATGTCTGAGGTTCTCCAGCTGGAGCGGGCCACCCTTCAAATCCCGGTGCTAAAGCTGCTGGATTTCTACCGTGCGCATGACGCCGAGCTCACCGCCTCCAGGGTGCAGCTGGCGCACCAGCTACACTCCGCAGCCGCTGCCCAGGCCCTCACACGGCTCGGCGCCTTGCAGAAGTTGCTGGAGACCGATGTGCTGGCGGCGGGCGCGAATGGCACAACACTCGAGTCGACAGTGCCGCGGTTCGTGCAAATGAGTGCACTCGCGCAACAGATTGCGGTGCTGAGCAAAGCCGAAATTGACGCCAGGATCGCCGGCATTCAGCGCCGCACCGCCCAATCCCAACGGCTGCTGCTGTGGCAGAGCGGCCTTTTGATTCCGCTGGCCGTGTTCGCGATCGTGGTCCTCACCTTCGGTGTCGGTCGACCGCTGCGGCGGATCGACCGGGCCATCAGCGAACTGGGACGCGGCAATCTGTCGCACCCGATCAGCGTCAGCGGCCCCAAGGACATCGAGCGGCTGGGACGACAGCTTGAATGGCTGCGTGGGCGGCTGTTGGACTTCGCGGCGGAACGAAACCGATTCTTGCGGCACATGTCACATGAGCTGAAGACGCCACTGGCCAACATCCGGGAAGGCACGGAGCTGCTCATGGATGGCGCCGTGGGTCAGCTGGATTCAAACCAGCGTGAGGTCACGGGAATACTGCGCGAGAACGGTCTCAAATTGCAGCGACTGATTGAAAACCTGTTGTCTTTCAGCGCCTGGCAGACCAGCAGCGTGGGACTTGAGAACACCCAGTTCCGGCTGCGTCCGCTGGTGAAGCAGGTGCTGGAGAACCAGCAGCTGACGCTGCTCGGCCAGCGCGTGCGCCTGGAGGTGAAGATCGAGGACATCTCGCTCAATGCCGACCGCGGCAAGATGCGGCTCATCCTCGACAACCTGCTGTCAAACGCCATCAAGTATTCACCGAAGGGCGGCGCCATCTATCTGTCCGCGCAGGCCGATGGCGATGAGTTGCTGCTGGATGTCGCGGACACCGGTCCGGGCATTCCCCATGATGAGCGCGCGCATATTTTCGAAGCCTTCTACACCGGCAAGTCCGCACGTGGCACCAGTGTGAAAGGCACGGGCATCGGACTGTCGGTGGTGCTGGAGTTCGTCGCAGCACACGGCGGAACCGTGCAGATCATGGACGGACAGTTCCCGGGGGCGCATTTCCGGATCACCATGCCGCTGCAGAACGATGGCACTGCGGACACTGCGAACAGCTCGAGCGGCGCCAGCGCCAAGGAACGAGCCAATGCCGCGTAGTTCCGGCTCGCCAAAACGTCTGCTGGCGCTCTTCGGTTGCGCCTTCCTCAGTGGCTGTGCCGGCCTCACCGGCACTCGCGATACACCCGCGCCCGAGCGTCCCCCCACCATTGATCGGGCCGTCACGCAGGCAACGCTGCTGGCCAGCTACCTGGAGGCGCTGCAGCGCCTGGTTCAGGGCGCATCCGCCGAACAGGCCGAGATCTTAAGTGGTGCCCGCCGTGATTTTGAAACGGCCCCGACACCCAGCCACGAGCTGCGCTATGCCATGGTCCTCGCCACCCCGGGTCACCCGGGCACGGACTGCGCCAAGGCGCAGAAGCTGTTGCGGGAGCTCATCGCCACCCAGGAGACCTTGTTGCCCGCGGAACGGGCCATGGCTTTCCTGACCCTGCAGACCGTGGATCAGACCCTGTCGCTGACCGCCGAAAATCAGCGCCTGCAAGTTACCGCCGATCACACTGACCGTGACCGGGTGGCAGCGCTGAACCGCCGCCTGCAGAGCGAACTTGACGAAAATGCGCGATTGCACAAGGACCTGGATGACGCGCATGCGAAACTGGATGCCATCGCCAACATTGAACGGGCACTGAACAAGCCCAAGGTCCCCGGGGGTACGCCACAGTGACCACTACGAGCAAACGTAAAGCCCGAATTCTGGTCGTCGACGACGACCCGGGCCTGCTTCGCCTGCTCACCATCCGCCTGCGCGCCGAGAGCTATGACGTCGAGGCGTGCGAAGGCGGCCCGCAGGCCCTGGCGGCCGCCAGCCGCTTCCGACCGGACCTGGTCATCACGGATCTGCGCATGGAGCCGATGGACGGCATCGCGCTGCTCAAAGAACTGCAGAATCGCTGGCCGGGGCTGAAGGTCATCATGCTCACGGCCCACGGCACCATTCCGGATGCGGTGCAGGCGACGCAAATGGGCGCCTTTGGCTTCCTCACCAAACCGGTTGACAAGCAGGAACTGCTGGACCAGGTGCAGAAGGCGCTGCGGATCTCAGGGTTCGGCTCCTCCGATGAGGACTGGCGCGCCGAGATCGTCACCCGCAGTTCAGTGATGGAGGAAAAGCTGGCGCAGGCCCACATGGTGGCGGGCACCGACGCACGCGTACTCATCACCGGGGAGAGCGGCACCGGCAAGGAAGTGCTGGCGCGCGCCATCCACAAGGCCGGTCCGCGCCGCAATCACGAATTCGTGGTGATCAACTGCAGCGCCATGGCGGAGGATCTGCTCGAGGCGGAACTGTTTGGTCAGGAAAAGGACGCCAGCGGCGCCCCCGCGCCCCTGCCCGGACTGTTCCGCAGCGCCGAGGGCGGCACGCTGCTGCTGGATGAAATCGGCGACATGCCCATGCGGCTGCAGGTGAAGCTGCTGCGCGTGCTGCAGGAGAACGTGATCCGACCGGTGGGCGGCGCCGCACCCGTCCCGGTGAACGTGCGGGTGATTTCCGCCACGCGCCGTGATCTGCAGCAGCTCATGCAGCAGGGTCAATTTCGCGAGGACCTCTATTACCGGTTGAACGTCGTGCACATCGAGATGCCATCGCTCCTGCGGCGCCGCGAGGATATCCCACTGCTGGTGGCGCACTTTCTGGCGCACATGGCCGGCGAAAACGGCGCGCGCAAGATCTATGCGCCCGAGGCCGTGGAACTGCTCGCCACCGCCGACTGGCCCGGCAACATCCGCCAGCTGCAAAACGTCGTGCGGCAGAACGTCGCGCTGTCGCAGACGCCCATCATTCCCGTGGAACTGGTGCAGCAGTCATTGGGCGGCGGCCAGGGCAAACTGCCGTCATTCGATGAGGCGCGCGATGAGTTCACCCGCAGCTATCTGTCGCAGATCCTGCAGATCACGGGTGGCAATGTGAGTCAGGCGGCACGCCTGGCGAAACGCAACCGCACGGATTTCTACAAACTGCTGGGCCGGCACCAATTGACGCCGGAGGAATTCAAGCAGCGCTAAGGGGTGCGCGCGAACTGCCTGGCATCGATCTGGTGCTTCTCCAACAGATCGTAGAGCGTGGGCCGGGTAATGCCTAAGAATTCGGCGGCGCGCGACAGGTTGCCGTGTGCCACCGCCAGTGCCTGGCGTGCCGCCTGTGCCTCGGCGCGCTGTCGGGCGCTGCGCAGGTTCAGATGCTCGGGCTCCTCGCCCGGATCCGTCAGTCCCAGATCGTTGGCGGTCACGACCGGGCCCTCGGACATGATCACCGCACCCTTGATGCGATTCTCCAGCTCGCGCACATTCCCGGGCCAGCGATGCGCCTGCACGGCGCGGATGGCATCGGGCGCAAAACCGCGCACCGGGCGGCCGTAGCGCACGGCGGTTTGCTGCAGCAGCCACTGGGCCAGCAGCAGGCTGTCGCCCTGGCGCTCGCGCAACGGCGGCGTGCGTATGGCCACTTCGCTGATGCGGTAGAACAGGTCCTCGCGAAAGCTGCCCGCCGCGATGAGCTCTTCGAGATTGCGGTTGGTGGCGCAGACGATGCGCGCCTCGAGCGGTATGGGGGTGTGCCCGCCGATGCGCTCCATGCTGCGTTCCTGCAGCACACGCAGCAACTTGGCCTGCAGTGAAGCGGGCATCTCTCCGACTTCGTCCAGGAACATGGTGCCATGGCCTGCGACTTCGAATTTGCCGATGGTGCGTTTCGTGGCACCGGTGAACGCCCCCTTTTCGTAACCGAACAGCTCGCTTTCCAGCAACTGATCAGGAATGGCGGCGCAGTTGATGGCGATGAACGGGTCGTGCGCCCGGCCGGACAGCCGGTGCAGCGCCCGCGCCACGAGCTCCTTGCCCGTGCCACTCTCGCCCAGCACCAGTACCGTGGCGCCGGTGGGCGCGACCTTCTCCACGGCGCGGCACAGGCTGCGCATGGCATCGCTGACACCAATGATACCCTCGAGCGCCATCGCGCCGGTTTGCTCGCGCAGACGGCCGTTCTCAGCTTCCAGCTCGCGGATACGGAAGGCACGGCGCACGACGATGGACAACACGGCCGCATTCAACGGCATGTGATAAAAGTCGGTGGCCCCGAGGCCCACGGCCTTGACCGCAAGATCCCGGCCTTCCTGTCCCGTCATGGCGATGATCTTGGTCGCAGGCGCCAGGTTCAGGATCTGGCGCAGCAGCGCCAGGTTGTGCGTTTCCCCGGCCGCATCGCACTCCCCCAGATCAAACAGCACCACGTCCGGCTCGATGCGCCGCGTGAGGACCAGTGCCTGCTCGCCGATGTCGCAACAAGCGACGTCCAGATCGGAAAAAATCGACGCCAGCTCCCGGCATACGGCGCTATCGTTCTGGAGAATCAGGAGCTTGCGGCGCTCGTTCAAGGCGAAGACTCCTGGCAAACCGGACCATCAGAACTTTACAGCTGCAGTGTAAAGACTGACGGCGCCGCCGAGGCAAATCTCCGGGAAAAATGTGCCCTACGTCACACTGCCAGCCTCGCGCCCCTTCAGCCCGCCGGCGAGTCGTGCCTGGCACCCGACTCAGGGCAGCAGACCGTAGACGGTCATCGCCTTCTGTCCAACGACGTATACCTTTCCATTGGCGACGGTGGGCACGACAAACTTCACGGCGTTTACCCCGGCATCGGTGCTGAGTGTGTCGCTGCTCCACAGCCGGCTGGCGAGGTTGGTCGCATCGTAGGCACGCAGCACCGCCGGCCCATTTGTGCCCGTGTCCGAAGTTTGCCCGGCGTTGTTGGTATCCAATGCCCACAGCAACCCATTGGTCGACCCACTCGCGGAGATGACGGTATTGGCCCCCGGAAAGCTATAAACGTCCGCGC
>JBARBG010000103.1:0-12993 GCA_049792815.1 Steroidobacteraceae bacterium | reverse complement strand
GGTGTATTGCGACACCGGCCGGCGCAGCTCAGCAGCCGCGTACATCCTGGTCGAACGCGGCTTCGATGCCTATGTACTGCGCGGCGGCCTGACCACCGGCGCGGTCGGACTGCACCAGTCCCGCTAGCCGGCGCCGCGCGCCCCGGGGCGCTGCGCCACTTACATCGTGTGCGTGGCTTTGTCGCCGGAGAGTGCGCCGGCCAGATAGGTCTCGATCTTCTTCTGAGTCTGGCCGCGGTCCTGCTCACTGAACTGCACGCCGATGCCCGCGGTGCGCTTGCCCTGCGCGCCCTTGGGCGTCACCCAGATCACGCGTCCGGCCACGGGGAGCTTCTCGTCCTCGCCCATGAGGTTCAGCAGCATGAAGACCTCGTCGCCGAGGCGATAATTGCTGTTGGTGGGAATGAACAGGCCGCCGTTACGCACAAAAGGCATGTACGCCAGGTACAAGGCGCTTTTGTCCTTGATCGTAAGGGTGAGAAGTCCGGGTTTTGGTCCCATTGCGCTAATCTAACTTACACAACCAGTGAGCGTAACAGGCTCTCGAGAACCAGCGACCGGTTCACTGGAGTCGCAAGAGCCGCCCGCAGCGCGCGCAGCTGGTCCAGCAGATCGAACAGCCGAATGACATTTGACCCCGTATCGGGGCGGCCCGGGTGCGCACCATCCCGCATTTCCACGGAATATGTCCCGGCGCCCAGCCCGCGGCGGATCTGATCCGTGAGCCAGTTCTCAAAGCAGGCCAAGTGCAGCGCCAGTTCGGTGCGGCTCCAGTTGTCGGCCAGCTGGGCGGCATCCGCGCGCCGGGACGTTAGGTCGGCGAGCCCAGCCAGGGTCTCGTCGCGTATCGCAAGGACGACCCCGGGGTCCTGTTCCGCCGCCAGCAATGGCGCATTGCCGATCACGTCCAGCACCGCCTCCCAGGGGCCCTCGCCCGCGCACTGCCGCAGCCAGGTGAGCGCCGGCTCGCGCTTCGGCGTGCGGATGCGCACGCGTTGGCAGCGACTCAAGATGGTCGCGGGCAGCCGCGAGGGCTGCAATGCCACCAGTATCAGCAAAGTGCCGGCCGGAGGTTCCTCGAGGGTCTTGAGCAAGGCGTTGGCCGCGTTCCAGTTCAGGGCATCGGCAGGGTCGATGAGCGCCACTTTGTAACCGCCCTGGTGGCTGGAGAGGGCCAGATGCGCTGACAGTTCACGCGCCTGATCGATGCGTATCTGCTTGGAGTCCTCGATCAGCCCCAAGCGGATGAAATCGGGGTGGCCCGTGGGCTCGGCCCCGAGCACCAGCTGCGCCACCCACAAGGCCAGCTGCGTCCCGCCGGCGCCGGGCGCGTCCTGGATCAGAAGCGCATGCGGCATGCGCCCGTGTTCAAACGTCGCCTGCAGCTGCTCCCGCGCCGGCGCGAGCCAGGATGCGGCACTCACGGAGCCGGCGAGCATGGCGGGTCCGGGCGTAGCCGCAGGGCTTCGAGGGCCGCCGCCACGGTGGCCTGCACCTGTGGCAGGTCGCGCCCGGCATCCACCACGCAGAAGCGCGCGGCATCGGCGCGCGCCAGCCGCAGATACGCTGCCCGAACGCGCTCGAAGAAGGGCGCGCGCTCCTGCTCGAAACGATCCGCCACCCCGCGGCGCGCCTGGACGCGCCCCAGAGCCGCCGCCACCGGCAGATCCAGCAGCAGCGTCAGGTCCGGCGCCAGGTCGGCATGCACCAGCGTTGCGAGCGACTCGATGCTGGCCGGATCAAGACCGCGACCTGCGCCCTGGTAGGCCCGGGTTGCGTCGGTGAAGCGATCGCAGATCACCCATTCACCGCGCGCCAGCGCCGGACGTATCAGCTGAGTCAGGTGGATGCTGCGGGCCGCAAACATCAGCAGCAGCTCCGCCAGCGGTGGCAGTGCCTCGCCATCGGGCTTCAGCACCAGCTCGCGCACCCGCTCCGCCAGCGGCGTGCCGCCGGGTTCGCGCGTCAGCACCGCGGGCAGCCCGCGGGCGCCGAGCCACTCCATGATGAAGCGTGCCACGGTCGACTTGCCCGCGCCCTCAATGCCTTCCAGGGTGATGAAGCGACCGGCCATCTCTAAGGATGCCCCGCCGCGCCGCGCAGCTTCTGCACATAGTGCTGCACGGCCAGGTTGTGCTCGGCCAGCGTGGCCGAGAAGTGATGGCCGCCCTGCCCGTCACCGGTTGCCACGAAGTACAGGTCCCCGGTTTCCTCCGGGCGCACCACCGCGAGCAGCGCCGCACGGCCGGGCAAGGCAATCGGTGTGGGTGGCAGGCCCTCGCGGGTATAGGTGTTGTAAGGCGTATCGGTGGACAGGTCGCGTTCGTGGATGTGTCCGTCATAGGCGCCGCCCAGACCGTAAATCACCGTCGGATCGGACTGCAGCCGCATGTCCTTGCGCAGCCGCGCGATGAACACTCCGGCAATGCGCGGCCGCTCGGCCGGCAGCCCGGTTTCCTTTTCCACCACCGAAGCCAGTATCAGCGCCTGGTACGGAGTCTGCAGCGGCAGGTCGGCGCTGCGCAGATCCCAGGCCTGGGCCAGGGCATCGCGCATGCCGGCATAGGCCAGCTTTAGGATTTCGACATCGGTGGTGCCGGCCGCGAAGCGGTACGTATCCGGGAAGAACCGGCCTTCAGGCGCCTCCCCGGGATGGCCGATGGCGGTCATGACCTGCGCATCGCTGCGGCCCTTCAGCAAGGCGTGCACGTATGGATCCTCGGCGAGCTCGCGGCGCAGGTCACTGAAGCGGGTGCCCTCCACCACGGTAAGCTGCTCCAGGATCACCCGCCCCTGCTCCAGCATCTCGATGACATCGCTGGCACTGGCGTGCGGATCAACCTCATAGTCACCGGCCTTGATGGTCAGCGTGACACCGGTCAGCCGCAGGTACAACTGGGTGCACCAGGCGCACTGCAGCGCGCCGACGCTCTGCAGCTTGCCCAGGACACTGTGCACACTCAGTCCCGGCGCCACGGTAACCCGCAGCGCCCGTGGCGCCGGGCCCGGTGCCTCGAACTGCCCCGTCAGCCACAAGCGGCCGGCCAGCGCCGCGCCGCCGAGCAGCAGCAGGACCAGCAGCACTAGCCAGATGGCTTTACGCATCGCTGGCATCCAGCAGGGGCCGCAGCCGCTGCTGCAACTGGCGCGTCACCGGGCCCACGACCCGCTCGTTCCCATCCAGCGAACGCACCGGCCAGATCCCGATCCGTGCGTTGGTGAGAAATATCTCTGCCGCCGCCGCCAGCGCCGCCGCATCCAGCGTCGTCTCGCTGACACCGAACCCCGCCGCGTGCGCTTCGCGCATCACCACCTTGCGCATGACCCCGCGGATGCCCGCGTGGGTGAGCGCCGGCGTCATGATTCGATCTCCCATGACCAGGAACACATTGCTCATCGTGCCTGAGATCAGCCATCCGGAGCTACTGAAAACCAGCGCTTCGTGAATGGCCGGATCGCGCCACTCGCCACGGATCAGAACCTGTTCGAGCCGGTTCAGGTGCTTCAGGCCCGCCAGCGCCGGATTCTCGCCCACTCGCCCCTGTGCCGTGCGGACCACGACCCCGCCGGCCCACAGCGCGGGATCCTCCGGCGGCCAGGGGTACTGGAGCAGCACCGTGCGTGGTTGCTCATCGCCCTGTGGCCCGTAACCGCGCGCCGTTGCGCTGCCACGGGTGAGAATGAGCTTGATGATGCAGGCCGGACGGGTGGCCGCAAGCTCGCGGATCTGCGCGGCGAGGCCGGGGAAATCCTGATACCCGATTCCCAGGCGGTCGCAGCCCTCGAGCAGACGCTGCAGGTGCAGTTCCAGGAAGCGCGGCTCGCCGGCGCGGCAGGCGATGGTCTCGAACAGACCATCGCCGTAATGCAGTCCGCGATCGAGCACGTCGAGGCCCTGGGCGTCACCGCCGATCCGCACTGTGACCAGGTTGCTCACGTGGTGTGGTCAAACACCGCGAGCATGCCGCGGGCCTTGGCGCGGGTCTCGTTCAGTTCGCGTTCCGGATCCGAATCCGCGACGATGCCCCCGCCGGTGCGCAGGGTGATCTGCGAATCGCTCAGTGTCATGGTGCGAATGAGGATGTTCAGGTCCATTTCCCCGCCGCGTGTGAGATAGCCCAGCGATCCGTAGAAGGCCCCGCGCCCCGCGCCCTCCAGTTCGGCAATGATCTGCATGCAGCGGAACTTCGGACAGCCCGTGATGGTGCCCCCCGGAAACACCGCCCGCAAAGCCCCGATGGGCGTCACATCGTCGCGCAGCCGGCCCTGCACATTGGACACGATGTGATGCACGTGGGCGTAGGTTTCGGTGACCATCAGTTCGTTGACGATCACCGTCCCGGCCTCACACACGCGCCCCAGGTCGTTGCGCTCCAGGTCGATGAGCATGATGTGCTCGGCGCGCTCCTTGGGGTGCGCCACCAGCGCCGCCGCCTCGGGCGCGTCTTCCCCGGGACGCAGCGTCCGCGGCCGGGTCCCGGCGATGGGGCGCGTATCCACTTCGCGGCCACTGACCCGCAGCAATCGCTCCGGCGAGGAACTCAACACACTCACCCCGTCCCATTGCAGCAGCGCGGCGAACGGCGCCGGATTGCGCGCCCGCAGGCGTTCATACAGCAGCGCCGTATCCAGGGCCTGGGCATGGGCCGTGGCCCCGGCTGCCGCGGCCGGCCGCACTCGCCAGGGACGTGACAGGTTCGCCTGGTAGATATCCCCGGCGCGGATGTACTCCTTGGCGCGCAGCACGCGCTCGATGTAGAGCGCGGGATCCTCCTCGGTCACCTCAAAGGCCGGCTGCCCGCCGGCTGCGGGTCGCGCCAGTGCGCCGTGCCTGTGGGCCTCCGCGACCACCTCATCCAGCAGCCCCTCAGCGCCGGATTCGGCGACGGCCCAGACGCTGTCGCCTTCCAGGACATGCACCAGCGCGCACGGCGTGCGCAACGCGAAGGCGGTCCACGGCAACGGTGTCGGCGGCAGGCTCAGGTGCGGTTCGATGTCGGCCGCGATTTCATAGCCCAGGAACACCACCCAGCCGGGGGCAAAGGGCACACCGGTGTGCCGTGCACGCTGCAAGGCCGACTCCGGTTCGGTGGTGGGAGCGGCACTTTGTCGCCACCAGCCCTCCAGCGCATCCAGGAAATTGCCGGCGCAGGGTTGCATGCCCTGCCCGTGCACACGGCCATCCGCGCCGCTCCACAAGGCCGCCTGCGGCTGCGCCGCAAGGATGGTGACCTTGCCCAGGGGGCCGGCGACGGCGCTTTCCAGCAGCGCCGGGTAGCGCCGCGGGTTGGCCACCGCCAGCTGTCGCAGGACCGCGGGCGACACCTCCAGCCGTCGCGCCACCCGTGTATCCACGGCTCAGCCGCTGAAGCGGCGGAAAATGAGGGTACCGTTGGTGCCGCCGAATCCGAAGGAGTTCGACAGCGCCACATCGATCGGCATCTGCCGGGCGGTGTTGGGCACGAAATCCAGATCGCAGTCAGGATCCGGCGTGCGGTAGTTGATGGTCGGCGGGGCGACATTGTCGCGGATCGCGAGGATGCTGAAGATGGCCTCCAGCACGCCCGCGGCGCCCAGCAGGTGACCGGTCATGGACTTGGTCGAACTGACGGCAACCTGGTGGGCATGGGCGCCGAAGGTGCCCTTGATGGCGGCGGTTTCGGCCTTGTCGCCCAGCGGCGTCGAGGTGGCGTGGGCATTGACGTACTGAATGTCGCCGGGATTCAGTGCGGCATCACGCAGCGCGTTGCTCATGGCAAGGGCTGCGCCGGCGCCATCCTCGGGCGGCGCGGTGATGTGGTAGGCATCACTGCTCATGCCGAAACCGGCCATCTCGGCGTAGATCTTGGCACCCCGGGCGCGCGCGTGTTCGAGCTCTTCGAGCACGACGGCCCCGCCGCCGTCGCTCAGCACGAAGCCGTCACGATCCTTGTCCCAGGGGCGGCTGGCCTCCGCCGGTGCATCGTTGCGGCCGGAGAGGGCCTTGGCCTGCGCGAAGCTCGCCAGGCCGCACACCGTGGTCGCCATTTCCGAGCCGCCGGCGATGATCATGTCGGCGTCGCCGTACTGGATGGCGCGCATGCCGAAGCCGATGGCATGGGTGGAGGTGGTGCAGGCGCTGACGACGCCGAGGTTCGGGCCTCTGAGCCCGTACTTGATCGACAGATGTCCCGCGATCATGTTGATGATGGTGGCCGGCACGAAAAATGGCGAAATCCGGCGCGGGTTGTGCGCCTTGAGGTATTCGCCGTATTCGCTTTCGATGGTGCCCAGGCCGCCGATCCCGGCCCCCATGATGGCGCCACAGCGCGTCGCGTCGCTCCTGGCGACATCAAAGCCCGAATCGACCATGGCCTGCATGCCTGCGGCCACGCCGTAGTGCATGAAATCATCCATGCGGCGCGCTTCCTTGGGCGATATGTAGGCGGCCAGATCGAAGTCGCGGACCTGCCCGCCGAAGCGCACCGGGAAGGCCGAGACATCAAAGCGCGTGATCGGGCCAATGCCGCTGCGGCCATTGACCACCGCGTCCCACGCGGCCGGCACGGTGCTGCCGACCGGAGACACCAGACCCATACCTGTTACGACGACGCGACGTTTGCTCACTCGCAGCCCCGGCACTGAAACCTAAGATGGAACAGTTCTTTCGAACGATCAAGACGCGAGGCGTGGGCGACCGTGAGGGCCGCCGTGTTGGCGACGCGTGCGCAGCCGCTAAGCCTTGCTGCGACGCTCGTTGATGTAATCGATGGCCTGTTGAACCGTCGTGATCTTCTCGGCGTCCTCGTCCGGAATTTCAATTTCGAACTCTTCTTCGAGAGCCATGACCAGTTCGACCGTATCGAGCGAGTCCGCGCCCAGATCGTCGACGAACGAGGCGTCATTCGTGACCTGTTCAGCCTTGACGCCCAGTTGCTCCGCGACGATGGCCTTTACCTGCTGCTCAACGGTGCTCATTACACGATTGTCCTTGTGAAGAATTGTCTCATGCGCCTGCCGACGGTCGGTGGCACGGGCGCGGTATTGTAGGGGAACACCCCCCCGTCTGCCAGCACGGCAAAGCGTGCGGGAGTGATTGTTTTTTCAGGTGAAACGCTACTGCGGATGGCGAGAAGCCTGCGGCTGGGGCGGCGCGTGCCACCCAATGTGGCCATTTTCCAACGCCGCATGCCGGAAAGCCACAGCGCCTTGGCTAAGGCATGTACAGCCCACCGTTCACGTGCAGGGTTTCCCCGGTGATGTACCCCGCCTGCGGCGAGGCCAGGAACAGTACCGCCGATGCAACATCCGCAGCGCTGCCCAGCCGCTGCATCGGAATGCGTCCGGCGAGCGCCGCGCGCTGCTCCTCCGACAGGGCCTTGGTCATGTCCGTATCAATGAAACCGGGCGCCACCGCATTGACCGTGATGCCGCGCGAGGCGACCTCCTGGGCCAGCGACTTGGTGAAGCCCAGTACCCCGGCCTTCGCCGCCGAATAATTGACCTGGCCGGGGTTGCCCGTCACTCCCACGATGGAAGTGATGTTGATGATGCGGCCGTGACGCTCCTTCATCATGCGCCGCAATACCCCCTTTGACAGCCGGTATACCGCCGTCAGGTTGGTCGTGATGACCTGGTTCCAGTCATCAGGCTTCATCCGCAGCAGCAGGCCGTCGCGGGTGATGGCGGCATTGTTGACCAGGATGCTGGGCATGCTGCCGGTGGCTTCCAGATCCGCCAGCAGCGCGTCAATTGAGGCGTCGTGCGACACGTCCAGGACCGCGCCGCGGCCCTTGAGGCCATTGGCCGCAAAGGTTGCCGTGAGCTCGGCAGCGCCGGCTTCGCTGGTGGAGGTGCCGATGACCCGCGCCCCGGCTGCCGCCATGCCCACCGCGATGGCGCGGCCAATGCCGCGCGATCCCCCGGTGACCAGCACCACATCGTTGTCAAACATCCTTGGATCTCCTCGGCCCGCCTTAGGTACGCGTGGCGGCCAGTGCCGCCGCCACTGTCGCACGATCTTCCAGCGCCATGCAGGCCAGATCGGGGCGTTTCTCGATGCGGCGGTTCATGCCGCTCAGGACCTTGCCCGGGCCACACTCAATCAGCTGCGCATGGCCATTGGCGGCCAGCGCCCGCACCGTATCCTGCCAGCGCACCGGGCTCGCCACCTGGCGCACCAGCAACTGGCGGATGTCATCGGGTTGCGAATGGACTGCGGCATCCACGGCACTCACATAGCGGATGAGCGGCGGGTGCAGGGGCAGGTCGTGCAGGCGCGCCCCGAGGCGCTGCGCGGCCGGGCCCATCAGACTGCAGTGCGAGGGCACGCTCAGGGGCAGCACCATGGCGCGCTTGGCCCCGGCCGCCTTGCAGGCCTGGATCGCCCGCTCCACGGCGGTGCGGGCGCCGGCGATGACCACCTGTCCAGGGGCATTGAAGTTCACCGCCTCCACCACTTCGCCCTGTGCGGCCTGGGCACAGCTTGCCGCCACCTGTTCGTCGCTCAGGCCCAGGATGGCCGCCATGGCACCGGTGCCCACCGGGACGGCTTCCTGCATCACCCGACCCCGAAACCGCACCAGGTCCGCGGCCGTGTCCAGCCGCAGTGCGCCCGCGCAAACCAGGGCCGTGAACTCCCCCAGGCTGTGGCCACTGACCTCGGCCGGATCGGCCCCGCCCCTCGCCTTCCACAACCGCCACAGCGCCACGCCGGCGGTCAGCATGGCCGGCTGGGTGTACTCGGTGGCGTTCAGATGTTCGGCAGGACCCTCCTGGGTCAGGGCCCACAGGTCATACCCCAGGGCCGTGGCAGCCTCCGCGAAGGCATCCCGGACCTCACGCTCGGCGGCGAAGTCCGCGAGCATGCCCACGGATTGGGATCCCTGGCCGGGAAAAACGAAGGCGAATGACATGGACCGATTATACCGGCTTGTACTGCCATCGCAGGAGCAGCGCAGCAAGTGCGCCGGAGGCCGCGCCGTAAAGGTGGGCATCGACAATCACCGCGCCACCGGCGGTGAGGGGCAGCGCGCCCAAGGTCTGTTCGTACACCAGCTTGGCGACCAGGAACAGCGCCAGGATCCAGCCGTCCGGCTCGCGACGCCGCAGATGGGCACAGGTGCCGGCGGCGAGTGCGCCGTGCAGCACCCCCGAGGAACCCACATACCAGTCAGTGGTCGAAGAGAGCAGCCACAGTCCGGCGTCGACGCCAACCACCGACAGTCCGATGATCAGGAGCCAGGCGCGTGCGGAATAGTCGCGCGCGAACAGCGCCCAGATCAGCACCAGCCCCGCCACATCCAGTAGCGCATGCTCGTAACCCAGATGAATGACATGGCCGGTGACCAGGCGCCACCATTGACCGGCGGCCAGCGCGCCGCGGTCGTAGCGCAAGGCTGCCTGGGCCGCCCCCGCGCCGCCCTGGATGATGAGCAGGATGACGACAGTCCCCAGCAGCAGCAGACCGCTGCGGCCGTCGCAATTGAGCGACTTTGCCAAACGGTGCAGCCGTTCGCGCTGAAGCGACGCATTCATTTGTTATGATCCGGCGCCATTTGCTGCACCCCTCACCACGCGGGTAATTCCATGCGCAAGTTCCTCACCAAACCGAGCCCGGTCGGCCGCAGTCGCGGTTTCACGCTGATCGAGATCATGGTCGTCGTGATCATCATCGGCCTGCTGGCGGCGGTCATTGTGCCCAGTGTCATCGGCAAAGTGGGCGAAGCACGCGTCGCCAAGGCTCGCCAGGATATCCAGGCCATTGGAACGGCGCTCGCCATGTACCGCCTCGACAACTTCAAATATCCGACGTCGGACCAGGGCCTGAAGGCCCTGATCCAGCAGCCGGCGGATCCGACCATCCGCAACTGGCGCAAGGGCGGCTATATCCAGGACGGCTCGCTCAAGGACCCCTGGGGCAACGACTATCAGTATGTCTATCCGGGCACCCATGGCCGCGAATTCGACCTGTACTCCTTCGGCGCCGACGGCCAGGAAGGCGGTGAGGGCGAGGATGCGGATATCGGCAACTGGAACCTGGACGCCAAACCCGGCGACACTCAGGCCGCCAACGGCCCTTAGCGACGCGGCGCCACGCCGTGCCAATCCGTGACGCCAGGGAACTTCGCAGCGGCGGGTTCACCCTCATCGAAATCCTGGTGGTGATCGTCATCATCGGTGTCGTCACGGTCGGAGCGGTGCTGTCGATGTCCTTCACCGGGCCGGAACGCGAGCTGCGCACCGAGGGTGATCGGCTCGCCGATCTCATGAACTATGCGCAGGAACAGGGCGAGCTGCAGACCCGCGAGCTGGGCCTGTACTGCACCGATCACAGCTACAAATTTCTCGCCTTCGATGCCCGCCGCCAGTTGTGGGTCCCGATCAATGACGACGATGCCTTGAAGCCCCGCACCCTGCCCGATGCCATCCGGCTGCAGCTTGAAATCGAAGGTCGCGAGGTGGTGCTGGCTTCGGTTGCCGATGAGCAGCGTAGGGCCGGTACCCCCACCAGTGCGCAGGCCAGCAGCCCCGCCAGCGCTCCGGGCAGCTCCCCTGCGGGCGCTTTGACCCCGGCGGATCTGCAGCCGCAGGTGATGATCTTCTCCAATGGCGATCTGACCTCCTTCCGCGTGACCTTGGCACGCGAGGGCAGCGATGCGACCGTCGCCGTGCAGCCGGACCACCAGGGCCGGATCAAGGTGAAGGTTCCGAAGGAGCATGTGACGTGAGGGCGCAGCGCGGCTTCACGCTCATCGAAGTGCTGGTGGCGCTGGTCATCGTGGCATTGGGGATGTCGGCGCTGCTCGAGACCTTGGGATCCGCTGCCGACACCGCCACCTGGCTGCGCGACAAGACCTTCGCGGAGTGGATCGGCTTCAACCGGCTGGCGACGCTGCGCCTGACCGGAACACTGCCCGCGGAAGGGACCAGCGACGGGGAGCTGGACTATGCCGGTCGCCACTGGCGCTGGCGCCAGGTGGTCTCGGCCATGGGTTTCCCCGGTCTGTTCCGGGTTGACGTCCTGGTGGAACCGGCCGACACCACCACCGTCGATGAAAAGGGCTGGATGGCCACCGTCACCGGCGGCACGGGGGATGCGGTCGCACCCTCGCAGCTGCAGTCGCTGTATCCGGACCCCTCACTGCCGGGCACCGCCAACTCGGCCCCTTCCAGCCAGCCCGCCAGCTCCGGTCCGCCCTCGACGTTCTTTGCGCCGCCGCCGCCGCCCACTGGGGCACCCACCACGCAGACGCCGGAGCCGCAATGACCCCGCGTCGCGCCACTGCGGCTGCGCAAGGCTTCACGCTCATCGAACTCATGGTGGCGCTGTTCATCACCGCCATCATTTTCGCCGTGGGCTACGGCGCCATCAATCAGGCGCTGAAGAATCACGCGCAGGTCAAGGAGCACGAGGATCGCCTGGGCGAGGTGCAGACCGCGGTGCGGATCATGGTGCAGGATTTTTCCGAACTGTCGGCGCGGCCGATACGCGATCAGCTCGGCCAGAACTGGCAGGCCTGCATCGTCACCCCGACACCCGAGGCCCTGGCGGGCAGCCTGAGCCCGGCCGCGAGTTCTGCTCCGGCGGCGCCGGACGACGATGACGCCGACACCGATGACAGCAGCCCGCAGGCCGACGACGGCGGTCTGGACCTGGTCGCGTTCACGCGCGGCGGCTGGACGAACCCGGCCGGCATCCAGCGCCCGACGCTGGAGCGGGTCTCCTACCGCTTTGCCAACGGCACCCTGCGGCGCATGCACTGGATGGTGCTGGATGGCACCGAGGCCAGCCTGCCGGCGCGCCGCGACGTACTCACGCACGTGAAGTCCGTGACCTTCCGCTTCATGGATCAGTCGCGGCAGTGGGTCAACCAATGGCCCGCGCTGGGCACGCCCAGTCTGCGCACCCGTCCGTTCGCGGTGGAGATCACGCTGGACCTTGAGGACTGGGGCAAGATCGTGCGCGTGGTCGAGGTGCCCACGTGAGGCGCCAGCGCGGCGTTGCGCTCATCACCGCCATCCTGCTGGTGGCGCTGGCCACCATTCTGGCGGCGACCATAGGCTATGAAAACGCGATGACCGCGCGCCGCGCCACCGCGACCTTTGCCTTCGAACAGAGCCTGGAGGTTTCCAAGGCGGCCGAGGCCCTCGCCGCCTATGTGCTGCGGAGCACGCGTCAGGCCGATCATACCGACACCTATCCCGCGCAGGCCTGGTCGACTCCCTACGGACCGGTGGACCTGGTGCCCGGCGTCACCCTGGAGGCCTGGCTGCAGGACACCCAGGGTCGATTCAACCTCAACAACCTGGTGAACGCCGATGGCTCAACCAACCCCGACAGCGTGCTGGTCTTCGAGAACCTGCTCACCGTCCTGGGGCTGGAGCCGAAGTGGGCGCCGCTCATGGCCGACTGGATCGATTCGGACACCGTGCCCAACAATCCCGACGGCGCCGAGGACAGTGTCTATCTGTCGCAGGTGCCGCCGTACCGCGCCGCCAACATGTTCATCACCAGCGCCAGCGAGATTCTGGCGTTGCCGGGCTTCGGCCGCGACCGTTACCTGAAACTGGCCCCCTTCATCACCGCGCTGCCGCAGGGAACCGGCATCAACCTGTGCTCGGCCCCGCCCGAACTGCTCGATGCGCTGGGACCTGCGGGAACCACCAATTTCTCCGATCCCCAGAATCTCGCCAAGAACCGTGCCGAGGGCTGCTTTCCGGGCAAGCAGGATTTCGACGCCCTGTTCAGCGACGCCACCGCCAGGCAGAAATCCGATGCCATGGTGACGGTTCTGTCCAACTACTTTACCCTGACCAGCATCGTCACCATTGGCACCACGCAATTCGCCTTGTACAGTTTGCTGCATCAGGAAGGTGACCTGCGCGTGCGATCCATCCAGCGCAGCTTTACGGCAGACTGACCCATGGCAGACTGGCTACTCATCAGAATCGGCAGTGACCCGCAGCGCTTCGACTACCTCACGGCCGACGCCGCGGGGCGCATCGTGGTGC
>JBARBG010000102.1:0-36125 GCA_049792815.1 Steroidobacteraceae bacterium | reverse complement strand
GGAGCATTTCACCGTGGACATCGAAGCCCGCTACTCGAGCGATCAGCCCCGGCCCGCGCATGGCTCGCAGGGCGCTGGTGAAGTACGTCTGAATTATTCGCTCTAAGCGCCGCTATTTCGCAGGCTCAGCGAGCTCCTGATCCCAGTACAGGCCGCGGCGCGATCCGTGACCCTGCGACAGGGCGACACCCATCTCGACGAACCTGGGATCCATGATGTTTTCGCAGTGGTCGGGGCTGTGCAGCCAACCCGCCACGACCTCATCGGCAGAATTGAGACCATAGGCGATATTTTCACCCACCAGTCGCTCCTTGTAGCCGGTGGCGCGAAGCCGGTCAGCCGGGGTGTGGCCCGTGAGGTCCACATGCTCGAAGTAATCGTGGCGTGCCATGTCGTTTGCATGCTCTGCAGCCACGCCGTCCAGTGTCGCGGACGGTTGCAGCGGCGGTGCGGGCCCGAATGACTTTGCGCCACAGCGTGTGCCCGTGGCCCGAGCCTCGTTGACCAGTTGCAGAACCCGTGTCGACTGTGCCGGCGTCCGTGAAAGGCGCGGCGCCGTGGCATAACCGAAGGTCCGCGGCGGGGCTTCATCGGCATCGGGCTCCGGTGCGGGGGTCGTCCATTTCTGCGCAGGACTCGACAGCGACGTTGCAACTCTGTCCGCGTTGGGTGCGGCAATCAGCAGCCAGGTTTGCGGCCCACGGCGATAGACACCGACATCCCGCAGCGACTGGTCGGCAACCATCCGGCAACGAGTCCGGCGCAATGACTGCAGAATCGCATCATCCGTGCCGCTCAGACGCAGACCCACGGTGGTGTGAGCCTGATAGCCACTGTGCCCCGCCGCCGTCGCGGCCGCGTCGCCAGCCGCCCAGGCCGCCGCCGCCCGATCCAACTGCAGGTTACGTTGCAAGGGGGCGATGGCGGGCATGATGCCGCCGCAGCCGCTGATGCGCAGCAGCTGAACAGCCGACATCGGATCGGCCCACGAGACGGATGTCGCGAGGCCACCGGCCAGCAGTGCAAGGCCGCCCAATAGGCGCAATGGCAGATATTTCAATGGCATACTCCCCCGAACGTTCCCAATGCTCCCCTCACGGAACGCGCCGCGCCAGGATTGGATGACGGTCGGGGGCGGAACCCGGTCACAGAATGCCGCCCAGCGGCAAACCAGATTGATCTGTTGACTTATCAAAGCCCGGAAATCTCCACTTGCTCCGGGACAAAACCCTATGTAGACTTACAATCATGGGCAAGCAGAGCAAAGACGTACGCATGTCCCTGCAGACGCTGCGGGTGCTGGAAGCGTTTCTTGAAAACCCGACGCAGGAGCTCGCGGGAGCCGATGTGCAGAAGCGTGGCCAGCTGGCCTCCGGCACTTTGTATCCAATACTGCTGCGATTGGAATCGGCGGGCTGGTTCGTCAGCCGCTGGGAAACCGTGGACCCCTCGCACGTCGGGCGGCCGCGCCGCCGCTTGTACCGCCTGACGCCCAGTGGGCTTGCCCGAGCAAGTGAGGTCTTCGCAAGCTTTGGTCGAGGAGTATTTGCATGAAAACGCGCAACTATTCGGACCTGGCACAGCGTTTGATCGTACACGCCGCGCGCAAGGCGCCCCCGGCACTGTCAGAACGACTCGAAGAGGAGTGGCTGGCGGATCTTCAGTCGCGCTCAGGTACCGCGCGCCTGCGGCTGGCGCTCGGCTGCTATTGGGCGACTGCGGTGATCACCCGCGACGTTCGCGTGCCGCAGCTGGCTGCTTCGGGTGCCTCCGGCAGCCACCGACCGCTGCTCGCTGACCTGCACTACGACCTGCCTCTGCTTTCGCGCCGCACGGTCACCATACTCGTGATCGCGGGCCTGCATGCGCTGGTGATCTACGGGTTTGCCTCGGGATTCGCGCAGCAGGTGGTGGCAGCGCTTCCCGAAATCACTCATGCCGTCTTTGTCGAGGAACACCCGCTGCCGCCACCGCCGCCGCGCATGACCGAACCACGGTTCACCGCGGTGCACGTCGATCCGGTGATCACCGGGCCGCAGAGCATCGACATTCCGAAGGATGATGAGTCGATCACCCTCACCGGTGGTGACGCGCTCGTTCCGCAGGTTCCTCCGGGTCACCGCATCAACCGTATCGACGGCGGGCCGGGCAAGGGCTTCCCGAACACGCAGGACTATTACCCGGAAGCGTCGCGACGGATAGCCGAAACCGGCGCCGCCAACGTGCAGGTGTGCGTGGACTCGCAGGGCCGTCTGACCGCTGACCCGGTGCTGGCCAAAACCTCCGGCAGTCGCAGACTTGACGATGCGGCCCTCAACCTGGCCCGGGCAGGCTCCGGACACTATCGACCCAGCACCGAGAACAGCGCACCGGTCAGCTCCTGCTACGCGTATAGCATCAGGTTCAAGCTGGACAACTGAGCGCCGCCTGAGGCTACTGGTCCAGTTCCGCCAGACAGGCAATCGCGACCTTTTCGGCATCGACCCAGTCGAAGGGTGCGCCTTCGAGCTGTTCGTAGAAAGGCTCCCCCACGACGAAATTGCGGCGTGGAGGACTGGCAAAGGCATCGCTGTCATCGGTGCCCGCAAGTGCCAGCGCCACCGCCAGCGCTGACAGGGTATTGAAGCGCCTGACAACGGCGCGCTCAGGCGTGTGGTGGTGTGCGACCGCCTCGACCAGCGTGTTGGGCATGCCCCACAGCCCCAGCAGATAGGCACCGATCTCGGCATGCGAGGTGCCCAGTACACGCCTTTCCGCCTCCTGCATGGGAAGGTCGTCGGCGACCGCCAGCGCGGCCGCCCGGTCAAGCTCTGCGGGCCGTTCCTGGGCCAACACCCAGTAGCCGATGTCGTGCAGAAACGCCGCGAGCACCGCCTCATCGCTGCAGGCGGTTCCGGCCGTCAGCGCCGCCGTCACCCGGGCCACGCGCTGCACATGCGCCTGCATCGCGTCCAGATCCATGGCGCCGCGGGCCGCCCGGCTCCACCCCGTGAGCACCTCCGAGCACATCACCAGGTTGCGCACGCCTGAGAAGCCTAAGCGCACCAGCGCCTGCTCGATGCTCCTGATGCGGTCATGCTCGTGAAACATCGCGCAGTTGGCCAGCTGCAGCACCTTGGCGGTGATCGCCGCGTCCGCTTCGATGACCGCACAGATTTTCTTGGGCGTCACATTCCGGTGGCTCATCATCACCTGCAGGCGCGCGAAGGTTCGTGGCCGCGGCGGCAGCTGACGAACCGCGCCGATGAGTGTGCGCAGACCCGGCTGCGACAGCAGATCCTGGAGTCTCAGGCAGCGCTCGACCGCCTCGTGGAACTCAGCGGCGGGGGCTTGGCTGAAGAGGTACTGGTGGGCCGCGGGAAACGGCATCTCATAGGCCTGACCGGCGCTGTCCAGACTGTCTGACAGCGCGATCCGCGAGGTACTCGGCCAGCGCTCACTCACCGTGAGCAGCAAACCGGTGCCGCCCGGGGCGAGGGCCCGCATGTCGGCGATCACCACATCCTGCGGCTCGCGCTCCAGCTCCTGCACTGCCTGCGCGCCGCTGCCGGCCAGCGTGATGATCCATTGGCCGGCGTGTGGCAATAGCACCGGGTCCTGCAGCCGCAGTGCGTCCTCGCCAACCAACAGAATATGCCGTGGCATGTGACTGCCGCTCAAGCCTCGTCCCGGGAGACTCCATATCACCCGGGGCTGCCCTATCTGTCCGGCATCACGTCACAGTATGCATTGCGGTAAAGGGGGCCGACGCCCTTGTCAAATGGCGCGCCCGGAGAGATTCGAACTCCCGACCCTCAGGTTCGAAGCCTGATGCTCTATCCAACTGAGCTACGGGCGCATGCGGTGCAGGCTACCAAATCCCCGGCCGGCGGGGGCCGACTCGGCCCGGACGGCCCCGTTTAGGACATCGGCCCTCGGAATTGTGCAGAAATCGCTTAATATGGGCCCCCTGGCACCGGGCGCCCAGGTGCAACCAATTCTTACATTTCAAGGGGGTTCCCAATGAAGTTCCGCTCCACCGTGCTGGTCTCCTCGCTGGCCATCGCTGCCATGGCGGTTGCAGCCCAGGCGTCAGCCGCCTGCAGCTATCCGAAGGCACCCGACAGGATTCCGGACGGCACCAAGGCCACCAAGGAAGAGATGATCGCCGGCATGAAGGCCATGCGCGCCTACAACGATCTCATCAAGCAGTACACCGACTGCCTGAAGGACGAGCATGACACGGCCGTCGCCAAGATCGATCCGAGCCTGGATGACCCCAAGAAGGCGAAGGCCAAGGACGATCTGGACAAGGTGCTGGCGCAGAAGAACGATGCGGCCGTGGACGAAGCCTCTGTGGTGACCGGTCGCTTCAACGACCAGATCAAGGCCTTCAACGCCGCGCACAAGAGCTGATTGATAACCCGGCGCAGCGACCCCAGACAGGTTCAGTGAACACTCCGGCACCGGCACAGACTGATTCCTCCGTACCGGACCTGCTGGTCCCGGCGCAGGCTGATCGGCTGATCAGCGAGAACTTAAGCTGCCTGCCCATCGAGTCGCTGCCCCTGGTGCAATGCTCCGGGGCCGTGCTGCGCGAGAACATCTATGGCGAACGCGATCAGCCACCGTTTGATCGCGTCGCCATGGATGGCATCGCCTTGGATAGCGCTGCGGCGCGTGAGGGCCGCCGCAGCTTTGCCATCCAGGCCGTCCAGGCCGCCGGCGATGCGCCCCTGACCTTGAGTCAGCGCACCGCCTGCATCGAGGCCATGACCGGAGCGGTGCTGCCCGTGGGCTGCGACACGGTGGTTCCGGTGGAAGAGATTGCCGTCAGCGAAGGCGTCGCCCGGCTCAAGGACGGAGCGAACATCGAAGCCTGGAACAATGTGCACCGGCGCGGTTCGGATTCGCGGCAGGGCGCGCTGCTGTTGGAGGCGGGCACGCGCTTGACCCCACCTGAAGTGGCGATCGCCGCGGGCGCGGGCATGGCGCGGGTGCGCGTCAGCGCCCAGCCCATGCTGGCGGTGCTGTCGACGGGCAATGAACTGATCGAGCCCGGAGAGCCGGTGCTGCCGCACCAGATCCGCCGCTCCAATGTTTACGGCGTCATCGCCGCCCTGCGCCGCCACGGCTTCCAGAGGGTTGCGGATGACCACGTTCGCGATGATCCCGAAGAAATGCGCGCGCGCCTGAAACTGCACCTGGATACCCACGATGTCCTCATTCTGAGCGGTGGCGTATCCATGGGTCGGTTCGACCTGGTGCCAAGGCTGCTCACCGAACTGGGCGTGCGCGTCGTGTTTCACAAGATTGCCCAGCGCCCCGGCAAGCCCCTGTGGTTCGGCGTGGCGCACTCCGGCCCGGCGGTGTTCGCCCTGCCGGGCAATCCGGTGTCCACACTGGTGTGCCTGAGCCGCTACGTGATCCCGGCGCTGCTGGCCGCGATGGGCGATCGCAGTCCCGCCGCGCGCAAGATTCCGCTCGCGGCACCGGTCACCGTGTCGTCAACGTTCGTGCAGTTCGTGCCCGTGCGCACCGAAGTGGATGACTGGGGCCGGGACTGGGCGGTCCCGCGTCTGACCAACAGTTCCGGGGATTTCACCGCATTGGCCGGCACCGACGGCTTCGTGGAACTTCCGGCCGGTCCCAATGCCTATCCCAAGGGTTTTGTGACGCGACTGTTCCGCTGGTGAGCGCGATGCCGGTCAACGAAATCATCGTCCCCTTGAGTGCGCCGCGTCCGCGCGACCGGCTGCAGCGGCCGCTGCGTGACCTGCGCATCTCGGTCATGGACCGCTGCAACTTCCGCTGCCCCTACTGCATGCCGCGCGAGCAGTTTCACGAAAGCTACCGCTTCCTCAAATCCTCGCAGCGACTGTCGTTCGAGGAAATCCTGCGCCTGGCGCGCCTGTTTGTGGCGCAGGGTGTACGCAAGATCCGCCTGACCGGCGGTGAACCGCTGCTGCGGGCGAATCTCGCGGATCTCATCGGTGATCTCACCAGCATCGCCGGCGTCGAGGATGTCGCGCTGACGACCAACGGCATCCTGCTGGAGCGCCACGCGGCGGAACTGAAGGCCGCAGGACTCAATCGCATCACCGTGAGCCTGGACAGCCTGGATCCGGAGGTTTTCGCGCGCATGAGCGGCGGTTTCGGCGGGGTGATCGAGGTGCTGGCCGGCATTGAGGCGGCCCAACGCGCGAACCTCACCCCCATCAAGATCAACGCGGTCGTGCAACGTGGCGTCAATGATCACACGGTGCTCGATCTGGTGGACCGCTTCCGCGGCAGCGGTGTGATCGTGCGCTTCATCGAGTACATGGATGTCGGCAACCGCAATCACTGGGACGCCGAGCGGGTGGTGCCCTCGCGGGAACTTGCCGGCCTGATCAATGCGCGCTGGCCCATCGCGCCGCTGGAGCAGAACTACCGCGGCGAAGTCGCGCGCCGCTACGCCTTCAGCGACGGCGCCGGCGAAGTGGGCTTCATCTCCTCGGTGACCCAGGCGTTCTGCGGAGACTGTTCGCGTGCGCGCCTGTCATCGGATGGCGCGTTCTACACCTGCCTGTTCGCCGCGCACGGGGTCACCTTGCGCGATCCGCTGCGGGCCGGCGCGACCGAGGAGGAACTCGCGCAGCTCATCCGCGAGGTCTGGAGCGGCCGCCAGGACCGCTACAGCGAGCTGCGCGCCAATCTGCGCGAAAGCAGTGGCGATCACACCAAGGTCGAGATGTACTACATCGGCGGTTGAAAATGGCTTCAGGACTCACACATCTGACGGCCCGCAATCAACCCACCATGGTCGATGTAGGCGACAAGAAGGTCACCCGGCGGGTAGCCAGCGCCGAGGCGCGCATCCGGCTGCCGCGTGCCGTGCTGCTGGCGCTGCGCAAGTCCGGTCACCGCACCAAAAAGGGGCCGATTTTCGACACGGCGGTCATCGCCGGGGTTCTGGCGGCCAAGCGCACCTGGGAGCTGATTCCGTTCTGCCATCCGCTGCTGCTGGACAACTGCAAACTTGAGGTGGGCGCGGCCCCCGGCGGCATCCGGGTGGTGTGCACTGTTTCCGTCCAGGGCCGGACCGGCGTGGAAATGGAGGCCATGACAGGGGTCTCGGTGGCAGCCCTGACGGTCTACGACATGTGCAAGGCGCTGTCACACGACATCGAGATCACGGGCGTGCGGCTGCTGGCCAAAAGCGGCGGCCAACGCGATTTTCACCGCCGTTCGACCCGACGGGCCTCCCGGCCGTAAAATCCCCAACATGGCTCCCCCCCTTTACGGCCTGGTGCTGGCCGGAGGCCGAAGCACACGCATGCAGCGTGACAAGGCCACCTTAAGCTACCAGGGACGCAATCAGCTCGACCGCGCCATGGAACTGCTGAGTTCCTGCGTGGAGCAGGCCTACGTATCCGTGCGGCCCGATCAACGCTCCGATCCGGCCCGTGCCCGCTATGCGCAGGTGGTGGATGTTCACGAGGGCTTAGGACCCATCGCCGGCATTGCCGCCGCACAGGCGTTCAAGTCCGACGCGGCCTGGCTGGTGCTGGCCTGCGATCTCCCGTTTCTGCAGTCCGGTACTCTGGCCCACCTGCTCAGCCACCGGGATACGGCGCGCAGCGCCACGGCCTATCGCTCCAGCCACGATGCACTGCCCGAACCCCTGTGCGCCATTTACGAGCCGCGCAGTGCTGCGCTGATCCTGGAACGCATCAACGCCGGCAAGTCATGCCCGCGCAAGTTCCTGATTCAGTCGGATGCGCGACTGCTCGATCAGCCCGAGCCGCGCGCCCTGGACAACATCAACAGCCCCGCCGAGTACGCCGCGGCCCGCGGCACGCTGCGCGCCGCGCAAGGACCGGATCCGATGCAGATAAGAATCCAGTACTACGCCATCCTGCGCGAGCAGGCCGGACGCAGCGAAGAAACCGTGGCCACCGCGGCGCGCACGCCGCGTGACCTGTATGCGGAGCTGCAGCGTCGTCATCCGTTCTCGCTGGATGCCGACAGCCTGCGGGTCGCCATCAACGCCGAATTCGCCGACTGGTCGCAACCCCTGGTTGAAGGGGATGCCGTGGTGTTCATTCCGCCCGTGGCCGGCGGCTGATCCCAAGGCCGTGCCATGAAATCCTTCCGCTTCGCCACGACGCCACTGGATACCCAGGCCGAACGCCAACGGATCCTGGATCCGGCCTGCGGCGGTTATGCCTCGTTTGAGGGCTGGGTTCGCGATCACAACGAAGGCCAGCAGGTGCGGCACCTGGAATACGAGGCCTTCGAAGTGCTGGCGAACAAGGAAGGCGAACGCATCATCGCCGAGGCCGTGGCGCGCTTCGGTGTCGAACACGCCGCCTGTGTACACCGCGTCGGGGACCTGCAGCTGGGCGAAATGGCCGTCTGGGTGGGGGTGAGTTCGCGCCACCGCCAGGAGGCCTTCCTGGCGTGCCGCTTCATCATCGACGAGGTCAAACACCGCGTCCCGATCTGGAAGAAGGAGCACTACCACAACGGTGACTCCGGTTGGGTGAACTGCGAGCGCTGCGCGGCGCTCGCCCACGATCAGGCGCCCCCACAGGAGCACCCGCACCATCACGCGCATACGCACTCTGACTACTCGCGCCAGCAGGCCCTGAAGCAAGTCGGCCCGCAGGGCCAGGCCAAACTGCGTGCCGCCCGCGTGCTGGTGGTTGGCGCAGGCGGATTGGGCGTACCGGTACTCAGTTATCTGGCGGGCGCCGGCATCGGGCGCCTCGGCATCGTCGACGGCGATGCGTTGGAGGCCTCAAATCTGCATCGCCAGCCGTTGTACAGCTTTGAGTCGGTGGGGCAGCCCAAGGCGCAGCTCGCGGGGATGCGCCTGCGCGCGCTCAATCCCGACATCGACGTGCAGGTCTACGGGCTGCGGTTGACCGCGGCGAATGCCGCGGAACTGATCGGCCCCTGGGACCTGGTGATTGATTGCACCGACAACTTCAGCAGCAAATTCCTGATCAACGATGCCTGCGTGACGGCCGGCAAACCGGCGATACTGTCCAGCATCTATCAGTACGAGGGGCAGTTGCAGGTGATCCGCCCGGACACTCAGGGTGCCTGCCTGCGTTGCATCTGGCCGCAGGCCACGCGCGATGGCCTGGTCGGCAACTGCGCCGAAGCCGGGGTCCTGGGGCCGGTGCCGGGCGTGTTCGGCAGCCTGCAGGCGCTCGAAGCGCTGAAGATTCTGCTGGGTCTGCCCGGACAACTGGGCGATGAACTGCTGGTCATGGACCTGCTGACGCTGCAGATCTCACGGATGAAGGCGCGGCGCGCCAGCGCCTGTGCGGCGGGCCCCTGCGTGCGCATCCCGACCGCAGCGAGCGCAGCCCAGGGGTCGCTGGAGCGGCATTTTGACTCGCTGGCCGCGGCGCACGCCGCGGGTTACACCGTAATCGATATACGCGAGCCGCTGGAGGTCGCAGAGGAACCCCTGCCCGGCAGCGGCGTGCGCCTGCTGCCGCTGCAGCAACTGCTGCGCGCCGATGCCCACCTGGTCAAGGATGAGCACTACCTGCTGGTCTGCGCGAGTGGCCGGCGCAGTGTGGCGGCCGCGCACACCCTGCATGACCGCGGCTTTACCGCGGTAGTGTCACTGACGGGAGGCTTGGCCGGCCTGCTCGCGCAGCACCAGATCGCCTGAGGCTACGGGCGCACCTGACCGGCGCCGCGCACGACGTACTTGTAGCTGGTCAGCTGTTCCACGCCCACCGGCCCGCGCGCATGAAAGCGATCGGTGGAAATGCCGATTTCCGCCCCCATGCCGAACTCACCGCCATCGGCGAACTGCGTGGAGGCGTTGTGCAGCACAATGGCGCTGTCCACCCGCTGCAGGAAGCGGCTCGCCGTATCCGCATTCGCGGTCACGATGGACTCGGTATGCGCGGATCCATAGCGCGCAATATGGGCTATGGCCTCATCCACGCCGGCGACGACGCGCACCGCGATGATCGAGTCCAGGTACTCGGTGAACCAGTCCTCTTCAGTCGCCGCGCGCACCCGCTCATCCACCTTCTGCACCGTGGCATCGCCACGCACCTCACAGCCGGCCTCGAGCAGGTCCTTGACCAGGGGCGCGAGGTGCGTGGGCACGCAGGCCCGGTCCACCAGCAGCGTCTCGGCCGCGCCGCAAATACCGGTGCGGCGCAGCTTGGCGTTGAGCACGATGGCGCGCGCCATGGCAAGGTCCGCGTCGCGATCCACATAAACATGGCAGTTGCCTTCCAGATGACCGATCACCGGCACGCGTGCTTCCTGCTGGACCCGCGCCACCAGGCTCTTGCCGCCGCGCGGCACGATCACATCGATGTATTCAGTCATGCCCGCGAGCATCACTCCGACCGCGGCGCGATCCGTGGTCGGCACCAGCTGGATACAGGCGGCGGGCAGCGCCGCGGCGGCGAGGCCCGCCTCCAGGCAGGCGTGGATGGCGCGGTTGGAGCGCTCGCTCTCCGAGCCGCCGCGCAAGATCACCGCGTTGCCGGATTTAAGGCATAGCGCGCCCGCGTCCGCCGTCACGTTGGGGCGGCTTTCGTAGATGATGCCGATGACCCCCAATGGCACGCGCACCCGGGAGATCTGCAGCCCATTGGGCCGGGTCCAGTGCGCCGCCACGGTGCCGATGGGGTCGGGCAACTGAATGATCTCTTCAAGACCTGTGGCCATGGACTCGACGCGCTTGTCATTGAGCTCGAGGCGCTCCAGCAGGGCCGACCCGAGCCCCCGCCCACGCGCCTGCGCCAGATCCTGCGCGTTGGCGGCCAGGATGTCGGCGCGGTGTTCACGGATGGCCGCCGCCGCCGCGGTCAATGCCCGGTTCTTGACCTCGGTGCTCGCCAGGCCCAGGGCATCCGCAGCGCCGAGCGCCGCCTGGCCCATGGCACGCAGCAGCGCGGTCAGCTCCTCGCTCATAGCGCCTCCTGCGTGGGTTGCGCCTGCCAGTCCGCGCGCAGGATCACCAGATCATCCCGATGCACCAGGACCGCGCCGCTGCGATAGCCGAGGATGCCCTCGATCTCAGCGGATTTGCGGCCCATGATGCGCGCCACCTCGGCGTCCGAATAAGCGCTGATGCCGCGTGCCACTTCGGCGCCATCGGCGGCCAGGATGCTGACCGTGTCGCCCTGGTCAAAGCGCCCGGACAGCCGCACCACCCCGGCCGGCAGCAGGCTCTTGCCCGCATTCAGCGCCTTCAGTGCGCCGGCGTCGATGCACAGGGCGCCCACCGGACGCAAGGTTCCTGCGATCCATTGTTTGCGCGCCGCAAGTGGCGTCTCGGTGGGCACGAACCAGGTGCACCGCCCGCTCTCTTCCAGACGCTGCACCGGGTGCTCGGGTTGTCCGGCCGCAATGCACATGTGGCAGCCCGCGGCCACCGCGATCTTGGCGGCCATGATCTTGGTGGTCATGCCGCCGGAGCCCACCAGCGATGCGGACCGGCCCGCCATGGCCTCGATTTCGGGTGTGACCGCTGTGACACGGCTGATGAAACGGGCGTCGGGATTGCGGTTTGGATCGGCGTTGAACAGCCCCTCGACATCCGAGAGCAGCACCAGGCAGTCGGCGGCGGCCATCTGCGCGACGCGCGCAGCCAGCCGATCATTGTCACCGTAGCGGATCTCGGCCGTGGCCACCGTATCGTTCTCGTTGATGACCGGCAGCGCCTTAAGCCCCAGCAACGATTCCAGGGTCGCCCGGGCGTTCAGATAGCGCTGGCGCTGCTCACTGTCTTCCAGCGTCAGCAGCACCTGCGCCACCGTCACGCCCCGCTCGCCCAGCAGTTCCTTGTAGGCATGTGCCAGGCGGATCTGCCCGACCGCGGCCGCAGCCTGACTTTCATCGAGGCGCAGGACACCGGCGGCCAGCCCCAGTTCACGTCGCCCCAGGGCAATGGCACCGGAGGACACCAGAATGACCTGCTGCCCGCGCTGGCGCAGGCGCATCAGATCCGCCACCAGGCTGGTGAGCCACGGCCGGCGCAGCTGGCCGGTCTGCGGGTCGACGAGCAGGGCTGAGCCCACCTTGACGACAATGCGCCGGGCGGCGATCAGCGGGGACGGGATATTCTCACCAGTGGCGCTCATGGCAAAAACTATACGGGATCGGCGCCGGAGGGGCGACTCCGGCACCGGATAGCGTTGCCACCCGCAACAATCCCCCCGTAAACTGGCAACCGTCTTTAACAGTTGAGCTCTCGAGGACCAAAGCGGTGAGCAGAGATTACGAACCGGCAGCCGGACAGTGGTACCTGAACATAGAAGAAGAGGAGTCCTTCCGCGTGCTGTCGGTTGATGAGGACTCCGAACTCGTCGAAATCGAATACGAGGACGGGGATATCGAGGAAATCGACATCGAAGCCTGGCACGAGATGGATCTGGAGAAGACCACCGCGCCCGAGGGCTGGTCCGAATCCGAAAAGGAGGAGGAAGAAGATGAAGATGAGGAAGACGAGGACGACGACTGGGATGAGGATGAAGACGAAGACGAGGATGAGGACTGGGACGAAGACGAGGACGAGTGACCCAGTCGGCCTCTAGCGCCGCGGCGCTCACCGAGCTCGCAGGCCTGCTGGGCGAGGATTGTGTCCGCACCGATGCGGGCGAGCTGGGCCCGCTGCTCATCGACCACCGCGGCCTGTTTCACGGCAACGCCGCGGCCCTGATCCGGCCGCACAGCGTCGCACAGGTTGCCACCACCCTGGCTTTCTGCAACGCCCACCGCATCGGCGTGGTGCCCCAGGGCGGCAACACCGGCTACTGCGGCGGCGCGACACCGGACGCGTCCGGCAGCCAGGTCATCGTGTCGCTGAGCCGCCTGAACCGCATCCGTGAGATCGACGCGCTCAACTACTCCCTCACTGCCGAAGCCGGCTGCCTGCTGGTTGCGGTGCAGCGGGCCGCGGCAGACGCGGAGCGGTTTTTTCCGCTGAGCCTGGGCTCCGAGGGCAGCTGCCAGATCGGCGGCAACCTCTCCACCAACGCCGGCGGCACCAGCGTCCTGCGCTACGGCATGATGCGCGATCTGGTCCTGGGGCTGGAGGTGGTGCTGGCCGACGGCCGCGTCCTGAACACCCTCACACGCCTGCGCAAGGACAACACCGGATATGACGTGAAATCGCTGTTCCTGGGGGCCGAAGGCACGCTGGGCATCATCACCGCCGCCACGCTGAAACTGTATCCGGCCATCCGCAGCATCGCGACCGCCTTCGTCGCCGTGGCCAGCGTGCAGGCGGCGGTGGAGCTGCTCAGTCGGCTGCGCAATCACAGCGGCGACCGCGTCAGTTCCTTTGAACTCATCCCGCGCCTGGCGGTGGACCTGACGGTCCAGCACGTGCGGCCAGCGGTGGATCCCCTGCCCGGACGACACGAATGGTACGTGCTGTGCGAACTGACCTCGCCGCGCGCCGACGAGCCGCTTGAGACAGTCCTGGAAGAGGTACTCGCCGCCGCGCATGCCGCGGGGCTGGTGAGCGACGCCGCCATTGCCCAAAGCGGCCGTGACGCCGAGAACTTCTGGTTCATCCGCGAGAACATCCCGCGCGCGCAGCGCCTGGATGGTGCCAGCCTCAAACATGATATTTCGCTGCCGGTGGCGACGCTGCCGCAGTTCGTGAAGCAGGCTTGCGAGTGGCTCAGCAGTCATGTTCCGGAGGGACGGCTGATCGCCTATGGGCACCTGGGCGATGGCAATCTGCATTTCAATCTCAACCAGGACCCGCTGGTGCCGGCGCAGTCCTTTCTGGCCCGGGCCGATGAGGTCGAACGCGCCATCCATGACCTGGTGCAGCAATTCGGCGGCAGCTTCAGCGCCGAGCACGGCATCGGTCAGTTGAAGGTTGGGGAGCTGGAGCGCTATGCGCCGCCGGTTGAACTGGACCTGATGCGATCGATCAAACTGGCCTTCGATCCCAATGGGATCATGAACCCCGGCAAGGTTCTCGCAGCCCGCTGAGACATCCGCAAGTGAAACGCTGCCGCATTGCCCTGTGCGTCGCGTGGGCCGTCCTGGCGGCCTGCGGCCACTCGCACCCTGCTAGCGTCGCGGCCAGTGCGCCCGGCAGCGCGCCAGGTGCCGCCGCGGTCCCGCCCGTCACCCGCTTCACGGCTTCCGCCGATGGCTTGCCGATCGGCTGGCATCAGTACGGTCACGGGGATCCGGCGGTGGTGCTCATTCATGGCTGGGCCGAGGACTCGACCATCTGGCGCGCGCAGCTGGCGGCCCTTGCGGCGCATTACACGGTCGTGACCCTCGATCTGGGCGGTCAGGGCGTGTCCGGGACCACGCGCCGCAACTGGTCGCTCGCGAACTTCGCGCAGGATGTGGCGGCGGTGAGCGCCACGCTGCCCAACTCGCGCATCGTCCTGGTCGGTCAGGGCATGGGCGGTCCGGTGGCGCTCGAAGCCGCACCGCTCATCGGCGCGCGCCTGGCGGGCCTCATCGGTGTGGAGACCTTTCGCACTCTGGGCGAACCCGCGCCGCTCCCCTCGCAGGTTGAGCAGGCGGTGCGGCCCTTTCGCACCGACTTCGCAGGCGCGGTGCGCAGGTTCGTGACGGCGACGCTGTTCCTGCCGCGCAGCGATCCGGCGCTGGTGCGCACCATCGCGGACCTGATGGCGCATACCGACCCCGAGCGTGGTGTGGCCGCGCTCACCGATCTGAACCGGCTCAACTACGCCTCGATACTGCCGGCGGTCAAGGTGCCGCTGGTCGTGATCGACTCGGATCTGGGGGGCGTCGATGCCGGACGCTTGCGCCATGCCGCGGCGCGCCTGACCCTCGTGATCCTGAAGGGTGATGACAGCTTTGCGATGCTGGACGATACCGTACGCTTCAATGGCGCATTGCTGCAGGCGATTACATCGCTGGCGGGGCAAGAGGTCCGCAGCGCACCGCCATGACCTTGGTCGCAGCGCTGACTGCAAGCGCATCGGACTCGGTCCAGCTGCGGGTCGTGGCACCGCCCGGCGCGAGGTCCTGGACGATGAGCACCAGCGCCTGATTGCTGGCGTCAAAGGGCCAGTCGTCGCTGTGCAGGGTCAGGCGATACGCGCGCCCGTCGGGCAGGGAAAAATCGGCGTGCCCGCCATGATCGGCCAGGTCCACGTGCAGCAGCGGTGCCAGATCACCGGGACGACCCGAGGCGGACCAGCGGATGCGGCAGGTGAAAAGGCGCGCCTGATGCAGCGACGGCCAGTCGTAGCCGGCGCTCTCCTGCACCAGCGCATCGTCCGCGAAACGGAACTGCCGGCTGCGGAACCAGTACACGCCCGCTCCGACCTGCAACCGGTAATCCACATAGCGTTGCGGATCCTGCGGCGGCGACACGCAGCCGCGGCCCAGCGTCGTGCCCAAGAACTGGTCGCCCTCACGGGTGAGCAGCAGGTCGCAACCCGGCATGGTCTCAACGTCCATGCGGCGCAGGGCCAGCTGCGCCTGGCGATCGCCGAAGAAGGCGCGCCACTGCTGCGGATCGCGGAACGTGTATTGCCGTACCCGGATCCGCTGCGGACGCAGCTGTGAGTCGATCGACAGCCGCAGCAGCACCTGGCGGCGCGGGGCCCCGGGCACATCGTGCAGGCTCTCTTCAAGATACAGCACGGTGGGCCCCAGCCACGGCAGATCAACCGGTTCAATCACGGTGCGCAGCCGCGACACATCGGCGGCCGCGGCCTGTGGCGAGTGGTCATCCAGGATCACCTGGACCGCGCTGTCGTGCACGCCCGACCACAGCCGCATAAGGTCGGTGATATCGGCAGGCCCGCCGGCGAGCGCCACGCCCGCGTACCCGCACAGGGCGCAGGCCAGCAGCGCGCGCATCAGCTGACCACCCGCACCAGACCCTCCTGTGCGGTGCTCGCCACCAAAGTGCCATCGCGCGCGAACACATTGGCGCGGGCAAAGCCGCGGGCCCCGGAGGCGCTGGGACTGTCAACGTCGTACAGCAACCACTCGTCCACGCGCAGCGGACGGTGAAACCACATGGCGTGATCGATGCTGGCCACCTGCGCCTTGCCGCTCAAGTGGGAAATGCCGTGCGCCAGCGTCGCGGTTTCCAGCAGATTGAAATCCGACACATAGGCGAGCAGGCAGCGCTGCAGGTTCTGATCATCGGGCACCTTCGCCACCGCCCGGAACCACACCTGGCGCGAGGGCGCGTGACCGGGAACGGGCCGCGCGTCCAATGGGCCTACCGCACGAAACTCAAACGGCCGTGCGGTCTCAAGCAGCAAGCGTACCCGCTCCGGCAGTCTTTGCAGCAGTTCGGGCGCGACGCGTGAAGTGTCCGCCAGACCCTCGGGCCCCGGCACCTCCGGCATGAACACCTGGTGTTCGAGACCCGACTCTTCGACCTGGAAGGAACAGGTCATGTTGAAGATCTGTTCGCCGTGCTGGATGGCGATGACCCGGCGATTGGAAAAACTGCCGCCGTCGCGGCTGCGGTCCACCTGGTAGATGATCGGCGCCTTGAAGTCCCCGCGCCTCAGGAAATAGGCGTGCAGGGAATGCACCATGCGGCCGCTGACGGTGCGCGAAGCGGCGTTCAGGGCCTGGCCGAGCACCTGGCCGCCGAACACCTGCGGACTGCCTATGTCGCGGCTTTCGCCGCGGAACAGATTGACCTCGAGGGTCTCGAGCGCCAGCAGGCCCAGCAGATCCGCGATTTGTGAATCCATAGCGCCTGCCCCCCGCCGGTGAACGGCCGGTCAACCGAACTTGAAGGTGCCCTTCATGATCACGTAGTGGCCGGGGAACGTGCACATGAAGCTGTAGTCACCGCCCTTGGTCAGCTTTGACGTCGGGAACGTGACCGTGGTGCTCTCACCGCCGCCAATGATCTTGGTGCTGGCAATGACGTGTGGATCGTTGGGCGTGAGGTAGTTGTTGGTGAGCCCGGCGGACATGCCGGCATTGGCCACCGTCGTGACGTCGGCCGTCTTCACCAGTACCCAGTTGTGGCCCATGGCGGCCGCCGGAAGCTTGCCGGTGTGGGTCAGGGTGAGCTCGACCTGAGTGCAATCCGCCGCCGCATCCAGTTCCTTCTTGTCGTACTGCATGGCGTCGTTGCCCGCAATCTGCAGCTTGCAGACCTTGTCGGCCGCGAATGCGGCGTGAGTGCCGCCTGCCAATGACACGGCGGCAATCGCGAGCGCGGCCAGAACACAGTGTCTACGGATCATCGGGGACTCCTTTTGCATCAATTATCGGGAACGCCCAGGCGCTTGTGCATGATCGGGCTGGTGGTCGTGTACTGCAGGAACTGTTTTTTCTGCGGATAGAGGTGGTGCTGGATGCCGAACGCCGCCAGTGCGGCCTCATGGAATCCTGAAAGTATCAGCTTCTTCTTGCCAGGGTAGGTATTGATGTCGCCCACGGCAAAGATCCCGGGTACGGTTGTTTGAAACATCTCGGTGTCGACGGCGAGCGCCTTGCGTTCCAGGGCCAGGCCCCACTCGGCGATGGGCCCAAGCTTGGGGTGCAGACCAAAGAACACCAGGACCTGGTCGCCCGGCACGTCGTGGGCGGTTCCGTCATTGCCCTTGATACGCACGCCTTCGAGCGTGTTGCCGTTTGCAAGCAACGACTCGGCGAGTCCTTCGATATGTCGGATCCTGCCGGCCGCCTGAAGTTCCCTCATCCGGGCAACCGTGGCCGGCGCGCCGCGAAACTGCTCACGACGGTGCACCAATGTGAGGCTTTGCGCGGTCGGGGCCAGCGCCACGGCCCAGTCAAGCGCTGAATCACCCCCGCCGAAGATGATCAAACGCCGCCCGGCGAGTTGCTGGGCGTCACGGACCCGGTACTGGATCTGGTGACCCTCGAAGGGCTCGGCTCCCGGCACGCCGAGGCGGCGGGGCTGAAAGGCCCCGAGACCGGCCGCAATCACCACCGCACCGAAGGTCATCCGGGTGCCCCCAGCCGTGCCCACCGTGAAGCGGCCCGCGCCGTCCGGCTGCAGCGTTTCGATCTCATGACCCAGGTGAAACTGGGGATTGAAGGGCCGAATCTGCTGTACCAGCCGGTCGATGAGTTCCTGTGCGCCGCACACCGGCAGCGCCGGAATGTCATAGATGGGCTTGTCCGGATACAGCTCGGCGCATTGCCCGCCCACGACCTTGAGCGAATCGAACACGTGGGCGGCAATGCCCAGCAGCCCCAGTTCAAAGACCTGGAACAGTCCACACGGACCGGCACCAATGATCGCCACGGAAGTGGCGCTATCGCCCTCAGGCCCGCCCTGCATTGGCATCCGTGGGGGTATGGAAGTACTCGCTCTCCGAGGCCAGCTGATCCACCAGGCGTTTGAGTTCGGCCATGCGACCCTCGGCGGTGCTGATGGGCATGCAGTCCTGGCAGCGCGGGTCCCCGCAGGGTTGCCGGGAATACAGCCAGTACTGCAATGCACCGGCCAGCAGCCCGTCAGCGATGTCCCAGAGGTCGGCGTCCTTGTCCTTGTCTGCCAGGCGGTTGCCAAGGTCCACTGCCTTGGCAAAAGCCGAGTCAAAAGTATCCGCAAGTTCAGTCATGGCGGGAGTATAGAGCAACTGGCGCACAGATCCGGCAAACGCGCCGGCCCCAGCGCGGCGCAGCCCACGGGTTTTGCGATGCCCACCACGGTCTGCCGCCGTGTTCCTGCGGCACCATGCTGGTAATGGCATGGCATCTGTAACAGGCAGTTACAGGCTTATGTCTCATGCTGCGGAACACCAACCGTGCCGGCTCCTGATACTTCCACCGCCCCCGTCGCCAGGCGCCGAATCTGGCGGATGGGCGTTGGTGCACACCTGACCCTGGGTCTTGCCGCCGTGGGGGGTGTGGTGCTGCTGGGCCAGATCGTCACCAGCAAAGTGTCACGCAATGCCGTCGACGCCGTGCACTCGCTGCAGCTGCGCTACGAACCACAGTCGCGCCGCGCCGGCGCCATCATCGAGAAGCTGGCCGCGTTCGACCGCCAGGTCGAGGAGGCCCCGAGCGCCGACGGTAGTTCCGGCGGTGCGCAGCGCTCGGCGCAGCAGGACCTTGCCGCCGCGATCGACGACCTCAACCAGGCCATCGATGCCTGGTTCGCGCGCCCCGCCGCCGATTCGAGCACGGCGCCCGACGACCGCAGCCAGGTACTGCTCAAACAGCAGATCGGCGACCACGTTGCTGCCGGCCGCGCACTCGCCGCCAAGTCGGGCCAGCGACAGCAGTGGCTCGGCGAACGTCACGCGTTGCTGGAAGCCAACGGACGGCGCATCAACAATGCCGGTGGCGCCGGACTGTCCATCGACAGCACGCAGGTGCTGGCCCGCAAATCTCTGATCGAGCTGTCGCAGGCCGCGGCGGCGCTGCGCTCGGTCGCAGATCTGAACGACGCTGCGAACCGCGCCGAACAGGACTTCACCGCGGCGCTCACCCGCAACCAAGAGGAACTGCTGCGCTCCCCGGGACCAGCCTGGATGGAGATCGTGCGCGATGACTTCAACGACTCGGTGAACCTGCGCCACCGGATCAACCAGTTCGATGCCAGCAATGCCCGCGAACGTCGTGACTTCCTTGATACCGGCACCGCGCTGATCAGCGATGCCCAGAGCCTGTTGCAGGCGCCGGCCCGCAAGGCGCTGTCCGCAGCGGCGGCGCGCGCCGCCCAGGCAGCCGACAGCGCGCAGCGGTCCCTGGTGAACACGGGAATCGCCGTCGTGGTTGTCGTACTGGTGGTTTCGCTGCTGCTGGCACTGCGCATCTCGCTGCCGGTGCACCGCCTGACTATCGCCACGCGACGCCTGGCCTCTGGCGAGCGCGCCGTCACCACCCGCGGCGGCGGCTCCGGGGAAATTGCCGAGCTTGCCGAGGCCTTCAATGCCATGGCGGGCAAGATCAGTGCCGCCGAAGGCGAACTTCGCGCCCATCAGGCGGTGCTCGAACAGCATGTCGAGGACCGGACCCGCGCCCTGCACCACCTTGCAAACCATGATCCCCTCACCGAACTGCCCAACCGGCGCGCCCTGGCCGCCCGCCTGTCGGCGGCCCTGGCCACCGCGGCGCACGGCCGCACGCGCTTCGCGCTGCTGTTCGTGGATCTGGACAACTTCAAATCCGTCAACGACACACTGGGGCACAAGTTCGGCGATCGCGTGCTGCAGATGGTGGGTATGCGCCTCCAGGAGGCGCTCGGCGCGCGCGCCTTCATCGCCCGTCTTGGCGGCGATGAGTTCACGGTGCTGATCGAGGACGCCCTCAGCGCCGATCATGTCTGCGAGCAGGCCGCGACGGTGATTGAAGCACTGCAGAAGCCGCTGACCGTGGACGGCCGCCAGCTCTCCACCAGCGCCAGCGTCGGCGCGACGCTCTATCCGGATCATGCGCGTGATGCCGATTCCCTGTTGCGTACCGCGGATGTCGCGCTGTTTCATGCCAAGGACCTGGGGCGCAACCGCTTTGCGCTGTACACACCGGAACTGTATGACGTGGCCGCGCATCGCTTCCGGCTCGAGCAGGCACTGCGGCGCGCGGTGGAAGCCGGCGACCTGCTGCTCATGTATCAACCCCAGGTGCAGTTGCACACGCTCGAATCGGTGAGTGTCGAGGCCCTGCTGCGCTGGCGCAAATCCGACGGCCGCATCGCGAGCGCCAGCGAATTCATTGATATCGCCGAATCCACCGGCCTGATGCGTGAGCTCACCACCTGGGCACTGCGTTCGGCCACCGCCACGGTGAAGGCCTGGCGTGCCATGGGCTGGGAGAAAGCCTGCGTGGCCATCAATGTCTCGGCCATGCAGCTTCTGGATGGCAGCTTCGTCGACCACGTGATGGAGGCACTGGCAGTGACGGGATTGCCGGGGTCCGCGCTGGAGATCGAAATCACCGAGACCGTGATCCAGACCGGCCGCGCGACGCTGGATGCATTGGGGAAGCTGCGGGCGCTGGATGTGGCGGTGGCGCTGGATGACTTTGGTACCGGGTATTCATCGCTGGCATCTCTGGCGCAGCTGCCGATCACCCGCGTGAAGCTCGATCGTACTTTGATCGAGGGCATTGATCGCAGCCCGCGCTCAGCCGCCATTGCCCGTTCGGTGATTGCGCTGTGCCACGGACTGGGCCTGGAAGTGGTGGCCGAAGGCGTTGAACGGCCCGGGCAGCTGACGCTCCTGGGTCAATGCGGACCTATCGCCGTGCAGGGCTTCTTGCTGGCGGCGCCGGTGGAAATGCAGGTCGCGGCACAGACAGCCGAAGACGCGGCGGCCCTGGCGCGCTCGCTGCTGCGGGATGGGCCCGATCCGGCCGGCCGCGGCAGCCATGATGCGGACGGGTCGCTGGTATTCGTCGGCGCCAAGGGGCGACGCCGGCCCTAGGCCGGTTCGCTTGCGATCAGCAGCCGGTCGCGTATCCGTACGCCCAGAATCGGCTGGTCGATGAAGACGCCATCCAGGCCCGCCTGCAGATACCGGGTCAGTTCGCCGCCGAGGTCGCCCGTGGCGGCCGGATCGGCGCCGCGGCGCAGCGACTCGGGCAGGAAATAATTTTCCGCGCGAAAGGTCCAGGCGTGCACCAGCAGGCCTTCGGCATGCGCGTCCTCGACCAGGGCGGTCGCAGATCCGAGGCGGCCCTGGCCGGTGCGCGGTATCACCAGCGTCTTCTCCACGCCGACGGCATCGGCATAGGTTGCAACCTGCGCGAGGCCGCGACGCGTCACCATGCCGGCGTAGTTGCCCGAGTCACCGCCAGCCACCCAGTCGAACGGCGCGCCTGCGGCGGCAACCAGCTGTACCAGCGGCATCTCGGTCAGGGTCCGTAGTCGCTGCAGGTTGGCGGTTTCAAATGACTGGATGAAGATCGGTGCCTCCCGGCCCTGGTAGCCGTGACGCGCGAGCGCCGCCAGCAACGGTTCCTCGAGCGCGAGTCCGATCCCGGAGAAGTAGCTGGGATGCTTGGTCTCGGGATAGACGCCGATGCGCCGTGGGGCGGGCTCGTGGCGCGCACGCGCCGCATGCGCGCGCACCACATCGGCCCCGTGCACGAGGTCGAGGATTTCATCCAGTGTCGGGATTTCGAAATGGCCGTCGAAGCGCGCATTGGCCGGGCGAATGTCCGCAATGCGCTCGCGCGCCCGCAGCGTCTTCAGTTCTGCGAGCGTGAAGTCCTCGGTGAACCAGCCGGCGACGCTGACCCCGTCCACGGTGCGGGTGGTGCGCCGCGCGGCGAACTGCGGATGCGCTTCGACATCGGTGGTAGCGCCGATCTCGTTCTCATGGCGCGCAACCAGCACGCCGTCTTTGCTGCTGACCAGATCCGGCTCGACAAAGTCAGCGCCTTGCTGGATGGCAAGAAAATACGCGGCGAGGGTGTGCTCGGGAACGTATCCGCTGGCGCCTCGATGGCCGATGATGACCGGCACCGGTGCACGCGGTGTGACGATCTGCCCGGTATCGGTGCTGCCACTCATGACTGCGACAATAAGAGTGTACGATCAGTGATGCAAACGGGGACCGTACATGGATGAATCCAGCTCATGAGCGAACTGACCGACACCGACATCTACCACTTCCGCGAGGGCACATTCTTTCGTGCCTACGACAAGCTGGGGGCGCACCCGGCCGTCGTGGACGAGGTGTCGGGCACGCGCTTTGCGGTATGGGCGCCGAATGCGCAAAGCGTGCATGTCATGGGCGACTTCAACGCCTGGAATAACGACAGCCACCCACTGACGGCGCGCGCGGACCAGTCGGGCATCTGGGAAGGCTTCATCCCCCAGGTCGGACCCGGCAGCGTCTACAAGTACTTCGTCCGCTCCCGCTACGATGGCTACGCGGTTGCGAAGAGCGACCCCTACGCCTTTCGCTGTGAGGAACCGCCACGCACCGGGGCGGTCGTCTGGGACAATGGCCATGAGTGGCAGGACTTCGAGTGGCACAAGCACTGCGCCCGGGTGAACGCCCTGGATGCGCCGTGGTCCATCTACGAAGTTCACCTGGGCTCCTGGCGCCGGGTGCCCGCGGACGGCAATCGCTCGCTCAACTACCGCGAGGTGGCGCTGGAACTGGCCGAGTATGTGGTTGAGATGGGCTTCACCCACGTCGAGCTGATGCCCGTCATGGAGCATCCGTTCTTCGGTTCCTGGGGCTATCAGGTCACCGGCTACTTCGCGCCCTCCTCGCGCTATGGAACGCCGCAGGATTTCATGTTTCTCATCGAGCATCTGCACAATGCCGGTATCAGCGTCATCCTGGACTGGGTGCCCTCGCACTTTCCGAGCGACCAGCATGGACTCGCCTTCTTTGACGGTACACACCTGTACGAACATGCCGATCCGCGCCAGGGCTATCACCCGGAGTGGAACAGTTCGATCTTCAACTACGGCCGCGCCGAAGTGCGCAACTTCCTGGGCAGCAATGCGCTGTACTGGCTGGAGACCTATCACGCCGATGCGCTGCGCGTGGATGCCGTGGCCTCCATGCTGTACCTCGACTACGGGCGCAAGGCGGGCGAGTGGATTCCGAATCCCTTTGGCGGGCATGAGAACCTCGACGCCCGCGACTTCCTCAAGTCCTTGAACCAGGCCATCTACCGCGACCATCCCGGCACCCACACCATTGCCGAGGAGTCCACCGCCTGGCCACAGGTGTCGCGGCCCGTGTACCTGGGGGGCCTGGGATTTGGACTGAAGTGGAACATGGGCTGGATGCACGACACCTTGAAGTTCTTCCAGACCGATCCGCTGTTTCGTCGCCATCACTTCAACCAGATCACCTTCTCAATCTGGTACGCCTTCACTGAGAACTTCGTGCTGGCGCTGTCGCATGACGAAGTGGTGCATGGCAAGGGTTCGCTCATCGGCAAGATGCCGGGCGATGAGTGGCAGCAGTTCGCCAACCTGCGGCTGCTGTTCGGCTATATGTGGGGGCACCCCGGCAAGAAACTGATCTTCATGGGCTGTGAGTTCGGACAGAAGCGCGAATGGCAGCACGATGGCAGCCTCGAATGGCATGTGCTGCAGTATCCGCTGCATGCCGGTGCGCAGCGCTGGATGCGCGACCTGAACCGCTTCTACCGCGCGACCCCGGCACTGCATCAGCAGGACTTCAACCAGGAAGGCTTCGAGTGGGTGGATTGCAATGACGCGGACTCCAGCGTGCTGTCCTTCCTGCGCCTGGACCGCTCGGGCGGTGTGGTGCTGGTCATCTGCAATTTCACGCCGGTGGTGCGCGGCAACTACCGCGTCGGCGTGCCACAGGGCGGTGCGTGGCGCGAATGCCTGAACAGCGATGCCGCCGACTATGGCGGCAGCGGCCAGGGAAATCAGGGCGTGGTGGCGGCTGATGAGCACAGCACCCATGGGCGGCGGTACTCCCTGACGCTGACGCTGCCGCCGTTGGGTGTGCTTTTTCTGTCCCCGAAATGAGGTCCGTCTGGCCTGGCAATCCCTACCCGCGAGGCGCCACCTGGGATGGCGCAGGCGTCAACTTTTCGCTGTTCTCCGAAAACGCGACCCGGGTCGAGCTGTGCCTGTTTGATGCCGCCGGCCGCCACGAGGTGCAGCGCATCGCCCTCAACGAACACACCGACCAGATCTGGCACTGCTACCTGCCCGAGGCGCGACCGGGCCTGCTGTACGGCTATCGCTGTCACGGCCCCTACGATCCGCAGCGCGGCCACCGCTTCAATGCCAACAAGCTCCTGATCGAGCCGTACGCCAGGGCGCTCGCAGGACCGATGCTCTGGAGCGACGCGCACTTCGGCTACGATGCGCAGGATCCAACACTGGATCTGTCCTTCGATGAGCGCGACAGCGCACCGGGGACGCCCAAATGCCGGGTCGTCAATCCGGCCTTCAGCTGGGAGGACGACCGTCCACCGCGCACCGCCTGGCACGACACCGTCATATACGAAGCGCATGTGCGCGGCATGACGTTGCGCCATCCGCAGGTCGCGCCCGAACTGCGCGGCACCTACGCAGGCCTTGCCACGGCACCCATCATCGAGCATCTCAAGCGCCTGGGTGTCACCGCCGTGGAACTGATGCCGGTACACGCCTTCCTGGATGACCGGCGTCTGGTGACGCAGGGGCTGCGCAACTACTGGGGCTACAACACCATCGGCTACCTGGCCCCTGAGATGCGCTACGGCGCCGGCAGCCCGGTCGAAGAGTTCAAGGCCATGGTGAAGAGCCTGCACGCCGCGGGTATCGAGGTCATCCTGGATGTGGTCTACAACCACACCGCCGAGGGCAGTGAGCTCGGACCGACCTTGAGCCTGCGCGGCATCGACAATGCGGCCTACTACCGCCTGCTGCCGGGCGAACCGCGCCGCTACATGGACTTCACCGGTACCGGCAACACGCTCAACCTGCAGCACCCGCGGGTGCTGCAGCTGATCATGGACTCGCTGCGCTACTGGGTGCAGGACATGCACGTGGACGGCTTTCGCTTCGACCTCGCCTCGGCCCTGGCCCGCGAACTGTTTGATGTCGATCGCCTGGGTTCATTTTTCGACACCATCTCCCAGGACCCGGTGCTGTCGCAGGTGAAGCTCATCGCCGAACCCTGGGATGTCGGCGCCGGGGGTTACCAGGTGGGCAATTTCCCCCCTGGATGGAATGAATGGAACGACAAGTACCGCGACAGTGCGCGCGCCTACTGGAAAGGCGATGGCGGCCTCATCGGCGAGTTCGCCCGGCGCTTCACCGGCTCCGCCGACCTCTATGAGGCCAGTGGTCGCAAGCCTCATGCCAGCATCAACTTTGTCACGGCGCACGACGGCTTCACGCTCGCGGACCTCGTGTCCTACAACCACAAGCACAACGCGGCCAATGGCGAAGACAACCGCGACGGCAGCGATGACAATCGTTCCTGGAACTGTGGCATCGAAGGTCCCACCCAAGACCCTGCGATCACGGCGACGCGCGCGCGCCAGAAGCGCAACCTCATCGCCACGCTGCTGCTCTCACAGGGTGTACCCATGCTGCTGGCCGGGGATGAACTCGGCCGCACCCAGGGCGGCAACAACAATGCCTACTGCCAGGACAATGCGCTGTCCTGGATCGACTGGGAGCTGGATCCGGACCAGCGCGAGTTCCTGGCCTTCGTCGAACGGGTCATCGCGCTGCGGCGCAGTCACGCCATCTTCTCGCGCCGCTACTTCCTGAGCGGCAAACCCGTGGCCGGGGAGACCTTCAAGGACATCACCTGGTTCACGCCTGCGGGCGCCGAAATGACCGAGATCGACTGGCAGCAGGGCTATGCCCGCTGTCTTGGCGTGCATCTGTCGGGCGCTGCGGTGCATCGTACCGACAGCCGCGGGCAGCCGGTGCGCGATGAAAACTTCACACTGCTGTTCAATGCGAATCACGAAGCCATGGTTTTCGCACTTCCGCCGTTGGGGCTCGCACGCCGCTGGCGCGTGGAGCTGCAGACCGCGAGCGGGCGTCCCGGCCCATCCGAGCATCTCGCCGGCGGCGCCACCCGCAGCGTGCCGGCACGCTCCCTGGTGCTGCTGATGGAAGTCGGCGCCGCGCGGGCGGCCGGACGAATTCAGCGATAACCGCGCGCCTGCAGCGAAAACAGCGCGGCATAGTGGCCTGCGCGGTGCATAAGCTCCTCGTGACTGCCCTGTTCAATGATGCGCCCGTGCTCGAGCACGGCGATCTGGTCGGCCATGCGCACGGTCGAGAAGCGATGCGAGATCAGTATGGTCATGCGGTCATGGCCCAGCTGCCGGAAGCGCTCGAATACCAGCGCCTCGGCGCGCGCATCCATGGCCGCGGTAGGCTCATCCAGCACCAGAACATCGGCGCGGATGCGCATGAAGGCGCGCGACAGGGCGATTTTCTGCCATTGTCCGCCGGAAAGTTCGCGCCCATCCTTGAACCACTTGCCCAGCTGCGTGTGGTAGCCCGAGGGGAGCGTTCTGATGAATTCATCCGCCTGGCCCTTGTCGGCCGCTTCGCGCCAGCGTGCCTCGTCCAGGAAAAACGGCTCATCGCCGGCGCCCACGTTCTCGCCGACCAGCATCTGGTAGCGGGCGAAGTCCTGGAAGATGACACCGATGCGCTCGCGCAGCCGGGCCTCGTCCCACAATTCCAGGTCCAGGCCGTCAAGCAGCACACGACCTGAAGTGGGTCGATACAGGCGCGTCAGCAGTTTGATGAGCGTGGTCTTGCCCGAACCATTTTCGCCCACCAGCGCGAGGCTGCCGCCGGGCGGCAGGTGCAAGGTGATATCGGTGAGGGCGGGCTCGGTCGCGCCGGGGTAGATGAAACTCACCTGCTCCATGCGGATGCCATCCTCGGGATGCGGACCCTTCGCCAGCTGCCCCCGGGCCTGCGGCACCGGCGTTTCCAGGTATTCATACAGGGTCGACAGGTACAGGTTGTCCTCGTACATGCCGCCCACCGAGGACAGCGCAGCGGACACTGCGGACTGACCCTGGCGGAACAGCGCCAGGTACATGGTCATCTTGCCCAGCGAGATGATCCCGCGCACGGTGGCCAGTGCAATCCAGGCATAGGCCAGGTACAGCGCGCAGGTGCCGATGAGCCCGAGAAAGAATCCCCAGACATCGCGCCGCACGGTGAGTGCCTTGTCCTCACGATACAGGCCGGTGAAGATGTCGCGGTAGCGCGCGAGCAGCCGCGCGCCGAGGCCGAACAGCCGTACCTCCTTGGCATGCTCTTCGCGCCCCAGCACCGCCTCCAGGTACAGCTGCATGCGGGTCTCGGGGGAGCGCCAGCGAAACAGGCGGAAGGCATCCCCGGAGAAGCGCGCCTCGGCGATGAAGGCCGGCAGCCCCGACAGCAACAGTACCGCGACCGCCCACGGGGAAAACCGGAACAGCACCCCACCGGAGCTCACCAGGAAAATTGCGTTCTGCACCAGGCCGAAAGTGCGCATCACCAGGCTCAGCGGCCGGCTGGAGGCCTCGCGACGCGCGCGCGTCAACTTGTCGTAGAACTCGGAGTCCTCGAAATGCGCAAGCTCCAGCGTCAGCGCCTTCTCCAGGATCATCACGTTCACACGCTGGCCGAGCTGTGCGCGCAGCAGCGACTGGCACAGCGACAGCCCGCGCTGCGTGGCCGCCATGACGGCCACCAGCCCGCCCTCCAGGATCACGAAGTGCAGCACCCGGTGTGCATCCCCGTTGCCGGCCCGGATCGCGGCCACGACCGCATCCACCAGCTGTGAAGTGACCCCGGCGATGGCCACCGGCACGGTGCCGGCGATGACGGTCAGCAGCGCCAGGGCCAGCGTCAGCGGGCGGCTGGTGCTCACGACCAGCGACAGCGCCTGGCGGCTGTAACGGAATACGCCAAAGAAGCCCGACAGCGTGGTGTCCACGCTGCCTTGGGCTGCGGAGGCCGCGGCCGTGGCAGTTCTGGTCTTGATCTTTGGCTCTCCGGGTGAGTCAGTCGTCCGGCCCCCATACTACCGTGGCAAGATGCGCACATGGCTCTCGCCCCGACCCTGCCCTCTGACGTTGCGCGCATCATTCAGCTGGCGGTCGCGCCGGTGTTCCTGCTCTCCGGGGTGGGCGTCACGCTGACCTTGTATACCAACCGCCTGGCGCGAATCGTCGACCGCGCGCGCCTGCTCGAGGACCGGCTGGCCGCAAGCCCCCAGGTCGACCTGCACGAGGCGCTGGCGGTGCTGGCGCAGCGCGCCCGCTACATCAACTACGCGATCGCACTGGGCACGATCTCCGGAGTGCTGGTGACGACCACGGTGATCCTGCTGTTCACCACGGCCCTGCTGGGCAATAACCTGACGCTGCTGATCGCGGTGGTGTTCAGTGCCGCCATGCTCACGCTCACTGCCTCCCTGCTGGTGTTCTTCGTCGAGGTCCGCTACGCCACCAGCACCCTGCGCATCGGCAGCCGGGCGCGCGGCTGAACTGCCCCACAATGGGGCCGGCGATATTCGTCAAATCATTGTTTTCTATGGGTTGCAGCATTCTTCTGGTACTCTTCGCGGCCCTTTTCCCGGCCTTCTCAGGACCATGAACCGCCCCATCCGCAATATCGCCATCATCGCGCACGTCGATCACGGCAAGACGACGCTGGTGGATTGCCTTCTCAAGCAGTCCGGAACCTTCCAAGCGCATGAGAAAGTGGCCGAGCGCGTCATGGATTCCAATGACATCGAGCGCGAGCGCGGCATCACCATCCTCGCCAAGAACTGCGCCATCGAGTACGGCGGCACCCGCATCAACATCGTCGATACGCCCGGACATGCCGACTTCGGCGGTGAGGTCGAGCGCGTGCTGTCGATGGTGGACGGCGTACTGCTGCTGGTGGACGCGGTCGAGGGACCGATGCCGCAGACGCGCTTCGTGACCCGCAAGGCCCTGGGCATGGGCCACAAGGCCATTGTCGTGGTCAACAAGATCGACCGGCCGGGCGCGCGCCCGGGCTGGGTGGTCGACAAGACCTTCGAGCTGTTCGACCGTCTGGGCGCCACCGATGAGCAGCTGGACTTCCCGGTGGTCTATGCCTCGGCCCTGCAGGGCTGGGCGAGCCTGGATCGCACCGAGCGGCCCCAGGACATGACCGCGCTGTTCGAGGCGGTGCTGCAGTACGTGCCGGCACCGCCCAGCGATCCGTCCGCGCCCCTGCAGCTGCAGATCTCCACACTGGACTACAACTCCTATGTGGGTCGCATCGGCATCGGCCGCGTGCGCCGCGGCACCATTCGCACCGGCCAGGTGGTCGCCCTGCGTCATGGTGATGAGAACCGCGGCGAGGCCAAGATCGTGCAGGTGCTGACCTTCCAGGGACTGCTGCGTCAGGCGGTGCCGGAAGCCATTGCCGGCGACATTGTCGCTATCACCGGCATCGACGACGTGAACATCGGCCTCACCATCTGCGATCGCGAGAACGCGGAAGGCCTGCCGCCGATCAGCGTCGATGAGCCCACGCTGCAGATGAATTTCCAGGTCAATACCTCGCCGCTGGCCGGACGCGAAGGCAAGTACGTGACCAGCCGCCAGATCCGCGAGCGTCTGTACCGCGAACTGCAAAGCAACGTGGCGCTGCGGGTCGAAGACACCGCGGAACCCGATATATTCCGTGTCTCCGGACGCGGCGAGCTGCACCTGACCATCCTTATCGAGAACATGCGCCGCGAGGGCTACGAGCTGGCCGTCGGCAAGCCGCAGGTGCTGTATCGCCTGGTCGACGGGGTGCAGCATGAGCCCTACGAGGCACTGACCATCGACATCGACGCCGAACACCAGGGCGCGGTGATGGAAGCCCTGGGCACGCGGCGCGCCGATCTGACCGACATGATCATCGATGACATGGGTCGCGTACGGCTGGAATACCGCGTGCCGGCCCGCGGCCTGATCGGCTTCCAGGGTGAGTTCATGACGCTCACCCGCGGCAATGGCCTCATCAGCCACATCTTCGATGGCTACGCGCCGGTCAAGGGTGACATCCCGGAGCGTCGCAACGGCGTGCTCATCAGCAACGAGATGGGCGAGGCCGTGGCCTACTCGCTGTTCAACCTGCAGGAGCGCGGCCGCATGTTCGTGCATCCCGGGGAGAAGCTTTATCCCGGCATGGTCATCGGCATCCACAGCCGCGAGAACGACCTGGTCGTCAATCCCATCAAGACCAAGAAGCTCACCAACATCCGTGCGGCCGGCAAGGACGACGCGATACTGCTGACGCCGCCCATCCAGATGACGCTGGAGTACGCGGTGGAGTTCATCGACGAGGACGAACTGGTGGAAGTGACGCCCGAGTCGATCCGCATCCGCAAGCGCTTTCTCGACGAGAACGAACGCAAGCGCGCCGCGCGCAGCGCCGAGAGCGCGGTCAGCTGAAGCGGCTCACTGCAGTTCCTTGAGCCCCTGCTCCACAGCGCGCTGCCACCGTGCGCGCTCGGCGGCCAACTCAGCGGCCGGTTGATTCGGCGCACCGGCCCATCCGTGCACCGCCTGCTGCGCCTGGTTGAAGGTGGCGCGGGCCTGCGGTGCGCCATCGGCCTTGCTCTGCGCCTGACCCAGCGCGATCAGGTTCGGCGGATAGCCCGGATCGCGCTTCACCGCACGCTGCGCGGCGGCGGTCGCGGCATCCACATCGCCCGGACCCAGCGGCCAGGGCGGTGCCCGCAGCAGCACCACGGCGCTGAGGCGCGCGGGACCTGCGTGATCAAGCGCGGGATCAAGGCCCTCCGCCTTCGCCAGGTTCGCCAGCATCTGCTTGAGCACGGAAGGCGCCTGCAGCGGATGTTCGCGGGCCGTGAGCCCCAGCACCTGCGCCTGCGCATAAGGGCAGGCGGCATCGTTCGGGGCCTGTGCCAGGCATTGGCTGGCGCTGGCGGTAGCCGCGGCCAGCAGCCGTGCGCGCGTGGCTGAATCCTTTGCTTGATCCATGCGATCAGCGTCGCCCTGCACCGCCGCCAGCAGTTGGGCCGGGCTCTGGGAGCCAATCGGTCCCGCGCCGGGCGTCTGTGGTTGCCGAGCCGAACGCGTCAGTACGCAGCCACCCAGTGCCAGCAGCGTGAGCAGCGCCGCAGCGCGCGGCAGCGCCTTCATGATCCAGGGGTGGGCAGGTGCGGCAGCACGAAGCCGTTCAGGCGCAGACGGCCCAAGGTCGCCGCGCCCGGTGCCGTGCCGGACAGGTGCAGCAGCGCCTGCTGCAGTTCCTGGGTGCGGGGCTTGGCGATGCGGCCGGCGATGACGACAATCAGCGCCACCGGCACCGGCGGGGTGGTCGCAGCACTGTGCAGGTTGGCAGCGAAGGGCAGACTGGCCAGGGCCGCAGCCTGTTCCTGATCGAGCAGCACCGCAACCGGTTCACCATTGGCCGCGCGGCGCAGGGCCGAGAGCACCTGGCCGGTGGCGGTGATGCTGGTCGTTGCCGGCAGTGGCCCGATGTCATGCAGCACGTCACGCACAAAGGATTGCGCATAGCCGGCCGTGCTGATGAGTGCGAGACCCGCCAGCGCCGCCGGCAAGGGTCCATGCCCGGTTTTCAGCACCAAGGTCCAGCGCTGCTGCACGCCGGCGGGTGGCACATCGGCCTGCGCAAGGGGCGCCATATGCAGCTCGGCGCCGTGCTCGACAAAAAATGGGTAGGGCACGAAGGCCAGACCCGCTTGCGGCGCCGCGAGACGCGCCAGATCGCTTTTTTCGCTGGCGTCATAAACGGCCGTCAAAGACCCGGCGGGCCAACCGGCCGCCGCGCCCAACGTCGTGGCGAACTCTCCCACAAGAGGTTGCGCGTCGCCGCTGGTACCGGGATAACCCGGGGCACAGAACACCAGCAATGAGGCCGCGGCCGCGATCAGTGAAGCCATCGCAATAGGCTATCATTCCGCCACATGAAGCGCCGCGTCCGAAGCCTGCCGCCACGGTCAGGATTCAATCTGTGACCGTACCGGCCGCGCCGGCCGCGGTTCGGCTCTTCATCCGGGTGCTGGCGGCACGGCGGGTGATCCTGAGCGTATTCGTGCTGCTGGGTGCGTTGGGCATATACGGCGCCACCCGCATACCGGACGACAATGCCATCGACAGCCTGTCGGTGGCGAATGACCCCGCGGCCAGGGCCACCGCCGAGTTCAACAAGTTGTTTCCCGAGGGCGTGCACGCCCTGCTGATGCTGGAGACACCGGACCCCTTGGGCGCCCCTGCACTACAGGGCACCGAGCAGCTGGAGCACCGGCTGGCGGGCATTGCGGGCGTTGCGCCACAAAGCCTGCTCACCATCTATCGGGGCGCCAATCCCGGCACCACCCTGGGACCCGGCGATGCCGAGCGGGTGCGCAAATTCGCCACCGGCACCGAGCTCTTCCGGCGCGCCGGCCTCGTCGGCCCGAACTTTCTGGGTATCGCGCTGGAACTGCATGTGCGCTCGCCCGCGGACCGCGATCGCCTGCTTGCTGCCATCGATGTGGCCAGCGGGCCGCTGCTGCGCGCCCAGGGCGGACCCTTCACGCGCGTGCGGCGCGTGGGCTCGCCCTGGCTTGATGCCTGGCTGGAGCATGAGACCCAGGTCGCGACCCAGCGCTCCATGCCGCTGTTCGGGCTGTTCCTGGTCGCCTTGATATTTTTCCTGTACCGCTCCTGGCGGACGCTGCTGGCCATCGTCATCACCCTGGGGCTGGTGGTCGCGATCGCCATCGGCCTGGCAGCGCTGACCGGCTGGGCACACACCATCGTCTCCTCGCTGGTGCCGCTCACGGTACTGGTCACCTCGACTGCAACCCTGGTGTACATCCACTCGCGTTACATCGACCGATCAGGCGACGAGGAACTCGCACTGCATCACGCCAAGGTGCTGGCCAACAAGTTCCTGCCCAGCACCGCCTCGATCTTCGCCACCGCCGTGGGCTTTGCGGCACTGTCCGTCTCCAGCATCCGACCGGTGCGCGAGATGGGGCAGTGGACCGCCGCGGGACTCGTGGTCGCGTGGCTGGCCAGCTTTACCCTGTTTCCGGCGCTGCAGCAGCTGCTGCGCACGCCCACCCAGACCGAGGTGGCGGCGGCGGGAACCTGGTACCCCGCCTTCGTGGAGCGCTGGCTACCCTTCACTCGCGCCCTGCGCTGGCCGCTGGTCGGAACCGCGGTCGCGGGCATGATCGCCGGCATCATCGCCCTGGTGGGTATTCCCGGGCACCTACACAGCTTGGCGCTGCAGACCGATACCCTGACCTACATCGATCCGCGCGTCGCGGCGGCGCAGGACACGCGCTATTTCGAGGCCCAGAACGGCCTGGGCGTGTATCAGCTGTGGCTCAAGGTGCCCAAGGCCGGCGCCCTGGATCCGCAGTTTCTGCACGCCCTGGATCAGCTGGTGCGCCAGCTGGAAAGCGATCCGCGGATCACTGCGGTGGATGGACCGACATCGCTCCTGCGCTGGGCCCGCTATGTGCAGTCCGGGCAGGATCAGCTGCCCACGGACCCGCAGGCCTGGGAGGAATTGGCCGGACAGCTGGAGCAGATTCTGCTCACCACCCCAGGCACCCGCGGCTTTGTGGACCTGAACTCGCTGGGGGATGTGCGCCTGAGCGTCCGCGGCCGTGACCGGGCCTTCGGCGCCATCGGTTTCATGCCCCGCTATATCGAAAATACCTGGGCCAGGGTGCAGCGGCAGCAACCGGCGCTGGCCGCGGTCAGCGCGCGCGTGGTGGGCGACAGCGTGATGTCCGACCAGATCACCTTGCAGCTGGTGCCGACGCTGATGCAGAGCTTCGCGCTGACAGCGAGCATTATCTTCTGCGCCTTCCTGGTGGTCTTCCGCAGTCCCATGGCGCGGCTGATGGCGATGATTCCCTCGCTGTTCGCCATCCTGTCCGCCTTTTTGCTGATGCGGGGGGTTGGAATCTCCCTGAACATCGCCACTATCCTCATCGGCTCGACAGTGCTGGGCGCGACCGAGAACGACCAGGTGCACTTCTTCTATCATTACCAGGAAGGCAATCATGAGGGCTCGACCCTGACGGCACTGCGTCATGCCTTCATGGTCGCCGGCAAGCCCATATTGTTCGCCACCTTGATCAACGCGGCGGGCTTCCTGGCCCTGGCCTTCTCGCCCCTGCCGCCGATGCGCCAGTTCGGCACGGTGTCCGCGGCGGCCTTCGTGCTGGCACTGCTGGCCGATTTTACGGCACTGCCGGCGGCGCTGTGGATCTGCACCCGCTCGTCCAAGACCTTGAGGAGCTCATGATGACCGCTACCCCCACCCTGTTGCGCTGGAACGATGTGCTCGCGATCAGCCGCAATGGCAATCCCGCAGCGCCACGACGGGTCGAAAAGACCGCAAGCCAGTGGCGCGAGATCCTGGATCCGCAGACCTTCCATGTCGCCCGCGAGAAGGGCACCGAGGCGCCGCACAGCTCGGAAATGTGCAACCTGTTCGAGCCCGGGCGCTATCAGTGCGTGTGCTGCAATACGCTGCTGTTCGACAGCGCCGAGAAGTTCCAGAGCGGCACCGGCTGGCCATCGTTCACCCAGGCGGTCGCGCCCAACGTAGTCGCCTATCACGCCGACAACAGCTACGGCCGCGAACGGGTCGAGGTGACCTGTAATGTCTGCGACGCCCACCTGGGACATGTATTCCAGGATGGTCCCCCGCCCAGCGGGCTGCGCTACTGCATCAACGCCGTGTCGCTCACCAAGGTGAAGAGCTGACGCTCAGATCACCCGCGAGCCGCGGATGTCGATGAACTGCAGGAACTCGGCGCGGGTGCGCGCATCGCTGCGGAATATGCCGACCATGCGGCTGGTCACCATGGACACACCGCGCTTGTGAACGCCACGGGTGGTCATGCACTGGTGCTCTGAATCGATGACCACGCCCACGCCACGCGGCTTGAGGACCTCGTCGATGCAGGCCGCGATCTGCGCGGTGAGCTTTTCCTGCACCTGGAAACGCCGCGCATAGCCGTCGACAACCCGCGCCAGCTTGCTGATGCCCACCACCTTGTTCGAAGGCAGGTAGCCGACATGGGCGCGGCCGATGATGGGCGCCATGTGATGTTCGCAGTAGCTTTCAAAGGCGATGTCGCGCAGCACGACCATCTCGTCATAGCCCTCGACCTCCTCGAAGGTGCGGCGCATGTACTCGCGCGGATCCACCGAGTAACCCGAAAACCAGTCCGCGTAGGCCTTGACCACCCGTTTGGGCGTGTCGAGCAGACCCTCGCGGCCCGGGTCATCCCCCGCCCAGCGCAGCAGCGTCCTGACCGCCTCCTGCGCCTGCTCGCGTGAGACCTTGCTCGCCCCTGCGGCAGGGGGGACCGGGCGCCTCGTGGCGGATTTGCGATTGGACGTGGCCATTTGGAAAGTCGCTTTGGGAAGTGGGAGCCGTATCTTCGCAGACTGCAAGCAATTCAATGAAAATAGTTTAGAATCGCCGCCGATGGTGGCGATTACAGAGCAGTTTCAGATCCTTGCGGTCGGCGAATGCGCGGCCATCCGCAACGTCCTTTCTCACTGCAGCGTCGCCCATCGCTTCCGTCTTGAATCGTGCCCACTGCGGTCCGACATCATGGCCAGCATCGACCGCGTGTCGCCGGACCTGATCCTGGTGGACGCCGACGGTACCGACCTCGCCGGACTTGAAGCCTGCCGGGCGCTGAAGGATCACCCCGCGACCATGATGCTGCCCATCGTGGTGGCCTGCCGCAATTCTGATC
>JBARBG010000101.1:0-9087 GCA_049792815.1 Steroidobacteraceae bacterium | reverse complement strand
GTGGTCACCAGCGAAACCAGGTACACCCCCAGCGGTACCAGCACCACCACCAGCAGCAGTTTCGACAGCACCGTCAGCGTGTCCGACACCGGCATGGACTTCCAGAACAGGATGCTGCGGTCCTTGCGCTCGGCATAGAGGCAATCCCCGGCATACATCCAGCTGACGATGCCCAAGACGAGGAACTGCGGCACCACCGCGTACGCCATGATCACGGCGAACAGCGCGCGACGCTGCTCGGGCAGTGCGACCTGGCCGAAATCGGCGTTGGTCTTGCCGATGATCGCGAGCAGCAGCAGCAATGCCGCTACCGCCAGGGGCGCGATCCACAGCGCGCGATGTTCCCACAGCTCGCGCCGTATCAGTGTGCGCAGAACCGGGGGCCGCGCATAGAGCGCCGGAGCCGCCGGCTCCTGTGCCGTGTCCACCGCGGTGGGGTCGATGGTGGGTTCTGAAGCGCTCATGAGGGCTGCATCTTGGCCACGAACAGGTCGGCGATCGAGGGCGTGCGGACATCGCCCAGCGCTTCGAGCTCCTCGGGTCGGTGTCCCTCGAAGAACATGGCCACGCGGCCGAAGATTTCACGTTCGTAGAACGGGCGCAGCTCCCGCGCCCTTGCCACCTGCGCGGGGTCCACGGTCAGCTGCACGTACTGCTCGGCGATGTCGTCCACCGGCAGTGACATCATGATCCGCCCTTGTCGCAGGAACAGCACATCGGTGAGCAGGTGCTCGATTTCCTCCACCTGGTGGGTGGTGAGCAGGATGGTGCGCTCCTTGTTGAAATAGTCATTCAGCAAGGTGTCATAGAACTGGCGCCGGTACAGCAGATCCAGCCCCAGCGTGGGCTCATCGAGCACCAGCAGCCGGGCGTCGATCGCGAGGATCAGCGCCAGGTGCAGCTGGGTCACCATGCCCTTGGACAGCTCGCGCACCCTGCTGTTCATCTTCAGATCGGTCTTGCGCAGGATCTCCTCGGCGCGCGCGCGGTTGAAGCGCGGATGCACGCCGGCCACGTAGTCGAGCGCCTGGCTGACTTTCAGCCAGCGCGACAGCACCGCCACGTCGGCGATGAAACAGACATCGCGCATGAGCTCATCGCGCTGGGTGCGCGGGTTGCGTCCGAGCACCGTCAGATCGCCCTGGAAGCTGGTCAGGCCCAGTATGGCCTTGAGGGCCGTGGTCTTGCCGGCACCATTGGCGCCGATCATGCCCACGATGCGCCCCGGCGCCACATTGAAGGTCACATCATCCAGTGCGCGCTTGGATCCGTAGGATTTGCGCAGCCCCCGCGCTTCAATTACTGCCGTCATTGTTCTCGTCCGGTGGCGGTGGGGAGTTCTTCTTGTCGGCGGCTTGCTCCGCGCGCAGCAGATCGGCGGGGGACAGGCCCAGCCGGACGATGGCCGCATGCACCTTGGGCCACTCATCTTCCAGGAAGCGCTGACGCTCGTCCTTGAGCAGCGCGCCGCTCGCTCCGCTACTGACGAACATGCCCCGGCCGCGGCGCTTTTCGACCAGATGTTCGTCGACCAGCTGCTGGTATCCCTTCAGAACCGTCAGCGGGTTCAGACGGAACTCCGAGGCGACGCTGCGCACCGAGGGCAGCGCGTCACCCTCCTTGAGGATGCCGTCCAGAATCATCGCGACCACGCGGTCCCGCAGTTGCCGGTATATGGGCACACTGTCTTCCCACTGCGGGTCCATGAACGCTCCGAGACGCCCGTATCGGGCTAGTAGCGTTCTAATCTACCAGAACAGCTGGGGCTGTTGACGAGTCCACGGTCGGCTGCGAGGTAGGCGAAGTCTGACCGGTCAACTGCGCCTGCTCCGTGGCTAAGTTAAACCCGTGGATCAGAATCGCATTGGGGGCCATCGCGATCAGCGCGCAGACCAGGACTTTCAGGTTCACAGTGTTGGTGCTCATGATCTCTCTCCTCTTCCCGACCGGGAGGGGCGACCGCCTCTCCCTGATGTCATGGTGTTATATATAACTACAACACTACCCATCTGTCAAGCCCCAACACATGAGACATAGTTCACGTATCCGATAGAATCGCCGGTCACCCTCCCTGGAGTCCCACATGAAGCACGCTGTGAATGTCGCAATCACCGGGGCCGCCGGTCAGATCGGCTATGCCCTGGCTTTCAGGGTGGCCTCCGGGCAGATGTTTGGCGCGGACCAGCCCGTCAATCTGCACCTGCTCGAGATACCCCAGGCGCTGCCGGGCCTGCAGGGCGTGGTCATGGAGCTGGATGATTGCGCCTTCGCGACGCTGAACAAGGTGGTCGCGACCGACGATGCCACGGTGGCGTTCAGGGACTGCCACGCCGCCATGCTGGTCGGCGCCCGTCCGCGCGGTCCGGGCATGGAACGCAAGGACCTGCTGCTGGCCAATGCGCAGATTTTCTCGGCGCAGGGCAAGGCGCTGAACGCGGTCGCGGACCGCAAGGTGAAGGTGCTGGTGGTGGGCAATCCCGCCAACACCAATGCGCTGATCGCGCGCGCCAACGCCAAGGACCTCGAGCCGCGCAACTTCACGGCCATGACGCGTCTGGATCACAACCGCGCGCTGGCGCAGCTGGCGCAGAAGACCGGCACGCATATCAGCCGGATCAGGAAGATGATCATCTGGGGCAATCACTCGGCCACGCAATATCCGGACGCGAGCCACGCGACCGTCGACGGCAAGCCGGCTACGAGCCTCGTGGATCAGAAATGGCTGGATGAAACCTTCATTCCCGTGGTTCAGCAGCGCGGCGCGGCGGTCATCAAGGCGCGTGGCTCCTCCTCCGCGGCCTCGGCGGCTTCGGCGGCGCTGGATCACGTGCGTACCTGGGCGCTGGGCACGGCGGAGGGTGACTGGGTGAGCATGGGCGTGCCTTCTGATGGCAGCTATGGCATTCCCGCGGGCGTCATCTATTCGTATCCGGTGACCTGCCGCAACGGCGAGTATCAGATCGTGCAGGGCCTGGCCATCGATGAGGGCAGCCGCAAGCGCATGAGCGTCACCGAGAACGAACTGAAGGAAGAACGCGAGGGCGTCAAAGACCTGCTGGGCTGAGCTTTCAGCCAACAAAGCGGTACGGGGGTGTCATGTACGGCGCGATCATCACGGTGCTCTTCCTGGCCGCCGTCGTCGTACTCACGTACCGGCGGTTGGGACTGCTCAGTTTCTGCATCACGCTCACGATTCTGCTGGGCCTCTACTGTTACCTGGCGCCGCAGGCGCCAGCGTGGAAGAGCCTGCTGTGGGTGCTGACGGGCCTGCTGTGGCTGCTCAATCTCAAGCCGCTGCGCCAGGCGCTGATCAGCGGCCCGTTCCTCGGCGCCTATCGGCGCATGTTGCCCTCGATGTCGCAGACGGAGAAAGAGGCGCTCGAGGCCGGCACGGTGTGGTGGGACGGGGAGCTGTTCAGCGGCGCGCCACGCTGGGAAAAACTGCTCAGCGCGAGCCCCCCGCAGCTCACGGCCGACGAGCAGGCGTTCCTGGATGGGCCGTGTGAAGAGCTGTGCGCGATGCTGGATGACTGGGACATCACGCACGTGCGCGCCGACCTGCCGCCCGCGGTGTGGTCGTTCCTGACCGCCAAGGGTTTCTTCGCCATGATCATCCCGAAGCGCTATGGCGGCCTGGAGTTCTCGGCCTACGCGCACTCCTGCGTGCTCGCGAAGGTCGCCAGCCGCAGCACCACCTGCTCCTCCGTCGTCGCGGTCCCGAACTCCCTGGGGCCCGCGGAGCTGCTCAATCACTACGGCACACAGGAGCAGAAGGACTACTACCTGCCGCGGCTGGCACGCGGCGATGAGATCCCGTGCTTCGCCCTCACCGGACCGCGCGCCGGGTCGGACGCCGCATCGCTCCCGGACACCGGTATCGTCGGCCGCGGCACCTGGCAGGGGCGCGAGGTACTGGGCCTCACGCTCAATTTTTCAAAGCGCTACATCACCCTGGCACCCGTGGCGACGGTCATCGGCCTGGCCTTCAGGATGTTTGATCCGCAAAAACTCCTCGGCGAGCGCACCGATCTTGGCATTACGGTGGCGCTGATCCCGCGCGATACGCCCGGCATCAGCATCGGCCGCCGGCATTTCCCGCTGAACGTGCCCTTCCAGAACGGGCCAATACACGGCCAGGACGTGTTCGTGCCGCTGGACTGCCTGGTCGGCGGGCCGGCGATGGCCGGACAGGGCTGGCGCATGCTGGTGGAGCAGCTTTCGGTGGGCCGCTGCATCTCCCTGCCGTCCAATACCACGGGCAGCGCCAAGGCCGCGGTGTGGGCCACCGGTGCCTACGCGCGCGTGCGCCGGCAGTTCAATCTGCCCATCGCGCGCTTCGAGGGCATCGAGGCGGTGCTCGCACGCATGACGGGACTGACCTACACCATGGATGCCGCGCGCTCGGTAACCGCCGGTGCCATCGATGGCGGCGAGAAACCCTCGGTGCCCTCGGCCATGCTCAAATACCACGTCACGGAAATGGGTCGCATCGTGGCGAACGACGCCATGGACGTGCACGGCGGCAAGGGCATCTGCCTGGGGCCCAGCAATTACCTCGCGCGCAGCTACCAGATTGTGCCGGTGGCGATCACCGTGGAAGGCGCCAACATCCTCACCCGCAATCTCATCATCTTTGGCCAGGGCGCGATCCGCTGCCATCCTTTCGTGCTCAAGGAGATGGAGGCGGCACGCAATCCGGATCGTCGCGCCGGCATCGCGCAGTTCGACAGTGCGCTGTTCGGCCACATGGGCTTCACCATTTCAAACGCCGTGCGCTCCTTCGTCATGGCACTGACCTTCGCACGTCTGCGTGGCGTCCCGGACCATGGCCCGACCCGGCGGTACTACCAGCACATCGAGCGCTTCAGTGCCTCCTTCGCCTTCGCCGTGGATGTGGCGATGCTGACCCTCGGCGGGTACCTGAAGAAAAAGGAATCCTTAAGCGCACGGCTGGGTGATGTGCTCTCGGCCATGTACCTGGCCTCGATGGTTCTGAAGCACTATGACAACGAGGGCCAGCCCGCGGCGGATCTGCCGGTGGTGGAGTGGGCCTGCCGCAACTTGCTGTATGCGGCGCAGGAACAGCTGCATGGCTTCCTGCGCAACTTCCCGAACCGCTACCTCGCCGGTCTGATGCGGGTCCTGATTTTTCCGCGTGGCCTGACTTATTTTGCGCCCTCCGACCGGCTCTCGCGCCAGGTGGCCGACCTGGTCACGGCGCCCACCGCCACCCGGCAGCGACTGGGGACCCACGCCTACACCACGCTCCATGACCGCAACCCGCTTGGCGCACTGCAGGAAGTGCTGCTGCTGGCCGAAGCCGCCGAGGTTCTGGAGCGGCGCATCCGCGAACAGGGTGTCAAGACCGGGCGGGTGACGGCGCTTGACCTGCCCGGAAGGATCGTCCAGGCGGTGGCCGCCGGCCTGCTCAGCGCCGCCGAAGGCGAGCAGCTGTCTGACTTTGATCGCAAGGTCATGCGGATCCTGCGCGTCGATGATTTTGCACCGCACGAATTGATTCCAGGCACTGGGTTGTCATCCGCCGACGGACCTGTCTAAGCTAATCGCCCTTCATACAAGGAGCTGCCATGCGTACTCTCGCTCTCGCCGCGTTTCTGCTCACCGTTTCCTCAGGCGCCGTGCTCGCCGCCGATGCCACGCCGGACAACTACTGGCCGAAGGACGCCAGGATTTTCATCATCAGCCCGAAGTCGGGCGCCACGGTCACGAGCCCGGTCACGATCAAATTCGGTCACAAAGGTCTGAAGCTCGCGCCCGCCGGGGATAAGACCCCGAACACCGGACACTTCCACCTGTTGATCGACCAGGCCCTGCCGGCCGACCTGAGCGTGCCTCTGCCGGCCACTGACAACATCCTGCATTACGGCAAGGCTCAGACCGAAGCGACGCTGGATGCGACCAAACTCCCTCCCGGCAAGCACACGCTGCAGCTGGTGATGGGCGATGGCAGCCACATCCCGCACAGCCCGGCGCTCAAGTCGCGCAAGATCACCATCACGGTCCAATAGGGCCTGAGTGGGCGTCACGCGGGCCGTTCTGCATGTCGACATGGACGCGTTCTACGCGTCCGTGGAACAGCACGACGATCCGCGACTTAAGGGTCTGCCGGTCATCGTCGGCGGCACCGGCCCGCGCGGGGTCGTGGCCGCCGCGAGCTACGAAGTGCGCAAGTTCGGGGTGCGCTCGGCAATGCCCATGCGCCAGGCACTGGAGCGTTGCCCGCAGGCCGTTTGCGTGCGCCCGCGCATGGCCCGCTACCAGGAAGTGTCGCGGCAGGTCTTTGCGATCTTCAACGAGTTCACGCCCCTGGTGCAGGGCCTGTCACTGGACGAGGCTTTCCTGGATGTTACGGCCAGCCGCGCGCCGGTGGCGCAGATCGCGCGGGCCATCAAGCAGCGGATTCGCGACTGCACCGGCCTTACGGCCTCGGTGGGCGCCGCCGGCAACAAGCTGGTCGCCAAGATCGCCTCGGATCTGAACAAGCCTGATGGCCTGACCGTGGTCACGCCGCTGAACCTGCGCGTGGTGCTCGATCCCCTGCCGGTGCGCCGTCTTCCGGGGCTTGGCGGCAAGACCGGCCTGCGCCTGGAGGCCGCCGGGGTGCGCACCCTGGGCGAGCTGCGGGTGGCGGGCGATGATCGCCTCGGGCCGATCTTCGGCCGGCATTGCCAGGCGCTGCGCGACCGTGCCGCCGGTATCGATGAGCGGCCGGTAATCGTCGAACGGCAGGAGCTGTCGATCAGCGCCGAGGATACCTTCGACCAGGACATCCACGAACGGCGCCGGCTGCACCACGCGCTGGCGGAACTGGCGGACCTCGCCTGCAGTCGAACCCGTGACCGCGACCTCGCGGCCGGATGCATCAGTATCAAGATCCGCGAACATGACTTCACCACGGTCACCCGCCAGCGTGCGGTGCAGCCGGCGACCCAGGATCGCCGCATGATTGCCACCGTCGCCACGCAGCTTCTGGACCTGTGGCTTGATGAACACCCGGGCGCACGGCTGCGCTTGCTGGGGGTGGCCTTGCGGCAGCTGACGCCGGCAACCCAGCTGGACCTGTTCGGCGCCGAGCGCGGCGGGGTCGATGAAACCGTCGATGCCGTGCGCCAGCGCTTTGGCAAACTGGCGCTGCGTCGCGCCAGCAGTCTTGAGTAGCCCACATGTACCGGGCCTTTTTCGGACTGAATGAAAAGCCTTTTGCGATCACTCCGGACCCGCGCTATCTGTTCCTGAGCGAGCGTCACGCCGAAGCGCTCGCGCATCTTCTGTACGGCATTACCGAGGCCGGCGGCTTCATCCAGCTCACCGGTGAGGTCGGCACCGGCAAGACGACCGTGGTGCGATCGCTCCTGGCGCAGACACCGCAGCACGCCGAGATCGCCCTCATCCTCAATCCGCGCATGACCGCGCCGGAGTTCCTGCTCACCATCTGTGAGGAACTGGGGATCGGCGTCCAGGATTCGGCGACCGGGAGCCTCAAGGACCTGGTCGACATCCTCGGTCAGTACCTGCTGCGGGCCCACAGTGGCGGCAAGCGCGTGGTGCTGGTCGTTGATGAAGCGCAGAACCTGGCGCCCGAAGTCCTCGAACAGGTACGTCTGCTCACCAATCTTGAGACCAATACCCAGAAGCTGCTGCAGATCATCCTCATCGGCCAGCCGGAGCTGCGCGAGCATCTGGATCGCAACGAGCTGCGCCAGCTTGCACAGCGCATCACCGGCCGCTACCACCTGTGCCCGCTCACGATCGAGGAAACCGCAGCGTATGTGCGGCACCGCCTGCGCGTGGCCGGCGCCACCTCTGACATATTCACACCTCCCGCGCTGCGCGAGGTGCACCGCCTCGCCCGCGGCGTCCCGCGGCTGATCAACGTGCTGTGTGATCGCGCGCTGCTCGGCGCCTATACCCAGGACCGCCACCAGGTCGGTCCGTCGTTTGTCCGACGCGGCGCAATCGAGGTGTTCGACAAGCACCTTTGGCCCCGGTGGTTGCCCTGGAGCGTGGCCGCCGCCACGGCGCTGGTGGTGGCGTGTGGCGGCTGGGCCGCGTGGCGCTTTGGCCCCTGGAGCCACAGTGCGCCAACGCCGCAGGCGCATGCAGTGGTGCATCCCGCCGCGAAACCACCACCACCGCCGGCCTCGAGCCCTCCCGCCCCACCGCAGCTCGGCGCGCTGCTGGCCCAGAACGCCGCGCAGACCACGCCCGATGCGGCGTTCGGCCAGCTGTTCAGCATCTGGGGTGCGCACTACACGGCGGGCACTGCAGATCCTTGCACCCAGGCCACTGCCCAGGGCCTTGAGTGCTATGTGCAGAAAGGCTCGCTGGCGCAGCTGCGGCTGTACAACCGGCCCGCCATCCTGATGCTCACGGATGAAAAGGATGCCGCGCATCAGATCGTGCTGACGGGCCTTGATGATGAGCACGCCCATGTCGATATCGGCACGCAGCAGCAGCTGGTCAGCATCGGCGACCTCTCGCGCTACTGGTTCGGGGACTTCATCCTGCTGTGGCGACCGGGAAGCCACGACCCACGGCCCTTGTCACCGGGCATGCACGGGGCCGAGATCCGCCAGCTGCGCGAACAGCTGTGGCGACTGACCGGAAAGAGCGTCGCGGCTGATGCCAGTGATGTCTACGATGGAGAGCTGGCGCAACTCGTGCGAGACTTCCAGCGCGCTCACCGGCTGACCGTCGATGGCGTGGCCGGGGTGCAGACCCTGGTGGTGCTCAACGGCTCACTGGCGAAACCGGACTCGCCGCAACTTGCGTCGCTACCGGAACACGGAAGTTGACCATGTCCTTCATCCTGGACGCATTGAAGAAATCTGAGTCCGAACGGCAACGCGCCGACGCTCCGGCGTTGTATGAAATGAAGATGGCGCCGCCCCGGCGGGGCGTGGCGGTCTGGCTCATCGTGCTGGCAGGCCTGCTGGTCATCAATGTCATCGTGCTGTCGGTGGTGCTGCTGCGTGGCACGCATGGGACGGCGCAGCGCGATGCCGGAACCATCGCCGCACCACTGCCCGCACCGCCCGCAGCCAGTGCGCCGGCGGTGGCCGGGCC
>JBARBG010000100.1:0-39961 GCA_049792815.1 Steroidobacteraceae bacterium | reverse complement strand
CGCATGATCCTCATCATTGGATGTTGGCCTTGCCGGCCGGTGCGCCATTGTCGAACTTGCGGCCGTCGGCGAGCGTGACCTGCTTGAGCAGGCCGCCCGGTTCCCCGGTGCGCAGCGGGGCGATGATGGTAGTGATCTTGTCGCCCTGCTTGATCATGTTCCACTTCCACCCGACGCGATCGAGGATGCCCGGATTCGCGCATTCGATGGTGTAGTGCTTGATCTCGCCCCGGTCGTTCATCGCATCCAGGTCGATGTAGACGTGGGGATTGGTCCACTGGAAGTGGGTCACGGTCCCGGAGATCTTGATCTGGTGATCGTGATCGAACATCGCGAACGAGTGGTGGGCCTGGACGGCACCACCGCTCAGCAGCAATCCCGCCACGGCCAGCCGCGTCGCGCTCATGAATTTAGTCATCGTTGCCAAGTCCCCCTCAACCAGGTGGCGGCCTGCGGCGCCACGTGCGTGTGCCAAATCATAGCACTCCTCGGCAATTACCTTGCTCGCATCAGGCAGCCGCAGCCTGGTCCTTGTGGTCAACGATAAGCCCCGGCAACGCAAAGATGAACGGCAGGGCGATCAGTGATACCACGGCGCTGGCGATCGCCATGGAGCTGAATGGCAGGTGGTATGTCTCCATGGCCTTGGCGCCGAGCCAATCAGCCCCAAAAAGGGTCAGGTTCCGGACGCTGACCATCAGCGAGAATCCGAGCGCTTCGCTGCCTGCAGGGGTGGCGCGCAGATACAGGTCGGTCAGGGACATGTCGGCAGCGGCCCAGCCCAGTCCCCACAGGCTCTCGATGACGTACGCTTCAGGCATCGAATTGTAGAAGACATAGCAAAACTGTGCGACGGCGCCGGCCAGGATGCACCAGAACAGCAGACGCCTCAGGGACCAGCGCTTGGCGGCCCAAGTGCCATAAACCGCAGCCGTGAGCATTGCAAAGCCGCCGTTCAGGAAGAGCATCAGCCCCTGTTGGGTCGTGCTCATATGCAGCACATCCTGCTGCCGGTAGAAGAGCGCGGTCTGAATGCCGGGCGCGAAATAGAACAGAAAGCTGAAACCTGCGGCGGCCCACATGGTTTTCGCCTTGGCGATCTTCGTGAGCTGCTTTCTGGCGTCTCCCAGCAGCTGCTGGGAATTGACCTGGTTCTTCTTTTCCTTGAGGAAGAAGAGTGCTGCCGGTATCGGCAACAGCATGATGGCTGCGCTGGCCAAATTGGTCCAGCCGAATGCCACGGCTGCCAACACCCCGCCAAGAGGGCCGCCAACGACCCCTGCCATTTGATACGCGATCTGGAAAACGGAGGCAAATCCGCCGGAGGCGCGCAGCGCTTGCGCCTTCTCCGTCATGTAACCTCCGACGGCGGTGCTGGTGATGACCATGAAGACGTTGACGGCGATGCACATCGCCAGCAACGGCAGGTAGCGGTGTGGGGTGAAAATGAGTCCTATGAAAATCGCGACCGAGAGCACCGAGCCGATCAGGATGTAGCTCTTGCGTCGCGTGCCGAACAGTGGAAAGGCATCGATGAAAATTCCGAAGAACGGCTTGCAGTACCAGGCGATGCCGAGCCAGAAGAAGAACGCTGCGGTTGCGGATTTGCCTTCGTGCAGTTCGTTCTTGAGCAGATTCTTCAGCGGCACGAGCCCGATGGCATTCTGCTGGCTCAGGATGACTGCCGTGATCCCGAGAAACACCACCAGGTAGGCGTAAAGAATGTCGCGCCGGGAATCGACGGCGCCGGGAGCCAGGGTGTCACTGCCGTTGTTCATCTCACCTTCCATCGCCGGTTGGCGCTTGTCAGATCCTACCGTAAACGTTACCTTGACCGTGAGCGTATTTCGCGGGCCAGAATACCTCCGCCCGCAGGGTCGACTTCGGCAAATGATGCGGCGAAGGCGGCTGATATAATTCGACGTTTGCCCTTCCCAATAATCGAAATTCCGGAATCGAAATGAGCACCGCCAAGATCATCTACACACTGACCGATGAGGCGCCCGCGCTGGCGACTTACTCCCTGTTGCCGATCGTGCAGGCTTTCACCCGCAGCGCCGGGATCACCGTGCAGACCCGGGACATCTCCCTGGCCGCTCGCATCCTGGCAACTTTTCCGGATCAACTGACACCGCAACAGCGCCAGTCCGATGATCTGTCGGAACTCGGCGAATTGGCCAAGACCCCTGAAGCCAACATCATCAAGCTGCCGAATATCTCGGCATCGCTGCCGCAGCTGAAGGCGGCGATCGCGGAACTGAATGCCCAGGGCTACAAGGTCCCCGACTATCCGGAAGATCCCAAGGATGATGCTCAGAAGAAGCTGAAAGCGCGCTTCGCCAGGGTGCTCGGCAGTGCGGTCAATCCGGTGCTGCGTGAAGGCAACTCGGACCGGCGCGTCGCCAATGCGGTGAAGAACTACGCCAAGACCCACCCGCACTCCATGGGTGCCTGGAAGCCGGACTCGCCGACCCATGTGGCGAGCATGAGCAGCGGTGACTTCTACGGCAACGAGCAGGCCGCGCTCATCGAGCGGGCGGGCACGCTGCGCATTGAACTGACTGAGGCCGGCGGCCAGGTCACGGTGCTCAAGGAAGGCATCAAGGTGCAGGCCGCGGAGCTCATCAGTTCAACCTTCATGCAATGCGCGCAGCTGCGCGAATTCTACGAACGCCAGATCCAGGACGCGAAGGCGCGGGGCCTGCTGCTGTCGCTGCATCTGAAGGCCACGATGATGAAGATCTCCGATCCCATCATGTTCGGCCACGCCGTCAGCGTGTACTACAAGGACGCCTTCGCCAAGAACGCCGCCCTGTTCAGCCAGCTGGGCGTCGATCCGGACAATGGCATCGGCGACGTCTACGCCAAAATCCAGTCCTTGCCGCCGGCACAGAAGGCGCAGGTGGAAGCGGATCTGGCCGCCACCTATCAGTCGCGGCCGTCGCTGGCGATGGTGGATTCGGACAAGGGCATCACCAATCTGCATGTGCCCAGTGACGTCATCATCGATGCCAGCATGCCGGCCGCCATCCGCACTTCGGGTCGCATGTGGGGGCCGGACGGCAAGGCGCAGGACATGAAGGCCATGATCCCCGATCGCAGCTATGCGGGCGTGTATCAGGCCGTCATCGAAGACTGCCGCCAGCACGGCGCTTATGACGTGCCGACCATGGGCAATGTCAGCAATGTCGGCCTCATGGCCCAGGCCGCCGAGGAATACGGCTCCCACGACAAGACCTTCAAGCTTGCCGCCGACGGTGTGGTACGGGTGATCGATGCCCAGGGCCAGGTGCTGACGCAGCACAAGGTGGCGCAGGGTGACATCTGGCGCATGTGCCAGACCAAGGATCTACCCATCCGCGACTGGGTCAAGCTCGGGGTGGGGCGCGCCCGGGCCACGGGGCAGGCCGCGATTTTCTGGCTGGACGAGCAGCGCGCCTACGATCGCAAGCTCATCGAGAAGGTCAGGACATACCTAAAGGACCACGACACCAGCGGGCTTGACATCCGCATCCTGTCACCGGTCGCCGCGGTATCGGCGACCATGCAGCGGGTACGCGCCGGGCAGGACACGATCTCAGTCACCGGCAATGTGTTGCGCGACTACCTGACGGATCTGTTTCCGATCCTGGAGCTGGGCACCAGCGCGAAGATGCTGTCCATCGTGCCGCTGCTCGCCGGCGGCGGCATGTACGAGACCGGCGCCGGTGGCTCGGCCCCGAAGCATGTACAGCAGTTCCTCGAAGAGGGCCACCTGCGCTGGGACTCACTGGGTGAGTTCCTCGCCCTGCAGGTTTCCATCGAAGACCTTGCCGGCAAGACCGGCAACAAAGCCGCGCTCTGCCTGGCCAAGGCGCTGGATGCCGCGAACGGCAAGTTCCTGGACAACGACAAGTCGCCGCAGCGCAAGGCCGGTGAGCTCGACAATCGTGGCAGCCACTTTTACCTGGCGCTGTACTGGGCGCAGGCGCTTGCGGCGCAGAATGAGGACGCCGGGCTGCGCGCCAGATTCATCGCCGCCGCCGCCGAGCTGACTCGCGAGGAGGCCAGGATTGTCGGCGAACTGAGCGCTTCGCAGGGCAAGAGCGTCCAGATCGGTGGCTACTACCACCCCGATCCCGCCAAATGCGCGGCGGCCATGCGTCCGAGTGCGACCTTCAATCGCATCCTCGCGGCCCTGGGTGATCGTGGAAGTGCGTGATGGGCGCGAAGCCGCGACCCGTCCCCTGGTCATCATCATTCATGGGGGTTTCTGGCGACCCGACATTGATCGGGCGCATGCGCAACCGATGGCCGATGCTGTGGCCGCCGCCGGCTGGACCGTCGCCCTGCCGGAGTACTCGCGGGTGCCGGGGGACCCCGAGGCGACGCTTGCCGATCTGAGGCTGCTCCTCGCGCAATCGGTCGGGCGAATCGGCACACACAATGGGCGGGTGGTGCTGGTTGGGCATTCGGCGGGCGGACATCTGGTGCTGTGGGCGAGTGCTGCGGGCCTGTGCCCGACGCTTGTCGGAACTGTGGCCCTCGCGCCCGTCGCGGACCTGCAGCTGGCCCACAAGCAAGGTCTCGGAAATGGGGCCGTCGCGCGCTTTCTCGGCTGCGACCCCGGCTTACGCCCTGATCTTGATCCGCGCCGGATGCCCGCGCCGCCGATGGCGACGACACTTGTCCATGGGGTTGACGATGACACCGTGCCCCTGGCGATCAGCGAATCCTATGTCGCCGCGCACCCCGCGGCGCGACTGGTTCGGGTGGCGGCTGCCGGACACTACGAATTGATCGATCCGCACGCGCCCGCCTGGCCGTGCGTCATGGCGGAGCTCGCGCGGTTCCGTACATGAAGCTGAGGTGAGTCCGCCGCAGCGCTACGGATCCACCGTGGCGAGGGCCTCGTAGGCGCAGCGCAACCAGCTGTTCAGGCGCTGGCGTTCCAGAACACCCAGACCGATGGTCTGATCCTCGGCCCTCGCGGCCGCCCAGAAACTGCTGCTGGCGGCATCGATCTTGATCATGGTGCTTTCGTGAAGCCGCGAGAGGCCGATGATGCGGGCGCCGAAGTCGCGGGCGCGCGCCGCGAGACCGGAATCATCGAAAATACGGAAGTGGCTGCCGCGCAGCTGGTTCTGCACCAGCACGTAGTTCAGACGCGACTGGTAACGCTCGAAGAGCTGGCGCAGCAGCTCCACCGAGTCCCACCCCGAATCCATCACATGCCAATAGCGGATGTTCAGGTTCAATTCCGGCGCCACCGCCAGGAGCTGGGATTCATCCATCCAGCGCGTCAGCGGTTCGCCGGTCTGCGCCGCCAGATCAACCAGGATGCGACGCTCGGGCTCTCGGGTGGCCGCCTCAACGATGGCATCAAGGCTTTCATATTGATCCACCAGCACCGCTGAGGCATAGCCTGAATAAAAGCGCAGCAGTGCCCCGTGCGAGCGGTCCGCATCGAAGCCGGTGAAGGCGATGGCGCGGTCGATGAAATACTGCGCCAAGAGGCGCGCCACCATCGACTTGCCAACGCCGCCTTTTTCGCCGCCGATCAGATGAATCTGAGTCATGGATGCCATGCGCTTCTTGTAGGAGAGCGCTCACCGGCACGTCAATGGGCTGCACCGAAATGCAGCAGGCGCTGCGTCAGCGCATCGTTACGGCTCCCAGCCCGTCTTGGAGTTGTAGGGCGCCATGAAACCCATGGCTTCGATCTCGTGGATCTTGCCGCCGCTCACCTTGAAGATGTGGGCCGCGGGCAGATCAAAGGGCTTGAACTTCATCGGCACGCGCGTCATGCCCGGATAGCCCACGATGTCCACGTGGTCTTCCTTCATGGGATGACGGAACTGGGACAGGCCGAACACCAGGCCCGTCTGGGTATCGGCGATCCACACGCGGCGCGGCTCGATGCGCTTGATGTAGCTCATCACCTTGGTATTGAGCTGAGTCGCACAGCCCAGTTTGGGTGAGCCGGCGGGCGCGCCCATGAGCGGTCCCCCGGTCGTGATCATGCCGTTTTCATGGCGCTCGCAATCCTCGGCGAAGGGTGACAGCGAGCCATCGCCCTTGACCAGCGCTTCGTAGTAGGTGGCGCCGATCTTGAGCAGTTCAGAATGCGTGCTGCGCTCGTCCTTGGGCACCACCGCGAGCAGCCCGGGACGCGGGGTGTTCAGGTTGGCGAGCATGGCGGGGCGCAGGTTGCCGGCGATCAGATGTTCAGCCTCGACGATCTGCCCATGGCGCACCTTCAGGCGCAGCGCCAGTTCGATGGGCTTGCCGTCGGCCTTCATCATGCCAATGAAACCCACCTGCCCGGAAACCGGATCCGGTACGTAGACGGCGAAGCCTGTCGGGGCCTCGCTGGCGGTCTTCCACAAGCCCTCGCCCGGCTTCATCGGGGTCACGTTCTCCACGAACTTCACATCCGCGGCCAGTGGTACCTTGGAAGGGTCGTGAGCCACCAGCGCCGCCACATATGAATGCGCGAGGTCCCTGAGGCAGGCGCGATTGCATGGTTCGGGCACCGCCGCCGAGGCCATCGTCACGAAGCCCAGGGTGAGCGCGGCCAACAAACCTGCTGTCGTTCTTGGTGTCATGATCATTCCCCCTCGTGAGTTGCAAAGTCTACCGACCCGGACGGTGCTTCACCACCACTTGCGCCATTTGAACCAGAGTATGGGCAGGATAATGCTCAGCGCGATGACCCCCAGGCCCCACTGGTAGCCATACTTCCATGCGTATTCGGGGATATTGTGGAAGTTCATGCCGTAGATGCTGGCAATAAGCGTCGGCGGGACACCCACCACCGACACGATGGTCAGGACCTTGAAGATGTCGTTCTGCTGGGTATTGATAAAGCCGAGAACAGCGTCCTGAAGAAACTGTGTCTTGCCTGAAAGGTGGCTCTCGAAGTCACTCAGGGACGCGAGATCATGGCGCACGGTCTTCAGGCGCGCCTGAATGTCGCTCGGCAACCAGGCGGCAGCCTCCGCCGAGAAGCTGGCGATGCGCACCAACCCCAGCAGACTCTCGCGGATACGCGATAGGTGTTCACCGGTCTGGCCCACGCTGATCAGATTCTGGTGCATGCCATCGTTGAAGCGCCGCCGTTTGGGCAGGGCATGCTCCGGGGAGCCGAAGACACGCAGCGAAACGGCTCCCAGGTCGGCGCCGATCTGCTCGAGCCTATCGGCCGCGAGGTCCACCATGGCCTCGAGCAGGCGCGAAAACACCGCGGCGCTGGTGCAGTCGGCGTGCTCGCGCAGCAGCGCAGCCTCGACATCTGGAAAAGCGTGGATATTGCAGTAACGGATGGTGATCAGGATATCCGGGGTCAGCACGAATCCCAGCGGCAGGGGACGATTGGCGAAACGGTTGTCCTGAACGCTCAACGGCATGGACATCATCAGGGTCTGGCCTGCGACCCGCAGGCGGCTGGAAGTCTCGATTTCCTGCAGCTGGGCATGGGTCGGAATACGAATGCCGTGCTCGCTCTCGACCAGCGTTTCCTCCTCGGCAGTGGGACTTTGCAGATCGATCCAGATCGGCCGCTGCGGCGTCTCGGGTTCGCTGGGGACCGGGGGATAGACATGCAGCATGCCGATCAGGCTTTGCTGGGGAAATTGATGATGGCGGTGAGCCCACGCTGCTGCTCGGCGAATTCGAGAGTTCCGCCGTGCAGTCTGGCGACGGCCTGCACCAGGCTCAACCCCAGGCCGACGCCGGGCGTGCCGCGACTCGCGTCACCACGGAAAAACCGCTCCGTGGCGCGGGCGCGCTGGGCGGCCGTCATCCCGGGGCCGGTATCGGCGACCACGATGCCGGCGGTCTCGCCGGCCGGACGCACGGTGGTCACCGTCACCTGACCGCCCGGCGGGGTGTATTTGAGCGAGTTGTCGATGAGATTATTGACGGCCTGTGCCAGCAGTATCTGGTCCCCCGAGGCATGCAGGGCGCCGGCCTCATCGCGGTAGGTGAGGGTGATGTCCCTGACCTCTGCCGCCGGGACGTAGAACTCGACGGCGCGGGCGCACAGGTCGCGCAGGTCCACGTCCATGAAGCACGAGCGGCGCATGCCGGTGTCGATCTCGGCCAGTCGCAGCAGGGCATTGAAGATGCTGATGACGCGGTCCACGTCCGCCACCGCCGCATCAACTTCGGCAAAGGCCTCGGCGGGTGGGGGGCGGGTCAGTGAAAGTTCTTCGAGCCGGGAGCGAAGTTCGGTGAGGGGCGTGCGCAGGTCATGCGCGATGGCATTGGAGACATTGGCGACGCCGTGCACCAGTTGCTCGATCTGCTCGAGCATGCGGTTGATGGTGACGCTCAAGGTATTGAGCTCGTCGCTGCCGCTGCCGGTGGGCAACCGGTGACTGAGTTCTCCTTGCATGATCGCCGATACGGTCTGGCGGATGCTGTGGATACGGAACAGAAGCGCGCGGCGGATCAGCACGCCGCCGACCACACCCGTTACCAGCAGCACCGCAATGGCGGCCGCGAGCCCGTACCAGAACCGGGTCATCACCGGGGCAAGCCGCGCCACATCGCGCCCCACGAGCAGGTTGTAGCCGCCGGGCAGCACCGTGCGCACCAGTGTCACCATGGTCGAGTGGTGGTCAAGTTCGATGGGCGTGGTGTAGCTGCCGGGTTCCTCGGGCACGCCCGCGGGCCAGGCCGGCAGGTTGCCCGCCAGCGGCTTCTCTTTGGCATCCGTCAGCAGCAGGATGCGCTCGCCCGCGATCTGCAGGCCCACGCGTTCGTTGATGAAGTCCTTAAGGCCCGCCGGACCCTTGCGGTTGAAAACTTCCGCGAGGCGCTGCGAGTCCTCCCCCAGGATCTGCAGGCGCGTGTCATTGTCCGCAGCCCGCCATGCATAACCCAGCGGCAGTGCGAACAGCACCAGCGCGAGAATGCCCAGCATCACGTAGCTCGAGGCCAGCGTCGCGGCGGAGGAACGGATGAGGATGGGCATGGGCCTACTCCGCGCTGAGCATGTAGCCGGCGTTGCGCACGGTGCGCAGCAGCGAACGTTCCGGCTCCGGTTCGATTTTCTGGCGCAGCTTGCTGATGTGCACGTCCACGACATTGGTCTGGGGATCGAAATGGTAATCCCAGACATTCTCCAACAGCATGGTGCGGGTGACGACCTGACCCGCGTGCCGCATCAGGTACTCCAGCAGCTTGAATTCACGCGGTTGCAGCAGTATTTGGCGCGTACCGCGCAGCACCTTGCGCGACAGCAGGTCCATCTTCAGGTCAGCCACTTCGAGTGTGGTGACGGTGCCGTCCTGGCGGGTGCGCCGGCCCAGGGCATCCAGCCGCGCCAGCAGCTCGCCGAAGGCGAAGGGCTTGGTCAGATAGTCATCGCCCCCGGCGCGCAGGCCCTTGATGCGTTCATCGACATCGGCCAGGGCGCTTAAGATCAGGATGGGCGTCTGGTTCCCCGACTGGCGCAGCGCACTGATCAGTGACAGCCCATCGATATTCCCGGGCAGCATCCGGTCCATGACAATGACGTCGTAGCGTTCACTGGCAGCCAGGAACAGGCCGTCGCGGCCATTGTCGGCATGGTCAGCCGTGTGTCCGGCCTCCTGCAGACCCTTGGTGACGAAGCGCGTGACGCGCTCGTTGTCCTCCACCAGCAGCACCTTCATGCGCTTGAGCTCGCCGCCTCGATCGCTTGGGCGGGCTGTTCGCGCATGCGGCCGAACCGCAGCCGCAGGCGATCCAGGTACAGGTAGATGACCGGAGTGGTGAACAGGGTCAGCGCCTGGCTCAGCACCAGCCCACCCACCATGGTGTAACCCAGCGGCACGCGCATCTCGGAACCCGTGCCGCGGCCCAGCATCAGCGGCATGGCGCCCAGGATCGCTGACATGGTGGTCATCATGATGGGCCGGAAGCGCATCAGGCAGGCTTCGCGAATCGACGCTTCGGGCGTCAGATGCCGCTCACGCTCGGCCTGCAGCGCGAAGTCGACCATCATGATGCCGTTCTTCTTGACGATGCCGATCAGCAGGATGATGCCGATGAGTGCGATCACGGAAAGATCGAAATGAAAGGCGATCAGCATCAGCAGTGCGCCGACGCCGGCTGAGGGCAGCGTCGACAGGATGGTCAGCGGATGAATGTAGCTCTCATAAAGCATCCCGAGGATGATGTACACGACCACCAGCGCCGCCAGGACCAGCAGCGGTTCGGTACGCAGTGAATCCTGGAAGGCCTGCGCGGATCCCTGGAAGGACCCGGTTATGCCCTCCGGCAGGTGGATGGCCTCCGAGGTGCGCTCAATGGCATCCACTGCCTGGCCCAGCGCCATGCCCGGCGCCAGGTTGAACGACAACGTGACCGATGGAAACTGCCCCTGGTGGTTGATGGACAGCGAAGTCACGTGCGAGGTGTCGTAGTGCGAGACGCTGGACAGCGGCACCATCTGTCCGGTGAGCGGGGACTTGATGTACAGCTTGTCGAGTGAGTGCGGGTCTCCCTGAAGTGAAGGGGGCACCTCGAGGATCACATGGTAGGCGTTTAGCTGCGTGAAGTACTGGGCCACCTGACGCTGGCCAAAGGCATCGTACAGCGTGGCGTCGATGAGTTGCGGCTGAATGCCGAAGCGCGCCGCCTGGTCCCGGTCGATCACCAGGGTAACCATGGGGCTGTTGGTCTGCTGGTCGGAGGCGACGTCCTGAAGTTGCGGCAGCTTCTGCAGCGCCGCCATCAGCTTCGGCGCCCAGGTGTTCAGTTCCGGGAGGTCCGAGTCCTGCAAGGTGTACTGGTACTGGGTCCGCGTGGTGCGGCCGCCCATATTGATGTCCTGCACCGCCTGCAGAAAAGCCGTTCCGCCGCTCACGGCGCTGAATTGGCGCCGCAGCCGTCGGATCACCTCATCGGCACTGTCCTTGCGCTGGTCCCGGGGCTTCAGGCCCACCATCAGGAAGCCATTGCTGATCGGGCGCGAGCCGCCGATCGCGGCGACGTAGGAGGCGACGGCCGGGTCCTTGGCTATGATGGCAGTGATGCGTTTCACGAGGTTGGCCATCTGGTTGAAGGAAATATCCTGCGAGCCGTCCGACAGACCCGAGATCATTCCGGTGTCCTGCTGCGGGAAAAAGCCCTTGGGCACGACGAAGTACAGCACCCCGGTGCTGCACAACGTGATCAGGAAGACCATCAGGGTGACCCCCTGATGGGCCAGTACCCAGTCCAGGCCCCGGGTGTACCGGGCCACTACGGCATTGAAGAACTTTTCGACGAAGTTGTAGATGCGGCCATGACGCACATGCCGTTCATCGCGCAGGAACAGCGAGCACATCATCGGTGAGAGCGTCAGGGAGACGCAGGCCGAGACGACGATGGTGAGCGTCACCACGATGGCAAACTCGCGGAACAGACGACCGATGATGCCGCTCATGAGCAGCAGCGGGATGAACACCGCGATCAGCGAAATGCTGATGCTCATGATGGTGAAGCCGATCTCCCCGGCGCCCTTCAGCGCCGCTTCCTTGGGTGACAACCCCGCCTCGATGTGCCGGTAGATGTTCTCCAGCATGACGATGGCATCATCGACAACGAAGCCGACCGCGATAGTCAGCGCCATGAGCGACAGATTATCGAGGCTGAATCCGAGCAGGTACATGCCGGCACAAGTGCCGAACAGCGACAGCGGCACGGTAACGCCCGGAATCACGGTGGCCCAGGCGTTGCGCAGGAAAAAGAAAATCACCAGGACCACCAGGCAGAACGTCAGCAGCAGCGTGAATTCGACTTCGTGCACCGAGGCGTTGATGGTGATGGTACGGTCCATGACCAGATCGACCTTCACTGAGGCCGGCACCGCGGCCTTGGCATGCGGCATCATGGCCTTGATGCGCTTCACCGTGTCGATGACGTTCGCGCCGGGTTGCTTGAAGACCTGCAGCAGGATGCCGCGGTGCCCGTTCTGCCACGCCATCATCTGATCGTTTTCCGGCCCATCGACAGCAACGCCGATGTCGCGAATGCGCACCGGCGCGCCGTTCACATAGGCGATGATGATGTCGTTCCAGGGTTTTGCCTCCATGATCTGGTCATTGTCATAGATCGCGAAGTTGTGCAGCGCGCCGTTGAAGGAACCCTTGGGTGCGTTGACGGTGGCGTTGGCGATGACACCGGCGATGTCCTCGAGCTGGATGCCCATCGAGGCGATCTTGGCCGGATCCACCTGAATCCGTATGGCGGGCTTCTGCTGGCCGCCGATCACCACCTGTGCGACCCCCGGGATGCGCGACATCTGCTGCGCCAGGACGTTCTCGGCGAAATCATCCACGGTCGTCACCGGCAGCACCGGGGAGCTGACCGAGTACATGAGAATAGGTGAGTCCGAAGGGTTGACCTTCTTGTAGCTGGGCGGCGCTGGCAGGTTTTTGGGCAACTGGCCCGCGGCGGCGGTGATGGCGGACTGGATGTCCTGGGCTGCGGCGTCGATGTTTCGATCCAGGTCGAACTGCACGATGATCGTCGTGGTGCCCAGGACGCTGGTCGACGTCATCTGGGAAACGCCGGGGATGGCGCCGAACTGCGTCTCCAGCGGCGTGGCGACGGTGGCCGCCATGGTCTCCGGGCTGGCACCGGGCAGCTGCCCGGTGACCTGGATGGTGGGGAAGTCCACCTGCGGCAGAGGCGCCACCGGCAGCAGCGGGAAGGCGATGATTCCCACCAGCAGCACGCCCGCCATCAGGAGCGATGTGGCAATGGGGCGGTTGATGAACGGTGTTGAAATACTCATTGCAGTGCCGCCTGCTTCTGAGCGGCACTGTTGACGCGCACCAGCGTGCCTGGTTCCAGGCGATACATGTTGCTGGTGACGACCCGCTCGTTGGGCTGCAGACCGCCGTCGACGATCACCGTGTTCTCATCCAGCAAAGTCACCTTCAGCGGGCGGACCGAAACCGTGGAGTTCGCCTCTATCACGTAGGCAAACATGCCATCCGGGCCGCGCTGCAGGGCCGCGGCCGGAATGGTCAGCGCCTGCTTGTGCACGTTCACCAGCACGCGCGCGCTCACGAACGCGCCCGGCCACAGCCGCTGGTGGGCGTTGGGGAAGGTCGCCTTGACGCGGATCGTGCCGGTAGTCTGGTCGATCTGGTTGTCGAGCAAGGCCACGGTGCCCGAGTCCAACACGGTGCCGTCATCGCGCGCCAGGGCGACGACGCTGGTCGGCCCATTGGCGAGCGCCTCGGTCATCTTCGGAACATCATCCTCGGGCAGCGTGAACATCACCGAGATCGGCTGGATCTGCGTCATCACCACGATGCCCGCGGTGTCGGTGGCATGCACAATGTTGCCCGGGTCCACCTGCCGAATGCCCGTGCGGCCATTGATGGGTGCGGTGATGGTGGTGTAGCTCAACTGGGTGCGCGCGTTCTCGATGGTCGCGTCATCGCTTTTGAGCTGTGCCTGGGCCTGCGCCAGCGTGGCGCGCTGGGTATCCACGGTCTGCTTGCTGGCCAGATCCTGCGGCGCGAGCAGCAGGTACCGGTCCATGTCGCGCTGCGCATTCGCCAGCTGCGCCTCATCCTTCGCGCGCTGCGCGAGCGCCTGGTCCAGCGCCGCCTTGAACGGTCGCGGATCGATCTGCGCCAGCAGCTGTCCCTTCTTCAGAGTCTCCCCTTCGGTAAAGGCCACCGTATCCAGCTGGCCGTCCACGCGCGCGGTGACCTTGACGGTATAGAAGGCCTGCACTGTACCCAGGCCTTCCAGATATCCCGGAACGTCCTGGCGCTGTACCGTCGCGGCATCGACCGGAACCGCCGCCGGTGCGGCGCCCTTGTCGGCCGCCTGGGCGGCGTGGCGCGCGTGTGACCAGACGAGGCCCAACGCGATCGCAATGGCCACGAGTATGAGCGCTACGCGGGGCCTCATCTTTGCTCCTGTTGGCTGTCCCAGCCGCCGCCCAGTGCCTGATACAGGCCGACCAGCGCCGACAGATGCGCGAGGCGGACCTGCGCCTGCGTGTCCTGCGCGCTCAGCAGTGCGGTTTCAGTGGCCAGGACGGTGAGTATGTTGATGGTTCCGGCATGGAATTGCCGCTGGGAGAAATCATAGGCGCGCCGCGCGGTCTGGGTCGCCCGGTCCTGGCGCAGCAGTTGCTCGGCGGTTTCGTGGACCTGGGTGAGGGAGTCCTGGGTGTTGCCGAAGGCCGAAATCACGGCCTTGTGATAGTCGGCCAGCAGTTCCCGGTAGCGCCCCTTGGATTGCGCGTAGGCGCCGGCGATCTGGCCGCCTTCAAATATTGGCTGGGCAATCCCGGCACTGATGTTGAAAATGCGACTGCCCGGCAGCAGCAGCGTGGACAGGTCCTGGCTCTGCACGCCACCGTTGGCCGTCAGCTGGATGGTGGGCAGGAAGGCGGCGCGCGCGGCGCGCACATTGGCGTTGGCCGCCACCAACTGTGCCTCCGCCGCAGCGACATCCGGACGCCGCGCCAGAAGTCCCGCCGGCAGCCCGGTCACGACCGGTGGCCCCGCGATCTGTTCGAGGCTGGTCTGCCCCAGCTGCAGCTGGTCCGGGGTGGTACCGACCAGGATGGCGAGCGCCGCCAGGGTATGCGACAGCTGGGCCCGCAGGGCCGGCACTGCCGCATCCTCGGTGTCCACCAGGGATTGCTGTTGCGTCACATCCAGCGCGTTGGCCGTGCCGACGCGCTGTTCGAACTGCAGGCCGCTCAGCGTCTCACGCGCGTTCGCCAGATTGATTGTGGCGACATCGAGCCGGTCACGCAGCGACAGCGCCGTGAAGTAGGTGCTGGCCACCGAGGCCAGCAACGACAGCCGCACGGTCTCGCGGTCGTAGCGGCTGCCGAAGTCCTGCGCCACCGCCGCGGCACGCGTTGCCGCATTGCGACCCCAGAAGTCCAGCTCGTAGGCCGCAGTGAGCTGGGTGGTAAAGGTGGTGATCGAGATCGCCTGGCTGCTGCCGTTGGGCAGGATCATGCGTTGGCGCGCGGGCGTGAAGCCGGCCTGCAGCGAGGGCAGCAAGGGCGCACCGGCGATGCGCACCTGGGCATCTGACTGCTCGACCCGCGCCACGGCGGCCTTCAGGTCGTCATTGGCCTGCTGCGCCTGGTCGATGAGCCGATCGAGGTCGGGTGATCCAAAGGCGTGCCACCACTGCGTATCCGGCCAGGTGCTGGCATCGGCCGGCCTGGGCTGCGACGGCGTCGATTCGGGCGTCACCGGCGTCCAGCTCGCCGGCGCCGGAATGTCCGGACGCGCGTAGTGGGGCCCCAGGTTGCAGGCCGCCAGCAAGGCGCTGGCCGCCATGGCCAGGAGTCGTCCAGGGGCGCGAAGGCCGAGTGCAGCGGGCGAGTCAGTCATGCGAAAAGGGGCCCCAGGTTACGCCAGCGCCATTCTGAAAGCGCACGAATTCAGCCACACTGGCCGGAAGATTAAAGTCCGTTAATCAGGCCGCTCTAGCGTGTTTTTCTTCAACATTTGGCAGCAGCACGGCGAGCAGTCCGACCAGCGGCAGCCAGGCGCATACCCGGTACACGAACTCGATGCTGGTGGCATCGGCCAGGGCTCCCAGCACCGCGGCCCCGATGGCGCCCATGCCAAAGGCAAAGCCAAAGAACAACCCGGCCACGGTTCCGGTCTTGCCGGGCATCAGCTCCTGCGCGTACACCACGATGGCGGGAAACGCCGAAGCGAGAATGAAGCCGATGGGCAGGGTCAGCACGATGGTCCAGAACAGGGTGGCGTGCGGCAGCAGCAGCGTGAAGGGCAGCACGCCCAGAATGGACACCCAGATCACGATCTTGCGCCCGAAGCGATCGCCCAGGGGGCCGCCCAGAATGGTGCCCAGCGCGACCGCGGCGAGGAATGCGAACAGCATGATCTGGGCATCGCGCACCCCGACCCGGAAATGCTCGATCAGATAAAAGGTGTAGTAGCTGGTGAGGCTCGCCAGGTAGAAATACTTGCTGAATATCAGCGCCAGCAGCACCGCGATGGCGCCCCGCAGGCGCCTGCCGCGCAAGGCCGGCTGCGCACCTTCCTTGCGTACGCGGGGCGTGAGCCGCGCGAACCCCTGGGTGCGCGCCCAGTGGCCTACCTGAGTCAGCACGAATATGCCCAGCAGGGCAAACAGTGCGAACCAGGCCACGCTCTTCTGGCCCAGTGGCAGGACGATGAACGCCGCGAGCAGCGGACCGATCGCGGAGCCGACATTGCCACCCACCTGGAATATGGACTGGGCCAGGCCGTGGGCGCCGCCCGAGGCCATGCGCGCCACCCGCGAAGACTCCGGATGAAAGACGCTGGAGCCGGTGCCGACCAGGGCGGCGGCGACCAGCAGCAGACCGAAAGTGTGTGCCACCGCCAGCAGCAGCAGGCCGCACAGCGAGAAGCCCATGCCCACGGCCAGTGAGTAAGGCTTGGGCTTGCGGTCGGTGAAGGCGCCGATGATGGGCTGCAGCAACGAGGCGGTGACCTGGTAGGTGAAGGTGAGCAGGCCGATCTGCACGAATGACAGCCGGTAGGAACTCTTGAGCATCGGATACATCGCCGGCAGCAGCGATTGCATCATGTCATTGAGCAAATGACTGAAGCTGATGGCCAGCAGGATGGACATGGCGGTCTTGTGGACCACCTCGGCCGGGCGGGCAAGATCTGAAGTGGCGTTCAATTGAGGCACCCGAGGCGTGCCCGAATCGCATCAGACGACTGCGCCGGGCTCCACCGTGACATTGACCGACAGCTCATGGCTGCCGCCTCCGAGAATGATTCCCCGCAATGGCGAGACGTCCCCGAAATCACGTCCCCATGCGACGGCCACGTGCTCGACACCGACCCAGGCATTGTTGGTCGGGTCCAGTTCGATCCAGCCGAAGGGTGGACTATACACCGCGACCCAGGCGTGCGAGGCGCCGCCGCCGATCAGGGCCGCCGCCCCTGATTGCGCCGGCGCCGGCCGCACGCGGATGTAGCCGCTGACATAGCGGGCCGCGAGGCCGCGTGAGCGCAGGCAGGCGATCATCAGGTGGGCGAAGTCCTGGCAGACGCCATGGCGCTTCTCCAGCACTTCCATCAGCGGCGTCGAGACATCGGTCTGCCCGGGCGCGTAACGCAACTGCTGGTGCAGCGTGCGCATCAGGTCAGCGGCGCAGCTCAACACCGGCCGGCCCGGCGCGAAGCAGGCGGCGCCAAAATCCGTGAAGGCGCGCTTGACGCGCACGTGCGCCGACTCGTGCCGGAAGCGGCAGATCTCCAGGTTGGCGCGTGCCGGCCAGTGGCCGTGATAGGCCAGGTTGCTCGCGACGCGCTCCCAGGGATGGGATTCATCGGCGAGTACGCCCGGCCGCGGGTACACCTCGACCTGCATGTCGGTGGTCACCATAAGTTCGCGGTGACGGCTCTGGAACTCCACCCGCGTGACCGGATTGCCGAAGGCGTCGAGTTCATCGCGCCGGTAGGTCGGGGCCGGTGAGATCTGCAGCGAGTGTTCCAGGCACTGCTGATAGGCAGTGGGTCGCGGCACCAGATGCAGCAGCTGATGGGAATGCATCACGTCGGCGGCATACCGGTAACGGGTCTGATGAACGATGCGGTAATGCGTCCGGGCGTTCATGTGGACAGCGCCTGCGAATCAAGGCTGGTGTGGGAGAAGTGACGCATCGACAGCCGATCAGAGACCTGTCCTGCCGCGTTGGCCAGCTGCTGCAGGCGCGCGGCCAGGTGCTGCCGTGCGGCCGCGGCCGCCGGGCCATCGCCCTCGAGGACCATGAGCTGCGAGTCGGTCAGCGCCGGAATCGGCACGTCCAGTTCATCGCCCGCCTCAAGCTGCAGCAGCGCGGCGATTTCCTGCAGGTCACGGGTGATCGCCTGCCACTGGAAGGTGAGGGCGCGCGGATGCTCGGGGTCCCGGATCAGAAGGTCCAGCGCCGGCCCCAGCCGCGGGGACGCCAGGTAACGGGGCCGGTAAATCCTCAGGCTGTCACAGACATTGAGCAGCCACTCGACATGGCCGTGCTGTTTTGCCGTGTCCGTCGCCAGGTGTCGTGACAGCAGCCGCGACACGAACTGCAGGCGCTCCAGGCGGCGCCCGATGCGCAGCAGGCGCCAGCCGGCATCCTGGGTCATGTCATCCAGCGCGAACCCCGCCAGGGCCGCCAGCGACAGCAGCAGCCGGTCAAGTGTCTGGCGCGGCGCTTCGCGGGCCACGATGCCCTCGTGAAGCTGCTGCTGCAGGCTGGTGACGGCCTGCCAGCAGCCCGAGGACAAGCGCCCGCGCACCTGCGAGGCGCACCAGCTCAGGCGCCGCAGATCCGCCGCCAAACCGTGCGGATTTGCCTCATCGTTCAGGCTCGTCGTCGGATCGGCGTCGTCCGCCACCACGTCAAAGTCCTGGCACATGCGCACGGCGCTGCGCCATACCTGCGCATCCACGCGCACCGCGAGCGTGGCGCGCAGCAGCTCCGCCTTGTCCTCGCAGCGCACCGTGTAGCGGCCCATCCAGTAGAGATTTTCCACCAGCCGCGAAGGGGTAAGTTCCTGGCGCGCCGCGGCCCGTGCGGGTCCTGCGGTGACTTCCGCAAGCGGCGCCGGGCGTTCCGTGTCCGGCATCACCCAGATGTCCTTGCTGGCGCCGCCGCGCTGCGTGGTCACGGCATTGACCGAAGCGTCGGTGGCGACCCGCGCCAGGCCGCCGGGCATGACGATGCGGCCGTCGCCCGTGGCGAAGGCATAGACGCGGATGGTGACGGCCTTGGCCGCGAAACCCGAGAGGCCCGTGCCGCGCAGCACCGGCGCCTGCGATAACGCCAGATGCTCCTGGGCCACGTAGGCGTAGGGTCGGGCGCGCAGGCGTGCAATCATCGCCTCGCGTGCCGTTCCCACCAGCGCACGCCCGAACACCGGCTCGAAGTGCTGGTTGGGGTAGACGGGCTTGATCACCAGGTCGTTGAGGTGCGCCAGGACATACTCCAGCGCCGGACCCTCGCCGCACCACCAGGTCGCCAGCGACGGCAGCGTGAGCGCTTCGCCCAGCAGCCGTTGCGCTACGCCCGGATGAAATCCCAGCCACGCCGCGGACTCCAGCACGCCCGTTCCCAGGGCATTCGCCAGCACCACGCGTCCGGCGCGCACGGCACCGAGCAGGCCGGGCACGCCCAGCGCCGAGTCGCTGCGCAGTTCCAGCGGATCGCAGAAGTCATCGTCAAGGCGGCGCAGGATGGCGTGGACCCGCTTCAGTCCCGCGAGCGTCTTCAGGTACACCGTGTCGTTGCGCACCGTAAGATCGGTGCCCTCGGAGAGCGCGACGCCCAGCTGGCGCGCGAGGTAGGCGTGTTCGAAATAGGTCTCGTTGAACGGCCCTGAGGTCAGAACCACGGCCAGCGGGCTTTCGCCGGCCTCGACCTGCTCCAGCAGCTTCACGCGCAGCGCGGCGAAGAAGCCCCGCAGCTTGCGGATCTCCAGATCGCGCAGCGGATCGGGCAGCACCTGCTCGATGATCTCGCGGTTCTCCAGTGCATATCCGGCGCCGGAGGGCGCCTGGGTGCGATCGGCCAGAACCCACCAGCGCCCGTCGGGCGCGCGCGCCAGATCCGCCGCATAGATGTGCAGCCAGGTGCCCCCGGCGGGCACGATGCCGTGGGCCGGCCACAGGAAATTAGGATGACCGAAGGGCAGCTCCGGCGGCACCAGCCCTTCTGCGATCAGACGCTGCGGTCCGTACAGATCGGCGAGCAACGCATCGAGCAGGCGCGCACGCTGGGCCACGCCCTGCTCGATCTGGCGCCACTCGGCGGCCGAGATCATCAGCGGCAGTGGGTCCAGCGCCCAGGGCCGGTCGGCGCCCTTCGGATCCGCATAGACGTTGTAGGTGACGCCGTTTTCGCTGATCAGGCGGCGCGTCAGCTCGATGCCGCGGCGCGTGACATCGGCCCGGGGATCCGCCGCCAGGCGTTCAAACAACGCCTTCCAGTGCGGACGGATCGCCCCGGTGCCGTCCAGCAATTCATCGTAGCGGCGCGCGTCGGCGCTGTAACCGCCCAGATAGGCGGCTGCTGCGGAGGGTGCAGGACGGCTGGTGCTTCTCATCACGGCGCTGTCAGGTGCGGCGCATATCCAGTGTGAACGGCAGCTCGATCGAGGGCTCCTCGGGCGGCACGGCAATGCGCCCCGGGGTATGCCCCATGCGGAAGAAACGGGTGCGACGCCGGCTCTCCGACTCGAAGGCGTTCACGGGGAAGGTCGCATAACTCAAGCCACCGGGGTGCATGACGTGATACTGACAGCCTCCCAGGGACCTTTCCATCCACTGGTCCACCAGATCAAACGTCAGGGGCGCGTGCACGCCGATGGTCGGGTGCAGTGCATTGGGCGGCTGCCAGGCCCGATAGCGAACGCCGGCGACGAACTCGCCGGCGCGGCCGGTGGGACGCAGCGGCACGCGCCGGCCATTGCAGGTGATGGCATGCCGATCCGGCGCCAGGCCGGTCACCTTCACCTGCAGCCGTTCCACCGATGAATCCACGTAACGGACGGTGCCGCCCGGGGCGCCCTGTTCGCCCATGACATGCCAGGGTTCCAGCGCGGTGCGCAGTTCGACCTCGGCGCCGAAGGCTGCGAAGTCGCCGTACTTGGGAAAGCGGAACTCAAAATGCGGCGCGAACCACTCGCTGCGCAGTGCATGGCCGGCTGCATTCTGTTCGGCGATCACGTCCGCAAAGTCCTGGGCAACGAAATACGGCAGCATGAAGCGGTCGTGAAGTTCGGTGCCCCAGCGTGCCAGCCGCGCAGGCTCGTAGGGGGTCTGCCAGAAGCGCGCCACCAGCGAGCGCAGCAGCAGCTGCTGCGCGAGGCTCATCCGCGCGTGGGGCGGCATTTCAAACGCGCGCAGCTCCAGCAGGCCGTTGCGCCCGGCGGGTCCATCGGGGGAATACAGCTTGTCGATGCAGAACTCGGCGCGGTGGGTGTTGCCGGTCACATCCGTGAGCAGGTTGCGGAACAGCCGGTCAACCAGCCACGGCGGGCACTCCTCACCGGCCCGCGGCACCTGGCTGAACGCCACCTCCAGTTCGTACAGCGAGTCATTGCGCGCCTCGTCGGTGCGCGGCGCCTGCGAGGTCGGACCGATGAAGAGCCCGGAGAACAGGTACGACAGCGAGGGATGGTTGTGCCAGTAGGACACCAGGCTGCGCAGCAGGTCGGGGCGCCGCAGGAACGGCGAGTCCGGGGCGGTGGCGCCGCCGAGCACGAAGTGATTGCCGCCACCGGTGCCGGTGTGCCGGCCATCGAGCATGAACTTCTCGCTCGAGAGGCGTGACTGGCGGGCCTGTTCATACAGATGCGTGGTGTGCTCCACCAGCTCGTCCCAGGTCCCGGAGGGATGGATGTTGACCTCGATGACGCCCGGATCAGGGGTCACACTGAAACGCTGCAGGCGCGGATCCTTCGGTGGCTCATAGCCCTCGATGATCAGCGGCTGCGACAGCGACTCGGCCGCGCTTTCCACGGCCGCGACCAGCTCGAGGTATTCCTCCAGCTGCTCGAGAGGCGGCATGAACACATACAGCACGCCATCGCGCGGCTCGGCGCACAGGGCGGTGCGCGTGATCCAGTCCGCGGACTGCTGTGGTTCCGGCTTACGCGGCGCGCTCACCATGGCGGGCGCGCGCGCGTTTCGCGGCAGCTGCCTGCGGATGTCGGCCGACGCGGGGAGCGGCGGGAACACCTGCAGGGGATCGGGGAGATGAACCGAGGGATAGTCGCCCGGCTTCACCCAGGGCAGTGAGTCCAGCGGCAGCCGGTAGCCCAGCGGCGAATCGCCGGGCACCAGGTAGCAGCGGTCATCGCGCAGGAACCACGGCCCGGTCTGCCAGCGCGTGCTGGCCGGGTTGCGGCCCACCGGCATCACGTAACCCACGGCGCGCTCCAGGCCGTGTTCAAACAGCCGCGCCAGTCGGGCGCGCTCCTGCGCATCGTCGAGGTTCGAAGCCAAGGGATCGACGTTGGCGGGCAGACGCCGTTCGCGCCACAGATAATAGAAGGCGTCCTCATAGGCGGGCAGGATGTTCTGTGCCGTGATCCCCAAGCGCTCCGCGACCAGCGCCAGCAGGCGCTGCGCGGTCTGCGCCGATACGTCGTAGTCGACGGACTCGTCCGCGAGCAGCTCGGGGTTGGCCCAGATCGGCTCGCCATCCTTGCGCCAGAAACAGTTCAGCGACCAGCGCGGCAGCGGCTCGCCGGGGTACCACTTGCCCTGGCCGAAGTGCGCCAGGCCCCGCGGCGCGTAGTGACGGCGCAGGCGGTGATAGAGTTCGCCCGCGATACGGCGTTTCTCATCCCCCAGCGCCGTCGTATTCCACTCGGCCCCATCCGGATCATCGATGGACACAAACGTGGGCTCACCGCCCATGGTGAGCCGCACGTCGTGGGACTTAAGCTCGTGGTCGATCTCATGGCCCAGGGATTCGATCTGCTCCCATTGCGCCTCGCTGTAGGGCAGCGTCACGCGCGGCGCCTCCCAGATCCGATCGATCCGCATGTGATGCTCGAAGCGCACTTCCGAGTCTTCGACCCGTCCGCAAATCGGCGCCGCCGCCGAGGGCTCCGGGGTGCAGGCCAGCGGAATATGCCCTTCGCCGGCCATCAGGCCCGAGGTCGGATCAAGTCCAATCCAGCCCGCGCCGGGCAGATAGACCTCGCACCAGGCGTGCAGGTCGGTGAAATCCTGCACAGGTCCCGATGGGCCATCCAGCGACTTCACATCGGCGACCAGCTGGATCAGGTAACCGGAGGCGAAGCGTGCCGCAAGACCCAGATGCCGCAGCAGCTGCACCAGCAGCCAGGAGGAATCACGGCAGGAGCCGGAACCCTTCTGCAGTGTCTCCTCGGGAGTCTGCACGCCCGGTTCCATGCGGATCAGGTAGCGGATGTCACGTGCCAGGTTCTGGTTCAACGCCACCAGGAAATCGATGGTCACGACTTCCTTGCGCGGGATCCGCGCCAGGTAGTCCTGAAAATGTGGTGTCAATGGCAATCGCGCCAGGTACGGGGCCAGATCGCGTTGCTCGGCCTCTTCATATTTGAACGGGAACTTCTGCGCATAGGGCTCGAGAAAGAAGTCGAAGGGATTGAGCACCGCCATCTCGGCGACCAGGTCCACTTCGACCCGAAATTCGCGGCTGCGGTCGGAGAAGGTCAGGCGCGCGAGATAGTTGGCCTCGGGGTCCTGCTGCCAATTGACGAAGTGCTTGGCCGGAGTGACCTTCAGCGAATAAGAAAGAATGCGGGTGCGGCAATGAGGCGCCGGGCGCAGCCTTATGACCTGCGGCCCCAGGGCTACGGGCCGGTCGTAGCGGTAGTGGGTGACATGGTTCAGGGCGATGTGAATCGACACGTAGGTCTCCGGCGCGACTTAGGATTATCCGTAAGTGCCCATTATACGGGCCCGGAGCACCGGCCCGTTCGCACCAATTTGGCACATCACGCACCAAGTCACAGCGACTGCGTCTTATTGTTTGAACGCCGTGCACCTGCACTGGTATGTTGCAGCGACGGCGTGCTCGAGATGACATGCGCATTGACTGGACTTCGTATTCCGCTCCCGGCCTGCATGATGAGCTGATCGGCCCAGGAGGCGGCGCGCGCGTTGCCGGGCGCGCGCTCGCCCGCTACCTCACGGAGCTGGATGGAGCCGAGATCGGTCTGCGCCAACAGGCCGCGGAACTGGCCATCAGGGCCATGGGAATCACCTTCACGGTGTATCACGAGGCGGGCGGTTCGATTGACCGTGCCTGGCCGCTCGACATCATCCCGCGCACCATCACGCGCAAGGAGTGGTCGCGCATCGATGCCGGCCTGCGGCAGCGTGTCGCGGCAATCAACCGCTTCATCGACGACATCTACCACGAGCAGCGCATCATCGCGGACGGCATCATGCCGATCGGCATCATCGCCTCATCGCGCAACTTCCGGCCCAACTGCATGGGCGTGTCACCGCCGGCGCGCTGCTGGGCGCACATCTGCGGATCGGACCTCATCCGCGGCGCCGACGGCACGGTATTCGTGCTGGAGGACAATCTGCGGGTGCCCTCCGGTGTCTCCTACATGATCGAGAACCGCCAGGTCGTCAAACGGGTGTTCCCCGAGCTGTTCGACAGCGCGGCGATTTTGCCCGTGGACGATTATCCGGCGCAGCTGTATGACATGCTGGCGGCGCTGTCACCGCGCCCGCAGGATCGACCCGAGGTGGTCGTGCTCACCCCGGGCATCTACAACTCCGCCTATTTCGAGCATGCGTACCTCGCGCGGCAGATGGGCTGCGAGCTGGTCGAGGGCCGTGACCTTGCGGTGGGGGCTGATGACTGTGTCTACATGCAGACCACGCGCGGCGCGCAGCGCGTGGATGTCATCTACCGGCGCATCGATGATGACTTCCTGGACCCTGATGCGTTCCGCGCGGACTCCTCGCTTGGCGTGCCCGGACTGATGCGCGCCTGGGCCAACGGCAAGGTGGCACTGGCCAACGCCCCCGGGGCCGGAGTCGCCGATGACAAGCTGGTGTACACCTACGTGCCGGACATGATCCGCTACTACCTGGATGAGACGCCGATCCTGCCCAACGTGCCCGCGTGGCGCTGCGGCGAACCGGATGAACTGGAACATGTGCTGGCCAACCTTGATTCGCTGGTGGTGAAGCCGGTAGATGGCTCGGGCGGCTACGGCATGCTCATGGGTCCGATGTCCACGCAGCGCGAGCGTGCGCAGTTCGCCGCGCAGCTGAAGGCCGCGCCCCGCAATTTCATTGCCCAACCGGTGATCACCCTGTCGACGGTTCCGACCTTCGTCGGCGACCGGCTCGAGCCGCGGCATGTGGATCTGCGGCCCTTCATTCTCAGTGGACCCGCGACCTATGTGACGACCGGGGGTCTGACACGGGTCGCGCTGCGCAAGGGCTCGCTGGTCGTAAACTCCTCCCAGGGTGGTGGCAGCAAGGACACCTGGATCGTGGATACGGAGGTTTAACGCGCCGTGCTCGCCCGTGTCGCCGAGAACATCTACTGGCTGGCACGCTACCTGGAGCGCGCCGAGAACACCGCGCGCCTCATCAGCGTCAATGCCAACCTGCTGCTGGACCTGCAGCGCGGCTACGCACTGGGCTGGCTGCCGCTCATCGACATCACCGGCAGCCGCGCCGAATTCGATGCGCAGAAGCGGCGCAGTGACGAGCGCGAAATCGTCCAGTTCCTGCTCGCGGACGCACAGAACCCCGGATCCATCAGCGCTTCGTTGAATGTGGCGCGGGAGAATGCCCGCACCCTGCGCGACATCCTGCCGACCGAGGCCTGGGAAATCCTCAATGAGTTCTTCCAGGAGTTCACCGTCGGCCTGCCCTCGGGGCTGAACCGGCGCACGCGCCATGATTTCCTGAAGCGCATCGTCGTGGTGTCACAGACCCTGGCCGGGGTCCTCGAAGGCACCATGAGCCGCACCGATGCGTACACGTTCATGCTCGTCGGGCGCAACCTGGAACGGGCGGACATGACCAGCCGCATTGTCGATGTGCGCTCGGCGCAGATCCTGCCCGCGGCGACCTCGGACCTGGACCCGTTCCAGACCATCCAGTGGATCAGCGTGCTGCGCTCGCTGTCCGGGCAGCACATGTACCGGCAGACCCGCCGTGCCCGCGTCAGTCGCGTCGAGTCCCTGGATTTCGCGCTGCGCGATGCGCAGTTTCCGCGCTCCTGCCGGTTCTGCCTGCAGCAGGTCGAACTGTCCCTGCGTACCCTGCCGCGCAGTTCCGGGGTGCTGGACACCCTGGCCGGTGCCCACCGCTTCCTCGCGCAGGCGAGTTTCGCTGAGCTTGATCAGCAGGGCCTGCACCAGCTCATCGATCATCTGCAGGTATACCTGATAGACGTCCACGCCAGCATTGCCCAGGCATATTTTCCGGCGCTGCCGGGCACTGCCCGGCCCCCGGCGCAGGCCCAGGTGCAGGATGCGCGGCAGACCCTGCCGCTATTCGTTGACGGGCACTGACCAAACCGCACTGATTCTTGCGGCCACTTCCTCCGGCGTCAGCTGCGCCACCTCGATGCTGCGATCAACTGCCTTCAGCGGACCATACAGCGCGGCGTCGGTAACCTTGAACAGGCCCATGGTGGGAGTGTCGGTGGTGCTGGCCAGGTGCATGGGACCCGCATCGGCCGATACGAACAGCTGCAGCGTCGCGATGGCGGCGGTCAGCTGCCGCTGCGAGGCCAGGTGCAGCGTCGCAAAGCCCGCGACCGTGGGCGGCGTGGTGATGCCCGGCAGGAACTCCACGGGAATGACCTGCGGCTGCAGCTCCAGGAAGGCCCGCCAGAAACGCACCCACCAGTCCGGCGCCAGGCTCTTGAGGCCCGTTGCATGGCCGAAGTAGCCGACCAGCGCGCTGCCGGGCGTGAGCGCCGCATGTGCCGCCAGCAAGGCGGCAGTGACGGCCGCGCGACCCGCGGCGATCTCATCAGGGCGCAGGGGCAGCCACAGGCGCAGCGTCGGGTCCCAGGCCGCGCCCAGCGCCGTGGTCAGCAGATACGCCGGCTGGCGGCCCTGATGCATGGTGCCGGCCGGCAGCGGCACGGCGTGCGTGAGCGCGGCCCACTGCGAGGGCAGGCTGAAGCCCAGGCGGAAGCGGGCCCGCGCCAGTGACAGGAGCAGACGCCCGCTGGTCGAGAACGCAGTGGGGTCGACAGCCAGGTCATAGTGCGTGGCGCGCAGCTGACGCAAGGCGCGCCAGTACCCGGTGATGAGACCGCGGCCCTTGTGCGGGAAGAGAATGATCTGCCGCACACCGGGCAGCCCCGCCAGCAGCGCCGGCGCATGCGGATAGGACAGCGCCAGGTCGATTCGGGCATCGGGCAGCAGTGCGTGGATGCGCGCGATCATGGGCGTCAGGAACAGCGTGTTGCCCAGCCGCCCGTTGATGCGGCCGATGAGTATCGAGTGGATTTGCGGCGCATCCAGTCGGGTCGCCGTGTGCCGCCGGCCCAACAGCCGTTGCAGCACCAGACCCAGCCGGTAGCGCAACTGGCCGCGCAGCTCGCGCAGGTTGCGGCGGATCAGCGCACCGACCCGCGCCACGGACCGGAAACTCAATGCGACTGCGGCTCCTGGCCTGGTTTCGGATCAGACAGCGGGAAGGTCTGCGCGCCGGCGCCCGGGTTCGTGGCCGGCGCGGTGCTTACCGGAGCCGGCGCGGCCGGCGCTTGCGCGCTCGAGCCCGTGGTGCGGGCCACGGTGTCCATGAAGCGCTTGGCGACATCGCTGTTGGTCCTGACAGTGCCGCCGATGATGTCGTAGGCATTGACCACGCCCTTGTCGTAGAAGCGCGCATCGGCGTTGTTGTCGATGGTCAGGGCGCTGCCGTCCAGCGCGATGCCGGCGAACAGGCCCCGGCTGCGCGAGTAGGAGTAGACCTCGGCCGACAGGGTCGGGTCGGTGCCCGCCGAAGCCGCGCGGCCGACGGGCCCCGCCGCCACGGAGGCATCCGCGCCCAGAGTCAGCTGCCCGCTGGCAATGCGGTCGATGCTGCGCTTGGTGGTGAAGACCAGGATTACGTCCGTGGATGTGACGCCCCATTGGAAGCCGATGCTGCCGCCGGTCAGGTTGACGAAGATCGGATCACTGAAGTGACCGCTGGGATCGCGGGCCACCAGCACGCCGTTGCCGCGGCGGCCGCCGAAGAAAAAGGCGATCTTGGTGACATCTGGCACGATGGCGATGCCATAGGCGCGTTCCAGCAGGCGCGTGGGAACGAACTGGTCGGGCGAACCCATCGCCTCGTTCAGGATCTGGTTTGCCGTCAGCAGGCGCGCTTCTTCGCGCCCCTGTGCGTGTACTGCGACACTGGTGATCACCAGGGCAAGAGTGGCCAGCAGGGCAGATGTTCGCATGCGCGGGATCCTTGAGTTGAACTGTGCCAAGCTTACTCCAGCCGGGCATGCAGTAGGAGGCTTCAGCAGTGAACTCAATAGCAGCGTCGCAGTCCAAACTCCTGCGGAGGCTCGTCCGTACCTCCGGGCTGCTGGCCGCGCTGGCGTGCGCGAGCGCGTGGACACCCGCCCAGGCCGAGTGGATCTATCGCGACGCCCCCATCATGGGGACGCGCTGCGATGTGGAACTGTGGACCGAGGACCGCCTCAAGGGCGAGGCGGCGATTGCGGCGGTCTTTGATGAGATGCGGCGCATCGACAACGAGTTCAGCACCTTCAAGCCGCAAAGCGAGGTGTCGCAGGTCAACGACCTGGCCGCCAAGGCGCCGATGCGCATCTCCAAGGAGCTGTTCGATCTGATCGCCACCTCGATCGACTATTCAAAGCTGACGCGCGGCACCTTCGACATCACCTATGCGAGCGTCGGGTACATGTACAACTATCCCGAACACATCCGTCCCAGCGAGGCGCAGATCGCCGCCGCGCTGCCGGAGAGCAACTACCGGCACATCCACCTGGACAGCGCCGGCGAGACCATTTTCTTCGACCATCCCGGCGTGCGCATCGATTTCGGCGGCATCGGCAAGGGCTACGCTGTCGATCGGGGCATCGCCGTGCTGCAGCGCCTGGGGATCACCCGGGCCATGGTCAATGCCGGCGGGGACTCGCGCATCATCGGCGACCGCTTCGGCAAACCCTGGATCATCGGCATCCGCGATCCGGACGACCGCAACCGGACGATTCTGAGAATTCCCCTGGCCGATACCGCATTCTCCACCTCCGGCGACTACGAGCGCTTCTTTGACGAGGGTGGCGTGCGCTACCACCACATCCTGGATCCGAGGACCGGCAAGTCCCCGCACGTGGTGCGCAGCGTCACCATCATCGCTCCCTACGCCACGCGCACCGATGCGCTCACCAAGAGCGTGTTCGTGATGGGGGTGAAGGAGGGGCTCGATTTCATCAATACCCTGGCGGATGTCGACGCCGTCGCCATCACGCCGGATCGCAAGGTCTGGTACTCGAAGGGCCTGGAGAACCCGGAAAAACCCGATGCGGGCGCGAAGTGAGCCTCAGTAATAAACCGACAGGAACACCTGCATCACATTGAGTCCCACGGAGTACAGCGGCTCGGCGCCGGCGACTATGCCCTTGGCCGGATCGATCAGCAAGGCGTCGCGGAAGTCCTTGTAGTCGAAGAGGAAGTGATCGAAGCGGATGTTCGCCGTGCTGCGGGAGATCCAGGGTGCATCGGGGATGTGGAACTCGTAGGCCGCGCCGGTGCCGATGGTGAAGCTGTTGAAGGCTGACAGCTCGCGATTGCGCGACATGAAGTTCTGCTGATTGGCCGAAGCGAACAGGTCGCTGTAGAAGTCGGCTTGGCTCTGCTTGTAGAAGCGGAAACTGCCGTCGAAGGTCCAGTTGCGCCACGGCTGGGTGTAGGACAGCTGCGCGGTGTGCGAGCGGATATGCCAGGTGTCCTCGAAATAGCGGTACTGCAGGTCCAACGCGGCCCGCCAGGGCAGGAAATACTTGTAGTCCAGCCCCAGGGCATTGCTGGTGCGGGTGCTCGGATCCACTTCCGATCCCAGGGCGAAACCTGAACCACCGGCCTGCGCATACATGATGGGGCGATAGGGATTGCTCAGCCAGCCCTCATCCGTGATCACCTCGAAGTTCGCCGCGAGGATGGAATTGCGAGTCAGGATCTGCGTGAGGCCCACGCCGTAGGAGCGCTCGTCCATGTCTTTTCTGCCAAAGGCGGGATCATGGACCTTTGCGACGCAGGGGTAGTGGAGGTCCTTGTCGTCCACCAGGCACTCCATCTTGAAGACGTCGTTCCAGGTGCGCCGATAGTTCATGGTCACGGTGGTCAGATCACCGAACATGCTCTGGCTGATGCCGAAGCTGGCGGTGTTTGAGCGGTAGTCCGGCTCGTAGCTGTGAGTGACCCCGACGGTATAGGTGGTCTTGCCGTACAGTATCTCGGCGTTCAGGCCATCCTGAGTGCGCGTTTCGCGGTAGGGACTGGCGCCGGAGGTGCGCACGTCAATCGACGCGCCGGACACGATGTCCTCAAGGTGGTTGTAGGACAAGGACACGTGGTCGCCGACCTTCTTGCGCACCAGGAAGGACAGCCCGTTGATATCCTGGCCGCCGCCGCTGTAATGGGTCGCCAGGGCGTCGACCCGGTCCTCCGGCAGCACATCGGTGCGGCTGGCCGCGCAGTACAGACCGCACACGGTCGCGAGGGCCGCCGGGGCCAGCCAGCGCCCCGGACGCCCATATGAAGCCTTCAATTGCATCCGCAGCCGCCGCCCGCCGCGCCGCTGCCGCCGCGCGCCGCCGCACGCACTTCAAACACGTGATCCATGTAGGCCGAGGACACCGGGTTGGGGTCGAAGGACATGATGGGGTCGGCCAGACGTTCGCGCTCGTAGGGCTTCACCCAGGGTTGGATGGGCGTACAGGCGCACAGTTGCACCATCAGCCCCGCAGCTGCGGCCAGACCCAGTGCCCTTCGTGCGATGCGCATGGTCACTCCCGCAGCAGCGTGCGAATCTGATCCAGGTAGAGGTTTTCGGCGCCGGGCTGGTAGCTTTGATGCACCAGCCGCACATTGCCCTTGCGGTCGATGAACACGGTGGTGGGCATGACCTGCACATTATATAGACCACTGACCTGGCTCTTGGCGTCAAACAGCACCGGGAAGCTGACCGGAGTCTGCTTCAGGAAGCCTTCCGCATCCTTCTGATCAGGTTCGACGTTCACGCCGATCAGCGTGAAGCCCAGCGGCTTGTATTTCTTGTAGATGGTTTCCAGCAGCGGCATTTCCTGCCGGCAGGGCACGCACCAGCTGGCCCAGAAGTTGAGCATGACCACCTGGCCCTTGAACTGGGACAGCTGAATGGTCGAACCGCCGCGGGCCGGCAGGGTAAAGCCGGGGGCGGGTGCGTCGCCGGCGCTGGCCGCGCGGCAGAGAATCAGCGTCAGGGCCAGCAGGCCCGATATCGTCCATCGTTTGAGCATGTTGCAGCGCTCCTAAAAGAATACGGTCAGGCCCAGGTGGGCCTCGAGGTTGCTGGCGAGCTTGTTCACACCCAACAGGTCCGAATTGAACACCCGGTCCTCCACGGCGACGTGAACTGCAAGCCAGTCCGTCGGCAGGACCTTCAGGCCGGCGCCGAAATTGCCGGTGAACTTGGAGTCACCGCCAAAGTCCGTCGCGCCGACACCCGCAAGGATGTAGAAAGAGCTCGTCATGGCGTGGTTGCGACCGATGAAGACCTCGCCAGGCAGGAAGTTGTAGCCTACTGACATGTCGTAGTACTTGAACCATCTCTCATTGTCGGTAAGCAGGGAAATATCACTCAGGGTTTCGAAGCTGGTGCGCCCCGCCTTGGAGCGTCCGGCCTCGGCCTGGAAGAAGAAGTCCTCTGTGACGTGGTAGGCGACCTGCACCCCGAAGACCCGGTGGGCCCCGAAATCCTCGATATTCAAGGTCCCCAGGTAGCCACCCACTTCGATGTCCTGGGACTTGATCCGCGGCACCTTGACATTGCGCCGCTCCACCTCAGGTTCGATGACGCGCGGCGGCGTGCTCTCATCCTCGGTGGCCCGGTCGGTACTGGCGCCGGCGTCCGCGGGGGCCTCGGAGGTCGCGGGCGGGGCTGCGCCATGGCCGAACAGATGACGCAGCGTCGCGCACCCCGACAGGCTGCCCCCAAGCCCGAGCAGCAGTGTCAGAAGAAGAATGCGAAGCCGAATTTCCATTCGTCCACCTGCTGGTTTTGATTGCGGTTGGTGAAAATGATGTGTTCCTTGTACTCGCCGCGCAGGAAGAAGCGCCGCGTCAGGTAGTAACGCAGGCCACCGCCCACATAGGCGGACTGCTCGGTGCGGTCGGTGGGCTGCACCAAGGTGGCCTTGGGTTCGATGCGCACCACGCCGGTGCCCAGCATGACGAACGGGGCGAAGCGCGCCTGCGGGTAGAAGATATGGGCCAGGCCCAGGTCGAGCGTGGTGCCATCCGAGGCCGTGCCCAGGAATTCCCCGAGCGACAGTTCCGCGGACAGATTGGGATTGGCGAACACGGCGCCATAGACTGAAACCGCCGAGGCGCCGCCGTAATCGCCGTAAAGGAAGGCGCCGGCCTCGAAGCGATGGGACGTGAAGGCGCTCAGGTCGCCCACGTCGTAATGAAAGGCGGTGCCATCGGCCAGGACCGTCTGCTCCATGTCGTGCGCCGAGACCCAGCCTTCCACGCCGCTGGTGGTACGCACCTTGAACCAGTCCGTGTAGCGCTTGAGCACGTCCACGCTGGCATCGCGCTCCGCGACATTGACGACCGGGTAGCCCCGGCCCGGGCCGGTGTGCAGCTCCAGGTACGGGGCACGCACGAACACCTGCAGGTACGCGCCGGCCGCCCGCACCGGCCGCGGGGCGAGCGTCAGTGCCAGGCAGATCAGCAGCGCGGCCATGGCGCATAAGCGCACGCAACGCCGGTAACCGTCAATCGAGGGGCGCACCCGGGTCGAATGGATTGTTGAAATACTGAGCCCCTATATCCAGCCACTCGGTAATCACCCTCAGCTCCGCCGGGCTGAGATATCCCGCGTGGGTTCCACCGGTCGCGAAATCATTGAAGAACTGTGTCGAACCTAGTGCATTGCCGGCGTTCATCGGCGGCCCGATGCTGACCGGCACCTGCGTCGGCAGACCCGTGGTCGGATCAATGGGACCTGGGACCAGCACGTCTGTCAGCACGCCCATCATAATGGCCTGCTCGTTGTGGGCAAACAGCAGTCTACGATAAGAGACCGGCTGCAGCGGTTCCTCATTGGAGGCGGTGCTGGTGAGATCGAGCTGGGTGACGCCCGCCGGCACCTGTGGCACGCCGCCCGCGCCTAGTGGTCCGTGGCACGTGGTGCACGCACCGGTCGTGCCCGCCGCCACCCCGCCGACGTAGGTGCGCGACACCGTCCACAACGGCTGGATCTGCTCGTTGTAGTTGGGAATGATGCGGCAGGTCGATGACCAGGCGATCAGGCAGTTTATGGAGGTGGGAAGCTGCCACGTGATATTGCTGGTCAGGGTCGCATCATAGGCCAGGGCGATGGGTGTGCCGGCGGTGAGTCCGGCGGCCGTGTTGGTCCAGATGTCCGTGTACACCAGGTTCACACTGGGCATGTTGCGCAGGCAATGCGGCGTGTCCCCGGCGCAGCTCGCAACGCCCAGGGTCTCGGCCATGGTCTGCCCCGTCGTCGTCGGCACCAGCGGTTCGGTGGTGCCGGTGATGGTGGTGTAGGCCGCCAGCGAGTTGGTGAAGGGCACCGAGGCGCTGCCCCCCGCATAGGCCGAATTGAAGGCGCCGAAGCGGCCATGCGAGAGCGCCATCTGGCCGGGCAGCGGCATTTGCTGCGCGGCCGGGGTGTGGCAGCCATTGCAGTGCACGGTCTCGCCCGGAACGACCTGCAGCCAGGCGTCATGGACCGGGGTGATGCGCTTGCCGGTCGCATCCAGGATGCTGATCTGGAAGGCCACGTAGGCGGGTACCTGGATGACCACTGAGCCGTCGGGCTGTACCGGCGCATAGCCGAGGATTTCACGCATGTAGTTGGTGACGCCGAAGGCCGCGGGGTCAAGTTTCAAGGTCTTCGGGTCCGGAATCGACACCGGCTTTTCCAGCCGTATGAAGCGCGCCAGGCGCATGTTCGGCGGCGTCACGCCCGGGTTGGCCACCGCCGGGGTGCTGGGCTTGGCGGTGTCAACGCCATCAAAGTCATAGACGCTGCGGATGTCGATCTCGCCGACGCCGGCGTTGTACAGGTCCTGGTCCAGCGTCACGCCGGGTTGCTGGTCGACGATTTCTGCCGGCAGCGTGCGTGGTTGGGCCGCCACCAGGTCCGTAATCATGACGCCGGCCACGGGCTGCATCACCGGCTGGAGGGTGTTTGCCGACGGATCAAACATCCACGCGCTGTACAGCGGCGGCGACGACTGCGCGGTGGGGTCGGCGAGGGCCGCGGAGCTGCACACCTGCGGCGCGCTCGACGTGGCGGTCTGCAGCCGGCACTGCGTCCAGCTCACGAGGATGCGTCCGGTCCCGTCCCACAGCGGATAGCCCGCATAGAAGCGGCCGCCCGGGGAAGGCCCGGGAACCGTGAGCACCGGATTGCTGGTGGCCAGGGTCTGTGCCGGGCCGGTCTGGGAGGATCCCGCCAGCGCCGGCTGGGTATTCTCCACATAGTTGGTGGTGTCGATGATGATCAGGTCGCCGCCGGTGTCGTTGACATTGGCGTAGCTGTAGGGACGAACCAGCGCCAGGATGCGGCCGTCCTGCATCTCATGCGTCTTCACGAATTCGATGACGTTGTTGTTGAGGCCGTCGGCCGTGGTGCCCGTGGCATGGCTGTTGGCGCCATACAGCAGCTGCAGGTCGGTGCCATCGGGGTTGGCGCTGTACAGGTGCATGCCATCCTTGCCCGGCGCGTCGTCCCAGCGGCTCCACATGACCCGGCCGTTGGCCAGCACGGTGGGGTCGCGATCGTCGCTCTGGTTGAAGGAGATCTGGTGAATGTTGCTGCCGTCGCCGTTCATGACATGCAGTACGAAGGCCGGTTCGGTGCGCGCCTCATCCTGGGCGATGAACTGCGGCTTGCCTTCATCCAGCAGGATGGCCTCCGCCTGGCGCTGCCGGGTGGTGGTGAAGACCACGCGGCCATCGGGCAGGAACTGCGGTGACACATCATTGACCGTCAGCGGATCCGGGTCGGTGGCGGGGTTGACGACCGGGCTCAAGGCATCGGTGGCGATGACGTACTGCCAGATGCGCCAGGAGGGCGCCTTGTCCTGCTGCATGTTCTTGGTCAGCGGTCCACGCATGGCAAACAGGATGGCGGTGCCATCCGCCGAGACGCTGACATCCTTGATGTCATAGTTCGCGGCTGTCGGGGAGCCGGTGCCGGTGATGCGCGCCGTAATGTTGGTTTCGGTACCGCTGGGAGCCGCGCGGCTGCGCATGTACAGATCCGCGGACGGGATCGCGAAGCGCAGCATGCGCAGATCCATGGCCGCGGCCTGGGCCTGCGTCGGGTCGGCGTAACGCTTCACATAAAAAATCGGGAAGTCGATGGTCGCCGGATCGGCAGCTTGGCCGCTGGCGGTCTGGATGCTGCCGGCGCCACTGCTGCAGGCGGCCAGGATCAAGGCCGCAGCGCACGCCAGCGCGCAGTGCAGGAACAACGAGAATGGTTTCAGGTTCGCTTCAGCGCGCACGGCGGGCTCCGATTCGCACCCAGGCAACATATTACGTAATCCGCGTTGCTGCGTTGACAGTTGTGCCAATTGCGTCACAGCTGTGAACAGTTGACCCCAACCCTGATCGCCTGCACCCACAGTATAGGACGCCTTTATGGGGTCTTACGGGGCTCAGCATAGCCGCAGCGGCTGACTGCGGGGATGTCTGCGCGACGCGACGTCGGCCTCTTGAGACATTCTGGACAGTGGTTCCCCGTGCGTATAGTCCGCCACGCACATAGGTACAACGGTGGAGACAGGGCGTCCCATGAGCACGAAGCAGACCTTCCGATCCGCACGCCGGGCAGCCGGCACGCGAGCGCTGGTGACGCTGGTTGCCGCGCTGTGCGCGCTGCCCGCCGCTGCTGGCCCCAACGAACAGGCCAAGCGCATCTTCGATCGCATCGCCGGCGTGCCGCCGAATGCCACGGAGCTGAGTCAGATGGCAACCTTCATTCAGGGTGGCGATCCGACCAGTGCCGCGAACATCGCCTTGCAGGCGCCGCCGTTCTACAACACCACGCTGAAGAATTTCGCGATGCCATGGACCAATCGCGACCAGACGGTGTTCGCGCCGCTCAATGACTATGTGGCGACCTTCATCGGCATGGTCCGCGATGACGTGGATTTCAGCACGGCGCTGTCGGCCGACATTCTTTACGTGAGCAATGCTCCCGGCCTGCCCGCGCCCTCAACGGGCGACAACAATCACTACGCCACGGCCGAGTCCCAGGGCGTTGATATGTTCTCGACCCTGACTGCCGCCACGCAGTCGGGCGTCTACGGCATAGCCCCTGGCGCCACGGCGGGCCTGATGACGACGCGCGCCTCGACTTCTTCATTCTTCATCAACGGCACCAACCGGGCCATGTTCCGCTTCACCCTGATTGCGCATCTGTGCAATGACCTGGAAACGGTGGAGGACATCACCCGGCCCCCGGACCGCATTCGCCAGGACGTGAGCCGCTCACCGGGCGGCGACAGTCGCGTGTTTCTCAACAGCTGCATCGGCTGCCACAGCGGCATGGACCCGATGGCGCAGGCTTTCGCGTACTACAACTTCGTGGGCACCGCGGTCGGCGACGGCACCAATACCGGCGCGCTGCAGTACACGCAGGGCACGACGCAGGCCAAGTACCACATCAATACCGGTAATTTTCCGCAGGGTTTCGTGACCCCCGACGACAGCTGGGTCAACCGCTGGCGCGAGGGTCCGAACCAGGTGCTGGGCTGGGATCCGACCCTGCCGGGCAGTGGCAACGGTGCCAAGACGCTGGGCCAGGAACTGGGTCGCAGCGCGGCCTTTGCACAATGCCAGGCGCAGAAGGTGTTCCAGGCGGTGTGTTACCGCGCGCCGGCCAGCCAGCCTGACCTGGACCAGGTTTCCAGCATGTCCAGTGCATTCAAAGCCGGCGGCTACAAGTACAAGCCGCTGTTTGCGTCCGCAGCCGTGTACTGCATGGGCAGTTGAGGGCAGCCATGAATCAGTACCAACAGTGGATTGTCTCGAACACCGCGCGTTTCGGCCTGCGACGCCTTGCCGCACTGGCGGCAGTTGCAGGGCTCGCCGGCCTCAGCGCCTGCAGCGGCGGCGCCGCGACGACGGCCAACCCGGTCACGACAGTCGCCCAGGCCGCAACCTACAGCGGTCCGCCGCCGGCAACCGCCGACGTGCAGGCCTTCATGGTCAGCCTGTGGGCCAATGTGAAGGCCACCAACCGCTGCGGCGGCTGTCACACCCAGGGTGGCCAGTCACCGCAGTTCGCCCGTACCGATGACGTGAACCTCGCGTACCAGGCTGCCAACACGGTGGTCAACCTGGCGCAGCCGGATCAGTCACTGATGGTGCAGAAGGTCGCCGGCGGCCATAACTGCTGGCTGGCGTCCCCGTCGGCCTGCGGTGACACCATCACCGTGTGGATCCAGAACTGGGCCGGCTCCACTGCCACGGGCAGTCAGAACATCAAGCTGATCGCACCGCCGGATGAGACGGTCGGTACCTCCAAGACCTTTCCGACCTCGCCCGCGACCTTCCAGACCACGGTCTATCCGGTGCTGACCCAGTGGTGCTCGCGCTGCCATGCGCCCACGGCCCTGACACCGCAACAGCCGTACTTTGCCAGCGCCGATGTCAACGAGGCCTATGCCGACGCGCAGGCCAAGATCGTCCTGGCCGACGCCAATCCGACCAACGCGAATCCTCCGGTGCCGTGCGTGGTCACTACCACCTCCACCACCTGTCTGTCGCGCTTCGTCGCGCGCCTGGCGACCGATCACCACAACTGCTGGAGTGACTGCACCGTCGACGCCCAGGCGATGCTCACGCAGATCGAGAACTTCGCCAACCCCATTCCGCTCACCTCCGTGGACCCGTCCTTGGTGATCTCCAAGGCGCTGACCATGTATGACGGTACGGTGGCCTCGGGCCAGAACCGCTACACGACCAGCCAGATCGCGCTGTACGAGTTCAAGACCGGCACCGGCACCATTGCCTACGACACCAGCGGTGTTGAGCCGGAGCTGGATCTGAACCTGACTGGCAATTACACCTGGGATGCCGGGTGGGGCGTGGTGTTCGCGCCGGGCTCCAAGGCCCAGGGCACGACCACGAGCAGCCAGAAGCTGTACAACATGATCACCAGCACCGGCGAGTTCACCCTCGAGGCATGGGTGTCCCCGGCCAACGTGGCCCAGACCGGCGCCAACATCATCAGCTACTCGGGTGGCCCGAAGCTGCGTGATGCCACGCTGGCCCAGAATGCAATGTCGTACGCGGCCAATGTGCGCAGCAGCGTCACCGATACCAATGGCGCTCCGGCACTGGTCACCAACGTCACCAGCATGCTGGCGCAGGCGGCCCTGCAGCACGTGGTCCTGACCTACGATCCGGTCAACGGCCGCAAGCTGTATGTCGACGGCGTGTACAGCGGCGATGTCGATGCCGCCGGTGGTGGCACGCTGGCCAATTGGGACAATACCTTCGCGCTGGTGGTGGGCAACGAGACCTCCGGAACCGTCAACCAGTTCCAGGGCGAACTGCGCATGGTCGCGATCCACAACCGCGCCCTGACCCTGGCGCAGATCCAGCAGAACTATGCCGCGGGCGTCGGGCAGAAGTACTTCATGTTGTTCGATGTGAGCCAGCTCAGCGGCGTACCGCAAAGCTACGTCATGATGACGCTCGCCCTGAACGACAACTACTCGTACCTGTTCAGCAATCCGACCTTCATCAGTCTGGATCCCACGCAGACGCCCAATGGCATCCCCATTGACGGCATCCGCATCGGCATCAACGGCACCGAACCGACGGTGGGACAGAGCTACATTCCGCTGAACACGACCATCACGACGGCCAACTACAGCAATACCAGCGGACAGCTGCTGTCGAGCGTCGGCGCGGTGATCGCCCTGCAGAACGGGCCTGCCACGGATCAGTTCTTCCTGAGCTTTGCGCAGATCGGTTCCCAGACCCATGTCTACACCGACCCGGCCGTCGCCATACCGGCGCCGGTACCCGGCCCGCCGGAACCGGATCTGGGCGTGCGCACCTTTGAGCGCCTGTCGCAGACCATGGCCAAGGTGACCGGTGTGCCGATGACGGACGCCAACGTGACCTCGGTCTACTCCACCGTGCAGTCGGCGCTGCCGCCGGTGCCGGACCTGACGGCCTTCTCGGCCGCCAACCAGACCGCGATTGCACAGCTCGCAGTGGCCTACTGCAGCGAGATGGTCAACACGCGCGGCACGGCGGTGTTCGGTGCGGGCTTCGATCCGACCCAGGGTGGCTCGTACTTTGCCGGGGCCATCAACACCAACAGCAATCGCGACGCGGTGATCAACGCCCTGTACGTGAACCTGGTCGGCGGCACCATCAATGCCAACCTGGCGACGCAGCCGACCTTCGCCAGCGTGCAGGCGGAGCTGGATTCACTGATCACGAACCTGACACCGTCCACCTACGCCAACACGCCGGGGCGCTCGGGCATCGTGACCACGGCGGCGTGCGCGGCCGTGCTGGGCAGCGCCGCCACGCTGGTGCAGTAACGCGGGCCATGGACCTTCTGGAGACCGTATGATTATTCGCAAGAAACTGCCACGCAGCCACAAGCTCTACGAGCCCATCCGCCACGAGGGCAGCCATCCGCGGCCGGTGACGCGCCGTGACTTCATGGCCACGGGCTTCCTGTCGAGCTCCGCGGTGCTGATCGGCGGCCCGGCGCTGGTCGCCGCCTTCGACCCGCGCGTGGCGCGTGCGGGAAACCTGGCCTTGGACGTGCAGCAGCTGCAGGCCGCCTGCGGCATCATCACCAACGGCGCCGGCAAGATTCCCTTCATCTGCTTTGACCTGACGGGCGGTGCGAACCTCAATGGTTCGGAGATCCTGATCGGCGGCGCCGGCGGCCAGCTGGATTTTCTGACCACGGCCGGTTACGGCAAGCTCGGACTGCCCGGCGACATGCTGCCCAACTCGCCCAACACCGGCAGCCCCAGCGGCAATTTCATCGACACGTCGCTGGGCGCTGCCTGGCATTCGGATGGCGCGATCCTGCGCGGGATCCAGTCCATGGCCTCCACCGCGGCGCAGGCCGGCACCAACGGCGTGGCCATCGCCGCGATGTCGCAGAATGACTCCAACAACAATCCGCACAATCCGATGTACGGCATTTACGACGCCGGCGCGAACGGCTCGCTGCTGACGCTGATCGGCACCGAGGCAAC
>JBARBG010000099.1:0-3316 GCA_049792815.1 Steroidobacteraceae bacterium | reverse complement strand
CCATCAACGAGTGGGGCGACGTGGTTCAGGTCGAGCAACTGTCGCATCGTCGCCCTGAAGATCACCTGGAAGCCGGGTACAGGCGCCTTCGGGGGGCGATACCGTACTTCAATCGACGGGTGCAGCTCGGGAGAGGACTCGTGCTTATAGTCGGCGAATCGGCGGTAGATCCCCTTCCCCGGTTTCGGCTTGTAGTCGTTCGTCAATCGATAGTGCTTCAGCGCTTGGGAGAAGTGACCCAGTTCTGCTCGTGAAAACTGACCCACCCGCGAATTTGGATTGCGGAAGGAAATCCTGATTCACGAAGGGTTTGGTTCGGCGTTTGGTTTTGATGTGGTTGGTGTGGTTCGGTGGGCCGGTGATCGGCGATCAGGGTGTGCGGTCGTTGGGTTCGCTGCCGCGAGGGAAGGAACGACGCAGCGTGGCGCGGATGGTAGCGCCATCGTGCTCGGCAAAGTCTTCCGGAGTACGCAGCTCTCGCGTGGTAGGAGGCTCGGGCAGCGACAGCACCTGAAAGCGCGTGCCGTCGAAGGCGATCAGATCGCGCTCGATGAGCGCGTTGCGCGCTTGGAGGTACGTCTCCAGCTCCATCTGCAGCAGCGAGCAGAGCGAGTCGTAGTGATAGAAGCTCACACCGTTCCGATCACCCGCCAGGACGAGCAGGCAATAGAGTTCGCGCTCGGCAGGGCGCAGTGCGGCGAAGAAACCGTCACGCAGGAAGCGGTTGGGGACAAAGGCAAAGCCGTCAGGTCCAATGCGGCGCACGCGGTTGGGCCGGATCGGCTCCCGCGTGACGCGGTGCGGGGTGCGGGGGCGCTCCATCGGCGCGTCTGTGCCGTTCAGTCCTCGGGCGGACGCAAGCAGGCGCCAGCGATGCGCACGGTGGTGCAGTGATGGCGCAAGCGGCTGAGCAGGGCGTCGACCATGCTCTTCTGCCCGAGGAATTCGTACCACTGCTCGTAGTCCAAATTTGTCGTGATGATCGTAGACTTACGCCGATACCTTTCCTCCATAAGCTTGAAGAAGATATTGCATTGCTCCGGGCGCAGATTGAGATAGCCCAGCTCGTCAATCAGCAATACGTCGATGCGCAGCAGGCGGTTGACGAAACGGCGCGAGGAGCGATCGGCCAAGCTGGCGTACATCTCGTCGAAGAGGTCCTGGGCTTTGACGAAGAGGCCGCGGTAGCCGTTCTCCAGCGCTTTAATCAGGATGCCAGTCGCCAAGCCGGTTTTGCCCACTGCAGTGTCCCCAATGAAGACCACATTGGCCGCTCGCGCGATGAAGTCGAGTTCGGCGAGCTGGCGGATCTGGGTGCGATTGACGCCCGGCTGCTGATCGAAGGGAAAGGTCTCCAGCGTCAAGCGCTCCGGCAGGTCCGCCCTATCGATGCGGTACTTCATCGACTGCTCGCGCCGGTAGAGGTACTCCTCGCGCAATAGGCGGGCGAGGACCTCGCGCACGGTGGCGCCCTGTTTTTCCGCCCGAGTGAGCTCGCGATCGAGCACCTTGCTGATCTGTTTGAGCTTGAGCGAGGCACAGAGCTGTTCGAGATCGTCGTCAGTTCTCTTGGTTGTCATCGTCGTTGTCTCTGGGTGGGGTGAGGCGGAAGTAGTCGCCGGCGATCTGCTTGAGCAGCAGCTTCTCCAGCCGCCCCAGGTCGGTGAGCCCGTAGCCGAGCGCATGCGCGATCGCCTTGCGCAAGGCGTCGGTGGGATAGTCCAGGTAGAGCCGGTGCAGGGTGCGGACGTGGCGGATGGCGCGCCCGTGCGCGGCGTGCAGCCGCCCGAGCAACTCGCCAAACTCCACCCCGGCTGCCTTGAGCTCCACCTCTTCGCGCAAGCACTCCTGCTGGCGCCGAGCCCGGCGGCGCTCGGGGCGCTCGGGCAGCAGGCTGCGCTTGTCGAGGCCCGGCTCCAGCCGCGCATGCACGGCGACCTCTGTGGGGCCGCAGAAGATACGCATCCGATCTGTGCTCTCCCGCACCTCGACGCGCCGGCCGATGAGCGCGGGCGGGACCTCGTAGCGGTTACGGTGCAGGTGCACGAAACTCTCGATGTCGACCATGCGCTGGTGCAGGTCGTAGACCTCGGGGATGTAGGGCGGCAGCCGCTTGAGCAGGGGCCGTTCGGCGGCGTGCATTTCGCTGGGTCGGAACCCGAAGTGTTTGCGAAAGCGGCCATTGACCTGCGCGCACCAGGTGGCGAACTGCGTGTTCAAATCATTGAGGTCGCCGAACCGGCGGCCGGGGTAGAAATTGCGCTCGATGTAGTCGAAGGGGCGCTCGACGCGCGCCGAGCGATTGGCATCGCCGACTGCGTGTGCCACGAAGTGAAAGTCGAAGCGCGCGGCCAGGGCGGCCATCTCGGGGGCCGCCACCGCGTCCTTGCCCGTGCCGTGGGCGATGATCACCGAGGAGTTATCAATCATGCAGCGCGCCGCCGCCCCGCTGAGGTGCACAATGGCTTCGCTCAGGAACAGCCGGGCGTGGAAGCGGTTCCAGACCGGGTAGGCGCGAGCGTAAATCATCCGTGAGTAGCACAGGACCAGCGAGGCGCACTGCAGCCGGCGCACTGTCTCGCCGACCTTCACGTCGTGCGGCGAGGTGTCGTGTTGCATCTCCTCGCCGGGCGCGAAGTGATACTGGCCCGCGGGCTGTTTCACTTTCACGCCGACGCCTTGGTGGCGCAGAAACGCGGTCAGTGCCGGGTAGGAGATGGCGAGGCCCTGCTTCTGGACCTCTTCCCACACCCGCACGCGGTTGCCCGCGCACTCCGTGTACAGCACCCGCAGCGTGTCGAGATGGACCGCGCTGCGCTGTTCGCGTTCGATCGCGGGCACCTCGGCGGTGCCCAGCGCCAGCACCGCCCGCACGGAGTTGCGCGAGATGGCGAGCGCCCGCGCGATCGCACGCAGCCCCAGCCCGCGGGTCTTGAGCTGGAAGATGGCGCGGCGGGTGTCCAGATCAAGCATGGCCACCCTCCACCACCACCGCGAGCACGGCGGCAAAGCCGGCCTGCGCCTCCTGCCACGCGTAGCGCAACACGCTCGGCCACGGCAGATCGCTCTCCCGTTCCCGCAGCGCCTCACGCACGCGGCGGCAGATCGCGGCCAGCACGCCCAGATCGCGCAGCAGGCGCTGCTCACGCTCGGTGCCTGGATCGGCGGGCGCCGCGCACTCGCCCTGCTGCTCGTCCACCTCCAGATACAGCCAGGGCTGTTCGACGATGGCCTGGCGCTGCTCCGTGTTGCCGGCACGCCAGCCCGCATACAGCCGCGCCAGTTGGCGCACCGACACCCGCCGCCGTCCCAGATG
>JBARBG010000098.1:0-83817 GCA_049792815.1 Steroidobacteraceae bacterium | reverse complement strand
GGCGTGAAGGGTTCCAGGCCCGGCTCCGACGAGGCGGTCGTCGGCGAATTGACGACCGGGGCGGCGGGTGCGGAAACCGGGACTCGTGGGCTCGGCGACGTGGGCTTGTGTGCGGTCGTGGAACAGGCGGCACAGTACATCGCGATAGCCGCGAGACAGGCCGGCGCCCAAACGCCGCGGTTGCGTGTCGGTAGCATTTACACCCCAACCAACACGTCAATTACCATGTATATCAATATCTTACTCGACTTCCAGAGCATCGGCCCGGCGCGAACCGGAGGAAAGGGTGTCGATGATCTTGACACCCCCGCACGCACCGCACCAACCGAACCTGCGTTCTGTCATGTCGGGCGCAGGCAAAGGGTCGCATAGAGCGAGCTTCGGCACTGTTGACCCCCGTCGCAGATACAAGATGTCACATCGCGGTGGACAATTCGGGCTTTGGCATGGCCGTTGCTTATCTATTCGTACAAGCGGCCCTTTAGGCCGTTAGGACCGACGGCCCCTTTGGCCGGGGAAGGAAGAACGCAGGCGGATCAGCTGGATATTCAAAAAAAACGGGGCAGCGGCACAGACGCATGCCCCCGAACACCGGACAAGAATCAGAACAATTGCTCCTCCACAGCAAGCAAGCAAGCAAGCGACGAGATCACCCCGCCCAGGCGGGGTTTTTTTTGGCCATTGATTCCGGCGCACAATCCTTCCGCATGCCTGTCACGCACAAACTCTTCGGTCCGGCCCGCGGTGCCGCGCGCCGCGGGCGCAAATCGGCGCCGGAGCATAATCCGGCACTGCAGGACATCTGGCACGTGATCGCGTCCGTGCCGCGCGGCCAGGTTGCGACCTACGGCGAGGTGGCGCGCGCGGCCGGACTTCCGGGTCGCGCGCGCATGACGGCGTATGCGCTGCGCATGGCGCCGGACGCTCTGGCGCTGCCCTGGCACCGTATTCTCGGTGCCGGCGGTCGTATCGTGTTTCCACCCGGTTCGAAGCACTTTCGCGAACAGGCACGGCGCCTGCGCAGCGAGGGCGTAGCGGTCACTCGTGGCAAAGTGCCCGCGTCCGCCATCGCCGACCTCGGTTAGCCATCCTCCGAACCTTTAATAACTTGTAACCCAAGTCAGCGTGCCGCCCGGGCCGGCGTTGTTACCCCTCGTGAGGCGAAAGTTTCGCCTGCAGTTGACGACTCAATGACCCACGCTTCTGGAGCAACTGATATGTCAAACAAATTTCGCAAGACACTGACCTTCGCCGCCGCCGCGGTAATGCTCGCGGGCGTGGTCGGAACCGCTTCGGCCGAGACCACCTGGCAGAAGAATCATCCGCGCCGGACCCAGGTCAATCATCGGCTGAACAACCAGAACCGCCGTATTCACAACGATGTGAAGGCCGGCACCATGACCAAGAGTCAGGCGGCCACCGCGCACACGGAAGATCACCAAGTGCGGCAGGAAGAGCGTGACATGGCCAGTCAGAACGGCGGCCACATCACGAAGCCTGAGCAACGGGTGCTGAACAAGCAGGAAAACGGCATCAGCAGCCAGATCCCGCCGAAGTAATCGGTGGCGGCAATCATCACTCGCCCCGGGGCCAACCCCCGGGGTGGTCCCAAATGAGCCGTTCGCAAGCGCACTCAGCCGCCTGAGTGCACCTCGATGGTCAGATGCGAGAGGCCCGGAAATCGCGCCAGCTTCGCGCGGTAATAGTCGGTCCCGCGTCCGTGGCGGGTGGCAATCGACACGATGGCGCCGAGATGACCGGGACCGAGGCGCCACAGGTGCAGATCGGCGACCTGGTCACCATCGCTTTCAATGGCCTGGCGCAGATTGCTGGCCATGCGCCGATCCGGGTTCATGTCGAGCAGGATGGCTCCGGTATCGCGGATGAGACTTACGGCCCAACTCGCCGTCACGGCGGCACCGATGATTCCCGCCAGCGGATCCGTCCACAGCCACCCGAATGCGCGCGCCATCAGCAAGCCGATGATGACCAGAACCGAAACCGCCGCATCCGCAATCACATGGGTGACGGCCGCGCGCAGGTTGTTGTCGCGATGGGCGTGGGCGTGGAAGTGACCGGCCCGCATGGGTAGGCGTGGCGGCCGGTCGTGGACATGATCGTGGCTGTGACTGTGACTGTGGCTGTGACTGTGACTGTGTCCATGACCGCCGCTGCTCAGAAGCCATGCGCTCGCGACATTGACCACCAGGCCGGCGCAGGCGATTGGGAGAGCTTGCGCGAAATGAATGGGCACGGGGGCCAGAATGCGGCTGACCGACTCGTACCCGATCAGCAACGCGATCATCGCCAGAATGATGGCACTGGCGAAACCCGCCAGATCGCCGAGCTTGCCGGTGCCGAAGGTGAAGCGCGGATCCTCGGCATGTCTTCGGGAATAGGTGTAGGCGAGCGCCGCGAGCAGCAGTGCTGCGGCGTGCGTACTCATGTGCAAGCCATCCGCGACCAGCGCGATGGAGCCGAACAGCAGTCCGCCGACGATCTCGGCGCACATCATGGCCGCGCACAATCCGATTACGATCCAGGTCCGGCGCTCGTTCCGGTCATGCCCAGCGCCCAGGAAGACATGGGAGTGTCGAAAAGGCGATGCGGCTGCCATGGGACTTGCCTTATTCATGATTGCGCTCAGAAGCGGGCGGTAGTCGGATTGGGTCCTATGCGGCCACGTGGGGAATCAAGGCTGCCGATGGCTGCCAGGTCGGCGGCAGTCAACTTGAAGCCGAACACATCGAAATTCTCGGCAATCCGCTTGGGTGTCGCCGATTTGGGAATCACGATCAGACCCATGTCCAGGTGCCAGCGGATGATGATTTGCGCGGGCGTGCGTCCGCAACGGGCCGCGATGGCACCGATGACCGGATCGACCAGCGCCTTGCCCTGGCCCAGCGGACTCCACGACTCCGTGGCAATGCCCAATGCATGATGTGTCTCGATGAGCGCTCGTTGCTGGAAGTGCGGGTGCAACTCAATCTGATTGAGGACCGGGGTCACTCCGGTCTCGCCGATAATGCGCTGCAGCTGTTCGGCATCGAAGTTCGAGACACCGATGGAGCGTACGCGCCGCTGCTTCTGCAATTGGACCAGCGCGCGCCAGGAATCAAGGTACAAGCCGCGCTGCGGTGAGGGCCAGTGGATGAGATACAGGTCCAGGACCTCAAGGCCCAGCCGCTTCATGCTCCGATCGAAGCCTTTGAGCGCCGAATCGAAACCCTGATCGGCATTCCAGAGCTTCGTCGTGATGAAAACCTCCGTCGGCTGCAGGCCGGAGGCTCGCAGCCCTTCGCCCACGCCGGCTTCGTTCTCGTAGATTGCAGCCGTATCGATGTGGCGGTAGCCAGCGGCCAGCGCGGTCTGCACCACCGACGCGGTGATGGCCTGCGGGGTCTGAAAGACGCCGAGACCAAGTTGTGGGATGGAATTTCCGTCGCGCAGGGCGAATTGCGGTGGGCAGTGCATCGCTCGTTCTACTCCGCGGACTCCGCGCCGGCAGCCACGAACGCGAGATCACTGAGCGACACCTTGGCCAGATCAAATCCCCGTGCCGCCGCCGCCATCCGCGTCATGGCCTGCAGTATCGGCATCGCCGGTTTGCGGTCTCCGGGCTTCAGGCGATGGAACCGGACCGGATTGATACGGGCCACCACGTAGTTGCGCAGATACGGTGACTTCATCCCGCGCTCCTGGAGCGCCGTCACGATGCCCTTGACCCGCTGGTCGATCTGCAGCAAGCGGGCCGCCAGGTCGGCACGTTCGCGCAGGCTGACCGCGAGAGTCTTCTCGGAGAAGCGATCGACTTTCCTCAGGAACGAGTTGTAGGCGCCGCCGCCGAAGCGGGCATTGTTTTCGTAGATGGCGCCCAGCGTCAGCAGCTCCGCCGCTTCGAAATGCTCGGCGAAGGCCGACTCCTTGCGAGTCGGTTCGCGCTTGGCGAGGCTGCGCGCCATGCGGATGACTTCGAGGCTCTTGTCCTTGAGGTTGTGTGCCTTCTCGGTATTCAACGCGAGGATACGAAACGACAGGCTCTCATCAGGGGAGATGAGGGCCGTGATTTGCTTCAATCCCAGCACCTTCGCCGCGGCCAGGCGATGTCGGCCATTGGGGGTCCAGAAGCGGCCACCCTCGCCGAGCACCACGATCAGGGGATCCAGGAACGCGCCGGTGGCCTCGATGGCATCCGCGAGACGCTTCGCGTGGGTGGGTGACAGATCGCGCTGGAAGGGTGTCGGTTCGATAGCCGAGAACGGCAGCGATGCCAGCAGCAGCGGCCGCCCGGACAATGGCTCCCGGTATGCGCCGATCGTTGATCCGTCGGCTTTGCGCACGGCGGCGACGACCTGCGCCAACAAAGGTTCATCTATGCCAAGAACGATCTCGGCGCTGGCCAGGCCGCGACGCAGCGTGGCGGGCCCTAACTTGCCCAACCGACGTTTTGCGCCGGGTTTAGCTACTGCGTGCTTGGTTTTCCGGGCAGCCATCCGGCAATTATAGGGCTATTGATCACCCGCTGCCTTGCGCAAGGGATCCGACGCCGCCCGGTCCTTTTCGCCGTTCAATTCGGCTTCAATCTGCGCCTCCGGTGGCGGCGGTGGCATCCGGCCGGAGGTGAGAAAGAGCAGCGCCCAGCCCAGGTTGCTGGCCCCGGCGGATCTGCTTTTGGCGACTCTTCTCGCACTACCCATGACGTAGACCGCCAGCGCGACCACCATCACAAACAGTATTCCCAGGACAATGGGCAGCTTAGTCATAGCGCAGCTACCTTCTCACAGAGGCACGCAAAGAAAAAGGCAGCCCACGGGGGCTGCCTCAGAAAGGGCGCTTCGGCTCTCTGACAACAGAGAGGGTCTGTCAGCTTTTTCCGATACCTGCGCCGCTTCTCACCGTAACTCGCTCCGACTCCCCTAACCGCACTTCGAATCCCCGCAGTTCAGGCAGGTCATGCACCCGTCCATCATGATCACGGCGGCGGTGCTGCACTTGTTGCACAGCTGCGCACCTTCCGGGAAATGTGATTTGGCAAAGGCATCGGTCTGCTTGGCGCGCGCCAGGAACTCGGCGCGCTTCTCGTCCACCATTTTCTGCTGGTGCTCATCCAGGCCGACCTTGCGTATCAGGCCGATATTCTGCAGATGCCGCTCGATGACATAGCCAAGCTCGGCGATGATCGAAGGCATGAACTTGCCGCCGGGCTGCCAGTAGCCGCCGCGCGGATCGAACACCGCCTTCAGCTCATCAACCAGGAAGGTCACGTCACCACCCTTGCGGAACACTGCCGAGATGATGCGGGTGAGCGCGACAATCCACTGGAAATGGTCCAGGTTCTTGGAATTGATGAAGATCTCAAAGGGCCGCCGCTGCTCGTACTCGGTGCCTTCATTGAGAATGATGTCGTTGATGGTCACGTACATGGCGTGATCAGACACCGGTGTCTTGATCTTGAAGGTGGAGCCGATCAGTACCTCGGGCCGCTCCACGCTTTCGTGCATGCGGATGACCTTGGCCATGCGCCCGGTGCGGTCCTTGAACATCTCAGGCTCGATGCCACCGGCGCGCATGGCCGCAACAGCGGCCTCGGCGGCCGCCTTTTCAGCAGCTTCCTTGTCCGCCTTGTCCTGCGGCTTCTCGACACTGTACTTAAGGATCTTCTTGGCGATCTTGATGGACATAGCGCTTTCCTTGAGGGCCTTGGGCTGCTCAGTAGCGGCCGAAGTACCCCTCCTTCAGGCTGTCAAACAGGTTTGCGGCGGTGTGCATCTCACCGTCGTACTCGACTTCCTCGTCGCCGCGCGCTTCGACGACCGTGCCATCCTCGAGCGTGAATTTGTAGACAGTGTTCTTGAGGTCGGCCTCCTTCACCAGGACCCCCTGGAAGGCCTCGGGGTTGAAGCGGAAGGTCGTGCATCCCTTCAGGCCCTGCTCATGGGCATACAGGTAGATGTCCTTGAACTTGTCGTAGGGGAAGTTGGTGGGAACATTCGCGGTCTTTGAAATCGAGGAGTCCACCCACTTCTGCGAGGCCGCCTGGATATCGACATGCATTTGCGGCGTCACGTCATCCGCGGCGATGAAGTAGTCCGGCAGCTTCTCGGCATCCTGGGTCGCATCCGGGCGCGCCTTGGAATTGACCAGCTCACGATAGGCCAGCAGCTCAAAGGAGAAGACGTCGACCTTCTCCTTGGACTTCTTGCCGGGGCGAATCACATTGCGGAAGTAATGATGCGCGAACGAGGGCTCGATGCCGTTGGAGGCATTGTTGGCCAGCGACAGCGAAATTGTGCCCGTCGGTGCAATCGAGGTGTGATGCGTGAAGCGCGCACCGACTTCGGCAAGTTCGCGAACCAGCTGCGGCGCCACTTCAGCGATGCGCTGCATGTAGCGGCTGTAGCGGGCATGCAGCACGCGGCCGGCGATGCGCGTACCCGGGCGCCAGCCGTCGCGGGCCATCTCGGGACGCTTGCGCAGCATCTCCTTGGTGACCGTGAACTCCTCATTCATGATCGGTGCCGGGCCCTTTTCGCGCGCCAGGTCGAGCGCCGCTTCCCAGCCGGCCACGGCCATCTCGCGGGAGATGTCCTCGGTGAATTTCACCGACTCTTTCGAGCCGTACTTCATGCCCAGGCAGGTGATGGTGCTGCCCAGTCCCAGGAAGCCCATGCCATGACGGCGCTTGCGCACGATCTCGCCGCGCTGCTTCTCCAGCGGCAGGCCATTGATCTCCACCACGTTGTCCAGCATGCGGGTAAACACCCGCACCACTTCGCGGTATTCGTCCCAGTCGAACTCGGCGTAGTCCGTGAACGGATGACGCACGAAACGCGTGAGATTCACCGAGCCCAACAGGCATGAGCCATAGGGCGGAAGCGGCTGCTCGCCGCAAGGGTTGGTGGCGCGGATATCCTCGCACCACCAGTTGTTGTTCATCTCGTTGACGCGGTCGATGAGAATGAACCCGGGCTCGGCGAAGTCATAGGTTGACGTCATGATGACGTCCCACAGCCGACGCGCCGGGATGGTCTTGTAGACCTTGCAGGCGACCAGTCCTTCTTCGTTGACGACGTAGCCCTCGTGGATGGGCCACTCGCGCCAGATGAAGGCATTGCTGTCGTCGAGGTTGGGGGTCTCGGTCTCGTATTCCTTGCGGGTCAGCGGGAAGGCGAGCTTCCAATCGCGCTCCTCCCGCACCGCGGTCATGAACTCATCGGTGATCAGCAGCGACAGGTTGAACTGGCGCAACCGGCCGTTCTCGCGCTTGGCGCGCACGAACTCCAGGACATCAGGATGGCCGACATCGAAGGTGCCCATCTGCGCACCGCGCCGGCCGCCCGCCGAGGACACGGTGAAGCACATCTTGTCGAAGATATCCATGAAGGACAGCGGCCCCGATGTGTAGGCACCGGCGCCCGAGACATACGCGCCGCGCGGCCGCAGCGTCGAATGTTCGTAGCCGATGCCGCAGCCCGCCTTGAGCGTGAGACCGGCTTCGTGCACTTTGCCCAGGATGTCATCCATCGAATCGCGGATGGTTCCCGAGACGGTGCAGTTGATGGTCGATGTGGCCGGCTTGTGCTCGAGTGCGCCGGCATTGGAAGTGACGCGTCCCGCAGGAATCGCGCCACGACGCAGCGCCCACACAAAGCGCTCATACCATTGCTCGCGGCCTTCCGGCGGTTCGACATCCGCCAGCGCCCGCGCGACGCGCTTGTAGGTATCGTCCATCGACTTGTCGATGGGCGTTCCATCCTTCGCGCTGAGTCGATATTTCTTGTCCCAGATGTCCAGAGAAGCTTCCTGGAATGGAACGGTATCTATCTCGCGTGGTTCAATTTTCACGACGGTGTTCATGAATTCGTGACGCTCCCTATCCCCATAGGAGAGACACAAGATCTTGTGTCGAGCGGCCGAGATTAAAGACGTGCAACATAACCGTCAAGAATGAAAATCCATGGATTTTCACATAATTTAGTCTATTTAAAACAATAGCTTACACCTGTCATGGCTGAGATGATAGAGGTCGAAAAGGCGCCAAAACACGAAAATATCGTCCACGGCGCAGCCCAAGATGTTGTGCCGCGACGATCACAGCCTGTGCGCAGCCGCCGCACAGGTTGCCCACAGGCTTTCAACACGGGTTTCAACAGGCTTGGCCCTTGAAAGCGCGACTGCCAGCCATAGATCAGTGTCATTCGCGGTTATCGCGATCAATCTGGAGAGAAACGTATGACTATCGTTCGCTACGAGCCATGGTCGCTGGTCGACCGCCTCACACGGCAGTTCGAGACGGCACGAACCGTGGCCTGGATTCCTTCGGTCGACGTGCACGAAGAGACGGAGCGCTACGTCGTGCGCGCCGATCTTCCCGGCGTCACCCCGGATAACATCGAAATCACCGCCGATGCCGGCGTTCTGACCATCAAGGGTGAGCGCAAGACCGAAACTCAGCAGACCGAAGGCACCTACCAGCGCGTCGAGCGTGTGGCGGGCAACTTCGTGCGGCGCTTCACGCTGCCGGAAGCTGCGCAGACCGATGCCATCAAGGCGACCCATGTGAATGGCGTACTCGAGCTTTCGATCCCCAAGCAGGTGAAGCCCGAGGCCCGTCGTATCAAGGTTGAAGCCGCCTGAAGCGCGTGGCGCGCGTCCCGAATGGGCGCGCGCCAGCGAAGTCCGACCGGGCCGCCCGGCCCCGCCCGGGCTACAATGTCAGGCATGAAAGCCGTCGCTGCCGGTCAGATCGCGCTTGCGGCGTTGGCCATTCTGGGCCCGGCGGGCTTCGCCGCGGCAATTCCACCTGCCAGCTCTTCGGCCGCCGCGCCTGCGCAGGCACCCGCAGTCGAAGATTCACCGATGCCGTCGCTCGCGCCGATGATCCGGCGCGTCGCCCCCGCGGTGGTCAATGTCGCCACCCGCGGCTCGGTCACCGAAAGCACCCCTGCGAATCCACTGCTGGCGGATCCCGCGTTCAACCGCTTCTTCGATTTGCCGCAGGCGCGAGGCGGACACTCGCCGCAATTCCAGAGCGCCGGATCTGGGGTGATTCTGGATGCGCGCCGGGGCTACATCCTCACCAACGCGCATGTCATCGAGAACGCCAGCGAAATCACGGTGACCCTGGCCGATGGTCGCGACCTCAAGGCCGAAGTGGTGGGGATCGATGAGCCCACCGACATTGCCCTGATCAAGGTGCGGCCGGCAAAACTCACCCAGATCACGCTCGGCGACTCCGAAAAACTTGAAGTGGGAGATTTCGTCGTCGCCATCGGCAATCCCTTCGGGCTGCGCAACTCCGTGACTTCCGGCATCGTCAGCGGCCTCGGCCGCAGCAGCCTCGACAAGGATGGCTTCGAGGATTTCATTCAGACCGACGCGGCCATCAATCCGGGCAATTCCGGCGGCGCGCTGGTCAACCTGCGCGGCGAACTGGTCGGTCTCGCCACCGCAATCCTGGCGCGCTCGGGCGGCAATATCGGCATCGGCTTCGCGATCCCGGTCAACATGGTCCGCGGTATTACCGATCAACTGGAACAGTTTGGCTCCGTGAAGCGGGGCCTGCTGGGTGTCGATACCTATCCCGTCAGTCCCGACATCGCCCAGGCGCTGGGTCTGAGCGGAGCCGAGGGCGCACTGGTCACGCAGGTCATGCTGGGCTCAGCCGCCGAGCAGGCCGGTATCCACAGTGGTGATGTGATCGTTGCCATCAATCGCACCACCGTCGTGGTGCCCGCGGACGTGCGCAACGCCATTGGCCTGCTGCGGTCGGGCGATACGGTGGACATCGAGCTGCTGCGCGATGGTCGTCCACGCCATGTCCAGGCACTCATCGGCCAGCCCCCGGAAACTGCGGCGCCGGTGCCACCTGCCGAAATCAATCCGGCGCTGGCAGGCGCGACGCTGGCCGAGGCACCCGGCGGCGGCGTCATGGTGCGCGATGTCGACAGCGGCAGCCCCGCGGCGGCAGCCGGTATTCGCAGCGATGACGTCATCGTCGCCGTCAATCAAATCCGGGTAGCGTCGATCCAGCAGTTGCGCGAGCGCAGCGCGGGCCTCGCCACGCTGGTTCTGGAAATCCAGCGCGGCAAGTCCACGGTACTGGTCCCGATCCACTAGCCAGTTGCTGGCGGGGCGCTCGCAGACCGGCACACCTGCGCATCGCGCTGCGCTGCCGGTTTCCTGGACAGTTCGCGCACGGCGGCATAGAACCGCGGCAGGTCACCGTCCTGCTGCGCCAGCAGCCGCTTGAATCCCGGCACGCAGTCCTCGTAGGTGGCTACGGAAGCGAGTTCCGCATTGTTCAAACCCTTTGCCACCCATGCACCGTAACCGGACGGGTAGCCAAGCCGTTTCTCGGTCGCGCGGATCGCATCGCCGAGCGCCGCCAGGCGCGCCTGCTTGGCGGCGCGCATCGGTGCGGGTGACAGTTTCGAGGCGTACAGATGCGCCAGATCACGGCGCGCCTGGGCCAGCAGGTCCGTGAACTCGTGTGCGCGCGCCGCACTGCGCCTGAAGTTCTCGATTTCGCCGGGCCGGCCCTTGAGGGTCAGCCAGCGCGCCAGCCCCTCCTCCTCCACCGTGCTCGCGAAGGCTTCGTTGAACCCCGAATCGCCCGCCACATAGAGCAGCTGGTGCGCCAGCTCGTGAAAGATGATCGCCGCCAGCTGATCCTTGCCGTACGGCAGCATGGTGTTGAGGATCGGGTCGTCGAAATGCCCCAGCGTGGAATACGCCGGCACGCCCTCGACGACCGTGTCATCGCCCTGCGCCGCCAGCTTCGCGGCGTATGCCTGGGCGGATTTCTGGCGGAAATAGCCACGGTAGGTGACGCATCCGGCCACGGGGAAGCACCATTGGCGCGGCGCAATCGAGAACTCCGGCGCGGCGACCACATTCCAGACCACGTAGGGCCGGCCGATGTCGGCGTACACCCGGTAGCTGCGATTGTCGGGCAGCCCCAGGTCATGTGAGGCGAAGTTGCGGGCTGCGTTCACTTCGGCCAGGGTGTCGCGAACCGTCGCCGGTGTCTTCGGATCCGCCACCACCGCGTTGATCGGGCGCCGCTCCACGAGGATCTGCGCCTGGCCGCGGGCGGCCTGCAACAGGTACAGGCTGCCGCACCCCGGCAGGATGCTTGATCCGGCCAGCAGCAGCACGATAGTCAGGACCCTGCGACTCTCGGTTAACATGAGTCGATGCAAGTGTACTTGGTAGGGGGCGCGGTTCGTGATCGTCTGCTCGGCCGTCCGGTCGCGGAGCGGGACTGGGTCGTCGTGGGCGCCACTCCGGGCGAGCTCACCGCCGCCGGCTACACCCCGGTCGGCAAGGATTTTCCGGTCTTCCTGCACCCCCAGACGAAAGAGGAGTACGCCCTCGCACGCCTTGAACGCAAGGTCGCGCCCGGCTATCACGGCTTCACCACAGTGTTCTCACCCGACGTGACCCTGGCCGAGGACCTGAAGCGACGCGACCTCACCATCAACGCCATGGCAGAGGACGCCGCGGGCCACGTCGTGGACCCCTACGGCGGCCAGCGCGACCTCAAAGCCCGCCTGCTGCGCCATGTTTCAGACTCCTTCGTCGAGGATCCGGTGCGCGTGCTGCGCGTCGCGCGCTTCGCGGCCCGCTACGCCGATGCCGGTTTTCAGGTCGCACCCGAGACCAGCGCGCTCATGGCCCATATGACCTCAAGCGGCGAGATCGCCGCGCTCACGCCCGAACGAGTTTGGCGCGAGACCGCCCGCGCCTTGCTGGAACCGCGGCCAGAAGTGTTCTTCCAGACGCTGTTTGACTGTGGCGCGCTGGCGGTGCTCATGCCCGAACTGGCCGCGCTGTCCGGGGTCCCGCAGCCCGTGAAGTGGCATCCTGAAGTGGATACCTTCGTCCACATCATGCTGGCGCTGGCGCTTGCCGCCCAACGCCAGGCGTCGCTGGCGGTGCGCTACGCCGTACTGCTGCACGACCTGGGCAAGGCCCTCACACCCAAGGAGTACTGGCCGTCGCATCAGCAGCATGAGGAGTTGGGGGTGGCGCCGATCGAGCAGCTCTCCCAGCGCCTGCGCGCGCCGAACGATTGCCGGGAACTGGCCGTGCTCACGTCGCTGCAGCACACCCTGGTGCATCGCGCGCCGCAGTTGCGCACCGCGACTCTCATGAAGCTGTTGACCGACACCGATGCATTCCGGCGCCCGGAGCGCTTCAGCGAACTGCTGCTGGCCTGCGAATGCGATGCACGCGGACGCGAGGGCCTGGCCGCTCGGCCCTATCCGCAGGCCGATTACCTGCGACAGGTGCTGGCCGCAGCGGCGGCGGCGGCCCTGGGTCCCGAGGAGCGCCAGGGCCTGACGGGTCTGCAGATCGGCGCCGCCCTGCAGCAGCGGCGGCTGGCGGCGGTAACGCAGGTTCGCGAGCGCTTCGCTACAGCGAGTGGCGCAGATCCTGGTGCCTGAAACCGATCAGCGGCGGCTCGCTGCCGCGGCCCAGCGCCAGCAGCTTGAATGCCTCGCCCATCTCACCGGGCATCAACAAGCGTCGCGCCTCGCCCGCGAGCCGCGCCTGTGCGCTGACATCGCGCACCTCACCCAGCAGCTCATCGATACCGGCACCGAGGAGGAATCCCGCCTGGGTGCAAAAGCCCAGCAGCTCCAGGCCCGCCGCGTGGCCAGCCAGCGCGACGCGCGTGAAGTCCACCCACGCGGTGATGTCCTGCACGCCGACCTGAATCAGGGGATCAAAATGCGCCCGGTGCTTGAAATGACAGGTCAGGGTGCCGCTGCGCCGGTCCGGATGGTAATACTGCGCACGCGGCAGCCCATAATCAAAGAGCAGCATCACCCCGCATTCCAGGATGGCCGCCAGGCTCGCGATCCACGGATCAGCCACCAGGCACAGCTCCGAGACGTAACCGGCCGGCAGCGTTGCGCCCAGCCCCCTGACCGCCGCGCTCAGCGCCGCATCGGCCGGGCGCCTGGCCCAGCAGAGCGCGCCCGCGGCACCGGTCACGCCGAGTTCCTCGATCAGTGCCGCGCCGGCCACGAAACGTCGGCACGGCAGCGCATCCAGCACCTCATTGGCCACGATGACGCCACGCAGTGACGCCGGCAGCCGCTGCAACCAGCGCACGCGTGAGCGCAACGCCTCCGGCAGCGTTGCCAACCGCTCGCGCTGCCGCTGCGCCAGATCCGCACTCACCTCGAGGATGTCGTAGCGGGCAGGCAGCGCCTGCAGGGCCGCAAGTTCCTCCAGCATCGTTGCCGCCATGCTGCCGGTTCCGGCACCCAGCTCCAGGATGACGCCGCCGGGGATGTCCCGCAGGATCTGCGCGCACTGGCGTGCCACGCAGCGCGCGAACAGGCCCGACACCTCCGGTGCGGTCGTGAAATCCCCCGCCGCGCCGATCTTGGCGCTGCCGGCGCTGTAATACCCGAGACCCGGCGCGTACAGGGCCAGATCCATGAAGGTTGCGAAATCGATGAAGCCCCCGGCCGCCTCGATCCGCTGGGTGATTCGCTGCAGCAGGGCCGCCGAATGTGCGGCCTCGGCTTCGTTCAGGGCCGGCAGCATTGGCACGGGCGCCGATCCAGTCATAATGACAGCCTATGCCACAGACGGATTCGCAGCCGCTTGCCGGACAGACCGTACTGATCACCGGCGGCGCGCGCCGCCTCGGCGCCGCCATGGCGCAGGCACTGCACGCCGTGGGCGCCAATGTGGTGATCCATCACCTCAGATCCACCCAGGATGCCGCCGCATTGGTCGGCGCACTCAACGCCACCCGCGAGTCCTCCGCGATAGCGCTGCAGGCGGACCTGCTGGACACGGCGCGCCTGCCACAGCTGATCGCCGCGACTCTTGAGCGCTTTGGCCGGCTGGACATCCTGATCAACAATGCATCGACCTTCTATGCCACACCCCTTGGTGACATCTCGAGCAGCCAGTTCGATGATCTCATCGGCACCAACTTCCGCGCGCCACTGTTCCTGGCACAGGCCGCCGCGGCCGAACTGCGCCGGCGGCGCGGACTGATCCTCAACATGGTCGACATCCACGGCATGAAGCCCCTCAAACGCTACCCCGCCTACAGCAGCGCGAAGGCGGCACTGATCATGCTCACCCGCTCGCTGGCGTGTGAACTGGCGCCGCAGGTGCGCGTCAACGGCATCGCGCCCGGGCCGGTGATGGTGCCGGCCGATATCGACGCCGCGCTGGAGGCCGAAATCATCGGCAAAACGCTCCTCAAGCGCGCGGGTGAACCCCAGGACATCGGCAGGGCCGCGCTGTACTTCGCGACCCTGGCGCCCTATGTCACCGGGCAGATTCTGGCCGTCGACGGCGGCCGCAGTCAGGGAGGCTAGCTTCACCGGCTCAGCGCCGGCCGTACGGCCGTCATCCGGTGCGCGGCCGGATCAAATTGCGCCCACAGCTGCGCGATGGTACGTCCCGCGGTGGGGTGCTGCAGCTGCGCAGCGATGTCGGCCAGCGGACCGAGCATGTACGGGCGCACCAGCAGATCCGGGCGCGGCAGTTTCAGCTGCGGCTCATCCAGCTGCAGGTCCGCATACAGCAGGATGTCCAGATCCATGGAACGTGCCGCCAATTTCGGGGCATTGCGCGGCCGACCACACAGGGTCTCAACTTCGCGCAGCCGCCGCTGCGTGTCGTGCACGCCAAGCTGGGTATCGAATCCCACTACCAGGTTGACGAAGTCATCACCCGCAAAGCCGACAGCCTGGTTCCGATACCAGGGCGACACGCACAGGGGACCGAAAATCCGCGCGAGCTCCGTGAGCGCATGCTCGAGATTGGGCAGCGGATCGACATTGCTGCCGGCCGCAACATACACCCGGGCCATGTCAGGCGAGGTCAGAGCGGCTGCGCTCGATGGTGACACCAACGTCACGCGACGCGCGGATCGCGCCGCGCTTGTTGATGGTCAGCTTCACCCAGGGGACGTCGAACTCCTCGAGGATGAGCCGCGCGGTACGGTCGGCCAGGGTCTCCACCAGCTTGAACTGCGAAGCCCCGACAAAGGCGCACACCAGCTTGGACAGGCGCTTGTAGTCCAGGGTCTGTGCCACATCATCATTCAAGGCGGCCTTGCGGCAGTCGATGGGCGCCTCGATGTCCAGGTACACGGTCTGCTTGACCAGCCGCTCCCAGTCAAGAAAACCGATGACGCACTCCACGGCCAGCTCGCGCAGAAAGACCCGGTCGGTTGTCTGATTCATGATGGTCCTACGTTTACGGGCGGCAGCGAATCGAGCGCCCATTGGGCGCGCGCAGCGATGGCGAGGTCATCGTGTTGCCCGGCGCGCAGGCGCGCCAGACCCGCCACCGCAATCATGGCTGCATTGTCGGTACAGAATTCCGGGCGCGGATAGTAGGCCCGGGCGCCGCGGCCGGCCAGCGCCCGCGTCAGCGACTGGCGCAAGTGCTCGTTGGCACCGACACCACCGCTGACGGTGAGCACGTTGCAGTCCGTTTCTTCCAGCGCGCGCAGCGCCTTCACGCACAGGCATTCGACGATGGCCTCCTGCACGCCGCGGGCGACATCGGCCCGCAGGCTCTCATCCAGGACCCGGTCGCGGACCGCGTGCAGCACCGCGGTCTTGAGTCCGGAAAAGCTGAACTCCAGTCCCGGTCGGTCGAGCATCGGCCGTGGAAACACGAACGCTCCGGCGCGGCCGCGCGCGGCGATCCGCGCCAGTTCCGGACCCCCCGGATACGGCAGGCCCAGGAGCTTGGCGGTTTTGTCGAAGGCCTCCCCGGCGGCGTCATCACGGGTCTGTCCCAGCAGCCGGTAGGCGCCGATGGCCTGAACCGCGATCAGAAGAGTGTGGCCCCCGGACACCAGCAATGCCACGTGCGGAAAGGGCGGCGGCTCAGGCTCCAGCAGCGGCGCCAGCAGATGCCCTTCAAGGTGATGCACCCCCAACGCCGGCACGCCCCAGGCAAAGGCCAGTGACCGTCCGAGGGCAGCGCCGGTGAGCAGGGCGCCGACCAGACCGGGTCCCGCGGTGTAGGCAATGCCATCCAGGTGGCGGGGGTGGGTTGCGGCGGCGGCCAGCACCTCCCGCAGCAGCGGCAGCAGCCGCTGCACATGGTCGCGGGAGGCCAGCTCGGGTACGACGCCGCCATAGGCCCGGTGCAGCTCGACCTGGCTGAAAACGGCATGCCCCAGCAGACCCCGCTCACTGTCGAGCACGGCCGCAGCGCTTTCATCGCAGGAGGATTCCAGGGCGAGGATTTTCACGGGTGAGGAGTTTAGAGGCAGAACCTTTTGGAAAACTTTGCCTTTTACGGTACGGGTATTTAGAATCGCCAGCCCGATCCTGCTACAACGCCGGCAAAATCGCCGGTAGATCAAGGACTTGAGGTTCCAATGCCGAGCGTTCGTGTTCGTGAGAACGAGTATTTCGATGCGGCCCTGCGCCGTTTCAAGCGCGCTTGCGAAAAAGCCGGGATCCTCACCGAGCTGCGGCGCCGCGAATTCTACGAAAAGCCCACGCAGGAGCGTAAGCGCAAGAAGGCCGCGGCCATCAAGCGCCACATGAAGCGCGTCTCCCGCGACGGCATGCGCGCCGCGCGCTAGAGCCTGACATGTCCCTGAAGGAACGCATCACCGAGGACATGAAGAACTCGATGCGCTCCGGCGACAAGGAGCGGCTCGCCGGCATCCGCCTGGTGCTCGCGGCCATCAAGCAGCGCGAAGTCGATGAACGCATTCAGCTGGATGACACGCAGGTGCTCGCCGTGCTGGACAAGATGATCAAGCAGCGCCGCGAATCCATCACTCAATTTGAAGCCGGCGGACGCGCCGATCTGGTGGCCAAGGAATCCGCAGAACTTGCGGTCCTGCAGGGTTACCTGCCGGCGCAGCTGGCGCCTTCCGAAGTTGAAGCCCTGATCCGTGCGGCCATCGCCAGCACCGGCGCCACCGGCATGAAGGACATGGGCAAGGTCATGGCGGCCGTCAAACCGCAGGTGCAGGGGCGCACCGACATGGGCGCCCTGAGCGCCCGCATCAAGGGCCTGCTCAGCACCTGATATTCTCCTGCGGCATGGGCCGTATTCCGCAGAGCTTCATCGACGAACTCATCGAGCGCGCCAACATCGTCGAGGTGATCGGCCTGCGCGTACCGCTGAAGAAGGCGGGCCGGGAATACCGCGCCTGTTGCCCGTTTCACAGCGAGAAGACGCCCTCGTTCTGGGTCAGTCCGGAGAAGCAGTTCTATCACTGCTTCGGCTGCGGCGCGCATGGCACGGTGCTGGGCTTCCTCATCGAGCATGACCGCCTGCCGTTCCCGGAAGCGGTGGAGGAACTGGCGCAGTCGCTCGGCCTGACGGTGCCGCACGAGGGGGGCGGCGCGCCCGCCCCGAAGCGCAATGATTCACTGTTCGAGGTGATGGAAAAGGTCGCACGCTTCTACGCCGACAGCCTGCAGGGCAGTGCGCGGGCCCGTGAGTATCTGGCGCGCCGCGGTCTTGAACCGGACACCCTGAAGCGCTTCGACATCGGCTATGCACCGGATTCCTGGAATGAGGTGCTGCGGCGTTTCGGCGCCACCGAAGCCGCGCGCCACCAGCTCGCCGAATGCGGCCTGATCATTGAGCGCGACAGCGAGGCGGCGACGCCGCGCAGCGGGGAGCGCCATTACGACCGCTTCCGCGATCGCATCATGTTCCCGATCCGCGATGCGCGCGGCCGCGTCATCGCCTTTGGGGGCCGCGTACTGGACAAGGGCGAACCGAAATACCTGAACTCCCCGGAAACCGTGCTGTTCCACAAGGGCCGCGAACTGTACGGCCTGTACGAGACGCGCCAGAGCCGCGCCCCGCTGCAGCGGCTGCTGGTGGTTGAGGGCTATATGGACGTCGTGCGGCTGCACCAGGCCGGCGTGCATTACGCCGTGGCGACGCTCGGCACGGCGACCACGGCCGACCACCTCAAGCGCGTGTTCCAGCTGGTCAGCGAAGTCGTGTTCTCCTTCGACGGCGACCGCGCCGGACGCGCGGCGGCCTGGCGCGCCTTGCAGAACGCGCTGCCCGAAGCGGTCGAGGGCCGCGAGCTGCGATTCTTGTTCCTGCCCGAGGGTGAGGACCCGGACACGCTGGTCGGCAAGGAAGGCCGCGAGGCCTTTGAGCGGCGCTTGAGCGGCGAGGCTGTGCCGCTGTCGGAGTATTTCGTGCGCGAGCTGGGCGAGCGGGTGATGACCCGCGGCGCCGACGGCCGCGCGAAAGTGGCGCAGGCCGCCCGGCCGCTGCTGCTGCAGGTGCCCGAAGGGGTATACCGTCGCCTGCTGACCGAGCGCCTGGCGCAGGCCTTTGGCTTTCAGCGCACGCCGGAAGGCATCGCCGAGCTGCTGGGCATTCGCATCGGCGAGTCCGCGGCCGGCGCCGAGTCGCGCCAGGCAGGCGCGGGCCGTGGCAGCCTGGTGCGCCAGGCGGTGCGCCTGCTGCTTCATTTTCCACAGATCGCGGCCGATATCCCGGAACAGCGCTTGCGTAGCATCAAGACGCTGGACGAGCCCGGCATCGATGTGTTGTCCGCGCTGATCGATGAGTTGCGCATCACTCCTGCGCTGACCACCGCGCAGGTGCTGGAACGCTGGCGGGGCCGGCCGGACGAGCCGCATCTGGCGCGACTGGCCGCGATGGAAGCCCTGGTCAAGGATGCGGCGGCGGCGGGGCGGGAACTGGACCAGGCGCTGGGACGTCTACATCAGGAGACGCTGCGGCGGCGGCTGGATCAGTTGTTGGAGAAAGAACGCAACCTGGGCCTGTCGAAGGAAGAAAAGCTTGAACTTCAGCAGCTTATGCAGGACCTGGCACGCCCGCCCTAGGGCCTTGAACGCTTTGAGTTTGGCAGGGCGCGAGTTGTGAAATACAATTGGCGGTTTGCCCGCATGCCCCTTGAGTTGACCCTTCCGGGACTCACATTTAGGGCCTCACACCATAATTTTTACGGGGTAGCACCAGCTTCACCATGACCAGCAAGCCGAAGCCCACTGCCACCAGCAAGAAGCGCCCCCAACCGGAAAAAAAGCCGGCCAAGGTGGTCGCCAAGAAATCCGGCGCGTCGCATGCGTCGGGAACATCGGATGGCGCCCGCAGGGCGCCTATCGCCGCGCCCGTTCCTGAAAAGGAGCGCAAGGCGGCGGCGCCCGTGCCCAAGAAGGGCGCGCCGGTAAGCGCCAAGGCACACGGCCCGGCGCCGGCGACCCTTGATCCCAAGACCGCGGCGAAACTGCTGGCGGAAAAGGACAAGAAAGCGCTCGCCGCCCGCCCCGCAGGGGTGCCGGAGGACCGCCAGTCACAGTTGAAGCTGCTGATTGCCCGCGGCAAGGAGCAGGGTTACCTGACCTACGCCCAGGTGAACGATCATCTGCCTTCCGAGATCGTGGATCCGGAGCAGATCGAAGACATCGTCAACACCATCAACGACATGGGCATTCCGGTGTACGAGAAGGCACCGGATACCGAATCGCTGCTGGCCACCGAGCCATCGCAGCCGGCCGACGAAGAAGCCATCGAGGAAGCGGCGGCGGCGCTCGCCGCGCTCGACGCCGAGCTCGGTCGCACCACCGACCCCGTGCGCATGTACATGCGCGAGATGGGCACGGTGGAACTGCTGACCCGCGAGGGCGAGATCCGCATCGCCAAGCGCATCGAGGAAGGCCTGGATGCGGTGCGCGGTGCGCTGTCGATGTATCCGGCCACCTTTGATTTCCTGCTCAAGGCCTACGAGCCGGTCAAGGCCGGCCAGTCGCGCCTGGTCGATGTGATCGTCGGCTTCATCGATCCGAATGCACCCGATGTGATTGCACAGCCCCAGAATCCCACGAAGATGGAGCTGGTCGTCGAGGAGCCTGCCGAGGGTGAGCGGGAGGAAGGCGACGACAGTGAGGACAGCGAGGAAGCGGTCGACACCGGTCCGGACCCGGAAGAAGCGGCCCGGCGCTTCGCCTCCATCCACAAGACCTTCACCCAGGTTTTGAGTGCGGTCGAGAAGCTCGGCGCCAAGGATCTGAAGACCCTGAAGCTGCGCAAGAAGCTCTCGGGCGAGTTCATGGAACTGAAGCTCTCGCCGCGCATGTTCGATGCGCTCATTCTCAATCTGCGCGGCCATATTTCCGAGATCCGCCAGCTCGAGAAGGAGATCATGATCATCGCGGTGCGCGACTCGGGGATGCCGCGCAAGGATTTCATCGCGACCTTCCCCAAGAACGAGACCAGTGCGCGCTGGCTGCAGAAGCACATGAAGGCGGGCAAGAAGTATTCGGCCCCGCTGACCAAGTTCAAGGAGGAGGTCGAGCGCCGCCAGAGCCGCCTCGGCACCCTCGAGGTGCTTTACCACCTGTCGATCAATGACCTCAAGGAAATCAACCGCGACGTCTCGATCGGCGAGGCCAAGGCGCGCCGCGCCAAGAAGGAAATGGTCGAGGCCAACCTGCGTCTGGTGATCTCGATCGCCAAGAAATACACCAACCGTGGTCTGCAGTTCCTGGACCTCATCCAGGAAGGCAACATCGGTCTGATGAAGGCGGTCGACAAGTTCGAATACCGCCGCGGCTACAAGTTCTCGACCTATGCGACCTGGTGGATTCGCCAGGCCATCACGCGCTCGATCGCCGACCAGGCCCGCACCATCCGTATCCCGGTGCACATGATCGAGACCATCAACAAGCTCAACCGCATTTCGCGCCAGATGCTGCAGGAGATGGGTCGCGAGCCGACGCCGGAAGAGCTTGCGGTACGCATGGAAATGCCCGAGGACAAGGTCCGCAAGGTGCTGAAGATCGCCAAGGAGCCCATCTCGATGGAGACTCCGATCGGTGATGACGAGGATTCACACCTGGGGGATTTCATCGAGGACACCTCGGTGGCCTCGCCCATCGATCAGGCCACCTCGGAGTCGCTGCGCGAGACCACTCACTCGGTGCTCGCGCAACTCACGCCGCGCGAGGCCAAGGTCCTGCGCATGCGCTTCGGCATCGACATGAATACCGATCACACCCTCGAGGAAGTCGGCAAGCAGTTCGATGTGACCCGTGAGCGCATCCGGCAGATCGAGGCCAAGGCGCTACGCAAGCTGCGTCACCCCAGCCGCAGCGAACAGCTGCGCAGCTTCCTGATGGATGATTGAGCGCGAAAGCTAATAACCTGCGTGCGGCAGGTTGTACATCAGCGTGCCGTCCGGCTTCTTCAAGCTCACGTCGAAGCCGCCCTTGCGACCATCCTTGAGCGGATGAATGGTCAGTTCGACCTTATCGCCGGTGCTCAACGTGTGCTTGTCCCAACCCACACGGGCCAGGTAGTTGGGACTCATGCCCTCGATTCCATATACATCGACGCCGCCGGCTCTGTTGGGCACTTCGATATAGATGAAGGTGTGGGGATTGGTCCACTGGAACTCCTTGATGGTGCCCTGCAGAACCACGTTCTTGCTCATGTCGAACATCGCCGTGGAGTGATGCGCGCTGGCACTGCCCGCCGCGCTCAAAGCGGCGGCTGCGGCGATTGCCCACGCGTTGCTGCGCAGAATTCTCATTGCCGATCTCCTAAAATTCACTTGGTTTCCTTGAAGCCCGGCCGGCCCTCTGCGTCCGCGCTGTCGTGGTTGTTCTGTTCGCAAATGTATTCGCGCAGATCATCCTTGACGAGTTTGTAGGGGTGCACCACCGTCCAGGGCTCCGCGAGCACCGTGGGATCGGTGATGGTCTGCGCGATCTGGATGGTGTCCGGCCCGGTGCGGCGGATGCGCTCCACGATGTGCATCTGGTCGCTGTGCCCCACGCCCGGTGCGATCTGACTCCAGGGCACGAAGCCCACGGTGTCGATCACCAGTGTGTCGCCCTCCCAGTGCCCTATGGAGTGGCCCTGGAACAGGGGATCGGGATCCTTGGGATGGGGCCGCCCGTCCGTGTAGACATGACGGAACTGCATGTAAGCCTCGATGTTGATCACGACCTTGCCGGGGCTGTACAGGAACTCGATGGGATAGGGCTGGGTCATGATCCCGGGCATGCCCGGCGGCAGGCAGTTGGCCTGATCGGGCTGCAGGTTCTCACCCAACTGCTGCGCTTTCCGGTACGCGTCCAGTTTAGCCTGAGCCGCGGGCGTCAGCTTGGGAGGTCCCGGCCGCGCGGCGCCGAGGCCGCCGTGCTGCCAGTCCAGTTCCCAGATCCCCTGCCAGTCAGGCAGTTTGGCTATGGACGCCCAGGTATCGCCCTGCGGACCCTGGGGTGCACCGGCCAGAACCGGGACCGTCGCCATGGTCAACGCACCGGCCGCCAGCAGCACCGCGGTGCGGGCGAAGTTCCGAAGTTCTTTCATCCTGAGGTCCTTGGCGGCGCTGCTGCCCGGTAGGTTGATTATTCAATGCCGCGGAACAAGGTCCCGCGCAGCGGGATTTTGCGGCATCCCGGGATCCCGCGCCACAGCCGGCAGGCAAATCGCCCGTTCCGGGCCTGCACAGCCCTAGTGGTTGCTCAATGCGTAGCGGATCGCCAGCTGCACATTGCTCTGGGTGGCAAACGGCGCCTCACCAAAGAAGATCGCCCGGTTGGTCTGAAAACCACGGGCGCGCACCCCTTCCAGCGTGAAGCGCCAGTGGGCGTTGGGATCGAAGCGGTAGGCGAGCGTCACGGCGTGGCCGCCCTGGTCGCCGATGGCAAATGCCTGTTCAGCATTGACCTTGAAGTCATCGTAGCGCGCCGAGAAGGTGTTGCGGCCGGCGCGCTTGGAGATCAGCACGTAGCGGGTCACGAAATTCCAGCCCAGCAGGCCCAGTTCGTCCGGTTCAACATAGGTCTCGCCGGCCATCCATTGCACGATGGCCGTCCAGCCGTCGTCATTCTCCGCGCGCAGTCCCACGCTGTCGAAGCGCGTCTGCCAGGCATAGGCACCGGTGACGGCACTATCGGCTGAGGGATTGGCGTGGTTGTCATAGTGCAGCGCTTCGAGGGTCACGCGATCCAGGTAGTGAACCTCCAGGCCCTCGTAGGTGCCGGCATGATTATCGTACTGGCGATACTCATTGATCGGGCCGAAGGGATAAGAGCCGCGACCGATGCGGCCGAACAATGACCCCTGCCAGTCACTGATCGTGAAACCGGAAACGCTCAGCGCGCTGCCGGCGCCCTGGTTCCAGCCGTACACGCCGAAGACTGCACTGGCATTGAAATCATGGCCCGCATGGGTGCCCAGCCATTCGAGTTTGAATTCCGCGCCGATGGTGCGCAGCTCCTGCGCCACCCAGCTGTCAAGCGCCGACGATGACAGCGTGTACGGCGATTCCCAGCCGTCGGCGCGATTCTCCAGCGACAGCGGTGCATAGAAGGCGCCCAGTTTCACACGTGTGCGCCAGTTGCCGAAGGGATAGGGATGCAGCTGCAAATAGGCCTCGGTGATATCCAGCGGATTGCGGTCGTGCTGGCCCCAGGCCGAGGCGTCGACTTTGAAAGAGAGCAGATCCCCGAGGTCCTGCGACAGCGCCAGGCGCGCCCGGCCCAGCTGCAAGCCATCACGGTCATCGCCGTAGCGCAGTATTCCCAGGCCGCCATCGGCAACCGCAGCCGGGGCATCCGCCCCCACCAGCCGCAGGTCGAGCGATGCGTCCCACTCGGTGGCATGAGCGCAGGTCACGGCCAGCGCAAACAGCCCTGCAACTGCCGCCCACGGTGTGCCGCGAACCGTCATCAGTAGGCGTCCCAGGAGTGGGGCCGCTGTTGCAATGGCGCCGGGCGCAGCGCCTTGTCGGTCCGAATTTCCGCAACCGCATGATCGCCCGGATTCACGACGATCTCATGGGTCAGCATCTGCCCGGGCTCCTGCAGACGCGGGCTCCACACTTCGATGCGGTAGCGGCCGCGCGCGACCTCCGGCTGCACCCAGGTGCCATCGGCGCGCGTCATGCCGTAGTAGGCAGCGTCGGTGACCAGGATGTAGGCCAGCATGGCGTCATGGATATTGCAGCCCAGCGTCACGATGCCCGCCTTGTCGAACAACTGCGGCGGCGGCGCCTTGCCGCGATACAGACCCAACTGGAAGCGATGCGCCGACGAAAATGAATAGACCTCATGGCTGACCTTGTCGGTGTTCGGAAAGCTCACCGTCGAGCCCACCGGAATGACCAGCAGGTCGGGTGCAAAGGCCAGGTCGACCTGGTCCATGACCGCCGCGATCGGCGCGGCGGCAGCCGCAACCCCGAGAGCGTGCACCGTGACCACGGCCCCATGCAGCGGCTTGCCATCGACCTGAGTGACCCGGACCTGCAGATCGGTCGCCCACGCTGCGCTGCAAACCATTAAGGACAGCAGCAGGCCGGCAAGCCTCGCTGCCAAGGCTCTGCCATCACCAGAACGTGTGACTTGTGCGCCCCTCAATTTCGCTCCTGTGTGCCACCGCACGCCTCCGCTGGGCACCGGGGACTACCATCCGTGGCTGGGATTTGAACGTAAGACATGGACAGTTTCCGCAATCGACTTCTCGCACTGATCATCGGCTTGGTTGTGGCCACGCAGAGTGTGACGCTGGTCGCAGTTCTTGCGAGCACCGAGCACGAAGCGAAAGTGCGGGCCGATGAACGGCTGCGCTCCGGATCACTGGTAGTGCAGGACAACCTGCGACAGCGCGCCGAAGTGCTGTCCAGCTCTGTGACCGTGCTGGCCGCCGACTTCGGATTGCGCGAAGCGGTGGCGATTCACGACGCCCCGACCCTGCTTTCGGTCGCGAAGAATCATTCTCAGCGCATCGGCGCTGACCTGGTCGTATTCATGGACACCAACGGCCGGCTGCTGGCATCCAGCGCGGCCGATTTCTCGGCGCAGGCGCCGAAAGTGGGCAAGCTTCTCAACGCCACCGCCGGCGGACGCGAGGATGTTCACCTCGTGCTCCTGGGCGACCATCTGTATCAACTGTTTGTCGCGCCGGTGAAAGCCCCGGAAACCATCGGCTGGGTAGCCATGGGGTTTTCTGTGGACGATGCCGTGGTCGCCCATATCCCCGGCCTGGTGGGAACCGAAGTCAGTGTGCTGGCCGGTGAACGCGGTCATTTGAATCTCGTGGCTTCGACCCTGCCGCCCGCGGAACGTGCGGCGCTGGCCGCGCGTCACGATCTATCGACTACGCCCGCAGCGGCGCAATCCGAGCCACTTGGGAAACAGGACTACCTGACGTATGTGTCCGGGCTCGGCGATTCTTCCGAGTCCGTCGCTGTCGTGCTGCAGCAGCCAATGGACGACGTGATGGCCCCCTACCGTTCGCAGCGCAATGCGCTCGCGGCCATCGGCGGCCTCGCCCTGGGGGCCGCTTTGACCATCGCGCTGTTGCTGAGCCGCGGCGCGACCCGGCCCATCCGCGAGCTGGTGCGTGCCGCGCGGCGCATTCAGGCCGGCACCTATGACAAGGCCGTCGATGTCGGCGGCGGCGATGAGTTCCGCAGCCTCGCCGCGACCTTCAACGCCATGCAGGAGAACATCGCGGAGCGCGAGGCGCGCATCAGTCACGACGCAAGTCACGACGCCCTCACAGGTTTGCCCAATCGCGCCCACGCCGAACGTCATCTCGAGGAGCTGTTGCGCGCCGCGCCGCCACCGGCGGTCGCCCTGATCCTGCTCGAAGTGGTCAATTTCGGCGAGATCAATGCCTCCCTTGGCCATCACGTAGGTGACGCCGCACTGCGTGAAACCGCCCGCAGGCTGAAGCAGAACTGCGGCGAGAATGACCTCACCGCGCACCTCGGCTCCGCGCAGTTTCTGGTTCTGGCGCGCGGCTGCTCGCTGAGCCGCGCCACCTTGCTGACCGAGCAGCTCGTCGGCACCCTGCGCGCCGGCTTCAGCCTGCTCTCGGTGAGTCTGGATCTGCACGTGAACGCCGGCATGTGCTGCGCACCGGACCATGACAATACCGCCGAAGGACTGCTGCGCCATGTGCACACGGCGCTGGAGGATGCGGGCGAGGCGCGCGGTCGCATCGCCGTGTATCGCCCCGGACGCGAGGAGGAATTGCGGCGCCGCCTGGCGCTGGCCGGTGATCTGGGCGGCGCCATCGAACGCAATGAGCTCACGCTGGTGTATCAGCCCAAGGTCGACCTGGCGAGCGGCCGGGTGCGCAGTCTCGAGGCACTCGCGCGCTGGACCCACGCCCAGCTCGGCCCGGTCTCACCGGGAGAGTTCGTGCCCATTGCTGAACAGACCGGTGGCGCGCGGCGCCTGACGAGCTGGGCGCTGGGTGCGGCCATTACCCAGATCGCGGCGTGGCACCGTGAGGGCATCGACATCGACGTCGCCGTGAATCTCTCGGCGCCGGATCTGCTCGATTCACAGCTCGGGGACGAGATCCTGGAGACCCTGGGCAAGCATGGCGTGCCGCCGACGCGGCTGATACTGGAGATCACCGAAGGGGCCGTGATCCGCGATCCGGCGCTGGCCGTGCGCAACATGCAGCTGCTGCGCATCGCCGGCGTACGCTTCTCGCTGGATGACTTCGGCACCGGCTACTCATCGCTGTCACAGCTCAGTCGCCTGCCCCTGGATGAACTGAAGATCGACCGTTCCTTCATCACCCGCGCCCACGAGCGCCGTGACGATGTGACCATCATCATGTCCACCATCGAACTGGCCCACAACATGGGCCTGAAGGTGGTCGCCGAGGGTGTCGAGACGCAGGAAGCCTGGAACCTGTTGCGGCGCCTGGGCTGTGACCTCGTCCAGGGCTACCTGATAAGTCGGCCGCTGTCGGTGACCGACACGATGGCGTACCTGGTGCAGGCGAAGAATACGCACCCCGGGGATGAAACCACCAACCGCCAGCTGCGTGCCCTGCAGATCTGACCCCGGGCCGCTACTGCATGGTCACGTCGCGGGCCTGGTCCGACATGCCCTGCGGCCAGGTGCTCCAGCCCGAATTCATGCCGTAGGGGCTGCGCTGCAGCACGGCCTGGATGCGATGGATCTTGCCACCCTGCACCTTGAATAACTCAGCGATCTCCCAGGTCCAGGGCTGCACCGGACCGGCCACGACCTGCCGGCCATCAGGCGTTGCGAAGTGCCGGGTGTCGCCGCCCTCGTGATCGAAGAAGCCGAAGGCGAAGACGATGCCGCGCTCCTCATCCACCGCGACATAGCGTCGGTCGCGGATCCGGCTGACGAAGTGCAGCAGCCCGGACTTGAACTGCTCCATGCAGCTCCACTGCGCCGAATAACTGCTCGCGGTCTTGGGATCCGGCCGCGTCTGCCCGGCCGGCGTGGGCGCATTGGTGGTCTGCATGCCGTTTTCGAGCCGGTTGCAGTCATCCGCGAACGGATAGTCGCCCTTGCCGTCATTCTGCTGCATGCCGCTGAAGTACTTGTTGGCAGTGGCTATCAGCTGGGCGCGTGACACGCGTTGCGCGGCCGGCACCGTGGCCAGGTAGATCGGATCCACCGTCTTGCCATCCATGGCCAGGGCCGGCTTCTCATCGCGCGCCATCAGTTCCTCGATTTCCGTGATCTTGCCGTCCTGGACGCGCAGGCGCAGCGCCATCAGCACTTCGGTGCCCTTGGCCGGATCGCGGTTGTCCTCCTCGATGGTGCCGAAAAAAGCCACCTGGCCCGCGCGCGGGTCGGAGACGAACAGGCGGTAGTGGCCCTTGGCGTGCATGGTGCGCCACAGGCCATCGCCGATGGCCAGCTGCTGACCATCCTCGGTGTAACGCACGCCCGCTGCCAGGGGCACGCGCGCCGGATCATGCGCCAGCAGCGCATCGAAGTAGCGATCGACGAATCCTTCCAGGCACGCCCGGTCGCACTGCGCCGCCGCGTGCGCGTGCGTCGCGCCGGCCAGCAGCAGCAGCCCCGAAAGGCATGTGAACCTTTGCCGAGTGTTCATGACTCCCCCCTCGCTACACCTGTTGATTTCGGAAATTGATTTCGAGCTTCACGCCGTTCGGGTCGAACACGAACAGCTGGCGCATTCCGGATCTGGACACCAGGTTGCGTGCCGGGGTCACCCCGTGACGCGCCAGGCGTGCGACCACAGCCTCGAAGTCCTCAGCATTGAAGGCGACGTGATCGAAGGCCCCGGTGCTCGCCGCCGGGGCGGTCACCGGAATGTCCTTGCCGGTGGAGTGGGCGGTGTAGGTGACCCATTCTGCGATATGGATCACTGGCGTCGAACCCAGGTACATCCAGTAGCCGGGAAACCCCAGTGGCGGCCGAAAACCCTGCGTCATGCCCAGCGCGTCCTGGTAGAAGTCGCGCGTCGCTTCGATGTCGGAAGTGAGCACCAGGTAGTGCTCCATGGCCGTCAGCGCCATCTCTAAGGCGCCGAGGACGCCGGCGGCGGCGGTCCACCGCTTTGTCGCATCACGCTGCCATCGGCCAGTGTCACGCTCAGGAAACTGCCGCCGCGTTCTGAGCCTTTGAGCGGATGAATCAGCACGCTCACCTTGTCACCGGGCTTCAGGGTGTGCTTGCTCCAGCCGCGGCGCGCGAGGTAGTTGGGGCTCATGCCCTCGATGCCCCACTGCTCGGCCGTCCCTTGGGCATTGGGGACGTCAATCCAGATCCAACTGTGCGGGTTGGTCCACTGGAAGTCACGGATCGTGCCCTGCAGGGTCACCGTCTGGGACATGTCGAACATGGCGTACGAATGATGCGCCAGCACCGCCGTCGGCAGCGCCGCCAGGGTCAGCCATAGGGCGCCGGTGCGGATACGCGTCGCGTTAGGTTTCATGGTTGCCTCAGTGGTTGAGGATGATGCCGGCCTTGCCCTTGTCGTCGGACAGGTTGCGGTTGTTCTGTTCGCAGATGTACTCGGCGATGTCCCAGTCGGGGTGGCGCCTGAGCACCTTGGTCGCGGTCATGGGCTTGGTGAGGGCCTTGGGATCATCGATCGTCGTCACCACTTCCATGATGTCGGGAGCCGTGAGGCGGAAGCGCTCGACGATATGCATCTGGTCGCTGTGCCGGTAGCCCTGGCTGGGACCCAGGGCGGTATCGGGCGTGAAGCCGACCGAGTCCACGACCAGCGTGTCGCCGTCCCAATGACCGATGGAGTGGCCGTTATAGGTGAGGTCGGGATCATCGGGATGCTTGCGGCCGTCCATGAAAATCCGGCGCGTCTGGCTGTACGCCTCGATGACGATGGTGACCTTGCCGGGCGTGAACAGCAGTTCCATGGGATAGGGCTGATTCATGATGCCGGGCATGCCGGGTGGCACGCAGTTGGCCTGCGGCGTCTCCTGGTAATCGCCCCGGGCCTGGGCAGCCTTGAAGCCGGCCAGCTTCTGCGCATATTCCGGGGTCAGCGAAGGCTGCTCCGGCATTCCTGGTCCGGGCCGGGTACGCACACCCATGGTGACCTCCCAAACACCGCTCAGGTCGGGTCTTGACCCGGGCGTGTCGGCCGCCATGGCCGGTGCGACCACCGCCAGCATGGACACGGTCAATAACCCGGTGATGCGCCTGACAGACCTTCGCACCCTAGCCCCCCTTTACTGAGCCCATGTAATCGCACAAGGGCTTGCCGTGGCAAGCCCTCGGGTCAGACAAAGCCGGTCCAGCGACCCAGGCTCACGACAATCAGCCAGATTCCCAGCGAAATGCCGCCGGCAAGCTTCGCTGCCAGGGGCGGCCGAACCGGCGCCCGGTCCCATTGCGCCACGGAACGGAAGGCGCCGAGATGGAATATGCCCATGTTGATGGCCGCCAGGGCCAACATGCACATCTTGGTCTCGAATTGCCAGATTCCCGAATAACGGACTGCCGAAGAACTGAACAGCAGCGTGCCGGTGATGGCCGCGCTGACGAAGGCGGTCCAGGTCCAGGGCAGCACGTCATCGGTCAATTCCTTGACCGAGCGCTGGCGCGAGGCCAGGTTCAGCAGGCGCAGGTCGACCACCATGATGGATCCGACCACCAGCACCAGCGACAGCACGTGAATCGACTCGATGGTGGGGAACAGCCAGGTGTTCTCGCGCACGGCTGTGGCCACGGGGGTAGCCTCCAGCGCCTGAAGTATTTGCTTGATCATGTTTACCAATGCGCCCTGGTGGGCTCAGCCATGCTCGACGTATGCGATCCAGCGACCGGCGCCGACGATGCCGATCCAGATCACCAATGACACCGAGCCCAGCACGATGGCTGCCACCCGGTTGCGATCCCAGAATAGATTGTTGCGTCGCAACATGTGCTGGAAAGTCCAGGTGAGCAGCAGGCCGGTCGCCAGCAGCGACATCTTGAGCCAGAACACCTTGTTCAACAGATCGCGGGCAGGCTCGCCGATGATGAGAATGCTCCCGGAGCACAAGAGCACCGCCACCGCGGTCCACACCCACGGCAGGAATCGGCCCGCCATGTCGGTGAGGCTCTGGCGGCGGCCCGCGATTCCGACCAGGCGCAGATCCAGCATGGCCACGGACGTCATGACAACCGCGATGGAGACGATGTGCACGATCTGCACCGTCGGAATCACCCAGAAAATATCCTGGATGTGCTCGCTCAAATCGGTTGCGGCCAACCACCGGCAGAATTCTCGCAGCATCGCCACCCTCTCCAACAGACTCGGACCTGGCACATGGTGCGCTACAACACCCGTGATAGTCAGCTAAATCACTGTTTCTGATTGCGTTATTTAACGTTAACAAATCGTGCTAGCATCGCCGCCCGCGCCACATCCACCCCACCCCATGTCCGACCCCGAATCATTGCAGGCGCTGGCCGCCAGGATCCGCGCGACCGATGCACTGGGTCGCTCACAGCTCATTCAGAAACTGTTTGATTTCCTGATTGAATGTTCCGCCACCGGCCGTGCCCCGAAGGAGGCTGAAGTTGCCATCGAGGTCTTCGGCAAGGACATGAATTTCGACGTTGCCCAGGACGCTATGGTTCGGGTTTACGTCCACAAGCTGCGCCGCAAGCTCGAAGAATACTACGCAGGCGCAGGTCGCGGCGATCCGCATCGGCTGACCATCCCCAAGGGCGCGTACCGGTTCGTGATCGACGATCCCACGGCGGATGCCGTCAAGATCGTGGCGCCCATTCCCGAACCGCCACTGCCTGCGCCTGATGGCGCCCCGCCGCCAGCGGGCACGGCGCGGCGCTGGTTGTGGCCGACGCTTGCCGCCTCCGTGGTGATCAACCTGCTGTGCCTCGGCGCGCTGTTCTGGCACCACCCTCAGGGCAGTGCCGCCGACCCGGTGGGCCACAATCCGCTGTGGACGCGCATGCTGAATTCAGACCGTCCACTGCTGATCGTGCTCGGCGACTACTACATCTTTGCCGAGACCGACCGCAACATGGAGGTCCAGCGCCTGGTGCGTGAGTTCTCCATCAACTCTCCCGCCGATCTGGACCAGTACCTGAAACTGCATCCGGATTTGGCGGATCGCTACCAGGACATGCAGCTGAATTACCTGCCGACCTCCTCCGCCTATGCGCTGAAGGACCTGATGCCGCTGCTGGCCGGCGCGAGCGCGCGCACCCGCGTGGTGATGGCTTCGGATGTCACGCCCGCGATGCTGAAGTCCTCGGACGTGATCTACATCGGGTACCTGAGCGGCATGGGCATGCTCAGCGACCTGGTCTTCAGCGGTTCGCGCTTCGATGTCGGCGAATCCTTTGACGTGCTGATCGATCGGGCTTCGGGCAAGCGCTATATCAGCCAGGCGGCCATGCCGGTGCCGGGCGAGCAGACCTATCACGACTACGGCTACTTCGCGACCTTCGCGGGCCCCACCGGCAACCAGATCATGATCATCGCGGGCACACGCGATGTCGCGGTGATGCACACGGCGGAAAGCATCACGCACCAGGATCCGCTGCAGCAGCTCAACTCCCGCAGCGGCAACGCCCGCTCCTTTGATGCGCTCTATGATGTCTTCGCGATGGACGGCACCAATCTCAATGGCACCCTGCTGCTCACCGGCAGCATCGACACCGCCCGCATCTGGGCCGATGCGGCTCCTGCGCGGCTGCCGGCCACAGCCAGAGTGCCTTGAGTCCGCCCCGCAAGCCGCGCTACGCCGCCACCGTGCAGCGTGTACAGCGCCTGACGCCGCGCATGATCCGCGTGGTGTTCGGTGGCGCTGAACTGGCCGGCTTCAACTGGAATGGTCCCGCCGCGCATATCAAACTCATACTGGGCGCGAGCCAAGCCGACCCGGAAGCGCGCCCGCTGTCGCGCACCTACACGCCACGACATTTCGATGCGCAGCGGCACGAGCTGACCGTGGACTTCGTACTGCACGGCGCCGGCCCCGCCTCCTCCTGGGCGGCGCAGGCCGAAGTGGGTCAGCCCATGGTCATCGCCGGCCCCGGACGCTGTTATGTGCTGGACCCGCAGGCGCAGTGGCTGCTCGTGGCAGGCGATGAGTCGGCGATTCCGGCGATTGCCACCATTCTCGAGGCAGTGCCCGACAGTGTCAGGACCCGGGTGCTGGTGGAAGTCAACGATGTGGCCGATGAGTTCGCGATCGCGCCGCCGCGTGCCAATGTGAGTGTGCATTGGCTGCATCGTGCGCAGCCGCTCGTGGATCACGGCAGCGCCGGCGGCGCGGGAATCGAACTGACGGCCGCGGTCGCAGCCTTCGAACCACCGGCTGGCACCGGCGGCGTCTATGTGGCCTGCGAAGCCGGCGCCATGCGCGGCATCCGCCGGCAGCTGCTGGTGGAGCGCGCACTGGCGCGCGAGTGGGTCACGACGCGCGGTTACTGGAAGCAGGGCGCCACGGATTATCCGGACCGGGATTACGGCGAGGACGTGGGCTGAGAAGCGGCGCCGCGACACTGCAGCGCCGCACCTCCGGTCACAAAGATGCGCGGACCCGCGGGCAAGCTGAGCGAGCCGTGCAGCCTCAGATAACTCTCCAGGGCCTCGCTATCCAGCGGTCCGAGCTGCGCCACCGGCAAGCCGCCGAAGCCCTTGAAGTTGTCACCGCCGCCGACCAGGAAGTCATTGACGGCGACGCGGTACAGCGCGGTCGCGCGCAGCGGCCGCAGCTGCGAGTCGCAGGCGCGCACCACATGCGAACCGGCGGGCTTGGCCGGATCCCACTGGTAGTACAGGCCGGATGTTTTGAGAATCTGCGCTATGGCGGCCGGATCCGCCGACCATTGTTCTTCGAGTGTCCGCAGCAGCTGCGCACCCGTCATGTTCAGTGCCAGGATGCGATTGCCGAAGGGATGCACGGTGAGGATGTCCCCCCAGGTGATCGCTCCGGGCGACAGGTCTGCGCGCAGGCCACCGGCATTCATCAAACCGATGTCGGCCTGCAAGGCCGCGCGCTGGGCGTCGGCGACGAGGTCACCGAGAACGGATTCCCCCGCCGCCGACATGCGGCGGGTGAATGCCAGGTCAGTGTGCGCGACGACCCGCGCCACCCTTGGACCCACCGCGGCCACGGCCTGCTGCGTGAGTCGGGTCACGGCCGGATCCGGGTGCAGGCCGGCACCGGCGTCGGCCCAGGCGGGCAGCACCCGCGCGGACTTTGCGATCACCCGGCCGGTGCCGGGATCCAGTTTCAGGGTCAAGTCACCGAAGGCCACGCCGTAGGAGAAGTCTTGCACCACCAGCACCGGGTGGCCCGCATGGTCGGGCCACAGTGCATTGGTGAAATTGTGGGTATGCCCCGAGATCACCACATCGATACCCGGATCAAGCTGCGCGACGATGCGCAGCAAGGGTCCGTGCCAAGCGAATCCCTGATCAGCAGCCGTCGGCACCACACCCTGGTGGATGGTCACCAACAGGGTATGCACCCCCCGCGCCTGAAGTTCGCGTGCGGCCGCATTGATCGCGGCAGCCTCATCGGTGAACTGTAGATCCGCGGTCGCCCAGGCCGGCGCCAGCGTCGGCGTTTCCTTCAGCACAGCGCCGATGATGCCTATGGGCACACCGTGGATGCTGACCACGGCGTAGGGCGGCAGCAGCGTGTGTCCGGTGCGCCGGTCCAGAACATTGGCGCACACATAGGGCACCCGGCTGCCCCGCCACGGGTTTTGCAGAAAGGGTCCGGCCTTGGCGTTGCCGCCATTGAGCAGGCGCAGCAGTTCTGCGGGGCCGGCATCGAATTCGTGATTGCCCGGGATGCCGATGACATGACAGGGATTGGGGTGCTCGCGCCAACTCGCCGCGGAGTAGAAGTGGCTCGCTGCGCCATACGGACACTGCGCGCCGGCCAGCAGATTCAGGAACTGAATCGCCGGTTCGTTTTGCAGCAACCGGGTGACCGGTGGACTGGCACCCAGCAGGTCTCCGGCATGGATGATGAGCGTGCCGGCAGGATCGCGGGAGCGTTGCGCATTCAGGTACGCCGCCAGCACCGCTGCACCTCCGGCGGGCCGACCACCATCCGGTGATGCAGGGGTCTGAAGGTTGCCGTGGAAGTCATTGAAGGTCAGCACATGCAGGGTCACCGTGCCCGGGCCCGACCGGGCCTCGGGGTCCTGCCAGCTGACCGTGCCCTGCGGAGGCGGCCATGGCACCAGGGGTGCCGGTGACGCGGCCAGGCTCACGATCGCGTTCAGCGCGGCGACCAGGGCTAATATTTTCTTCATTTAAATCAGCCTATTGCAACTGTAAATCGAGATTCATGAGATCCGTAATAGGCCCATAAGGAAATTGCTGTAGGATTATCGATAATCGATTCTGACGATTGGACTCACCCATGTGGATCGTAGAGGTGGCGCTGAAGCGCCCCTACACCTTCATTGTTCTGGCACTGCTGCTCCCCTTGCTCGGTGGGCTCACTTTATTTGGAACGCCCCTGCGGCCGGGCATGCCGGTGGACATTTTCCCCGACATCGCCATCCCCATTATTGCAGTGAACTTCAATTACACGGGCATGGCGCCGGATGACGTTTCCGGCCGCATCACCGCGCAGCTGGAGCGCTACGTCACCACGATCGTCAACGACATCGAGCATGTCGAATCCGAGAGCTATTCCGGCATGACGGTCATCAAGCTGTTCTTCCAGCCGAGCGTGAACATCGACCTCGCCATGTCGCAGGTGACGGCCTACGGCCAGACCTCGCTGCGAAACATGCCGCCCGGCGCGTTGCCTCCGCTGGTCATGAAGTACAACGCCTCCAGCGTGCCCATCCTGCAGCTGGCCATGTCCAGCGACAAACTCACCGAGGCGCAGCTGTTCGACTTCGGCAATCAGGTGCTGCGCTCGCAGATCGCCACCATTGCCGGCGTGTCGATTCCGTATCCATTCGGCGGTGCCGCCCGTCAGGTGCAGATCGATCTGCGACCCGATGCCCTGCGGGCCCAGGGCCTGACGCCCATGGACGTCAACACCACCATTGCGAACCAGTCGCTGATCATTCCGGCGGGCACTGAGAAGATCGGCGCCACCGAGTACAACGTGCGCCTCAATGGCAGCCCCACCACCATCGCGGCGCTGAATGACCTGCCGATCCGCAGCCGCGACGGCTCGGTGACCTATCTGCGCGACGTGGCCTTCGTGCACGACGGACATCCGCCGCAGACCAACGTCGTACGGGTTAACGGCCGGCGCGCCGTGCTGATGTCCATCCAGAAGACCGGCTCGGCATCCACGCTCACCATCGTCAATACCATCAAGGACCGTCTGCCACGGGTACGCGAGCTGATACCCGAGGGCGCATCCATCGCCGCCACCGGCGACCAGTCCGTGTTCGTGCGCGCGGCCATCCGCGGCGTGGTGACCGAAGCCCTGATCGCCGCCGTCCTGACCGCCTTCATGGTGCTGCTGTTCCTGGGCAGCTGGCGCAGCACCCTGATCATCGCGATCTCGATCCCGCTGTCCATCCTCTCCTCCATCATCCTGCTGGGCGCGACCGGCGAGACCATCAATCTCATGACGCTTGGCGGCCTGGCGTTGGCCGTTGGCATCCTGGTCGACGATGCCACGGTGACCATCGAGAACATCAACCGCCACCTCGAGGAGGGCATGGACGTGACGCCCGCCATCCTCGAGGGCTCGCGGCAGATCACGGTGCCGGCGCTGGTCTCCACGCTGTCGATCTGCATCGTGTTCGTGCCGATGTTCCTGCTGACCGGTGTCGCGCGCTACCTGTTCGTGCCGCTGGCCGAAGCCGTGGTGTTCGCGATGCTGACTTCGTACCTCCTGTCGCGGACGCTGGTGCCGACCCTGTGCATGTACTGGCTGCGCACCGCCGCCCAGGAGCGCGCCGCTCTCGCCAATCCGAATGCCTGGCAGCGTTTCCAGCGCGGCTTTGAAACGCGCTTCGGGACGCTGCGCGCGCGCTACCACGAGCTTTTGAAATCGGCGCTGGCGCATGGCCGGCCCTTCATGATCGGTTTTCTGGCCGTGGCTTTCGCCTCGATGATCATCTACCCCTTCCTGGGCCGGAATTTCTTTCCCGAGGTGGATGCCGGTCAGATCAAGCTGCATGTGCGCGGTCCGACGGGTTTTCGCGTGGAGGACACGGCGGGTCTGGTGGATCAGGTCGAGGCGGCGGTACGCCAGGTCATTCCGGCCGAGCAGATCAGCAGCGTGGTCGACAACATCGGCCTTGCGGTCTCCAGCATCAACGTCACCTACGGCACCTCCGGCACCGTGGGCAGTTCGGATGCGGACGTGCTGATTTCGCTCAAGCCCGGTCACGCTCCGACTTCGAAGTACATCCATATCCTGCGCCGTGACCTGCCCCGCGAATTTCCGGGCACCACCTTCGCCTTCCTGCCCGCCGACATCGTCAGCCAGATCCTGAACTTCGGCATCCCGGCGCCCATCGACATCCAGATTGTCGGCCCGAGCCCGCTGAACCGGAATGTGGCCAATGAACTGCTGGAGTCCGTCCGCCACATACCCGGCTTCGTCGATGCCCGAATCGAGGAACCGGACGATCTGCCGGAGCTGCGCGTGACCACGGATCGCAGCCGCGCCGAGCAGCTGGGAATCACCCAACGCGATGTAGCCAACAACCTGCTGCTCACCCTGTCCGGCAGCAGCCAGATTGCACCCTCATTCTGGCTGAACCCGGAAAACGGCCTGCAGTACCCCTTGGTGGCGCAGACGCCGCAGTACCGGATGACTTCGCTGGATGATCTGCGCAATGTGCCGGTGACCTCGGGAACTACACCGCAGATTCTCGGCGGTGTCGCGACCATCACCCGCGGCACCACTGCAGCGGTCGTCTACCACTACGACACCCAGAACCTTATTGACATCTACGGCGACGTCCAGGATCGCGACCTGGGGTCGGTGGCCGATGACATCAACGCCCGCATCAAGGCCCTCGACGGCAAACTTCCCAGGGCGACGCACATTGTGCTGCGCGGCCAGGTGCAGACCATGCTCAGTTCCTACACCGGTCTGGCCATCGGCGTGGTGGGCGCGATCCTGCTGGTGTACCTGCTCATCGTCATCAATTTCCAGTCCTGGATGGATCCTTTCATCATCATCACCGCGCTGCCCGCGGCGCTGGCCGGCATCGCCTGGATGCTGCTGATCACCGGCACCACGCTGTCCGTGCCGGCATTGACCGGCGCCATCATGTGCATGGGCGTCGCCACCGCCAACAGCATTCTGGTGGTGAGTTTCGCGCGTGACCGCATGAGTCAGGGTGCGACCGCCCTTGAGGCGGCCCTCGATGCGGGCTTCACCCGCTTCCGGCCCGTGCTGATGACCGCGCTGGCCATGATGATCGGCATGCTGCCCATGTCCTTGGGGATGGGCGAAGGCGCTGAACAGAACGCACCCCTGGGCCGCGCCGTGATCGGCGGACTGCTGCTGGCGACCGTCGCCACGCTCTTGTTCGTGCCCGTGGTGTTCACCGCATTGCATGGCCGCAGGCGCGCTCCTGAAGCGCCGCACGCGCACTCTCCTTCACACGCCTGACGACACCGAACCGGTAACGGACTCCACTATGCACCCAGCCAACTCCCCCAAGAGCCGGATCCACATGCAAGGCCTCGCCCGCGTGGGCGCCGTGACCGCTGTGGTGGCGCTGTGCTTCGTGGTCTGGAGCATCATCTCGGCCCACCGTGCCGCGGCGAATCTCGCCAGCGCCACCGAGGATGCGGCGATCGTCACAGTGAACACCACGCACCCGAAGCCCACTGATCCGACGGGGACCGAGCTCGTTCTGCCGGGAACGGTTCAAGCCGACATCGATGCGCCGATCTACGCCCGCACCAGCGGTTACCTGAAGCGCTGGCTGGTGGACATCGGCACCCGCGTCAAGGCCGGGCAGCTGCTGGCCGAGATCGACACCCCTGAAGTTCAGCAGCAGCTGAGCCAGGCTGAAGCGGACGTGGCGACCGCCGAAGCGAACGCCAAGATCGCCAGCGTCACCGCGGAGCGCTGGGAATCGCTGCGCAAGACCGACTCGGTGTCGCGCCAGGATGCGGACGAAAAGACCAGCCTCGCGGATGCCAGCAGGGCACAGCTGCAATCGGCACGGGCCAACCTGCAGCGCCTGCGCGATCTCAGCGGCTTCCAACGCATCGTCGCGCCCTTCGACGGCATCATCACCGCGCGCGAAACCGACGTCGGGCGCTTGATCGCGGCCGGCGGCGGCACCGGACCGGAGCTGTTCCGCATCAGCGACGAACGTCAGCTGCGGCTGTACGTGCGCGTGCCGCAGGCCTTTGCGCCGCAGATGGGGCCGAAGACCACCGCCGATGTCACCTTCCCGGATCATCCGGGCGTGAGCTACGGGGCCCGCATGGACTCCACGGCCAATGCCATCGACCCGACCACCAACACCCTGCTGGTGCAGCTGAAGGTCGACAATGCCAGCGGCGCCCTGCTGCCCGGCGCCTACGCCGATGTGCATTTCAAGATGCCACCCGGCGCGCTCGGACTGTCGCTGCAGCTGCCGGCCAATACGCTGCTGTTCCGCAGCGACGGCATTCACGTGGCGACGGTCGATGGCACCGGCCACGTGGTGCTCAAACCCATCATCATCGGCCACGATTACGGCGCGGCAATCGAGGTGGTAAAGGGCCTGACGCCCGATGATGTCGTCATTCTCAGTCCGCCGGATTCGCTGCTGGATCACGCCCCGGTGCGCCTGGGCACCAAGCCCGCGGCAGGTACCTGAGCGTGAAGCGCCTCGTCACCGCAGGCGTGGTCGCGGCACTGCTCAGTGCCTGCTCGCTCGCGCCACCCTATGTGCCGCCGAAGCTGGACCAGGAAGTCTCCCAGTACAAGGAGGCGGGCGAGTGGGCGCCCGCAGCACCCGCGGATGAGCAGCCGCGCGCGGACTGGTGGCAGTCCTTTGGCGATCCGAAACTCAATGAACTGCAGCAGCAGCTGCACAGCGGCAACCTGGATCTGCGTGCGGCGTTTGCGCGTTTCAAGCAGGCCCGCGCGCTCGCCGGCGAGGCCCGTTCCGAGCAGTATCCGCAGCTGGATCTGGATGCTTCGGCCATCCGCGGGCGTGCCTCGCTCAACGGCCCGAACACCCTGGGCGCGGGCAAGACCGGCAATGACTTCATCGCCTCGCTCGATGTGGCCTGGCAGATCGATCTGTTCGGCCGCCTGCGCAACACCACCGCGGCGGCCAATGCCCGCGCCCAGGGCAGTGCCGCCGATCTCGCCGCACTCGATCTGACGCTGCAGGCCGAACTGGCTACCGACTATTTCACTCTGCGCGGCGACGATGCGACGGTGAAGCTGCTGGAAGATTCGGTCGCGCAATTTGACACCGCCTGGGAGCAGACCCGACGCCGCTATGACACCGGCGTCGCGGCGGCAACCGATGTCGACCAGGCGGACACGCTGCGGCAGAACGCGCGCTCGCAGCTGGCGGCAACCCGTCTGCAACGCGCCCGCCTGGAGCATGCCATTGCGGTACTGCTGGGCCTGCCCCCTTCGGCCTTCACCTTGCCGCCGGCGCCGCTGGCCGCCGAACCGCCTGCGATCAGCGTTGCACTGCCTTCGGTACTGCTCGAACGCCGTCCGGATGTGGCCAGCGCCGAGCGCCAGGTGGCGGGCGCCAATGCCGGTATCGGTGTCGCGCGCGCGGCGTGGTTTCCGGTGTTTTCACTGCAGGCCGCAGCGGCCGGTTTCGAGAGCGTCGCCGCGGCAAATTGGATCGTGGCCCCGAGCCGGTTCTGGGCCGTCGGTCCCGGTGGCCAGTTGCCACTGGTGGATGTCGGCGGGCGCCGCGCCCTGAACGTCCAGGCGCGTGCCGCCTACGACGAGTCGGTCGCGGACTATCGCAGGACTGCGCTCACCGCCTACCAGGAAGTGGAGGACGGGCTGGTCGCGGTGCGCCGTCTCAGCGAGCAGCAGGCGGCCGATGCGGCCTCGGCCAAGGCGGCGCAAAGCGCCGCCTACCACGCCGATGAGCGCTACGCGGCCGGCGTTGCCGACTACATCGAGGTCACCACAACGCACACCGCGGCGCTCGCGGCCCAGAGCGCCGCGCTGGCCTCCCAGGCAGCGCGGCTGAATGCCGCTGTCTCACTGGTCCAGGCACTGGGCGGGGGCTGGACCGCCACCGCCGCTCACCTGAATTCTCCGGCGCTGTAATGGACACCGCTCTCAAACGCGTCTGCATGCGCGACCGGATCCGCGATGTGCTGGTGGCACGCATCCTCGATGGCACCTATCCGGCCGGCCTGCAGCTCAAGGAGCTGTCGCTGGCGCGTGAGTTCAATGTCAGCCAGGCCCCCATTCGCGAGGCCCTGCGCGAACTCGAGGGCACTGGGCTGGTGACCTCCGAACGCTATCGGGGCACGCGGGTGCGCGGCGCCGACTCCGCGGAGATGCGCGAGTCCTATGAACTGCGCCTGATGATGGAGGTGCGCTCGATCGAGCGTGGCCTGCCGCTGGCGCTGGCAATGCTCGACAAGCTGCAGTCGTGCATCACCAGGATGTCCGAAGCCGTCGCCCGCGGGGATTCCGAGCACTACATCGATGCCGCACTGGATTTCCACCGCAGCCTGGTGGAAATGGGCGGCAACGGCACCTTCCTGAAGTTGTGGGACTCGCTGCACTGGGAAGTCCGCGGCCGCATCGCGCTGCGCCGCCGGGCCGCCGTCGGTGGCAGCCTCGCTCCCATGGTGGCCCTGCACATGCGCCTCATGCATTCATTGCGCGCAGGCGATGTGGCGCGCTCCGTCGAGGATGTGAGGGCCATCCTGCAATCCGTCGCGGATGCATTTCGCGACGATTGAGTTACTGGCCCAGCCTGGTCCAGAAGTCGACGAATACCCGGGTCGACAGCACGAACCCCAGGAGGATGTTGACGATGACTCCCGCGGTGAAGGCGTAGAAGGGCTTGGCGCCCACGGCGGCGAACTCACGGACCCGGGTGGTCAGGCCGATGCTCAGAAAGGTGAAGGTGAAGGCCCACACGCGCAGTGACTGCAACGGGGTCACCAGCGAGGGTAGCACCTTCTGCCGGTAGTCCGCATAGCTGTAGCCGTGGGACACCAGCGTGATGATCAGCGATGCCAGCAGGAAGCCGATGACGAACTTCGGAAAGCGTTGCCAGATCTGCGCAGCGCCGGCCTTCTGGGCGCCCGCGGATTGCCAGCGCGTGACGGCGATGATCGACAGCACGAAGCACCACACGCCGATCCAGATGTCGCGGCCGATGACCTTCATGAGGGTGAAGGCATTGACCGCGTCGTCGGGCTTGCCCGCGATTCCCGCGATCTTGCCGGCGAAACCGCCATAGATCTGCGCGGCGGCAAGACCCGTGGCATCAGCCAGTTCGGAGGTACCGATCCACGCGCCCGCGACCCCGGTGGCCAGCCCCAGACTGCGCGACACCAGCGGCAGCACGAAGATCAGCACGATGGCCCAGAACACTACCAGGGAGATCGCGACCGACGAATGTTCCTTCTTCGCACCCACGGCTCCCGTGACGGCGATCGCGGCTGATACGCCGCAGACCGCTCCGCCGGTGCCCAGCACCGCCGCCAGCCGCTTGTCCAATCCCATGCGGGTGGCGAGGAAAAATATGACGCCAAATGTCACCAACGACACGATTGAGGCCTGCACCAGGGCCACCGGGCCCGCCCATGCGATCAGCGTCAGCGGCAAGCCCGTGCCCAGCAGTACGATGCCGACCTTGATGAACAGTTCAACCCGCAACCCGGCATTGGCCCAGCGCGGTACTCCCACGGTATTGGAGATCAGCAGGCCCAGTACCAGGCCCACCAGCGGCGGCTCCAGGCTGTACTTTGAAGCCTGGTCCCACAGCCCCAGGAAGTACAGCAGCAGGCAGATCAGGTACAGCAACACGAATGTCCCGAGGAACTCGTGCGCGCGGTATCCAAGTGCAGTGGCAGCGACCGTGAAGACACCGGCCCAGAGTGCGAACAGCGCCAGGAACTGTGGCCAATGGGCCTGCAGCTGAGCACCGGCAGCTGCCAGGTGGCTCCATTTTTGCGGCGCGATCGCGATCCACTTGATGCTGCCACCGGCGGCGAACAGTGCCACGGCAAGGCCGATCAGTCCGATGCCGACCGCTACGGCCCACCAGTCCTCGCGGTTGTTCGGTCCGGTCAAGGGACCCACAGCGGGCACCGTTCCGCTGGCGATTTCGGCCATGACTGCCCCCTTTGGTTTTGTTCGTTCGCTGGGGAAGTCTAGCCCGGCGCGGGGTGACAATTCAGTCGCGGCTCATATCAAATGAATATGTGCTTATGCTATCCGCTGGCGCTGCTCTTCAACCCGAGCACCGTTGCGATGCCGCCGAACGTCAGCAGCAACGACCCGAACAGATTCAGGCTCACAGTCACCATCGCCCACATCACCCGGTCCTGCCGCAGCAGCGTTACCACTTCGGCCGAAAAGCTCGAAAAGGTGGTCAGTCCCCCGCAAAAGCCGGTAATCACCAGGTATCGCCACGCCGGTTCCAGACTCTTGTTCAGTGCAAAGAAGGCCACGGCAACGCCGACGATATAGCCACCGATCAGATTGGCGGCGAGCGTACCCATGGGCACGGCGGTGGGCTGACTGTTCAGCCACAGACCCAATACCCAGCGCAGCAGGCAGCCCACGCTGCCACCTACACACACTGCCACCACCGATCGCCACATGCTCCGCTCTCCTGCTGCTCAGACCTGCGACGGAAAGCCTTCGACGGCGCCGCATTCCAGCGCGACATCGAGCAGCTCGATGTCCGTGGTCACGCCCAGCTTCTGCCGGATGTTTGAATGATTGTTGGCTATCGTCTTGGCACTGAGATTCAACAGCTGCGCGATATCCTCATGGTTCTTGCCGCTGACGATCATGCGGAATATATCAAACTCGCGCACCGACAGCCCCAGCGTGGGTGAAGCACGTTTGTCCGCAGCGCTACGCTCCAGCAGCTGGCGGACGTCCGGACTGAGCGCCACCTCGCCCGCGAGCACTTCGCGCACCGAGTCCACCATCAGCTTTGGATCACTGCCCTTGGTCACATAGCCATTGGCACCGGCGCGCAATGCCTGCGTGGCAAAGGCAGCGGTGTCGTGCATGCTGAACACCAGGATCGGCAGCAGCGGCCAGCGCAGTTTGAAGCGGCGCAGGCTCGACAAGCCGCCCAGCCCCGGCATGCTCAGATCCAGCAGCACGATGTCCGGGGAAACACGCTGCAGCAGCGCATAGGCCTCCTCGCCCGATGCTGCTTCGGCAATCACCGAATAACCGGGTTCCTGTTCGAGAAAGCGCCGATAGCCCGCCCGCACCACCGCGTGGTCGTCGACCAGCACGATGCGTACCTCACGACCCATCCGCCACTCCCCTCGGCATCCACGCGGTCAGCAGCATGCCGCCCGTGGGCTGCCATAGTAGCTGCAGCTCCCCACCCTGTGCCGCGACCCGCTCGCGCATGCCATCCAGGCCGGTGCCGCCGGCGCCTTCCGGCACGGTTCCGGGCGTCACCTCGGACTCACCGACGCGCAGCTGAACCTGCTCGTCGGTGACCTGGACCCGGATTGCGATGCGCTTCGCCCGCGAATGCCGCACTGCATTGGTCAGGCACTCCTGGAGCAGCCGGTACAAGGTGATATTCAGCTCCGGCGACAGGGTATCGGGACCCTCGAATTCCAGCGAGCAGCTGAAGCGGTCCGCCATGCGTGCCTGCCAGCCGCTTACCAGGTCCTGCAGGGTGCCCCGCAAGCCGACGGTCTCCAGCTCGTGAGGCCGCAGGCGCGCAAGCATGCTGCGGGTCAATGCCATGATGCCGTCGACCACCTGGCCCACCCCCTGCGCACAACTGACTACGGCGGGCAGCACCCCGCGGGCCTCCCGCTCCATGAAGGCTGCGTCGACCTTGATGGCGGTCAGGGACTGACCGAGCTCATCGTGAAGTTCGCGGGCCAGGCGCCGGCGTTCCTCCTCTTCGACCGCAATCAGCCGCAGGTTCAACGTGCGCCGTTGCCCGGCCGCCGACTGCAGGGCCCGGGCGCAATGATTGAAGCTGTCAGAGATGTCATCCAGGTCCTTCACCCGAAAATGCGGCAACCGGGTCGCGAGGGCTCCGGCCTGCAGCCGTGACAGCGCCAACTGGATCTGCCCCACCGGCCGCAGACCGCGCCGGACCATGACATAGACGGCACCCGCCATGGCCAGTACCACCACCACCAGCAGCAGCACGTCCGACTCCACGCGCTCCTCGATTTCGCTCACTTCCGAGCGCGGATTGGCGCTGACCCGCAGCATGCCGATGCGCTCACCGGACCAGGTCAGCGGATAGCTCAACTGCGCCCGGCCGCTGCCATCGGCGAGTTCTTCCGCCAGCCAACCCCCCTGGCCGGGATCGAGCGCAGTGGCCGCGACGCCCCTATCCCCGGCATCCTGCAGTGTGATGCGCACATGCCTCAGGGGTTGAGACTGGATGACCGCCGCTGCCGCTGCCGCCAGCGCCGCCGCCGCATCCGGAGCGGCGCGCACGCTGTCCTCGACTTTCACCAGCAATGTCGTGAGTTGCAGGGTTGAGTCGGTCTCGCGCGCCACGTCGGGACGCACCGATCCCAGCGGGATCAACACGCTGAGCAGCAGGGCCGCCAGGGTCACCGCCGCGATGCCCAGCAGCAGCCGGGTGTGCAAGTACATTGGGATCCTCCTTTGAGGTCAGACTAATGCACCCCGCTCCCCAGTGGTATCTGCGGTTGCGTTACACTGCCCGTATGCGCTCAACGCTGTCACTGGCCGCCCTGTTGTCGCTTGGCGCCCTCTGGATCTGCGCCCCGATACCCGCCCGCGCCGCCGCCTGCGATCGGCCCTGCCTGAAATCCGTGCTGAACAGCTATCTGGCGGCCGTGATCAAGCACGACCCCGCCGCCGCGCCGCTGGCGCCGAGCTACCGCCACACCGAGAACGCCATCAACATCCCGCTGGGCAAGGGCGTGTGGCAGAGCGTCAGCGGATTGGGGCAGGTGCAGCGCCGCTACCTGGATCCGGTCAGCGGCCAGGCCGCCTACTACGGCATTGTCGCAGAGGGCGCGCAGCTGGCGATCGTGACCGCCCGCCTGCGGATCGAGAATCGGACCATCACCGAAGCCGAGTGGTACATCGCACGCGAGGCGGATCCGGGATTGCCCGGGGCGACTCCGCCAAGCTCGTGGAATCCGCAGAGCCTGACAGTCACACCGCCCCCGGAGCGGGTGCTGCCGCCCGCGCAGCGTCTGCCGCGCGCGACCATGATGGCCATCGTCAACAGCTACTTCGACGGCATCACCTCCCATGATGGCACGGTGGTGCGCGCCCATCCGGGCTGCAATCGATATGAGAACGGAACGAAGGTCACCGGACGCCGCGGCGGGGTCAACGATGACTGCGTGTCAGGACTGACCAACTTCAATCTCGCCAATGTCGCGGGCCGGCGCGTGGGCTTCGTCGACGACGAGGCCGGTGTGGTGCTGGGCATGGCGGTGTTCATCCGCAGGGCCGGCGCCACCGTGCCGCGCAATGCCTTCAGCGAGTGGTTCTGGATCGAAGACGGAAAGATCCGCAATATCTGGACCGCCATGTACTACCCGGGTCCGGAACGGCCGGTGCCGAACTGGCCGCCCTTCGATGGTAATTTCCCGCTGCCGACAACTGCCACGCCGGCTGCAGCCGTGGCCACCCCGCCCACGGTTTCAGCCTCCTACGCGGCGGACCTTGCGGGCATCACGGCGTTCAACGTGCAGTACCTGAAGGCCATCAACGCGGGCGACATCAAGGCCTTGAGCGCCCTGACCGACGACGATCACATCGCGATTGTTCCGGGCCGGCCGCCGCTGGTGGGCAAGGCGGCAAATATCGCCGCCAATGGCAACCTGTACCAGCAGTTCAACATCGTTGAGAACTGGACGCCCGTTGAAACGGTGATCGACGGCAGCCTCGCGTATCAGCGGGGCAGCTTCACGGTCTCTGCCACGGCGAAGGCCGAGATTACCGCCCGCCCGGTCGGCGGGACCGGCACCTTCCTGCGCATCTACCGGCGCCAGCCGGATGGCTCCTGGATCATGACCCGCGACATGTTCAACACGGAGCAACCCGGCGCGGCCGCAGCCGCGCCCGCGCGCTGATCAGTCGAAGGTGCGCTTGAGGGTGAGCCCCCACTCCATTGGCGGCGCTACATTGCCCTGCTCACGGCCGAAGAATGAGATCAGGCTGAGCTTGCCGTAGAAGTACTCGGCACCATTGAGGTTGCGACCCCAGGCAGCGACCTCCCACTTCTTTCCCGAAGGCTGCCAGGTCAGCCGGGCGTTGAGCACCCCGTATCCGCCCTGGGCACCGGTGCCGCAGCCCGCAGCGGTGGTTTGGGTGAAGCAGCCATCATTGGTGACGAAGTAGATCTTCGACTGATAGGTCCAATCCAGGCGCGGTGTCAGTGAACCGCCCGCCAGCGGCAAGGCATACTGCATTCCCACCGCGCTGGTGAACTTCGGAGTGCGCGGCGAGTAGCAGGTCTGTCCATCGCAGTTGTTGCCCGTGAACAGCAGCGCGTTGCCACCGTTGGACAGCAGCAGGTAGTTTACGTAGCCGAACGAGCCATCCAGGCGCAGCCCCTGGACGGGCTCGGCCTGCAGTTCACCCTCCAGGCCCCAGATGCGCGCCGTGCCGGCGTTTTCCTCGCGGAACCAGTTGACGCCATCCGCATCCAGCTGCTGGGCGAAGGTCTGCTGGTCCAGATACCGCGAATAAAAGAAGTCGGTGTTGAAGCGAATGCTGCGATCGAGGAACTCTGACTTCGCGCCGACCTCGGCGGTCTTCAGGAACTCGGGGCGGAACGGTACGGTCTGCAGCGCATCGGCGGGACGCGGGCTGAAGCCACCGCCCTTGAACCCCGTGGAGTAGCGCAGATAGGTCATCAGGTCCTGGTTCCACTGGTAGTTGAACGAGATGTCGAAGTCCGTGTGCGAGGCAGAAGTGGGTACGTACTTGCCGTTGACGTTGGTGAAGGGTCCGCCGGAGGGGTCAAAGTTGTTGATGGTGATCGTCGCGTCCTTCTTATCGGAGGTATAGCGCGCGCCGCCGGTGACGGAAAACGCATCCGTGAAGTGCCAGACACCATGCGCGAACGGCGCCCAGTTGGTGGTGGTCTGCGAGACATAGTCGTCCTGCTCATGGATGCAGACCACCGGATCCTGCACCGTGCACGGATAGAGCACGTCGTAGCCGCGATCCGAATCCTTTGCGGTGTAGTAGAACGCGCCGGCAGCCCAATCGAGTGCCGCGGCCTTGCCGGTCAGGGTCACTTCTTCTGTGAACTGCTGATGGAAGGCGTCGTCATAGGTCGAATTCTCGGACAACGGACTGCCGTCGGAATCGCGGCCGTACTGATTGCGGAACTCGCGAAAGGCGGTTACCGACTTTAAAGTCATTTCATCCGCGAGCTTCCAGTCCAGGGTGCCCGATACGCCCCAGTGGTTCAGGTCGTTGATATTGGGCACGTTGCGCCCCGAGATCGGATCGGTGCCGTACTCGGAGTAGCCGGAGTAGAAGTTGTTGGTGATGAAGCGGCTGTCATAGGTGATGGGCTTGCCGACATAGGCCGCAGGACCCGCGGTGGGCACGCCAAGATACCCGTACGTCAGTGCGCCCCAGGCGGCGTTGAGGCCGTTGGTCCCATCGATGACCGTGTATTTGTCGGCCGGACCTTCCTGGTTCTGCACGGTAATGTCCGTGATCAGGTTGAATTCCACGCCGGTGCCGAGCAGAAAGCGCAAGGCCGCGCGGCCCGACTGCACGTTCTCATCACCTTCGGTACTGGTGACGCAATTTGAGCCGGGTGCGATGGCCGGCTGCATGCTGCCCAGGCTTCCCGGGCCGTTCACGCAGACATAGTCGAGATTATTGAAGTAGCCGTCCGCCTTCTTGCTCGAGAATGACAAACGGGCATACAGGAAATCATCCACCAGCGAGACATCGGCCATGCCGCGCGCCTCGAGGCGGTTGAACTTGCCATAGGTGACGCTGACGGAACCGGTGTTGTCGCCCTGGGGCTTGACGGAAATCAGGCGCACCGTGCCGCCTTCGGCGTTCTTGCCGAACAGTGTGCCCTGCGGACCGCGCAGGACTTCAACGCGCTCGAGGTCCAGCAGATCAAAGATCGAGCCCTGCGGGCGGCCGATATAGACATCGTCGACGTAAATCGGCACGCCGGGCTCAAATGACAGGATGTTGTCGCCCAGGCCGACCCCGCGAATGAACGCCGCCATGGTCGCGCCCCAGCCTGCGCCAAGCGGCGCAATCACGGCATTGGGCACGTAGGCTCCAACATCCGTAATATTGTCGAGGTTCCGGGCTTCGAGCGACGCGGCGGTAATGGCCGTGATCGCGATGGGAGTCGTCTGCAGATTCTCCGTGCGGCGCTGAGCCGACACGACGACTTCCTCCAACTGGTCAGAGGAGGGCGTGGCGGTCGCCGGCGCCTGTTGGGCCCGCGCGACAGGCAGCATTGCGAGTCCGATGACACCGGCAAGCAATATGGATGGGATCCCGCCCGGGCAGCCGGGCCCCTTGGATTGAATCTTCATGTGCAAACGCCCCCTGTAGCGACTTGAGGTCAACTCTTTGTCTTGCGAATCGCAATCGAACTTGCCGGGATAGCTAAAAAAGGTAACATTGAAACCAGCCGGGTAGAACGCAGCGCAAAGCGTGATCAGCTTTCGCAAATACAGAGAATTGAACCGGCTGCGCTAATGTTGCGCAGGGGGAACGACCGTTAACAGCCTGCTGAACCTTGGGGCATTTCTGCGAGTCGCGCGACTGCGCAGCTTTTCCAGCGTAGCTCGTGAGCTGCAGGTGGCGCCATCTGTGGTAACGAAACGCATCGATCAGCTGGAGCAGGAACTGGGCACTCAGCTGGTCGTGCGCTCGACGCGTGGCTTGACGCTGACGCCGGCAGCGGAGGCGCTGTTGCCGCGATTCGTCAGACTGGTGGCCGAGTTCGATGACCTGTTCAAGGGCACGCCAAGCGATGAACAAGGCGTCGAGGGCCAGCTGCGCATCAAGTCACCGACCACTCTGACCAGCGAATACCTCGGCGGCACCTACTCAAGATTTCTGCAGCTTCATGCGGGCGTCTCACTTGATGTGTCGCTGCTGGACCGCACGGTCAATCCGCTCGAAGAAGGTTTCGACTGCGCCATCGGCGCGCTTCAGGTGTCCTATCCCAACGTGATCGATGTGCCCTTGTGCCCCTACGAGGTCGTCGTCTGCTGCGGCGCCGATTACCTCGAGGGCCGGTCCGCACCCCAGCATCCAACCGAACTGGTCGACTTCGATTGCCTGACGTCCGGGTTGTTCAGCAGCAGCTGGGTGTTTGAGAGCGCCGCCGGCCCGCTGAGCATCGAGGTGCATTCACGCGTTCATGTCAGCGAAGCGCGCGTGCTGCGTGAGATGGCCCGTCGCGGACTTGGCATCGCGGCGCTGCCGCTCTACCTCGCCGCGGATGACATCCGTTCCGGGCGGCTTGTGCCGCTGCTGCAGGACACCCCGCTGCAGCTGCACTGGCTCAAGGCGCTGGTGCCGCGCATGAAAATGAACCGTCCCGTGGTGCGTGAATTCGTCGCCTTCCTCAAGAGCCAGCTGGCAGATCCTCCCTGGGCCCTGCAGGAGCAGGTGGCGTGCCTGAGCCCCGCCAGCAACGACAGGAAGTTAGTGCTGAACGCGCGCTAGCCGCGGCGACCGCCGCGCATGGCTCGCCTGTTCGTAGGAATAGGCGATGCCAATCAGCTTGGGCTCGCTGAAGGCGGTCCCCACGAACGACAGGCCGACCGGCAGGCCGTGCACCAGGCCCATCGGCACCGTGATATGCGGATATCCGGCGATGGCCGGTGGCGAGGTGATGTTCCCGCCCAGTATGTGATCACCATTGACCAGGTCGTTCACGTGTGCAGGTCCCGCGGTTGGCGCCACGAGCGCATCGAGATGGTCATGCGCCAGCGCCGCATCAATTCCCTCCGGACCAGCCAGGCGCCGCACATTCGCGCGCGCCTTGACGTAGGTAGCGTCGGTCAGGGGCCCCTTGGCCTGCGCCTGTTCGAGAATGTCCTGCGGAAACCAGGGCATCTCCTGTGCGGCGTGCGCCTTGTTCCACGCGATGAGTTGAGCAAGCGAGCGCGGGGAAGTGCCAACTCTGGCGGCGAGGTTGCGGTTGAGCCCATCCTTGAATTCAAAGAGCATCGCGGTGAGTTCGTCCGCGGACAGCTTGTCGGCGTTCGGCAGCTCCACCGGGTCCACCAGGATCGCGCCCTGCGCCTTCAGGACCTTGAGCGCCCGGTCGAACACCACGTCGACCTCGTCGTCGAAGCCGGCGAGCTTGCGCGCCACTCCGATGCGTTTGCCCTTCAGCGCCCCGACATCCAGAAACTTGCGGTAGTCCGGCGGCGGCGCATGTTTCAGGGACGCCGTTGCCGCGTCATCCGGATCGTATCCGGCCATCACCGTGAGCAGCGTGGCGGCATCCGCGACGCTGCGTGCCATCGGCCCGGCGGTGTCCTGATTGGCGCTGATCGGAATGATGCCGGAGCGCGACACCAGTCCCACCGTGGGCTTGATGCCGACCAGGCCGTTGAAGCTCGAGGGACAAACGACCGAGCCATCGGTCTCGGTGCCCACGGCCAGCACCGTCAGGTCGGCCGCGACGGCGACAGCGGAGCCGGAGCTGGACCCACAGGCATTACGCGTCGTGTCGTAGGGGTTGAGGGTGAGGCCGCCGCGCCCGCTCCACCCCGATGTAGAACGGCTGGAACGGAAATTGGCCCACTCACTGAGATTGGTCTTCGCCAGAATCAGCGCGCCGCTGGCACGCAGCTTGCGCACAATGAAGGCATCCCGGCGCGGCTTTGAATCCACCAGTGCCAGCGAACCCGCCGTGGTCAGCATGCCATCGGCCGTCTCGATATTGTCCTTCAGAACGACCGGCACGCCGTAAAGAAGGCCGGCCCGGTCAGTCGCCGCATCCAGCGCCGCGGCCAGTTTTTCGGCCTCGGGATTGACCTGGATGATGGAACGCAGGGCCGGACCGTGTACGTCAAGGTCATTGATGCGCCGCATGTAATGGCGGGTGACGGCGCTGACCGTCGTGCGGTGCGCCATGAGCGCCGCGTGCAGTTGCGCCACGTCCGGTTCCGCGGGCAGTGAGGCGGCCGCATCTGCTGCAAACGAGCGGGGGGTGCAAACCGCCAGCCAAACCAATGTGGCGGCAGTGATTTTCGCTGGTGTCAGGCGCATGGGGCATTATATCTCCTGAGAATCCTGTCCCGGAGCGTCCTTCATGCGTTATTCCCGTGAACCCCGCCTGCACCCGGTGCCGATGACCGACCTGCGACCGACCCAGATCACCGTGGGCATGCGTGAAGTCAAAGCCAAACGCAAGGCCTGGCGTGAACACCCCGACTGCAAGAAGCCCGATTTCCTGGGAAATCACATGATCCCGGTGGTATGGGGCCCCAAGGGCGCCTATTACGTCGTCGACCACCATCACCTGTCTCTGGCACTGCACCAGGAGGGCGTGAAGCACGTGATGATCACTGTGACGGCCGACCTGCGGCGCCTCACGCGCGATGCGTTCTGGGTGTACCTGGACAATCGGGGCTGGCTGCACCCCTTTGATGAACACGGCCGCCGGCGCGACTACGAGGATATTCCGCGTCGCATCTGGGATCTGGTCAATGATCCCTACCGCAGCCTCGCCGGTGAACTGCGGCGCAGCGGCGGATACGCCAAGGACACGACGCCTTTCAGCGAGTTTCTCTGGGCCGACTTCCTGCGGCGGCGACTCAAGTCCAAGCTGCTGGATGCGGATTTCCCGGAGGCCCTGGTACGGGCGCTGAAGCTTGCGAAAAGTCCGGATGCGGATTTCCTGCCCGGGTGGTGTGGGCCGATCGTCGGATGAGACCCGGGTGAACTTCAGACGTCTGGCCGACATCGCCGATGTGCTGGCCGCGCTGTCCATTGCCGGTCTGCTTTTGCCGGAGGCCGTGGCCTATTCGGGCGTCGCCAATCTGCCGCCGCAGGCCGGGGTCATTGGACTATTCGCCGGACTGCTGTGCTATGGGCTGCTGGGTCGCAGCCGCTTCGCCATCGTCTCGGCGACCTCTTCTTCCGCCGCGGTCATGGCCGCCGCGACGGGCGCTCTGGGCGCCGGTGACGAAGCCACCCGCGTGCTGCTGGCGAGCATTCTCGTCCCCTGCACGGGACTGGCTTTTGTACTGGCCGCAAGCGCCCGCCTTGGCGCCATTTCAAATCTCATCGCGCGGCCGGTTCTGCACGGATTTGCCTTTGGCCTGGCGCTGGTGATCGCGGTCAAACAGGTTCCGGCCCTGGCCGGATTGGACACCCAGAGCAGCAGTTTCATGGCCCTGGTCCCGGAGCTGGTGCGCACACTGCTTGCCGCGAATCCGGCGGCCCTGCTCACGGGCCTGTTGGCCTTGGTCGGCCTGTTCGCACTGGAACGGGCCCGGCGCATCCCCGGCGCGTTGGTGGTCATCGTGGCTGGCATCGCGGCATCAGGCTGGCTCTCGGTTCACGGCGTGGCATTGACCGGTGCCATCCATCTTCAGCTGACGCCGCCCAGCTTTGCGCGCCCCAGTCACCTCAATTGGCCGCAGCTCATTGAGTTCGCCCTGGCCCTGATGTTCATCCTCTACGCCGAGTCCTACAGCTCCATCCGTACCTTCGCGCTGAAACACGACGACACCGTCCAGCCCAACCGCGACCTGCTGGCACTAGGCATCGCCAACCTGGTCTCAGGCCTGTTCCACGGAACACCGGTCGGCGCCGGCTACTCCGGCAGCTCCGCCAATGATGCCGCGGGTGCCCAGTCGCGTGCGTCAGGACTGCTGGCCGCGCTCATCATCCTGGCGCTGGTTATGCTGTGTCTGCCTTACATCGAGCGCATACCCGCGCCGGTTCTGGCGGCCATCGTCATCCACGCCGTCAGCAAGTCGCTGCGGCTGGCGCCGCTCGCCACCTACTTTCGCTGGCGGCGCGACCGGCTGATCACGGTGATCGCCATCATCGCGGTGCTGATCTTCGGCATGCTGAACGGACTGCTGTTTGCCATCGCCTTCAGTCTCGCGATGCTGCTGCAGACTCTGGCGCGACCCCGGCTGGCTGAACTCGGCCGTCTGGGGGCGCACGACTTCGTGAACATCGAGCGCTTCGCGAATACCGAACGCAGCCCCGATGTCCTGGTACTGCGTCCCGAGGAGCCGCTGCTGTTCGCCAATGCCGATCCGGTTCTGGCCCTGGCCCGGGCCAAAGTTCAGCGTGTCGCGAGCGTAAAGCTGGTCGTGCTGAGCCTGGAGGAATCCCCGGACCTCGACGGCTCGTCCCTGGAAAGCCTTTCGGAGTTCAGCACCTGGCTGCTCCAGCGCCATGTGGAATTGCGCGTGGCACGCCTGAAGGATCGCGCCCGTGACGGTCTGCTGCGTGCCAATATCCCGCAGCTGCCGGCCGCGGCGCTTGATTACTCGAGCGTCGACGATGCGGTAGGCGGCAATCCCTCAGGCGTGGCGTCGGGCCAAAGGCGGTCGCAATGAACGCAGTCACACGCCGAGCAGCGCTTCGAGCTCTTGCTCACACTGGGCCGCGTTGCGGAAGCAGATGGCGTGCAGGCCGACGGCTCGCGCCGCATCCACGTTGGCCTGAAGATCATCGACAAACACCGACTCGTGCGCGCGCAGGTCGAATCGCTGCAGCAGGTGAAGATAGATCTGCGGTTCGGGCTTCATCATCTGAATCTCTCCGGATATCACGACACCGTGGAAGACATCCCAGAAATCATGGCGGCGCCGCAAATGCTCGTAGAACGGGCCTGGCATGTTCGAAAGGCAGTACAGGTTGAAGCCGCGCTGCCGCAGATCGCGAACGAGTTTGACGGTCTCCGGTTTCTCGCGCAAACAACCGCGTGCGGCTTCCACGATCGCGACAATCGTGTCGCGCGAGTGACCGGTAGCGACCTCCAGCCGCGGCAGCAGTTCGGCTTCGGTGAGCTGCCCGCGATCAAACATGCGCCAGTCATGACTGAAGACACGGGCTCTGAGCTGCCGGCGCAGCTCGGGTTCGGGCTGGAACGGCTTCAGCAGCTCATCCGGATTCCACTCCAGCATCACACCGCCAAGATCCATGATCACGTTGCAAACTACACTCACGGTAAATCCTGTCTGATCCTGCATATTCATACGGTGCAGTATTCGACTCGGCGGGTCAAAGCCTGCATCATTCACTGATGAGTCAAAAAGTACTGGTGACCGCCGGGGCCGCGGGTATCGGCTTGGCCATCGCGCGCGCCTTCGCCGCCACCGGAGCAAAGGTCTTCGTCGCCGACATCGACGAAGCAGCACTGGCAAGCCTCGCCGGGGAATCGCCGGACATCCACTGCTGCGCCTGCGACCTGTCAAGACGCAGTGAGATCGAGCGCATGGTGCCCGAGGCCATCGCCAGGCTCGGCGGCCTTGATGTGCTGGTCAACAATGCCGGAATCGGCGGACCGACCAGTCCGGTGGCGGACCTTGATCCAGAGGCCTGGGAAGCCGTGATGCGGGTCAACCTGAGCTGCACGTTCAACGTCACGCGCCTGGCGATTCCCCATCTCAAGAAATCCAAGGCGGCTTCGATCATTGTCATGTCCTCGGCAGCCGGACGCTTCGGCTATGCCAACCGCAGTGCCTATTCGACCAGCAAGTGGGGCCTGATCGGCTTCACCAAGACTCTGGCGCTGGAACTTGGCGCCTATGGAATTCGCGCCAATGCCATCCTGCCCGGCGCCGTGGCGGGTCCAAGAATGGAGCGGGTGCTCGAGGGGCGCGCCAGACTCAGCGGGCGCAGCATCGAGGAGGAACGGATGGCGGGCCTCGCCATGCAGTCGATCAAGACCTTCGTCGAAGCCACGGACGTGGCCGCACTGGCGGTATTCCTGGCATCCGATGCGGGCCGAGCGATCTCAGGACAGTTGCTGCCCATTGATAACAATGCGATCGCCTGATGTTCAGCTGCGATCCAGCTCCGGGTAGTGTCTGAAGATGCCATGGTCATTGAATGGGATGCGCCGCGGTGACGCCAGGTACGCGGCGATTCGTGGGCGCTCCTGGACCGCCGCATGCAAGGCGAACAGACGGCGGTGGCGACGCGCTGCCTGCGCCATGGCACGCGGAAAGGCATAACTCAACCCGGCGATGACCTGAAACAGGGACAGATCAGCGTAGGTCACTCTCACCCCCATCAGGTAACGCCCGCGTGCGTTTCGCGACAGGACATTCTCGAAGTACCCCAGGAATTTGGGCACGCGGTGCTTCAGGAATTCGGCGCTGCAGCGGCGCGCCTCCTGTTTCTGGTCTTCGTAGTAGAGGCTGGATGCGACGGGATGATGGGTGTCGTGGATCTCGGCGAGGAAGTCGGCCATGGTGAGCTGTAGCCCATTGATCCATAGGCGCGCCGCCTTGTCCTTGGGAACGAGGCCGTGTCGCTCACCCAGATACATCAGAATATTCGCAGTCTGCCCGATCAACAGCGGGCCTGCCCTGAGGAACGGTGGTGCGAACGGCGGCCGGCTGATGCCACGCCCCGTCAGGAGCCGCATGATGCGCGCCTCGCCGGCGCCGGAACCGGCCCTGCGGGCCACGTCGACATAGCGGGCGTCCGCCTCTTCCAGGGCAAGCCTGACAAATTCACCCCGGCCTTGAATCGCAGGCCAGTAATAGAGCTCGTAAACCATACGTTGACTCCTGCTCGCGCCTAAGCCTGCCTCACACCTCGATGCCCTGTGACTTCAGATACTCATCGTAGGTGCCGTGGAAGTCGGCGATCTGGCCGCCTTCGCGCATCTCGATGATGCGCGTCGCGAGACTGCCTACGAACTCACGGTCATGGGACACGAACAGCAGGGTACCGGGATACTTCTCCAGCCCGATCTGCAGGGATTCGATGGTTTCCATGTCCATGTGATTGGTGGGCTCATCCATCAGCATGATGTTGGGCCGGGTGAGCATGAGCTTGCCGTAGATCATGCGGCCCTTCTCGCCTCCTGAGAGCACCTTCACCGACTTCTTGGTTTCATCCCCCGAGAACAGCAGGCGACCCAGCGTGGCGCGGGTGATCTGCTCGTCATCGGCCTTGCCGGTGAAATTCGACATCCAGGTGAACAGGTCGATCTTCTCCTCGAATTCGGCCTGGGGGTCCTGGGGCATGTAGCCAACTTCGGCATTCTCGACGAAGCTGATCGTGCCGCCGGTGGGCTTAAGATCCCCGGCCAGGCAACGCATCAGCGTGGTCTTGCCGATACCATTGGCGCCGATGATGGCGATACGTTCGCCGGCCTCGACCGTGATGTTCACATTGCTCAATACCTGCACGTCTGTGCCCGGATAGGCGAACTTCAGTTTCTCCACGGTGAATGCCGAGCGATACAGCTTCTTCGCCTGCTCGAAGCGGATATAGGGATTCTGGCGCGAGGATGGCTTGATGTCCTCGAGCTTGATCTTTTCCAGCTGGCGCTTGCGCGAGGTGGCCTGCCGGGACTTTGAGGCGTTGGCGGAGAAGCGCCGCACGAACTCCTGCAGGTCCGATATGCGGTCCTTGGCCTTGGCATTTGAAGCCTCGACCCGCGCACGGGCCTGCACCGAGGCCAGCATGAAGTCATCGTAGTTGCCCGGATAGATCGTGAGCTTCTGGTAATCCAGGTCCGCAATATGCGTGCACACCTGGTTCAGGAAGTGACGATCGTGGCTGATGATGATCATCGTGGCGTTGTAGTCGTTGATGATCTTTTCCAGCCAGCGGATGGAGTTGATATCCAGGTTGTTCGTCGGTTCATCCAGCAGCAGCACATCGGGCCGCGAAAACAGTGCCTGGGCCAGCAGCACCCGCAGCTTCAGACCGGGCGCGACCTCGCGCATGGGTCCGTTGTGCAGGCCTTCCGGAATCCCGGCGTCGGTGAGGATGCTGCCCGCGCGCGCCTCGGCGTCATAGCCACCGTACTCAGCGAACCGGCCTTCGAGCTCGGCTGCGCGCATGTAGTCATCGTCGGTCGCCTCGGGGTTGGCGTAGATGGCGTCGCGCTCGCGCATCGCCCGCCACATCTCGGCATGTCCTTGGATGACCACGTCGAGCACCCGTTCGTCCTCGTAGGCGAACTGGTTCTGGTTGAGCTTGCCCATGCGCAGCCCGACCTGGAGCATGACTTCGCCGGTGCTTTGTTCGAGCTCGCCCCCCAGAACCTTCACCAGCGTGGACTTGCCACTGCCATTAGCGCCGATCAACCCATAGCGATTGCCATCGGAGAACTTGACCGTGACCTGTTCGAAAAGCGGCTTGGCGCCGAACTGGATGCTGAGATTGGACGTGGAGAGCATGGGCCTGTAATCGTGGCAAAATGACTGGCGCGGCGGCTCAGTCGCTGCCGAGATAAGTCATTGATATTTAAAATGTTCGTGACCAGGAACGGGGGTCCGGTCAGTTGCCGCCATTCTATCAGAATTGCCATCCCAGGCTCGCCCAGACCCGGGTCTCCTGCCGGGCGCCCGTCAGCCCGGTGTACGGGGTCTCAGCCTCGGCGTCGCCGCCCACTTTGCGAACCGCTGTCAGCGAGAAATCAAGTTTCCCGGGCCCGGTACCGTAGGCACCGACTCCTATGCCCTGCAGAAAATAGGAGTTGGGCTGTGGCGCCAGCGGGAAAGCATTATTGGCGTACAGGCGCACATGCCCAGCGTCGTACAGCAGCTTCACGCCGCAGTTGCAGCGGGGCGACTTCAGTACCGCCCAGCGCAACTCGGTGGTCAGCAATTGACCTGAAGCCCCCCCATTGCTGGACACCGCGTAGGCCCGCACCCCGAACGGTCCGCTGAGGTAGAACTGCTCCGAGGGGTCGAGATTCTGGTAGCTGAGCTGGCCGCTGACGGCTACATAGGCGGAAAAAGCGCCCCACAGCTGCTGCGTGCGGTCGAGCCGATAGCGCAGCATCCCGAATTCGCCCTGAGTATCAGGGCCGAAGCGATCATCGGCCTCTCCCGGCGAACCGGCCATGCTCACCCAGCCGCGTCCAAGACTGACCGAGGCTGTGTTGATCGCGCCCCCGCCCAGCGGGTCGTACAAGTTGCCGTTGGCGTACAACAGCGCATCGTAGACATGGTAGTCACTGACGCGTCCGGCGATGTTGTCGTTCTTGAAGTTCTTGCGCAGCAGTGTCAGGCCCACTGACAGGTTGTGGTCCGTGGTGCGCACCAGCTGGTATTCGAGATCCGAGCCGAAGCTTTGCGAGCTGCCGTGCGGCCAGATCGCTGTCCAGCCTGGCGCATGCACTTCATAATTGAGCCCGGCGGCATTCAGACCCAGCGTCAGGCCGTCATCGTTCAGCGGCAGCCGTGCGCTGAGCCGGCCGAATTGCAGGTCCGGCGTGACTACGCCCAAGACGCCGAATTCCTCGCCAAAACCGAAGACACTGTTGAAATCCAGCCAGCCCGTGGCGCGTTCTGAGCCGATACTGGCCTGACCGTAATTGTCGACGGAGAACTGTCCGTTCACCAGATCCTGGTTGGTCACCGACAGCACCACGTCGGTCAGACCATTGTCCTGACCGCTGACCTCCTGCGCCGTGACACCCACTCCGGGCAGGTCCCCGGCCAGCAGCACACCGCGTGTCAGGTCGTCCTGCGCCAGAGGTTGCCCCGGCGTCAACCTTGAGACCACCCGATCGACGATGCGTTCTGGCGTCACATGCAGCGCCTGCAGATTCGTCCCTTCGGGAAACACGATGTTGCCAAGCCGGCCTTCCACGACCTGGATCAGGAGATTGCCGTTTTCGACCGTCTGCGGGGGCACCAGCACCCGGGCCAGCCAGCCTTCCTGGTTATACAGACGGGCGATTGAATCGGTCGCCTGTTGCAGGTCCGCGGGTGCAAGATCGCGATTCACGAACCTGGCCAGCAGCGACTGGAGCCGCGCCGTGGTGATGAGGTGATTGCCCTCGATGTGAAAGGCGCTCACGTGTATTGGCGGACCCGACGGCGCGGGCGGGGGAGCTTGCTTCGCTGCGGGTCCTGCCTTGGGCAGTGGTGCAGTCACTGTCTCGGGCTCGAGTTGCCGCAGAATGGTGCCGGCATTGGGCACTTGCTGCGCGACGGCTGTGCCGATCAGGCACAACGTGGATGCCGCAAAAGCGGGCAGCTGTGCAAATCTGTTCGGCATCTTTCGGCGGCTCAGCGGCGATGGCGTCCGAGTGACGCAATCCTCATGCTGATGCCGCAGCCAACGCCGCCACGGCTTCCCAGGTGGTGGTTTTGAAACTCGGCCGGGCACTGGCGCGTTTGAACCAGGCGACGAGGTTTGGCAGCGTGCCGGTCAGCTCGGACCATTCGGGAGTCTGACTCATGAAATCGAACTGCGGGACCAGCATCATCTCCGCCAGCGTTACCTGCTCGCCGGCGAAGTAAGGCTTGCCGCCCAGGAGGCGCGCGAGCTCCGCAAAAACCTTCCGTGCATGCGGCATGGCCGCCGCGATGACCGCTTCGTCGGGTTTCAGACCCATCAGCATCGGCGCGACCACGCGCTGGAAACCGATGACATTTCCGCAGCCCTGGAACAGATACCAGTCGTTGACATTCATGGCCTGGTCCATCTGCGCCGCAGCCCGCGGATCCCTCGGTGTCAAAGCGGGTTGGGGCCAGACCCTGTCGATGTAGCGGACGATGGCCTGGGTTTCGTACAGAGTGAAATCACCGTGCTCGACCGCCGGCATGCGCCCAAAGGGATTTCGCGCCAGATGTGCCGGCCCGCGCAGCAGCTGGGGTGTGAGCGGCGCGAGGCGCCAGGGGACCTGCTTTTCCTGCAGCGTGGCCATCACAGCACGCGAAAAGGGGCTGCCGGGAACGGTATGAACGACGATCTCGGACATGATCAACTCCTTCGTTATATTGAGTAACTTACCGTCAAGCCGGCCGATTTGTAAGCACGCGTGTCAGCCGCAGGATGCCCTGGCGCGTTGTGAGCTGAACTTCCCCGCCGCAAACGGGTCCCAAGACTACACCGGCATCATTGAGGATTCAGAGCATGGCATTACGAACAGTGGCCCTGATGACGGGGTTTGCGCTGATTGGCAGCGCGGTAGCCGCGAATGCCATGGCCGATGGCGCCCTTCTCGGGCTCTATAATCCCCTCGGGGTCTACGTTGGTGCCGGATTGGGCAGATCCTCCATCAATCAGACTGACTTTGATCAGTTCGGCTCTGTCTTCCATCATATCGACGGCCAGCCGCTGGGCTGGAATGCCGTGATCGGCCTGCGCCCGATCCCGTTTCTGGGCGCTGAGGCCGAATATATCGACTTCGGCAACACGCGCACGGGCGCGCTTCCCGCTTTCAACGCGAACCAATTCCTGGGTGGCGAAACCCGAGACCAGGCGGCGGCGGTGTTCGCGGTCGGCTATCTGCCGCTGCCGATTCCCTGGATGGAGCCGTTCGTCAAACTTGGCTGGGCGCAGATGCGGGAGCACGACAGCTACTCGGGCATCTATAACGGCGTCTTCTTCAATGGCGCGCCGCTCGGGCTTGAATCGGCCTCACAGACCACTCACCCCAGTGGCACAGCCTACGGTGGCGGCGTTCAATTCCATTTTGAGCAGCTTGCGATACGCGCGCAGTACGAACGCATCAGCGGCGAAAGAACCTTCGGCGGATGGAACAATCCCGATCTGCTGTCGATTGGCCTAAACTGGACTTTCTAGACCATCGGTCGGCTGCTCGCCGTTCCGGTACTCGCGCGTGATCGACGCGACCTGCACGGTATAAGACACATACCAGCGCTCGCGACCCGCCTGCTGCGCCCGCAAGTGTTCCGGATGCGCGCGCCAGGCACGGATGGAGGCTTCATCGGGCCAGTAGGACAACGCGACTTCCCGGTCACCCTCGGTCACCGCATGAAAGTCCAGGCACCCGAACTGCGACAGGGCAAGTTCCCGCATGCGCGCCGCCGTCGCGGAATACTCGGCATCGAAAGCGCGGACCCGGGCACGGAAAATGACCACGTACATGCAGCTACAGGATCCGCTCACCGAAGCGCTCGAAACGCGGCATCCAGTTGCCCTTGAAGTTGTCCGAGACCAATACGTGATGGGCGCGGCCGATCAGCAGCCTGCGCGGCACGAAGCCGAAATAGCGCGAATCACCGCTGTCGTCGCGATTGTCCCCCAGAAAGAAGTAGCTGCCCGCAGGCACGACGAGCGGGCCGAAATTGCGCCGCGCCGGAACCTCCGGCAGGAACTGAATCTCGCGGCGGCTGCCATCGATGGTTTCGGCAGACTTCACCGCCAGGGTCGAGCCGGCATAGTCTCTGGGCTCACGATAAGCCATCAGGTCCCCGTACTGCGCTGCCACGCCGTTGATGTAGAGCCGGTCATCCCGCAGCTCGACGACATCGCCCGGCAGGCCGACCAGCCGCTTGATGAGACGGGTACCATCCTGCGGAGAATGGAATGTCACCACATCCCCGCGGCGCGGCTCGCCCAGGCGCACGATCGAAATATCGGTCAGCGGTATTTTCAGGTCGTAGGCGACCCGGTTCACCAGCACCACGTCACCGTCCAGCAGCGTCGGGTGCATCGATTCTGATGGGATCGGATTCCAATCCGCCAGGGCGGTTCGGAACAACCCAAAGACCAGCAGGATGATGAGAAACGACCGGTTGTTCTTCAGCCATTGAGTCATGTGAATTCCCTCTTGCTGCATCGCGCTAGGGAGCCTTGCCCACAGCCGCCACGGTGGCCAGTGCCTCCGCAATGATTGGCGCAGGATACCCCAGCCGCTCCAGTACACGAATGGCGTTTCTCTGGGTGCTGGCCCCCGCATGCAGCTTGTGGTCGAAAAACCCCTCCACGGCCGGGTCTTCCTGGAAGTAAAAGAGTTGGAAGTTCTCACCCAGCAGATGCTGAAGCTCAACATCATGAGTGGTCACCAGCGCCTGCGCGCTGCGGCCAATCGCCCGCAGTACCGCCTTGGCGACGGCAACCCGCTCCACCGTATTGGTGCCGCTGAAGGGCTCGTCAAGGATGAAAATCCGACATGCGCCCGAAGCCGCCTCCTGTATGAAGTCCCGAATAGCCTCAGCTTCGGCGAAATAGCGGCTCTTGCCGGATTCCACCGATTGGTCGCCACGGATCAACGCGCGCACGGGTGAGCGGGGAAGGGTTGCACGATCTGCCAGACAGACACCGATCGTGTGTCCCATGATGACGTTCATCGCCACCATCTTGATGAAAGTCGTCTTGCCCGTCATGTTGGAGCCGGTCACCAGCGCCGAACTGCCCGCGAGGCTGATCGAGTTCTTCACCGGTTGGGAAATCAGCGCGTGATACCCGTTATCGATGGTAATTTCCGGATCGCTGACGACACTGGGACGACAGTGCTGCGGGTAGCGGTGCAGAAAGGCGGCAATCGCAATGGACGCATCGAGCGCGCCGATCAACTCGAAAGTCGACAGCCACAGCGTGCGCGTGCGCAGGAACCGTTCTATCGACCGTCCGTAGAGCGCGAATTTCAACAGGAAAAACAGGTCTGCGGTCACGGCCAAACCGCCGATAACCAGCGAGTTTCGGACGCTATCGTGCCATGCAAGGGATCTGAGTTGGGAACGCAGCTCCTTGCGCAAGGGGACTTCGGCGACAAGTCGGCTCAGATGAGGGAACCCCTCGCGACTTCGTATGGCGGCGATGCGGTTCGCGACGGCCAGCATCCTTCCGCAATCAAGCAGCGCGCCGACACTCGACCCCAGCTTCAGGTTGACCTTTCTGCAGATGAACATGTTGATGAGGAACGGGAAGGCGCATAACCAGACCGGCGCCAGATGAGCGATGGCGACCGGTATGGCGATTATGGCCAGAATCATGCCGGGCACTACCAGGTGCTGCATCGGAATTCTCTCGGGCTCTGGCCCCAATAGGAGATCCGCGATGTATGCCACTGAGTCGAGTTCGAGGGCCTTCAGTGCCAGTTGGATGTCTTCGCGCAGTTCGCGGTCGGATCCAAGGAGTTCGTAGGCGCGATGACGCCGCTCCACCTCTTCCTTGTCAAAATTGTACGTCCGCAGCTGATGAAACAGGAATTGCCGGCCAATTGGCGTGATCGTAGTGTCGATGGTCGTGAAGAACTTCGGGAACTCCAGATCCGACCAGGTCTTGTCATCAGCCACGACGCTCGGGTCCGACAGCTTGCGGGTGTGGTCAAAGTAGCGGCTCGCCCGGAACCCATTTTCCTCACCGGGCAGTCCCCACCGCGCCCGCAGCTCCGCGCGGCGATTCAGCCACGGAAAGAGCGATATGAGGGTCGCCATTGCTACGGCGTCACCACGATCTCGGCACGCCGCCGGTCCGGATCCGTGATGCCATCCGCCGGCTCCACTTCATCGTCCCAACGCACACTGAGCATTGAGGTGGCAGGCAGACCCAGTTTGCGGAGAGTTCGCGCCAGTTCCTGCGCACGTAGTCGAGCGATGATGGGAATCTCCTGGGCAAGGGTTCCATCGGTCAGTAGCGTGCCGCCGCGGTGTCCAACGATTTCGATGGTCCGGGCCTGAACCGCCTGCGCATATTGCACGGCCTTCAAAGCCTCGGTGATAGTCAGCGAAGCAAGCTCGGAGTCAAAATCGAATGTCAGGGTGAAGGACTTTGGCCGGTACGGCACAATCACGGTCGGTGGCGCAGCCGGCGGCGGCGGAGTGCGCAGCGCCGAGGCCGCCGTATTCGGCCCCGGGCCGCGGCGTGCCATTATGTGGAAGCGCGGGTCCGCCGGCAGCAGCTCATTGCAGGCGGCGTCAAGTTCGCGCATGACGGACACGACCGGAGGCATGGGTAGCGGGCGGCCGTCCGCGCTTCCCGATGGAATATTGGAAGTCACGTAGTCCGAGGTCAGCGCAATACCCCCGCACACACGCGGCCCGCCGGCGAGCTTGCCTTCCACCAGTACCCGATGACCCAGCCATGGAGGCCCCCAGCCACCGGAATCTGTCTGAACGCCGAGGAAATACAGCTCACCGTGGTATCGCGCGAGCCAGCAGGGAACGTTATCGGTATCCTGCAGCACCGGACAGGCCACAAAGTTGCGTCGGTCGAGCGGCGGTGTGGCGGCCACTGCTGCCGCCGCAACGCAGACCAGGAGTGCCGCCTGCCAAGTGGCCCTGAACACTGGTCAGAGTACCGACAGAAAGTTGACGAGATCGGTCCGCTCCTGCTCCGACAGGCCGATGTTGAAGCGCCGATCGTAGAAGTCGACCACCGCCCGCAGGTCCGGTGCCGAGCCGTTGGCGAAGTACGGAGCTCGCGCCGCAAGGCCGCGCAGCTGTCCCATGACGATCGAACCCACGTCATAGCACTTGCCGGAAATCAGCGCGCGCCCCGGATCGTGGGTGAATATCACGCGGCCGAGAAATGGATGCGGGCGGGCCTCGGCCTTGCACACTATCTTGAACAGGGGCAGCTCCGGCTTCGACTCATAGCCGGGTGAGGATATGGCCTCACTGGCCCAGGGTTCATTCGTCGTGCCAAGGTCACCCCAGCCCGCCGAAGCGTCGGTGCCGACCATCTGCAGGTTGTGGCAGGTCACGCAGGTACGCTTGGCGGGATTGCCGAGCCCCACCGTGTTGATATGTGTCACGTCGCGTATCCAGAAAGGGCGATTGAAGAACACGTCGTAGCCGCGGATGACCGAAGCACGGAAGCTCGCCCGGGCGTCGCTGCCGGCCGCGGCCGGTTGCTGCCATGGCGCGAATGACTTGAAAGCGGGATTGCCGAAGTTGTCGCCGAGGACACCGCTTGGCGATTGCAGCAGATTCTGCGTACCGAGTGCGGCCGGAGCTCCGGCAACCGAGAAATCATCGCCCCATGCGTCGGTTTCCTGGGCCGCATAGACCTGGGATTCGAATTCGACGATTGACTGCAACTGCAGGTCGGTGAGCGGCTCGCGAACCTGCAGGTGGTCCCGCGATGCGTCCCGCGCCTGCATCTTCAGGCTCGGTTCCCGGGCATCCGACATGATGTTCATGGCCGAATAGCGGCCGCTTTCAGGATCGCGGTCCATGACCATCGCGAGCCGCTTGGCGTTGAAGGGACCCGCAGCACCGTAGATGTGCGCTCCGGCATCGACGGCGAGATACTTCAGGTTCGCCGCCACGCGGGGGCGGCGGAACACCGAGATATGCGGCGCCGGACTGCTCAAGCCGTACTTCGGATCCGTATTGCAGCCGGTCGGGTCGCGCACCACCTCGACCGTAAATTCGGGTTCGACCGGGCTGCCATCCGGTCCGACGGTGCGCGGCCAGGGCAATGAAACCCGAAACAGGCCGCGCTTGAGCAACAGGGAGTGCGAACTCTCCTGATCCTGGGGCAGGCTGGGGCAATTCGAGCCGTCGATCGCCGCGAACAGCGGGTCTTTGCCGCGCGTCTCCTGCCAGCGTTGGCGAATCGCCTCGACCGACAGGCCCATGGCGCTGCCGGGCTGATGACAGCTCACGCAGGCGCGCCCGTTGCTTCCCAGGGGCTCAAAGAATGGATTGCCGTGCAGATTGACGGGCCCGCGTGCGAACTGGATGCCAATATTGCCGGCGGCGTCGTGAAACCGCAGCTGCGCCGGCAACACCGAATCCTGCCCGGGAGCGATCCAGTAGTCAGCCGCCATGGCACAGGCCGCCCAGGATGCTATAGCGGCCAGACTCGCCGCGATCAGATACTTCCACCGAGAGCTGTGTTTCCCGTCGCTCACAGGTCGAGCCTCACTTGGCCGGCGGCCCGGGGCCCCATGCGAAAATTACTTTATCACATTAACCATTGATTCCAGTTTGCGGTGCCATTGCGACGACCTATACACTTCTCGCGGAGGAGATCACTTATGCCGTCACTCATTCGCCGCAGCATCGTCCTGTTGATTGTCGCGGTCGCAGGCCCTGCCGGCATCGCGGCCCCTGCCGAGACAACCAGCACCTGGCTGGACTCATATACGACGCGCCTGGAGGCGCTCGCGCTGCTGCAAACCCTGAACGCTGACCTGCTTTCGCACGACAGCGCGACCCTCACGCTCGACCGCTGGTGCGCAGCCCATCATCTTGGGGATCCGCCGACCATGACGGCCGAACTCGTCCACGACGTCGACAAGCCTGCGACCGCAGCCCAGCGGGATCTGCTGCACGTCAGTGCGACCGAGCCCCTGGGATACCGGCGGGTACGTTTGCATTGCGGCCTGCACGTGCTGTCCGAGGCGGATAACTGGTACGTGCCGGCGCGACTGACGCCAGAGATGAACCAGGCGCTCGCGCACAGCGACGTGCCCTTCGGACGCGCCGTCGAGGCACTGCATTTCCAGCGCCACACGCTCTCGGCGCAGCTGCTGTGGGCCCCGCTGCCTGAGGGTTGGGAGATGACCGGTCCGACGGCTGAGCACGACAACAAACTGGTCATTCCGGCCTATGTGCTGCAGCACACCGCAGTGCTGAGCCTCCCTGACGGAACGCCGATCAGCGCTCTGACCGAAACCTATACCGCAGACGTGCTGGCGTTTCCCGAACCGCGATAGCGCAGATACCGGCTTACCAGAACGCTCACGATCAGCACGGACAGAACCAGCCCGCGCAGGAATGAGATCGCCATATTGCCGGCATGCGCGCGCAGCGAATGGATGGGCAAATCGTCGTCGATGACCAGAAAGTCGAACGCGACCGTACACACCACGGTTACGACGATGAACACCAGAACCCAGCTGCGCCGTTGCATCTGGCTGAGCGCTCGGGGCACCACCGGATGCGGGCTGCCGCGCCGCAGCGCGTAGCCGACCACGGCCGCGACGATCGCCAGACCAATCAGCGAGCTTGCGCCCTGCAGAAGTCCCGCGCCTATCAGGTGATGACCGTGCACTACGACGACCCAGTCATCCAATTCCGGCATCATGCGCATGCCGCGGGCACCCTCGTGAGTGAATCCATCCCATGCCAGGTGCGTGACGGCACCCGCCAGCACACCACCGGCGGCCAGGAGCCACTGCCGCGGACTGTCGAGCGCCGCCGGCGCTGCGAATGGGCGCCAACGCATATAGGCCTGGTCAGGCAGCAGGCTGAGCAACGGTGCTTTTATCAGGCGCTGGAAAACCCAATAGCAAAGCAGACCCAGAGGCAGGCTGAAGGTGACCAGGCTCAGCGCGCTGTGGGTGAGCATCCGGGATGGGTGCACCGGCATGAGGTATCCGAGATCGGGCACCATGCTGCCGATGACGGTCGCCGACAAGACCCGCAGGCGCCTCAGCCAGTGCGAAAACGGCAGAACCGCTGCGGCGTGGGAAATTGTATAAGGCATGGTGCGTCAGATCTCGTCCAACGATGATACGATTATAAAACGGTTACTTGCGAACTCTCTCGTGGACACCACAGGCGCATTGCATCTTCGGGAACAGGTGGTGGCAGCGTGCCGCGAACTGGCACGGCGCGGCCTGACCCATGGCACCTCGGGCAATGTCAGTGTGCGCCGCGACGCATCGAGCCTTTTCATCAGTCCAACCGGCCTCGCCTACGAGGCCCTCGAGCCCGACGACGTGCCGCTGCTGGCCTTCGATGGGCGCTGGTACGGCCGCCGCCTCCCCTCAAGCGAATGGCGCTTTCATCGCGACATTCTTCACTCTCGCAGCGATGCCGGCGCCATTGTCCATACTCACTCCAGGTGCGCGACCGCACTGGCGTGCACGGGTCGTGGCATACCGGCATTTCATTACATGGTGGCAGTGGCCGGCGGCAGTGATATCCGCTGCGCTCCATACCACACCTTCGGTTCGCAGGAACTCTCGGATGCGGCCGTCGCCGCACTGGCGGGCCGCAGAGCCTGTCTGCTGGCCAACCACGGCCTCATTGCGCTGGGTTCCGATTTGGCTGCGGCCCTCGCGATGGCTGGCGAAGTGGAAAATCTGGCCGCACAGTACTGCGCCGCGCTGGCGATCGGGGGCGTTCAGATTCTCGATGAGTCGCAGATGCAGCCGGTGCTGGAGAAGTTCCGCAGCTACGGCCGCCAGGACGCGCCCGACTCGGAGCTGAAGTTCGGCGGCGCAGGCAGCGAAGACCTTCAGGTGAAAGCATGAGCATGCAAAGCGGTGTGCCGCGGCACGGCGCCCCGGTACTGGGAGTGGTCGGCGGTAGCGGCGTCTACGACATCGATGGTCTGAGCAATACCCGCTGGCAGCGGGTTGAGTCACCCTTCGGCGAGCCGTCAGACGAACTGCTGTTCGGCGAACTGGCTGGCCAGCAGCTGGTATTCCTGCCCCGCCATGGGCGCGGACATCGCCTCCCGCCCACGGAAATCAACTTCCGCGCCAACATCGATGCCCTCAAGCGTGTCGGCGTGACGGACGTGATTTCGGTCAGCGCGGTGGGCTCGCTGCGCGAGCATCTCCCGCCCGGCACGTTCCTGATCGTCGATCAGTTCATCGATCGCACCCGTGCGCGGACCACGAGCTTCTTCGGTACCGGCCTCGTCGCACATGTGTCGATGGCGCATCCGGTCTGCAACCGCCTGGGGACACATCTGGAAAGTGCCGCGCGCGATGCCGGAATTCCCCTCGCGCGCGGCGGTACCTATCTGGTCATGGAAGGTCCCCAGTTCTCCAGCCTCGCTGAATCAGAGCTCTATCGCACCTGGAATTGCGATGTCATCGGCATGACTAACATGCCCGAGGCAAAACTCGCGCGCGAGGCCGAGCTTTGCTATGCGACGGTCGCGATGATTACGGACTACGACTGCTGGCATCCCCACCACGAGGATGTGACGGTGGATGCGATCGTCAAGGTGCTGCTGGGCAATGCCGACAAGGCACGAAACCTGGTCAGGACTGCCGCGCCCCGCATCGCTGCCGATGCTTCGGCGGCCACCTGCCGCTGCCGCTTCGCATTGGACCATGCCGTGCTCACCGCTCCCGCGGCCCGCGATCCGCAGATGGTCCGGCGGCTGGATGCGGTGGCGGGCCGTGTGCTGCGCGATAGAGACCGTGCGTGAGCCGCGAAACCCCTGCGGGCAGCGCGTTGCACGGGCAGTCCTTCGATACGCTGCGCTGGGTCGGCGACCGGCTGGAAATGATCGATCAGCGGCTGCTACCGGGGCGCGTTGAATATCGCAGTTACGTCGATGCCGCAGGGGTCGCCGAGGGCATCCGCAGCATGGTCGTGCGGGGTGCCCCGGCCATCGGCTGCGCGGCCGCTTATGGCATCGCATTGGCCGCCCGCCAGTTGCAGGGTAGCGCGCCGCCCGATTTTGCCTCAGGCATGAATACTGCCTTTACCCGGCTTGCGGCCAGCCGCCCGACCGCCGTCAATCTCTTCTGGGCCCTGCAGCGCATGCGACGCATCTGGGAGGCGTGGCCTCCGCAGGATGCGGCCGGAGCCGCCCGGCGTCTGCTTCAGGAAGCCCACGAAGTGCTGGCCGAGGATATCCGCATCAACCAGGCCATGGGCGTGCACGGCGCGGCGCTGCTGGTTGATGGCGCGCGGGTGCTTACGCACTGCAATGCCGGAGCGCTTGCCACCGCCGGTCATGGCACCGCACTGGGAGTGATCCGATCGGCCGTGGCCAGCGGCAAGCGCATCAGCGTCCTGGCCGATGAAACACGGCCCTTCCTGCAGGGCGCGCGCCTGACGGCATGGGAACTGATGCAGGATGGCATTCCGGTCACGCTGATCACTGACAACATGGCTGGACATCTGATGGCCACGGGCCAGGTCGACGCCGTGGTGGTCGGAACCGACCGCGTTGCCGCCAATGGCGATGTCGCCAACAAGATCGGTACCTATATGGTCGCAGTACTGGCACGCCGCCACGGGATTCCCTTTTACGTCGCATGCCCGCTTTCGACCATCGATCTGAACACCGAAGACGGCTCCAGGATTCCGATTGAGGAACGTTCCGGGGACGAGGTATTGGGGTATGGCGCCCATCAATGGGCCGCCGCCGGAGTGTCAGTGCGCAACCCGGCCTTCGATGTGACACCGGCCGAGCTGGTCACGGCACTGATCACGGAAAAGGGCATCGTGCGCGCGCCGGATCGCGCCGGGATCGCCAGGCTGTTCGAGGCGCGTCTACCTGCCTGACTTCTTGGGAGACCTGACCGTGCGCCGCTTGGGTACTTTGCCGATGCGCGGATCGCGGGCAATGATCAGGGCGCACGCGCGCAGCGCCGCCTCCTCGAAGTCAGGCGCGTCGACGGGGAGCACCTGCCAATGAGTGGTTTGTATTCCGAATAAGTGGATCGACCGCATCGACGGGAAGTCGCCTTTCAAGCTCGCGTGATGCTCTGCCGTCGTTGCCAGCCAGACCCCGTTATCCTCGGCTGAGTCGGGCCTGTCCCGAAGAATGAGAACAATCTTCTCCTCAAGGTAAACCGCGAGACAGCCAAACATGGGTCGCGTCACGGGTGCCTGCGCGGCGAGTGCGTCGAGCACGAACTCGTGGGGGGCAATTTTTGTCCGCTTGATCGCGAAGGCTGCTTCGCCGAAGGGCCGCGGAGAGGGATGGTGATGGGCTTTGGACATTCTACGCATGGCGCCTCGACACGGCGGAGGGATTCGGTCCCCTCCGCCGTGCAGTGCTCGAGGCCCAACTATAAGGGAATCGCGCGCACGCTTACCAGTGGCGGTCCTGGCCATGGTCGTGGTCGTGGTCGTGGTCGCGATCACCGGAAGCTACGTAGGCAACACCGCGATAGACCGTGCCGTAGGTGGGGCCCGCGATAGTGCGAAAAGTCTCGCTGGCGACCTTGCCGGTCAGGTTCATGGCGCTCAAGTCGTCAGTGATTTCCACGACACGGTTCGGGTCCGCACCATTGTCGCCGGAGGCGCTGCTGGTTGAAGTCGCGGCCCAAAGTGTCACCGTGCCGTCCTTGTTGATCGCACCGGTGAGGTTGCGCAGGCCGATGGTGGTGACATCCGGGTAGCGGCCATCCTTGCCAAGCAGATTGCTGTCGACGTCGCCGATCAGGTCACCGGTCAAGGTGTAGGCCAGCGTCCAGGTACCGTTGCTACCCAGAATCCACTTCTCCAGGCCGGCATGGGCTGCATCGGCGCTATTGCCCGTGCCCTCGTCGGTCACGTAGAGCGTGTGATCGTTGGCGAAAAACAAGGCGAACGGTGTGTAGTCACCGCCACTGGTGTTATCCGCCAACGATGCGCGGGCGGAGTCGGTCGGGAAACCGTTGAGTATGGCGATCGCCTGCTGCCCGGCATTGGCGACGGTCGGCAGCACATTTCCGGCCGCCGGGCCGCTATCCGGTACGGGCACGAATCCGGCCGTTGACTGAGCCGTATCGACGACGGTATAGACCGTCTGCACGCCGTTGCTGCCGCTGCCCTTGGTGAAGTACAGCGCTCCTTGGTACTCGGTGATGCCGCGGAAGTTGTCGTCCTTGCCGGGTTTGTCGTCAGCGCCCTTCTTGCCTAGCCCGAACTGCAGCAGCGGATTGACTTCCGCCGAGTTGCCGTCCGGGATGGTGACCCAAGGCGTCCAGCCGTTGATCGGGTTGACAACCTCCAGGCCCGTAGTCTCGGTGACATCCGGGTTCGTATTGTTGGTCGCCGATCCGAACGTGGCGGCATTGCCGTTGTTGGCGTTGCCCACGGTGTAGTACAGCCCATTTGAGCCCAACAGGGCCGCGCGGCCATTGTTGCCGCCGTAGTTGATCGTCGGTGTGAATGAGAGATGTCCATCATCGTCCAGGGAGACGATCGTGCGGTGGAACGCATGGGTGCTGCCGAAGGCGAAACTCACCGGATTGGTCGGGTCCTGACCCGCCACGGAATCTGAGTTCGAGACGTCGAGGGCGCCGACACCCGGGCTGGCGTAGCCGACAAACACCAGGTGGTTGCCACGTTCGTCATGGCCCAGGTGCAACGCCAGTTCCGACTTCGAGGAGAAGCTGGTCACGACCTGGCCAGTCGGAACACGCAGGTGGTTGAGCACGCGGCCGCTCTTCGGGTCAAGGGAGGTCAGGTAAATGGGCGAAGTCACCCCGAAGCTGCCGTCGACCGTATCGTTGTTCCAGACGGTGACATAGTTGTTGCCGGAAACGGCGGGCACCGTCGCAGTGTTCGTATTGGCCAGTGCCGTACCGACCGCCAACGTGGAAACGGCACCGGTCGAGGCTTCGTAGGTGCTGCTACTGATGACCAGCGAGCCGGGTTGGAGGAAGAAATCGTCGGCCGCGGCCGTGGCGACATGGCCGAATGTTGCGGCCCCGCAGCCGACAATTAGCGACACGGCGCCGGCAATAGGAGAACGGACGTTCATGGAGATCCCCTCTGGGTTGGCTAGGAATCGATTGGAATTGCTTTGCCAAGCAAATTAACCGGCCCATATTTCAGACAAGTTAAGGACACGTCCGCGCCCGCGCCCGCGCCCGCGCCCGCGCCCGCGCCGGTCATCCGGGTAAACGGTATCGTGGGCTAATACTTTGAGGTGACTGGGGTGCTACCTATGGGGACTTGGTAGCGCCGCGTGCTGTCGCACGCCATGCTGGCGTCGCTCGTTGGCAAACCAGAGTGCACCCATGACAGATGACATCGACATACCCCTGACCCGCCTGACATCGCAACTCGAAGTGGGCGACGTGGTCTTCGTGCGCGTACTTCCGCGGCCGTTCCGACAGGTGGCGGACGCAACGGGGACCTGGACCAACCACGTCGGAATCATTATCGAATTCCGTGGCGATCACGCCGTCGTCGCCGAGAGCAAATTTCCGCTCTCGCGGCTCACTCCATTTTCCTCGTTCGTCGGGCGCTCGGAACACGGGCGAGTGGCGGTACTGAGATTGACGACGCCTTTGACGGTACAACAACGTGCCCGGCTGCGCCGCGCCGCGAAGCGCCGTCTCAATATCGTTTACGACACGGGCTTCGATCTTCATTCCCGTCGCCAGTTCTGTTCCCGTTTCGTGCGCGAGGTGATTGATGAAGCCACCCATATTCCCGTGGGGCAGGTTGAGACCTTTGCGGAATTGTTGCGCCGCCGCCCGCGCACAAATCTTCATTTTTGGAAAATGTGGTACTTCGGCAGTATCCCTTGGGCACGCGAAACAGTGTCACCAGCAAGCCTGCTGGACAGTCGGCATCTGAAAACCGTGTTCGACGGTTTCGCCCTGGACAAGAAGCGCGTTGGCCAGCCTTCGCGGGGGAGCTGACATCATGCTCACTGTCATCCTTGTAGCATTTGCGGCTTGCTTCTTACTTGAGCGGACGAATCCGGGATGGAAGTTGCCAAGCGTTCGCACGTGGCCCATGCGGGTACTGCTGATCAACGGCGTGCAGTTGATTGTGGTGCTGCTTGCGGGAGTGACCTGGGAGCGTTGGCTGTCATCCTGGTCTGTATTTCAACTGTCGCGTCATGTCTCACCAATGGCAGGTGGACTGGTCGCGTATTTCGTGGCTACGTTCGTGTTCTACTGGTGGCACCGCTGGCGCCACGAGAACGCCGTGTTATGGCGCTGCTTCCATCAGATTCATCACAGTCCGCAACGGATTGAGGTCATCACTTCGTTTTACAAACATCCCGGCGAGATGGCCGTGAACTCAATTATCGGCAGTGTGCTCGTCTACTCTGTGCTGGGGCTTTCGCCAAAGGCTGGTGCCATCTACACGCTTTGCACGGCCCTTGGCGAGTTCTTTTATCACACCAGCGTCAAGACCCCCCACTGGGTGGGCCTGGTATTTCAACGGCCGGAAATGCATCGCATCCACCACGAGTACCATCGCCACAAGAACAACTACGGGGACATTACCTGGTGGGACATGCTCTTTGGTACCTACGAGAATCCGCAGGTCTGGTCAGGGCGTTGCGGATTCGATGATGCAAAGGAGCAACGACTGCTGCCAATGTTGATCTATCGGGACGTACATCGGGACGGGAGCTGAGGCCTACCTTGCCTTGCCGAACTCAAGGTGTTCGGAGAAGAACGGCAATACGTTCTGTTCGAAACGCTGTGGAATATGATCCACATGATTGCCTTCGTAGGTCTCATAGGTATGCGGGATGGTGAACTCGGTAAGCAGCCGATCCATTTCCTGGTTGTCCTTGAACAGCGGGTCCTGCAGCCCGACATCCATCTGTATGGCGCGATATTTCTTAAGGTTGGGGACATACTGCGGCAGCATCGCCTGCGGCGCGTTGGCTGCGTAACGGGCGATGACACTCGGATCCGGCGTGCCGCCCTTCGTCGGGAGATCCAGATAGAAGGGCGGATTCTGCGGGTCCGGGGCCCAGGCTGCCGAGGCCGCGAGAGTCGTGCGTGCCCCCATTTTCAGTTTCACCGCATCCTCCACGGTCTTGATCTGCTCGAGCGCACTGTCAGCAGGCGCTATGCCGCGCGCTGAAAGGCAGCAGGAACTCATCGGATAAAGCACCGAAAACACATCGGGGCGCTTCATTCCGATGCGAAAGGCGCCGTAGCCACCCATCGAGTGCCCGGACAGGCCACGTGACCCGCGCTTCGCAAGCGTCCGATAGTGGCCGTCGATGTACTTCACCAGATCGTACGCAATGAACGTCTCCCAATCGCCCGTCGCCACCGAGCTTGAGTACATTGATCCGTTGTGCACACTCATTGCATCCGGGAAGACCACGACCATCTCGCGGGCCTTGCCCGCCGCGACGGCGCGGTCAATGGCCTCGCGGGCCTTGAGAATGCCCACCCAGCGTTCCGCGGTTAGACTGTATCCGTGCAGATCATAGAGGACCGGATAGCGGCGCGACTTCGCCGCTGAATAGCTTGGCGGCAGATACACAAAGACCGTGCGATCGGCTGAGTCACCGGACAGATTGCCGACCAGGCTGTCACCGTGCACCGTGATCTGGTTTAGCGTCCCGGCGGGCGCGGCGGGCAAATCCGCAGACCCGGCGTTGGCGAACCCAAGGAGTGTAGTCAATCCAAGCGCAGCCGCAGCGCTGCCGCAGCGCAGATGGTGGAATATTGAGCTGATCATTTGCCGCCCCCATTTCTAACCTAGGACCAGGGGCATATTGCCCCTTGTCAGCGGTTTCTCCTAGTCGTTCCAACCCCGGAAATCCGGGATTGCAGACGATCAGCGAGGCGGAGGTGCAGCCGCCAACGTCTCGGCCAGATCGATCCGCGCACGCTCGTAATCCACGCGGACAACCGGTCCATTAGTCGTGAATTCGACTAATCCTTCTGAATTGGGCGTTAGCGCCGGCCACTGTGGCGCACTTTCCGTAGGCTGTCCGGTCTTCGCGAACTGCACCCAACGCGATTGTACTTCGTCGATAACGCGCTGTGTCCCGGCGTCCGGGTGGGATTCGACCTGATCCATATTGCCGAACACGGCGTATATTTCGTCCATATGGACCGGACCTGGAAGGTGTGCGGATTGCGAAGGGCGTAAATAGGAATAGACGTAGAGATAGGTCGGCAGCCCGTGTCGCGCTGCCGCGCGCGCCGCGTATCGCGTTGGTACCGTAAACGACATATCCGTGGCCAACTGTCCCTCGATCAGGTCAGTCCGGTGCGTGCCGAAGCCACTATATAATGGCGTTACCGCGGGCCACTGCGCCGACAGTCTCTTCGAAAGCCCCTGTGACCAGGCCGAAAGTTGGGGCCATCCGACTTCGTAGCTGTTGGTACCCAACAGCACAGGGACGTGCGCGATCTGGCCGGAGTCAAACGCCAACCGCAAGTCACCGGTAACGACCTTGCCATCGATCACTGGCCAACTGGTGCCAGGAGAACCCGCGAGGATTGTCTCGGCAGGAACCTTACGGAGCGCGGCTGCATTGGTGGCCTCCAAGCCCCACGACTTGGCGGCAGCTGTACCGACGGTCTCGGCGTCCTGCAAAGTCCTTGGCAGGCCAGGAGGACCGGTGAAGAACACTCCGGACTCGATGATTGCCCGATGAAACAGGCCCTTTGCGAGCGGTGCCGCCAGTAGGTAACAAATGGAAACGCCGCCGGCGGACTGTCCGAATACTGTCACGTTGCTCGGATCCCCGCCGAAAGCGGCGGCGTTCTCCTTGACCCATTCGAGTGCGGCGATTTGATCCAACAAGCCATAGTTGGCCAGTGGCGCCGCCGGTTCTTCCTGTGTCAGGGCGGGATGGGCGAAGAACCCGAAGCGCCCCAGGCGATAGTTCACCGTCACAACCATTACACCGCGCGCTGCCAGATGGGCGCCGTCGGAGGACGGATGGGCGCCCGAGGCGTGTGCAAAGGCCCCGCCGTGCAGCCATACCATCACAGGCATTTTCGCGGACGGCGTCGCAGCGGGTGTCCACACGTTGAGATACAGGCAGTCTTCGCCGAGTGTCTTCTGACCCGCGATATCAAACTCAACCGCGTCCTGCATGCAGGAGTTGCCAAATCGGTCTGCCAGACGTACGCCCTGCCAATGCGGCGGCCGGCGAGGGGCACGCCAACGAAGCTCACCCACTGGAGCTGCGGCGAAAGGCACACCCAGATAGGCCGTGGCACCTCGGTATTCGATGCCTTGTAGCAAGCCGGCCGTTGTCTTAATTGGAATAGGCATGTGTCGCTCCGATGCGGTTGTCATTTGCGTACCGACCACGACACTGGCCGCAAGGAACAGTGCCAGTCTGGCAACCCGTCCGGCTCGACTGGTCGCTTGCGATTTGCCGCCACGCAGCGCGCCATTCGTCAGCACCTTGTGTCCGGGCATGATTGCCTCCTTGGAAACTTGGAATTCTGGTCACCGCGCCGAATCCTGAGCGCAGGCGCCGACAACTGCATGAAACGGGGCGTAAATACGGTGAAGCTGCGTGAGACAGCGGGATGTATCGTGATACCCGGTCAGCGCGGCGCTTTTGACACCGCACTGGGACCGCTACAGAATCGAAGCCCGCCCAGGGCAGGCACCGGGCGTTGGGCGGATGACGGAGCATGGAATCGACCACGACAGCCGAGCCCAACACCGCACCCACGCGCTACTCAGTCGCCGACCTGCAGGTTGATGTCGAACGCCGCCGCGTAACGCGCGCCGATCGGGAGCTTCCGGTTGGCGGCATTTCGTTCGAGTTCTTCCTGGTGTTGGTGCGTGCAGCCCCAAACTTGGTAACCTTCGATGAATTGATGCAGCGCGTCTGGCCGGGGCTCGTCGTGAACCAGGAGACGGTCACGCAGCGCGCCAAAATGATCCGCCGGGCGCTAGGCGATGATGCCGACAAGCCACGTTACATCTCGGGAGTTCGTGGACGCGGCTACTGTCTGATAGCACCGGTGGTCGCTCTAGGGACGCCAGGCGCCGCGCAGGGCATGCGGGCGCCAAATCCGATACGACGCCGCTGGTACTTCGTGGCCTCGCTTCTCGTTGGGCTTCTGGTGCTGACGCTTGTGGCTGGCAAGTTACGCCGTGATGGCGCGAGCATTGGTGCAACCACGGCGTTGACAGTCGTGACCCCGGCCGTCCTCGCACCCGCAAGATCCGTGGCGGTGTTGCCTTTTGTCAATCTCACCGGCGATCCGACAAAAGACTACCTCGGTGACGGCGTAGCGGAGGAGGTCATCAATGAACTCGGAACCCTGCCGGGGCTGAAGGTTCCCGCGCGCACCTCATCATTTGCATACAAGAATCGTGACGTCGATATTCGGCAGATTGCGAAAGATCTGGGCGTCGCGACAGTACTCGAGGGTAGCGTACGCGAGGCGAGCTCACGCATACGTGTTACCGCTCAGCTGATCAACGCGCAGGACGGACTGCACCTCTGGTCGGCGAGCTACGATCGCAAATTCACCGATCTGATCAAGATGCAGGATGATCTGGCGACAGCGATCGGTCAGGCGCTGAGCCTCAGACTGAATGGCGCCTCGGCGATCGCCTATTCACCACCAACGCAGAACGTTGAAGCCTACGATCTGTACCTGCAGGGCGAAGCGCTGATGGATCGACCGAGTCCGCAAACTCTGCCGCGCACAGTGGACTACTTTGAGCGGGCGCTGACCCTTGATCCCAAGTTTTCCCGCGCGTACTCGGGCATCGGCAACGCGAAGTTGCTGCTGTACGTTCTTTTCGCGCAGCGGCCCGCTGAAAACCTGGCCGCGGCGGAACGCGCCGCGCAGCGGGCGCTGGAGCTTGATGCCAATTCCGCGAATTCGCATGAAACTGTCGCCGCTGTAGCGACTGTCCGTGGCCACTGGGTGGAGGCGGAGGTTCACATACGCACGGCTTTGTCCCTGAGTCCCGGCGACGGTACCATCCATATGGTTCACGGAAACATGCTGAGAATTCTCGGACATCTGCGCGAAGCGCTCGATGAGCAGATGAAGGCGCATGCGCTGGTCCCCGGAAGTCTTGGAGTCTCCGTAAATCAGGCGGCCTCCTACTCAATACTGGGGCGCGATGCGGATGCCCTCAAGTCTGTCCAACTCGCCTTGGATCTTGGGGTATCTCAGGCCCTTCCCCCGCTTTCGTCCGTGAACGAGCTGGCGGCGTTTCGCTCCGGACGCTTTCAGGATGCCGCGGCGGCAGCCGCAAAGTCGCTTGATCCGGCGAACCCCGACGCAGCGCGTACGGCCGAAGTTGCCAAGCTCGTCTACGGTGCGATGGCCAATCCGAGCCTGAAGGCGACAGCCGTGGCGGCTCGTGTGCGCCTGTACCCCCGTGTCAGCCACCCTGGATCTGGCTTCCTGGCATCGGCCAGCGTTGGGCCGTGTCTCAATAGCGCTTACCTGTACGCTGTGCTTCGCGAGCTGGATCTGGCATATGGCCTGGCGAATCAATGTCTCGATTCCATGACGCCGGAACCGCTCGGAGCGGGCATCGGGGCGGAGACCGGAGATAACACCAGGCTGTGGGCGCCAGAGCTGCGGCCGTTCCGCGAGGACCGCCGTTTCCCCACATTCGTAAAGCGTTTGGGATACATGGCGTACTGGGAGTCATACGGACCTCCCGACGACTGCGATTTGAAAGACGGCCAGATGGCGTGTCGATGACCAGGGGATTATGAGTCACCCTGGAAGATTTGGTCGCTGCTCAGGGCGGCGCGATTACGAACCGGCCGTCAACCACCGGGTTGCGATCGTTCTCAGTACAGTTGGTAACGATCATGCGGTCAACATCCGTGATTCGCTTGTAGCGGATCGTGAATTGCCAGGGGTGGGAGAAGCGCGACGGGTCGTCGATCGTCATGTCATTTTGAATCGTGTTCGCGTCCAACTGCCGCAGGCGCTCGGTAAACTGTGCCTGGTCGCTAAGATCGGCGGCTCCCGGAATTGGCGCGACGGGGCCGGCCCTGCGCGCGATCGTATGCACAATCAGTGTCGCGCCTTGCCAGTTTCCGACGGCATCACCCATTGAGGTGGGCCACAGGTCCTGGGTCCTCGGGTGCGATCGGCCATCAGTGTAGATCTGGCGGGTCTCGCCATCCGCAAACAGCAGGACGGTCTCCTCCGGTGTCACCAGCACCTGGAACATCCCGTCCGGAACCGGGCTCTCCATCACGTTCGGGAACCCGCCACCGGAACAAAACTTGGAAGTGGGTGCAATGAGAGGGCCAGATGCCGATCCTTTAGGCGCCGCAGCTCGCTGAGTCTTCCGCTTCCACTCGGGATTGTAGGGGGGTGCACCCAGGAGGTTGGTACGCAGAACGAACGCATCTGCAGAAGCCGGCGAACTTGCCCGCGCCTCGTGAGTGGTCTGTCCCGAAATCACCTGCGCTGATAGCTCCGTCTCCCAGAAGCCGGTCCAATCGGGCAAGGTGGCAAATATGCGCGCCCGCGCAGCTGCGCTCTGCTGCGCGAAAGCGGACTGCGTCCCTGAAGCGAGGGCGAGCATCGTGCAAAGCGCGACCACTGTTCGCCTGTTCATACCCCGGGCCTCTTGATATTGGTCAGTATTTGCCCCGCCGGATCGGTAACGGAGAGGACCACCCCGCCATGGGCGCCATCCCGTGTCGGGGCAATGACGGCGGTCACAGCATCACCGGCGCGAAGTGAACCGGGCCGCCACCCCTTCCGGTACATAATGAGCGGGGAGTTCATCTCAAGACTCCACTCCACAGTTCCATTGGGAGTCGGAACCAGCACCTGGACGAAGCAGTGCGGACTGGTCCATTGCAGCTGCTTGACCGTCCCATGGAGGGTGACGGTCTTCGTCATATCAAACATCGCGAAGGAATGATGGGCCCAGCAAGGAGATGCGAGGAAAAGTGCAGCCATTCCGGCCAGTTTTTGCAATGCGATCATCGCTCTTTGACCTCAAATATTTTGAAAAGGGTGGTTCGTCATCCCGGGGCGCCCATCCTGTGAGAACGAACCCTGCCGTATCTGAAGCTGCGGTAAAGTTGGGTAAAGACTCGGTCAAGAAGCGGTAAAGTTCCCGGTGGTCGAGACATGAAATCCGAAACTGCGCCTACTGCGACGGACGTCGGCAGCTGTTATCAGGTCGATGACCTGCTAATCGATTCGCGCCTGCGTCGGGTTACCCGCGCCGGCGCTGAACTGGGAGTAAGCGGTCTTTCCTTCGACCTATTGCTGGAGCTTGTCCGCAACGCCCCGAGGTTAATTACGTTCGATGCGCTGATGGAGAGTGTCTGGTCGGGGGTCGTCGTCGGGCCGGAAACGGTCACCCAGAGGGTCAGCCTGTTGCGCCAGGCGCTGGGTGATAGCGCGGAGAATCCGCGCTACATATTTGCCGTCCGCGGACATGGCTACCGAATGGCCGCGGCGACAGTGCCACTGACGACACCTAAGTCACCACCGCATGCGGCGGACTCCGCGGTGGCTGCACCTCTTGTCAAACCACCCCGTGGCTGGCTTGTGCCAGTGGCTGCGGTGTTGGTGATCAGTGTGGCGGTTCTCGCGTGGTGGACATTCGGACGTACCCCAGGCGCTCGGCCCGTGCCTGACCGCGCCGGCGTGGCTGCGCATTCGGCCGGCTCCATTGCGGTGATGCCCTTCGCGAACATGACGGGTGATCCTGGGAAAACTTACTTCGGCGACGGGATGGCCGAGGAACTGATTGATGCGCTGGCAAACGTGCCAGGCCTCAAGGTACCCGCGCGAACATCAACATTCGCATATAAGGGGCGCACCGCGGATATTCGGCAGATCGGGAATGACCTCGGCGTCGCAACCGTGCTGGAGGGAAGCGTTCGCAGCGCCGGTGAACGTATACGCATCAGCGCCCGGTTGGTGGACGCCGGAAGCGGCTATCAGATCTGGTCGCAGACCTATGACAGGCAGTTCGGAGACATCTTCAAGTTGCAGGATGCACTCGCTGCTGAAATCGTGCAGGCCTTGCGGAACTACGTGAAAGTCGATCTGCCGCCGCCGGCACCCCGTCCGCCGCCGAGTCAGGACCTCCAAGCATACCAGCTCTACCTTGAAGCGCGGTCGATCATGCACGGTACGGAGGAATCCCAGCACCTCGGGCTCGCGCTCCTGGATGAGGCCGTCGCACGCGATCCGAACTTTGCCCGCGCTTTGGCGTCGCGGGCCTTCGCTGATGTCGCCATGGTCGCGCTGGGCTATCTACCCCCAAGCGCCCTGGACGCGGCGCAGCGCGATGCCGAGCGGGCCCTTGTCCTGAGCCCGGGACTGGCCGACGGGCTGTTCGCGCTTGGATGGGTGGCCGAAGGGCGACACGATTGGAGCCAGGCAGAAGTGAATTTCCACAGGGCGCTCGCCGTGGATGGCACCGATTCCAATATTCGCGGAGTGTATGGGTCGATCTTGCGGTTTTCCGGTCGATTGCGGCGTGCGCGCTTGGTGCTGGAAGAATCCCTGCGGCTGTCCCCTGTCGACGGCCTTGCATTACACGAACTCGCCTTGACTAGCTCGGTCATGGGCCTTGATACCGACGCCATCCAATTCGCCGAGCGGCTGAAGAATCTCACCCACGGCGCCCCGCCGAATCTCGACATCGTCCGCGTTTATGTTCGGGCGAGTGCGCGAGCCGGGCGATTCGACGATGCGGCAGCGCGTGCCCCCGACAGCCTGCCATTGGTGCTCAGAGACACGGCGGGCGCAGCGGTATTGAGGGCGTACTACACGGCTCTCGCTGATCCAAGGCTGCGACCTGTCGCGCTGCGAGCGCTGCAGGGCTTTCTGCCGAGGCTCAGAGCTGAGGGAGTCGACAGCCGCACCAAGATGTACTTCGTGACGGCGTTCACCACTCTCGGTGCCATCGATGCCGCGTACGCGTTGGCAGCGCGGCTTGCCGAGCCCGGTGGCGAGGACCTCGGCATCGCTGATTGGAGTGACGTCTGGTTGCCCGAGATGCGTCCCTTCCGACAGGACCCGCGATTCGCGGGACTGATGGAGCATCTCAAATTGATCGATTTCTGGAGGCGCGACGGACCGCCGGATGAATGCGACCTTAGCGGCGGGACCCTAATGTGTCATTAGGTATTCGGAATTGTCGGGCTTGCGCGGCTTTGAACCAAGACTGGAAGTCGGCGAGACGTTTGCAACATTGCTGAGCCGCCGCCCGCACACTGATGTTTTCACTTTCTGTCTCCGGCAAGCCTGCTGGACGGTCAGCATCTGAAAACGGTCTTCGATGGTTCAGTCGTCACTCCATCCCAGCACGTGTCGTTTCATGGCAGTGGTCAGGTAAACGGCGAAGCCAGGCTCGATGCTCTCGTATCGAGCCACGAAATCCGGATGAGCCAGGTACAGATCGGCAAGCCCTGAATAGCTATCCATTGGGCAAGGCCGCCCCCACATGGCCGATACCCAGGCTCGATGGCGTGCAATCAGGAGATCCACCCCATCGGACCCGGGATCCACGCCGTTGCGCAGTGCACCCGCAAGCGCTTCTTCCACCTCCTGCAATTCCTTTCCCTGCGACTCCCAGAACGCTTGGCGCTCAGCCGGTGACAATTTTGCGTGAGCCGCCTTGGCCGACTCAATCCCGCGATGCATTGGCTCGCCGTAACGCTCTACCAGCCAGGCTTCGTATCCTGCCTGTTTCTCCGGGCTGAAGCCCTTGTAAAGATCTGCGTTCGCCATGACTTGCGCTCCCTGTAAATCTGCGATGGTACGGTCAATCGTTTCGATGAGGACCCCGTAGCGGTGTCGTTCCGCTTCCAGCTTTTCGCGATGTTGTCGCAGGACACCAATCTGATTCTCGCCCTCAAGATCGAGCAGTTCGGAAATCGCACTCAGCGGCACACCAAGGTCCCGATGAAACAGGATGCGCTGCAGGCGCAGGAGTTCCTTGCGCCCGTAGTAACGGTAGCCGTTCGTACCCACAGAGGCCGGCGTCAACAGCCCGATCTCGTCGTAGTGGTGCAAGGCGCGCACGGTGACGCCGGAGATCGCCGCGAGTTGCTTGACCGTGAGATCTTTCATGAATGCGTCCACATGTTGGGCACGATTCTGGACTCTGACGCCGCGTGAGAGTCAACGGGCCGGCGCGTTGCAGCGCCAAGCTAAGGTGTTACCCATGTCTCCGGAATAATCCGTTACCTATCTGCCCGGA
>JBARBG010000097.1:0-24234 GCA_049792815.1 Steroidobacteraceae bacterium | reverse complement strand
CCGCCGAGGGCAGCGGCGCGGAGCCCGCGGGCACGTACAGGCCCACGGCGCCGATCGCGCGGGTGATGCGCTCGCAGCGCACGCCGGGCGTGGTCTCCACGGACAGCGGTGGCAGCTGCTGGGCGGCGTGGAAGCTCTCGATGTTCGCCACCGCGCGCTCCAGGGCGCAGATCTGCACCGGCGTCAGCTTTGAACGTGCGGCGGCAAACTCCGCGGCGCTGACGGCGAGCCCCTCCAGGCGCACGCCATCGAAGCGCCAGGTGAGCTCCAGCAAGGCGAGGTCGCCTTCGGCACGCACCTGGCTGATGAGGCGCGCGACATCCGCGGCCACATCGGCCCGGCCCGCCACCGCAGGGCGGGCCAGCGCGGCGCGGCGCTGTGCCGGATCCAGTTGCTGCCAATACAGGATGCGCATGCTAAACCAGCATCTTCTCGACCGGCAGCACCAGCATGGCGCTGGCGCCGGCCTTCTTCAGGCTCTCGAGGGTTTCCCAGAACACGTTCTCGCGGCACACCGCGTGCACCGCCACCCGATCGGGGTGACCCTCCAGCGGAATGATGGTGGGTGACTCGCTGCCGGGCAGCAGCCGCCGGATTTCCGGCAGCGCCGAGCGCGGCGCGTGCAGCATGATGTACTTGCTCTCCTTGACCTGCTGCACCCCATCGATGCGCATCAGCAGCCGCTCGGCCCATTCATCCTTGGCCGGCGCCAGCGCCAGCGGAGTGCGTATCAGTACCGCGTGGCTTTCCAGCACGGTCAATACTTCGCGCAGGTGATTGGCCTGCAGGGTCGAGCCGGTGGAGACCAGGTCGCACACCGCATCGGCGCGCCCGAGGCGCGGTGCGATCTCGACCGCGCCGGAGAGCACCACGATCTCGGCCGTGAGGTCGTGGTCCTTGAGAAAGCGCGCCAGCATGCACGGGTAGGTGGTGGCGATGCGCCGGCCCTGAAGCCATGCCGGCCCGGTGAACTGCGTGCCTTCAGGCACCGCCAGCGACAGCCGGCAGCGACCGAAATCCAGGTTGCGCACCGTCTGGAACAGCGCCGTCTGACCGCGTGCGGCCAGCTCCAGGCGCTTCTCCTCGAGCACGTTCAGACCCACCAGGCCCAGGTCGCAGACATCTTCCTGCACCAGGTCCGGGATGTCATCGTCGCGCACGAACAGCACATCCAGCGGCATGTTCTCGCCAAATCCCATCAGCTGATCCTTGCCGCGCGAGAGCTTCAGGCCGCAGCGGCTGAGCAGGTCCAGCGAGGGGTCGGTCAGGCGTCCGGATTTCTGCACCGCAAGTTTCAGGCGCGTGTCTTTATCCATGGCGGGCCGCCTCCATGCGACGGCCGGGATCGGTGCGCCGCGGGCCCTTGGTGCGGCGGACGATGAGCGAATAGCCGCCATTGCCCTCAGCCAGGCAGCGCGCCACGCGACTGATGGTGGTGACACTGACGCCGGTCAGGCGATTGATTTCCCGGTAGGGGACCCCGCGCATCAGCCAGTCCACCACCGCCCAGCGGTCGGCCATGGCCTGGATCTCCGCCGGCGTGCACAGGTCGCGGAAGAAGGCGCGGCACTCCTCGGCGTTGCGCAGCAGGGCGACGGCGGCGCACAGGTTGCGCTCGGCCAGGGCTTCCTGGCTCGGGGACACGTTGCGGTGGCTTTTCATGGGCTTGAGCGGCTCGACGTTTCGTACTAATGTAACAGTACGCTAATACATTAGCACAAAGCGAGGGACTTGCCTAATGCGCCTGAGCAGCGACCGGATCCTGACCACCCATGTCGGCAGCCTGCCGCGCACCCAGGCGGTGGTGGATAGGCTCATGGCCAAGGAGAATCAGAGCGGCCATGACCCGGCGGCCTTCGCCGCGGTCATGAGCGCGGCGGTGGATGAGGTGGTGGCCCGGCAGCTGCGATCCGGCATCGACATCGTGAGCGACGGCGAGATGTCGAAGATCAGCTATGCGACCTATGTCAAGGACCGGCTGTCGGGCTTTGGCGGCGATCAGCCGCGCCAGGTGGCGCTGGATCTGCAGCCATACCCCGAGTTTCGCGCCCGCATGACGCTGTTCGCCGGCAAGCAGACTTTCAAGCGCCAGTGCTGTATCGGGCCCATCGCGCGGGTGGACCGCGAGGCCATGCACCAGGACATCGCGAACCTCAGCGCCGCGCGCGCGCGGCACGGCGCCGCGGAGGTCTTCATGAACGCGGCCTCACCGGGTGTCGTGGCCGCCTTTCAGACCAATGAGTACTACCCGACTCACGAGGCCTACGTGGAGGCCATCGCCAGCGCCATGCGCGAGGAGTATGAAGCCATCGCGGCCGCCGGCATCGTGCTGCAGATCGACTGCCCGGACCTGGCCATGGCCCGGCATACCGGCTTCCAGAATCTCACCGAGCAGCAGTTCCTGCACCGCGCGCAGTTTCATGTCGAGGCGCTGAATGAAGCGCTGCGCAATATTCCCGCGAGCCAGCTGCGCATGCACGTGTGCTGGGGCAATTACGAAGGCCCCCATGACCATGACATAGACGTGGCCAAGGTGCTGCCGATCATCCTCAAGGCCAAGCCTTCGGCCATCCTGTTTGAGGCCGCCAATCCGCGCCACGCGCATGAATGGCTCACCTGGAAGCAGGCGCGGATTCCCGAGGACAAGGTGCTGGTGCCGGGCCTTCTCACCAGCACCTCAAATTATGTCGAACACCCGGAACTCATTGCCCAGCGCATCGGCGTGTTCGCCGACATCGTCGGGCGCGAGCGGGTACTGGCGGGAACCGACTGCGGTTTTGGCACCTTTGCCGGCATCGGCAAGATGGACCCGCAGATCTCGTACGCCAAGCTCGCGGCACTGGCCGAGGGTGCCCGGCGCGCCTCGCAGCGGCTGTGGCCTTGACGCTGCCGCGGCACCCCGCCTAGACTTCACAGGCTCATCGAGACCGGCTGAGGGAAAAGGCCCTTCGACGCCGGGGCAACCGCCGAGCCTAACCAGCCCGGGAAGGTGCCAACTCCTGCGACCCGCACAAGCGGGGCGGTAGATGAGCGATCGGAGTGGCCCGATCCGTGGCAACACGGTGAGGGATGGACCCGATTGACCCGCCCATCCGGCGCGGGTGTTCCGCAGGGGTATCGGTTGAATTACGAGCCCTGGTCGGCGGAGCGCCCAACATGACTGCCAGAGTCGAAGTCCTGTCCACCGGCACGCGCAGCGCGCGCGTGACCTCACTGCATGCACCGCCAGCGCGCGAGGGCATGCTGGAACTTGCCGGCCGTTGGCCGCTGCACCACCACGGTGAACTCACCGACGTGCGCATCGCCTGGCGGATGACGGGTCCGGAAGAGGCGCCCGTGGTGTGCGCGCTGGGCGGGATTTCGGCGCACCGCCGGGTGTGCCTGACAGCCGAAGCAGGTGCGGGCTGGTGGTGCGACATCGCAGGTCCCGGCAAACCTCTGGACAGTGATCGCTGGCGGATCCTCAGTTTCGACTTCCTGGGCGGCAGCGGCGAATCCACCGGTCCCAAAAGCGGCGACAATGATTTCCCCAGTATTTCAACCTTTGATCAGGCGCGGGTGCTGGAGCAGCTGCTAGAGGCCTTAGGCGTAAGCGCGCTGCGCGCCATCGCCGGGGGCTCCTATGGCGGCATGGTGGGCCTGGCCTTCGCGGAGCGCTATCCGGACCGTGTCGCCAACCTGCTGGTCATTGGCGCCTCGGATCGCGCGCACCCCATGTCCAGCGCCTGGCGCAGCACCCAGCGGCGCATGGTCCGCTTCGCAATCGCCGCCGGCCAGCCGGCGCAGGGCATGGAGCTGGCGCGGGCGCTGGCCATGACCACCTACCGCTCGTCGGAGGAATTTGCCGCGCGCTTCGATGGTCCCCCGGAACGGGTTGCGGGCCGCTTCGAGTTTCCGGTGGAGCAGTACCTGGCGGCGCGCGGTCGTGACTATGCGGCCCAATATTCCGCGGAGTCCTTCCTGTGCCTGTCGGAGTCCATCGATCTGCATCGGGTGGACGTGGCGCGCATTTTCACGCCGGCCACGGTGGTGGGAATCCGTGAGGACCGGCTGGTGCCGCTGCCGGACATTCGCGCCATGGTGGCCCGGCTGCAGCACGGCCGTCTGCATGAGCTTTCTTCGGTTTTCGGCCATGACGCCTTCCTGAAGGAAACGGATCAGCTGCGCGGCATTTTCGCCAATGCGCTGGGCGGTGCCGGTTGAGCGGCCCCCCCGATCCGGTGACCCAGGCGGTTCGCGCCGGCCTGGAAAGCGATACCGAAACCGGTGCGGTGGTGCCGCCGATCCATCTGTCCACCACCTACGCGTTTCGTGGCTTCGATGACAAGCGCGCCTACGACTATTCGCGCAGCGGCAATCCCACCCGCGACCTGCTGGCCAAGGCGCTGGCGGATCTGGAGGGGGGCGTCGGCGCGTGCATTCTGGCCACCGGCATGGCGGCCATCACGCTCGTAGGCCATCTGCTGCCCGTGGGCGCGCGCATTGTCGCGCCCCATGACTGCTACGGCGGCACCTACCGGCTGTTCGATGCCTGGCGCCGCCGTGGCGAGCTGCAGTGCGAGTTCGTGGACTTTGCCGATGAGGCTGCGGTACGCGCGGCCCTTAAAATACCGACGGCGCTGCTGTGGATTGAGACGCCCAGCAACCCGCTGCTGCGGATCACTGACATCGCGCATTTTGCCGAACGGGGCCGCGCCGCCGGCGCACTGGTCGTGGTCGACAATACCTTCCTCTCGCCCTTGTGGCAGACACCGCTCAGCCTGGGCGCCGATATCGTCGTGCACTCCACCACCAAGTACCTGAATGGTCACAGTGATGTGGTCGGCGGTGCGGTGATCGCGGGCACCCAGGCGCTGCACGAGCAGTTGAGCTGGTGGGCCAACTGCCTGGGGCTCACCGGTGGCGCCTTCGACAGCTATCTGACGCTGCGCGGCCTGCGCACCCTCAATGCACGCCTGGATCATCATGGTCGCAATGCCAGCCAGCTTGCACAGTGGCTGCAGTCACAGCCGGGCGTCACGCGCGTGTTCTATCCCGGACTGCCCACGCATCCGGGGCATGCGGTCGCGGCACGCCAGCAACGCGGCTTCGGTGCCATCGTGACGCTGGAGATCGCAGGCGGCCACGATGCAGTACGCGCGCTGGTGTCGCAGATGAAGTTCTTCTCGCTGGCCGAAAGCTTAGGCGGCGTCGAGAGTCTCGTGGCCCATCCCGCTACGATGACACACGCGGCCATGGACCCGGAGGCGCGTGCACGCGCCGGGCTGACCGACGGCCTGCTGCGCCTGTCGGTGGGCATCGAGGCCTACGATGACCTGCGCGATGACCTGGCGGCGGGCCTGGAGCGTGCGCGGTCAGTGATTTAGCAGCGCCACGACCCGGTCACCGACTTCACGGGTGCTCAATGCCCGCGCGCCCGGGGCGACGATGTCGGGCGTGCACGCCCCTTCGGTGATGGCCTGCGCCACGGCCTGCTCGATCCGCGCGGCCTCCTCGGGCAATTGCAGCGAGTATCGCAGCAGCAGTGCCACGCTCAGAATGGTGCCGTAGGGATTGGCGATACCAAGGCCCGCGATATCCGGCGCGGAACCGTGAATGGGCTCGTACAGGCCGCGACGGCCCGCTCCCAGCGAGGCCGAGGGCAGCAGCCCCAGCGAGCCGGCCAGCATCGACGCCTCGTCAGTGAGGATGTCGCCGAACATGTTCTCGGTGAGCAGCACGTCAAAATCGCGCGGCCGCCGGATCAGGTGCATGGCCGCGGCATCCACCAGCATGTGCTCCAGCTGCAGATTCGGGAACTCGCTGCGCACCACGCGCTGGCATACCTCGCGCCACAGCCGCGAAGTCTCCAGCACGTTTGCTTTGTCGATCGAGGTCACTTTGCCGCGCCGTTCCTGGGCCAGGCGGCAGGCCACGCGGGTCACGCGTTCCACTTCGCCCACGGTATAGGTGCACAGGTCGGTGGCCTGGTCGGCGCTGCGGGTCTTCGCGCCAAAATAGATGCCGCCGGTCAGTTCGCGCACGAACAGCAGGTCGACGCCTTCGAGCACCTCGGGACGCAAAGTCGAAGCGCCACGCAGCGCGGGGTGGATGGTGACGGGGCGCAGGTTGGCGAACGTCCCCAGCGCCTTGCGCAGGCCGAGGAGGCCTGCTTCCGGGCGCACCTTGGCTTGCGGCGCGGACCACTTCGGACCACCAATGGCGCCCAAGAGTATGGCATCGCTCGCCAGGCATGAATCCAGGGTCGCGCGGGGCAAGGGCTCACCGGTCAGATCGATGGCCGCGCCGCCGAAGGGCTGCGGGTCGAGCGTGAACTCGTGGCCGCAGCGTTGCGCGATCACGCCAAGGCAGCGCACGCCCTCGGCGGCAACCTCCGGTCCGATTCCGTCGCCGCCCAGTACGGTGATGGATGCCTTCAAGGTCTAGTTGTCCTTGTGCCGCGTTTCATAATCGGCAATCCGCTCCTGCTGCTGCAGCAGAAAGCCCAGCTCATCGACGCCGTTCAGCAGGCAGTACCGGGCGAAGGGGTCGATGGCGAAACTGAGGCTGGCGCCGGAGGCCAGGTTCAGCGTCGTGCCGGCCAGGTCGATCTGCACCTCGCTGCCGGGATTTTCGATGAGCCAGCGGCTGGTCGGCTCGTCCACCACGATGGGCAGCAAGCCGTTCTTCAGCGAATTGTTGCGGAAGATGTCGGCGATCTCGGTGCTGATGACGGCGCGTATGCCGTAATCAAGCAGCGCCCAGGGGGCGTGTTCGCGCGAGGAGCCGCAACCGAAGTTGCGGCCCGCGACCAGCACCTGGCAGCCCGCGGCCGCCGGCTGGTTGAGGATGAAGTCGGCTTTCGCGGTGCCATCGGGCGCGTAGCGCCAGTCGGCAAACAGCTGCCGGCCCAAGCCGTCGCGCGTGGTCGTGGTCAGAAAACGCGCCGGAATGATCTGGTCGGTGTCGATATTGCTCGCCGCCATGACCACCGTACGCGAGCGGATAGTGCTGACCTTGTCCATTACAGCAGCTCCCGAGGATCCGTGACGCGTCCCCGGATCGCGCTCGCCGCCGCGGTGAGGGGACTCGCCAGCAGGGTGCGGGCGCCGGCGCCCTGGCGGCCCTCGAAGTTGCGGTTGCTGGTGCTCACCGAGTACTCACCGCGCGCCACGGTGTCGCCGTTCATGCCGATGCACATCGAACAGCCCGACTCGCGCCAGTCGGCACCCGCATCGATGAAGATCCGGTCCAGTCCCTCGGCCTCGGCGGCCGCCTTGACCTGTTGGGAGCCCGGCACCACCAGCATGCGCACATTGCTGGCGATTTTCCGGCCGCGCAGCAACTGGGCCGCGCCGCGCAGGTCGGCGAGGCGGCCGTTGGTGCAGCTGCCGATGAAGACCACGTTGACCGGTTGGTCACGCAGCGACTGGCCGGCGCTGAAGCCCATGTAGGCGAGGGCCTTGTCGAATACCGGATCGCCATGGCGGTTGGGCACTGTGCCATTGACTGGGATGACCATGCCCGGATGCGTGCCGTAGCTGATCATGGGCTCGAGAACTGCGGCATCCAGGGTGTGCTCGCGATCAAAGCTCGCGCCCGCATCGGTGAGCAGCCCACGCCAGCGCTCCACGGCACGTTCCCAGGCCGCGCCATGGGGCGAGCGCGGCCGGTCTGCCAGGTAGCTGAAAGTGGTCTCATCCGGCGCAATCATGCCGGCGCGGGCCCCGGCCTCGATGGACATGTTGCACACGGTCATGCGCTCCTCCATGTTCAGCGCGCGGATGCCCTCGCCGCGGTATTCGAGCACATGCCCTGTACCGCCCTCGACGCCGATCTGGCCGATGATGGCCAGCACCAGATCCTTGGCGGTCACTCCCGGACGTAGCTTCTGGTTCACGTTGATGGCGAAAGTCCTGGGCTTGCGCTGTAGGATGCACTGCGTCGCGAATACATGGCCCACTTCGGTGGTGCCGATGCCGAACGCCAGCGCCCCGAAGGCCCCGTGCGTGCTGGTGTGGCTGTCACCGCAGACAATGGTGCGTCCCGGACGCGTCAGGCCCAGTTCCGGACCGATAATGTGGACGATGCCGCGCAGGTCGCTGTGCATGTCCAGCAGTTCGATGCCGGCCGCGGCGCAGTTGCGCTGCAGCTGCTGGACCTGCCGGCCGGCCGCCGTGGTGGTGATGGGCACGCCGCCAAACACCTGTTCGGTGCGCGTTGGAGTGGAATGATCCATGGTCGCCAGGGTGAGGTCCCGGCGCCGTACGGAAAGGCCCCGCTCACGCAGGACGTCGAACGCCTGCGGCGTCGTGACCTCGTGGATGAGGTGCAGATCGATGAACAGCACCGCCGGGGTCGCGGCGGTCTCGGCAGCCACTTCGTGCTGCTCCCAGACCTTCTGGAACATGGTCTTCGGCATATTTGTCACTCGCTGGGCGCCTGGCTCAGCTCGATGCGGTTGATGACTTCGAGAAAGGCGCGGGTACCCGCCTCGACGATATCGGTGCTGGCGCTGGCGCCACGATAGCTATGGTTGCGGTATTCCACATAGACCACGGCTTCCCCCTGGGCATCCTGGCCCTCGCTCAAGGCACGGACTTCGAACTTGCGCAGGCTGACCTGCACGCCGGTCGCCGCTTCCAGGGCCAGGAAGGCGGCATCCACCGGACCGTCCCCGCGCGCCGTCTGCTCGATGCTGCGGCCGTCGCGATGGCGCAGATTGAGCGTAGCCTGCGCGCCCTCCGGACCGCTGCTGGAAGTGATCCGCAGCTGTGTCAGGGCCCACGGGCCGCTGTCGCTGGCCTCGACGCGCAGCACCAGGGCCTCGATGTCGCCATCGAACAGTTCCCGCTTGCGCTCGGCGAGGGCTCTGAACTCCTCGAAGATACGGGTGAACTCGGCATCCCCGAGCTCAAAGCCCAGCGCCTGCAGCCGGCCGCGCAGGGCTTCACGGTCACTGTGGCGGCTGAGGGCCTCACCCACCTCGGCCTTGTTGCGCGGGATCAGCACCCCGGTGATGTTGGAGACCAGGCGTGACACGGGATACAGCCGCTCCGGGCGTACCTGGGTGGTGAGATTGAAGAAGGCGGTGCGCGTGCGCAGCGCCATGACCACCTCTTCGAGCGAGCAGTTGCCGGCGCGTTCACCGATGCCGTTGATGGTGCACTCGATCTGGCGCGCACCGGCGACCACCGCCGTGAGGCTGTTGGCCACGGCCATCCCCAGGTCATCATGGCAGTGCACCGAGAGGGTGACCTTGTCAATGCCGCGCACATTGGTGCGCAGATAGCGGAACAGCTCGGAGAACTCATCCGGCACCGTGTAGCCCATGGTGTCGGGGATGTTGATGGTGGTCGCACCGGCCGCGATCACCCTTTCGATCACCTCGGCCAGGAACTCGAGCTCGGTGCGCGAGGCATCCTCGGGAGAGAACTCCACCTGGCTGCACAGTTCGCGCGCCGTGGCCACGCCGGTCACCGCGGTGCTGATGACCTGCGCCGGCGTCATGCGCAGTTTCTGTTCACGGAAGATGGCGCTGGTGCCCAGATACACATGCAGCCGGCGCTGGGCCGCCGGCTGCACGGCGCCGGCTGCCAGTTCGATGTCGGTGCGGATGCAGCGCGCCAGGGCGCAGATCACCGGACCTTCGACCTCGCGGGCCACGGCGTTGACGCTTTCCCAGTCGCCGCGGGATGCGGCCGGGAACCCCGCCTCGATCACATCCACGCCCAGCTGCGCAAGTGCCCGGGCGATACGCAGTTTTTCAGGCTGCGTCATGCCGCAGCCGGGAGCCTGCTCACCGTCGCGCAGCGTGGTATCGAAAATAATGACGCGTTCGGGAGCGGTGGGCATGGGCTTTGGCGCCGGGCCTTCAGGCGCGCCGGTCGTTGAGCCAGGGCATCTTGGCGCGCAGGGTGGCACCGACCGTCTCGATTTGCCGGTCCATGTCCTCACGCAGCATTCTGCGATACTCCTTCTGTCCGGACTTGTTCTCATCGATCCACTGCCGGGCGAACTTGCCGGTCTGGATTTCCTTGAGGATTTTGCGCATTTCGTTCTTGGTCTTTTCGTTGACCACGCGCGGACCGCGCGTCAGGTCCCCGTATTTGGCCGTGTCGGAGATGAACTGGTGCATCTTGGTGATGCCACCCTCATGCAGCAGGTCGACGATGAGCTTCAGTTCGTGCAGACACTCGTAGTAGGCCACCTCGGGCTGATAGCCGGCTTCCACCAGCGTCTCGAAGCCCTTGACCACGAGCTCCGTGGCGCCACCACACAGCACGGCCTGTTCGCCGAACAGATCGGTCTCGGTCTCCTCCGCGAAGGTCGTATCGAGCACGCCGCCGCGCGTGCCGCCGATGCCATGGGCGTAGGCGAGGGCGCGCGCATGGGCAGTGCCGCTGGCGTCCTGCGCCACCGCGATCAGGCACGGCACGCCGCGGCCCTGCTGGTACTGGCGGCGCACGAGATCACCCGGACCCTTCGGGGCGATCAGCACGACGTCCAGGTCGCGGCGCGGCTTGATGAGCTTGAAATGGATATTGAAGCCGTGCGCAAAGAGCAGCGTGGCGCCCTTCCCGATGGCGCCGATCACTTCGCCATACAGGGCTTCCTGGGCTAGATCGGGCACCAGCATGGCGATGAGATCAGCGCCGGCGACCGCCTTGGCGGGCGCGGCGACTTCCAGGCCGTCCTTCTTGGCCTTCTTCCAGCTGGCGCCGCCCTTGCGCACGCCGGCCACGACATCGAAGCCACTGTCCTTGAGATTCAGGGCATGGGCACGGCCCTGGCTGCCATAGCCAAGTACCGCAATGCGCGCGCCGCGCAGCGCCTTCTTGTTCACGTCCTTCTGCGAATACAACTTCATAAGTGCTCCCCTCAATAAAAAACCCCGCACCCGCCCTGTGAGGGGCCGGTGCGGGGTCCTGGTGTTCGTGATGCGCTGTTCCTTAGTTACTCAAACGCTCGCGAATGACCCGCACCGGCCGCTTCCTACCGGAAGCAGGCGTGCTGCTAGCCGCACAGCAAGCAGCACGGGCAGTTCGGCGGTTGTGATCATCGGCGACAACGGGCAATGAAACGTTGACCTCGAATGTCAGCAAATTCGTGCAAAATTGTCAATCGATTCGGCATCGGGAGTGGTGCATGAGCACAGAACTGTTATTGACACAGGAGGGCGGCGCGGCGCGCCCCTTGTGGCTGCTCACTGAGGCGGCGCTGGTCCCGTGGCTGGCGCAACAGCCGGCGAGCGTCGTGAATTGGCTGCACGCCAATAATTTCCAGGCCGAGCGTCAGCGTGTACTGGTCCTTCCCGGGGAAGGCGGCCAGGTCGCAGGCGCCGTGCTGGGCTTGGGGCCGCTGCGCGCCGTCGATGACCTCAATCTGTGGCATGCGGCGGGGCTCAGTGACCGCCTGCCCGGCGAACGCTATCGCCTGGCCACCGAATTGCGGCCTGAAGCGGCCACGCAGTTCGCCCTGGGGTGGCTGATCGGCAGCTACCGCATCACGCGCTATCGCAGCGCGGGCCAGGCGCCGCGAGCCGCCCTGGTGGCCCCGCCGGGCACCGACTTTGCCTACGTATGCGCCGCTGCGGAGGCGGCGACACTGGCCCGCGACCTGATCAACACGCCCGCCAATGATCTGGGGCCCACGGAGCTCGCGCAGGCCGGCTTCGATCTGGCCGCGCGATTCGGCGCCCGCTGCCGGGTACTGTCGGGCGCGGAACTGGATGCGCAGGGTTTTCCCCTGATCCGCGCCGTGGGTGCCGGCAGCGCCCGCGAACCGTGCCTGCTCGACCTGCGCTGGGGTGCGGCGGGCGCACCGCGGGTGACGCTGGTGGGCAAGGGCGTGTGTTTTGACAGCGGCGGCCTGGACCTCAAGCCCGGAGCGGCAATGCTGCTGATGAAAAAGGACATGGGAGGTGCGGCCTGCGCGCTGGCCCTGGGCAGCATGCTCATGAGCCAGAATGCGCCGATTCAGCTGCGGGTGTTGCTGCCGTGCGTGGAGAACAGTGTCGATGCACAGTCCTACCGTCCCGGTGATGTCCTGCGCTCGCGCAAGGGACTGACCGTCGAGATCGGCAATACCGACGCCGAGGGGCGCCTGATCCTGGCCGATGCACTGGCCGAGGCCGACGCGGAAGCCCCGGATCTGCTGATCGATCTGGCTACCCTGACTGGCGCTGCCCGAACGGCGCTCGGACCGGAGCTGCCGGCGGCCTACAGCCCTGATGAGGCACTGCTGGCCAGCGCCCATGCCGCCGGTGAGGCAACCTGCGATCCGCTGTGGCCCATGCCGCTGTGGGCGGGCTACGATGACGAATTCAGCAGCCGCATCGCCGACATCGGCAATGTTGCAGCCGGCGCTTTCGCCGGCTCCATCATTGCGGCGCTGTTCCTGAAGCGTTTTGTAACAAGTACCAGCGCCTGGCTGCACGTGGATCTGTATGCCTGGAATCCCAAGGAACGGCCCGGCCGCCCGGTGGGTGCCGAGGCCCAGTGCGTGCGGGCGCTGTACCGCCTGATTCGCCAACGTTTTGGATAAGGAGACCATGGCCACAAAATCCAAGGGCAAGCCCTCCGCGGCGCATGACCCGCGGCGTTATTCGCGTCTGGTCGTCGACGGCGCCAAGCAGGCACCGTCGCGCGCCATGCTGCGCGCCGTGGGCTTCGGGGATGCGGATTTCAAGAAGCCGCAGGTCGGCATCGCCTCCACCTGGGCCAATCTCACGCCCTGCAACATGCACATCGCCGAACTCGCCCGGGCGGCGGCCGCCGGCGTGGATGCCGCGGGCGGCAAGAGCGTGCTGTTCAACACCATCACGGTGTCGGATGGCATTTCGATGGGCTCGCCGGGCATGCGCTACTCACTGGTGTCGCGCGAGGTCATCGCCGATTCCATCGAAACCGTGGTCGGGGCTGAAGGCTTCGACGGCTTTGTCGCTGTCGGCGGCTGCGACAAGAACATGCCGGGCTGCGCCATGGCGATGGCGCGCATGAACCGACCCTCCGCGTTCGTCTATGGCGGCACCATCCGTCCGGGTGTGCAGCGCCGCGATATCGTGTCGGTGTTCGAGGCGGTGGGTGCCCATGCGGCTGGCAAAATTACCGACCTTCAATTGCTGGAGGTGGAGCGCACCGCCATCCCGGGTCCTGGCAGCTGTGGCGGCATGTATACGGCCAACACCATGGCGTCGGCCATCGAGGCCCTGGGTCTGTCGCTGCCGGGCAGCTCGGCCCAGGAGGCGGTGAGTGAGGCCAAACTCCGGGATTCCGAGCGCGCCGGTGCGGCCGTGGTACGACTCATCGAAGCGGGTATACGGCCGCGCGATATCCTCAACCGCAAGGCTTTTGAAAACGCCATCACCGTCAGCATTGCCCTGGGCGGTTCCACCAACGCGGTGCTACATCTGCTGGCCATCGCCCATGAAGCCCGGGTCAAGCTGCGGCTGGAAGATTTCAGCCGCATCGGCCGACGCGTGCCCGTGCTGGCCGATGTGCGACCCAGCGGCCGCTTCCTGATGTCGGAGCTGGTCGCGATCGGCGGGATCCAGCCGCTGATGCAGATGCTGCTGGATGCGCAGCTGCTGCATGGAGACTGTCTGACCGTGACCGGGCGGACCCTGGCGCAGAATCTGGCCAGCACAGGTCCTTATCCGGCGGGTCAGGAGGTGGTCCGTCCACTGTCCCATCCCATCAAAAAGAACAGCCATCTGGTTGTTTTAAAGGGGAACGTCGCCCCAGAAGGGGCTGTGGCAAAGATCACCGGCAAGGAAGGCCTGGCATTTCAGGGGCGCGCGCGGGTCTTCGACGGCGAGGAGCGGGCCACGGCCGCGATCCTGGGTGGCATCGTGCGGGCGGGCGATGTCGTCGTCATCCGCTACGAGGGGCCCAAGGGCGGACCGGGCATGCGTGAGATGCTCAGCCCCACCGGTGCCATCATGGGGCGCGGCTTGGGTGGCAGCGTGGCCCTCATAACCGACGGCCGTTTCTCAGGTGGCAGTCATGGATTTGTCGTTGGACATATCGCGCCCGAGGCGGCGGTGGGCGGACCCATCGGGCTGCTGCGCACCGGCGATCTCATAACGATTGACGCTGTGAAACAAGCCATTGACGTGCAATTGTCGGCGGCCGAGTTGCGGCGCAGGCGTGCCGCCTGGGTCCCGCGCAAACCGTATGCGGCGAGCGGGGTGCTCGCAAAATATGCTCGCCTGGTCGGTAGCGCGTCAGACGGTGCCGTGACCTGGACTGAACCGGAACGGCGCTGACCGGCACGAATGCTGTAGATGTAGTTGTCAGTGCGCGTTGCGACAGTTACAGTTGAGTTATCAGCGACCGGTCGTTGATAAGTTTAGGAGTTCGACAACCTGAGGGGACTACGTTTCGGACCTGTGCCCAAGGCCTGATCAACCAGGCCTGTGCACCAGAACAGAACCGGCCGGCAGTGCACGCACTGCTGGTTCGAAAATTTGGTCCGGGATGGGCTTGCGTGCGGCGCAAAACGTGTTTACGTTTCGATGCTTGCCCGTCTGTTGGATCGGTTAAGACATTACGATAACGAGTATGGCTGCCTACGCAAGACACGACACGGCGTTCTTTTCACAGCGCGCGATATTTTTCGCCGCTATCGTTGTCCTCCACATTGCCATGATCTACCTGTTCGAGTCAGGTCTGGCCACCCGCATCATCCATGCCGCCGAGCCGCCCCTGGAAACGACGATTGCCCAGGACGTGAAGCAGCGCGATCTGCCGCCGCCGCCGCCGCCGCCCAAGATGGAGAAGCCCCCGGTCGAGGTACCGCCGCCGGACGTGGTGATCAACGTGCCGGTCGAGTCGACTTCCACCGCCATCACCAACGTGACCACCAAGCATGTCGAGCCGCCGCCGGCGCCGGTCCACCAGGCCGTGATCGTCCCCGCGACCCTGGACCTCAAGCATTCCCCGCCCACGGCCGACTACTACCCGCCCACGTCGGTTCGCATGGAGGAGCAGGGCAGCGCCATCATCAAATTATGTGCGGCGGCCGATGGCAGCGTGGCCGGTACCCCGACCTTGCAGAAAAGCTCAGGCTCCTCGCGCCTCGATGAGGCCGCGATCAAGTGGGGCATTCACGTACGCATGAAACCAGAAACGTCGGATGGCAGGCCCATCGGGGGCTGTGTGCCCCTGAAGGTCACATTCGTACTGCAGTGATATAAGAACCGGTTAACCAAGGGGCGACCCCGTGCGCCTCTCCCGATATCAGACGAGGAAACCATGGAAAATTCCGCACCCGCAGCAGTAACAGCAGCAGCAGCAGCCAACGACGCCTACAGTCCGGCAGCCCTGATCAACAATGGCGATTGGCTGTCGCATGGAGTTCTGATCCTTTTGGCTGTGATGTCCTTTTTTACCTGGTACATCATTCTCACCAAGTTGTGGGATCAGCGTAAGTTGTCCAATTCCTACAAGACCGTGGAGAAGACCTTCTGGACTTCGCCATCGCTCAAGGACGGGGTCGACCGCCTGAAGAAAGGCGACCCGCACCGAGCCATTGTCGAGGAGGGTCTGCGTGCTGCGGCCCACCATGATGGCCGACTCACCGATCGGATCGATCTGCACGAGTGGATCACCATGTCGCTGCAGCGCTCGGTTGCCAATGTGAATTCCGGCCTGCAGTCGGGAATGGGATTTCTGGCCACCGTGGGCTCTACTGCCCCGTTCGTCGGCTTGTTCGGCACCGTCGTTGGCATTATCAAGGCTCTAATCGCCATCGGTGTTTCTGGCCAACCCAGCATTGACCGTGTTGCCGGCCCCGTCGGTGAGGCGTTGATGATGACCGCCTTCGGCCTTTTTGTCGCAGTCCCGGCCGTGATCGGCTACAACTGGCTGGTCAGCCGCAACAAGAATCTGCAGGAGAACCTGCGCAATTTTGCCGCGGACGTCCACGCATATCTGGTGGGTGGTTCCCGTGTCGGCAGTGCCGATAGTGCGGCTCGTCCTCCTGCCGCGCCCGCTGCTGCCGCTACTGCTGCCGTCCGCAAGTAGTTGGGTTTGTTGTTGCGATTCGAATCATTCGTGCGCCTAAACGGGGTGGGGCTCAGGTCTCGACCCTTTCGCGGCAGGTAACCCGATATGTCAATGAACGTACCGCTGGAGGGGGACGACACGGCCCTCAACTCGACCATCAACACGACGCCGCTGGTGGATGTGATGTTGGTGCTGCTGATCATCTTTCTGATCACGGTGCCGGTCATCAACAAACAGATTCACGTGAATCTGCCGAAATACGCCAACATCCCGACCCAGACCAAGCCCGAGAACATCGTCATCGCCGTGGACGCGGCCGGCAACATTTACTGGAACAACCGCCCGGTCGGCAGTTCTCAGGAGCTGCTGGACCGCATCAAGGCAAGGGCGGGGGAGAAGCCCCAGCCTGAGATCCATATTCGCGGCGACAAGGATGCGCTGTTCCAATCCGTGGGCCGAGTGCTCTACGCCATCTCGCGCGGTGGCATCATGAAAGTCGGGTTCATCACCGAGCCGGATGCTAAAGCGATGGCGGAAAGCATCGCCCACGAGGACCGCGTGCAATAGCACGCAGGAGATCTACCAACCATGTCAATGTCAGTGGGCGAAAACGACGGCGATGCGATTTGCGACATCAACACCACGCCGTTGATCGACGTGATGCTCGTGCTGGTCGTCATGCTAATCCTCACATTGCCCGTCATGAACCATGCGGTGAAGCTGGACATGCCCAATCCCGCCATGCAACCGCCACCGCCGCCGGTGCCGCCGGAGGTCCACGATCTGGAGATCTATTCGGACGGCACCATCGTCTGGGATGGCACCAACGTTCCTGATTTGCGTACCTTGGAAGGGTATTTTCAAGTTGAGTCGGCCAAGGATCCGCAGCCGGAAATTCACCTGCGTCCCGATCGGCGCGCCAAGTACGACGTCGTGGCCAGGGTGCTGGCGGCTGCGCAGCGCAATCACATGAAGCGCATTGGCTTCACGAATATTGCTGAATTCAGTCAGTAATTCATCGGGTTATAGCAGCCATGAAGAATTTTTCGAGAATTGCCGTGATGGCTGCCGCGACGTTGATCCTCGGATGCCCGATAGCGCAGTCCGCGGATAGCTCGGCGCCGCCGGCCAAGCCGGGAGTCAGTGCCGCAGCCGCCAAGGATCTGCAGGCGGCCCAGAAGGCGCTGACGGAGAAGCGGTACGACGACGTGCTCGTGTCCTTGGACAAGGTCAAGGCCAATACCAAGAAGAGCGAGTACGACGAATATGTGATGAACGAGTTCTACTTCACCACCTACGCCGGCCAGAAGAATTACCAGGCGGCCGAGGCGCCGCTGGAGGCCGCGATGGCCTCCAAGTTCATGGCGCCGGAGGAACTGAAACAGCGCCTGGGCCAGGCCGCGACCCTGGCTTACCAGCTACAGAACTACGACAAGGCAGTCGAGTTCGGCAATCGGGCCATCGAAGCCGGCAATGCCTCGGACCAGGTGCCGTTGGTGGTAGCCCAGTCTTATTACCTCAAGAACGACTACAAGAACGCCGACCGTGTCACGCGCAGCGTGGTGGATGCTCAGATCAAGGCCGATCAGATGCCCTCCGAGGAAATACTGCGAATCGGGCTGAGCGCGGCGGCGAAACAGAATGATGCGCCAGGCGAAGCACACTGGCTCGAGCTGATGGTGTCTTACCACCCCACGACGGAGTACTGGGAAGACCTGCTCGATACCATGTACCACAACAAGTTGAGCGACCACCAAACACTACAGCTGTACCGGCTGTCCGCCGAGGTGGGGGTGCTGAAGCGTGCCGCCGACTATGGGGAAATGGCGCAGTTGGCGCTGGATGCCGGCTCGCCGGGCGAGGCCGTGGCGGCACTGAACAGCGCCTTCGTGGCGAACAACTTCACGGACGCGGCAGAGAAGAATCGTGAGCAGCACCTGCTCGATTCGGCGAAGAAACTGGCGGCGGCCGACCAGCCGACTCTGGGGAAGATTGAGGCGGAAGCGGGCAATGCCCCGACCGGCGATCGCCTGGTTGGCGCGGGACTGGGATATTTCAGCTACGGCGACTACGCCAAGGCTGCCACCGACATTTCGGCCGGCTTCGCCAAGGGCACCACCAAGGACACGGCGGATACCCGCCTGTTGCTGGGCATTGCGCAATTGAAGGCCGGTGACAAGGATTCGGCCGTGAAGACCTTCAAGTCGGTGAAGGGCGACGCGGTGTATGAGCGCCTGGCGGCGCTGTGGATCCTGCACGCCAAAACGTGATTGAGACGCAAACAGCTTATTGCGGTGTGTCGCGACGCGCCGGTTGGAAGGTTGTGGCTGCGGCGAAGCGCAACCACAGGTGAGTTGAGCCAGTCGTTTATCGGGTTAGAGTACACATGAATAAAGTCTTGAAATTTGCTTTGACGGCTGCGGCAGTGGCGCTGCTGGGAAGCACATTGACGTTCGCGGATGACGCAGCGCCTTCGGCCAAGCCGCAGGTCAGCATCGCGGCGGGCAAGGATCTGCAGGCTGCACAGAAGGCGCTGGCGGCCAAACGATACGACGATGTTCTGACCGAACTGGACAAGGTGAAGTCCAATTCGAAGAAGAACGACTACGACGAATATCTGATGAATCTCTTCTACAGCACGACCTATATTGCGCAGAAGAAATATCAGCAGGCCCTGCCGTCGCTGGAGGCGAGCATGGCCTCCAAGTACATGCCGCCGGCTGACCTGAAGCAACGCCTGGTCACGGCCACGACCCTGAACTACAACCTGCAGAACTACGACAAGACCATTGAGTACGGTAATCGGGCCATCAAGGAGGGCAACAGTTCTGCGCAGATCGAGGCAGTGATCGCCCAGTCCTATTACCAGAAGAATGACTTCAGGGACGCCGAGCGCTTCGTGCATGGGATGGTTGATACGCAGATCAAGGCGGGTCAGACCCCGAGTGAAGAGCTGTTGCTGCTGGGTCACGACGCTTCCATGAAGCTGAACAATGACAAGGAGGCTGCGCGCTGGACGGAGCTGCTCGTCACCTATCATCCCAATCCTGATTACTGGCAAAACCTGCTGCAGAGCCTTTATGGCATCAGGTTGACCGATCGGCAGACCCTGCAGGTCTACCGGCTTTCCGCCGATGTGGGCGCGCTCAAGCGCGGTTCGGACTATGCGGAAATGGCACAGCTGTCGCTGGTCGTGGGCGCGCCCGGCGAGGCGGTCGCGACGCTGAGCAAGGGCTTCGCGGCCAACGCCTTCACCCAGCCGGCGGATAAGAATCGCAATCAGCACTTGCTCGATTCGGCCAAGAAGGAAGTGGCTGCCGACCAGCCGACGCTGGCGAAGACCGAGTCGGATGCGAGCAATGCGGCCACGGGCGACGGCCTGGTGGGCGTTGGCATGGCGTTTTTCGGCAACGCCGACTATGCCAGGGCGGTGAAGGACATTGCCGCGGGCCTTGCGAAGGGCGTGAGCAAGGAGGCGCCGGATGCGCGCCTGTCGCTGGGTATTGCCCAGCTGAAGGCGGGCGACAAGGATGCGGCGGTGAGGACCTTCAGGCAGGTCAAGGACGATCCGGTCGATGAGCGCCTGGCGTCGCTGTGGGTACTGCGCGTCAAGAGCTGAGAGCGGACACAGGAGTTCTGCAATGAGTATCAAGGCCGGCGATCGCATGCCCTCGGGAACCTTCAAGACGACCACGGCCGAGGGTCGTCGCGATGTCAGCACCGAGGAGCTCTTCAAGGGCAAGAAGGTGGTGCTGTTCGCCGTTCCCGGCGCCTTCACACCCACCTGCGACGCCAAGCATCTGCCGGGTTTCGTACAGCTGGCCGACCAGATCAAGAACAAGGGCGTGGATACCATCGCGTGCTTTGCCGTCAATGACGTGTTCGTCATGGGGGCCTGGGGCAAGCATTCCAATGTGGGCGACAAGGTACTGATGCTGGCCGACGGCAACGGTGACTACACCCGCGCCCTGGGCCTGGTGCTGGACGGACGTGGTTTTGGCCTGGGTGAGCGCAGCCAGCGCTTCGCCATCATCGTCGACGACGGCGTGGCCAGCCAGGTCTTCATCGAGGCCGGCGGGGAGTTCAAAGTCTCCTCCGCCGAGCACGTCCTGGCGGCGCTCTAGCCGAGCAGCTGGCTGAGCTGCGGAACGATCTCGAACAGGTCGCCGATCAGCCCGTAGTCCGCCACTTCAAAAATGGGCGCCTCGGCGTCCTTGTTGATGGCGACGATGGTCCGGGCGTCCTTGATGCCGGTGAGATGCTGGATGGCACCGGAAATACCAATCGCGATGTACAGCTCAGGGGCAATGATCTTGCCGGTCTGGCCCACCTGCAGTTCATTGGGCGCATAGCCCGCATCCACGGCGGCCCGCGAGGCCCCCACGGCCGCGCCGAGCTTGTCCGCCAGCGCGTACATCAGTTTGAAGCCTTCCGCGCTGCCCAGGGCGCGGCCGCCGGACACGACTCGCCGCGCCGTCTGCAGGTCCGGACGGTCGGAGCTTGCGGCCGACACGGACACAAAGCGGGTGTGTGAGGGCAGGGTGACCGCGGGGGTGACGGACTTGATCGGCGCGCTGCCGCCGCCTGGGGCCGCAGCGAAGGAGGCCGTGCGCACCGTGCCTGCCACCTGCAGGCCCGCGGCGACTTCGACGGTGACGATGGCATTGCCCGCGTACACCGGGCGGCGGAACCGCGTCGCGCTCTCGATGGCCATGATTTCGCTGATCTGGGGCGCCCCCAGCAGCGCCGCAACCCGCGGCATCAGGTCCTTGCCGAAGGTGGTCGCCGGTCCCAGAACATGGGTGAAGTCGCTGGCGATGGCCGCCACCTGCGGTGCCAGAATGGCCGCCATGGGATGCTCATTGGCGGGATTTGCGACACTGAGAACCTGCGCCACGCCGGTCAGCGCGGCGGCCTGGGTAGCCACTGCCGCCGGGTCTTTGGCGAGCACCACCACCGTCACGGGGGCGCCGGCCAGCGCGGCCGCACAGGTCACGCACTTGGCCGTGCCGGGGTTCAGGTGCACCCCGTCGTGTTCGGCGACGATCAGGATTCGGCTCATACCAGCCCTTTGGCGTGCAGCGCCGCCACCAGTTCCTTGGCGTCCTTCACCATGACACCCTTTTGCCGTTGCGGCGGGGGATCGAACCGCACCACCCGGGTCTTGGGCGCAGTCGGCACGCCCAGGCTTGCCAGGGGCAGGACCTCGAGCGGTTTCTTCTTCGCCTTCATGATGTCCGGCAGTTTCACGTACCGCGGCTCGTTCAGGCGCAGGTCCGTGGTCAGCACGGCGGGCAGATCCACCTCCAGGGTCTCAAGGCCGGCATCCACTTCACGCGTCACCCGGGCGACCTCACCGCTCAGTTCGATCTTCGAGGCAAACGTCGCCTGCGGCCGGTCCCACAGCGCCGCCAGGATCTGACCGGTCTGGCTGTTGTCATCATCGATCGCCTGCTTGCCCAGGATCACCAGCAGGGGCTGTTCGCGCTGCACCAGCTTCAGGAGCACGGCGGCCGCGGCCAGGGGCTCCACGGCACTTTCCGGACCCGCCGCGGCCGTCTCAACCAGGATGGCGCGATCCGCGCCCATCGCCAGCGCCGTGCGTAGCTGCTGCTGGGCGTCGCCGCTGCCGATGCTGACGGCGATGACTTCTTCAGCCGTGCCGCGCTCACGAAGCCGCAGCGCTTCTTCCAGGGCGATCTCATCAAAGGGATTGATGCTCATTTTCACGCCATCGGTGACGATTCCCGAGCCGTCGGGCTTGAGGCGGATGCGCACGTTGTAGTCCACGACGCGCTTGATGCCGACCAGAATGCGTTTCATACGGCGTTCCCCTGGTTCTCACTGCGGGCCTCACCGAAGCGCTGGCGAATGGTATTGGCGGTCTCCACGAGCTTGGGCACGAAGCGCTCCACGGCCAGTCCCAGGGGCACGGCGCTGGCGGAGAAGCGCACCGCGATGGTGGCCAGCACCCGGTCATCCACCAGCACCGGCACCGACATCGCCACTTCTTCGGACACGCGGCGCGTACGCACGGCAGTGGCATAGCCCTGCTCGCGCGCCGCTTCCAGAATTTTCTCCAGTTCCCCGCGGCTGCGGGCGAGCTTGTCTTCCTCGCGGTTGGAGCGGCTGAGGATCTCCAGCAACGTGTCGCGCTGTTCGGGCTGGCAGAAAGCCAGATACACCCGTCCCGAGGCACTCACCAGCAACGGCAGACGAAACCCTGCGGTGAATCGCTCCACGGCCAGCGGACTGGCGTGATCGGTGGTGTCGCGGATCATCATCGACGTCCCGGACGGTGACATCAACGTCACCGGCCAGACGATGTCCTTGCACAGGTCATTGATGCAGGGGCGGGCGATCTGGGTGATCCAGGCCTCATCGTCAAAACCGTCGGCGAGGCTGCGCACCAGCAGCGTCAGCCGGTACCGGTCATCAGCCGGATCACGGTAGACATAGCCGGCCTCGCAAAGCGTTTCCAGGATGCGATAGGTGGTGGTACGGGGCAGCGTGATCTCGCTGGTAACCTCCGACACCGTGGCGCCATTGCGACGATTGAGTACGGCCAGGGCCTCAAGGCCACGAATCAGGGCGCGAATGGGACGTGTCGAATCCATGTGCCTGCCAAACCTGCAATGAAAATCCGCCGAGGGCGCGAAGTGTAGGAAGCGTGAGGCCTGCTGTCCAACCCCCATGGTACGTTGCTATTTAGAGACATGCGTCGTGCAGGCTGCCGCCAGAAACGCTATCCTCCCGGCTATGAACCAGAAATCCACCTCCACGCCGGTTACGAACATCCGCCCCAGCGAGGGCCTGCGCCACGTGCGCTATGAAATCCGCGGCAAGCTCGCCCGACGAGCCTACGAGATGGAACGCCAGGGCTATGAGATCGTCTCGCTGAACATCGGCAACCCGGGCGCGTTCGGCTTCCGCACGCCGGAGATACTGCGCCTGGCGATGATCGAAAATCTGGCCAACTCCGAGGGCTATTCGCACCAGAAGGGCATCTTTCCGGCACGCGAAGCCATCGTCATGCATCAGCAGGCCCGCGGCGTGCAGGGCGTGACCGTCGATGATGTCTTCATCGGCAACGGCGTCAGCGAGCTGATCGATCTGGTGCTGCGCGCGCTGCTGAACGAGGGCGATGAGGTCCTGGTGCCCAGCCCCGACTACCCGTTGTGGACCGCGGCGGTGACGCTCAATCGCGGCCGGGCAGTGCATTATCCGTGTCGTCCTGAGAGCGGCTTCGTGCCCGATCCGCAGGCCATCGAAGCCATGATCACGCCGCGCACGCGCGCGATTGTGGTGATCAATCCGAACAACCCCACCGGCGCGGTCTACCCACGCGCCGTCCTGGAACAGATCGTGCGCATGGCCGAACGGCATGGCCTGGTGGTCTATTCCGATGAAATCTACGACCAGATGCTGTACGACGGCGCGGAATTCGTGCCCATGGCAACGCTGGTTCGCGACACGCTGTGCGTGACGCTGTCGGGCCTGTCGAAGGTGTACCGCGCCTGCGGCTATCGCGTGGGCTGGGCGGTGTTTTCGGGGCGCGTGCAGGCCGCGGCCGACTATCTGTCGGCGCTGGAGCTCTTAAGCTCGCTGCGACTGTGCAGCAATGTGCCGGCGCAATGGGCGGTGCAAAGCGCGCTCGGCGGCTATCAGAGCATCCGCGAACTGATCACGCCCGGTGGTCGGCTGTACGAGTCGCGCCGCGCCATCTTGAATGCGGTGGAGCACAGCCGATTCCTGCGACTGGCGCCGCCGCCCGGTGCCATGTACGCCTTCGTCGAAGTCGACACGACCGAGCTGCCGGATTTCGATGATCAGCGCTTCGCGCTGGACCTGCTGGAGCAGAAGCATGTGCTGGTAGCGCCGGGCGTGAGCTTCAACGTGCCGTATCGCACGCACTTCCGCATCACCAACCTGCCGGACTCAGCGATCCTGCGCACCGTGTTCTCACGCATCGAGGAAGTCCTGGCCGGATACGCCGCGGCGCCCCGCAGCGATGGCGAACAGAAGATCGTCCGCGCCGACAAGCGCTTTGGCTGAAGGCGGTACACTCGACACGGGGTCGCGTTGCTGGAACTTGCGCCCCATCTCCAAGCGGCACTAGGCGCCGGGCAAACGCTGGTCGTCCCCACGGCGCAGCGCGCCGCCGCGCTGCGTTTGGGATTCGCCGCGGCGCAACTGGCCGCGGGCCGGCGCGCCTTCCACACGCCCGACGTGCACAGCCTGAGCG
>JBARBG010000096.1:0-1717 GCA_049792815.1 Steroidobacteraceae bacterium | reverse complement strand
CTGCTGTCCAACCCTGACCGCCAGTTGCTGCCCGGCATGTTCGTGCGCATTCGCATCCCGATGGCACTGAACAAGCAGCAGGCCCTGCTGGTGCCGGACCGGATCCTGGGCACCGACCAGGCTGGCCGCTACGTGCTGTTGCTCGGCAAGGACAACACGATCGAGCAGCGCACGGTGACGACCGGCACGCAGGTCGGGTCGCTGCGCGTGATCGAATCCGGCCTGACCACCGACGACTAGTGCCCTGAGTCGCTCATAATGCTGGGTACAACCGTTTCAGCTTAACGCGAGCATCGGCGGTGGTGAATTGCCAATCCGCCTTGGTGTGGTTTTTGTTACGATTGTGCTGCCAGGCGTCGACTTCCTCGATCAGGGTCTGTTTATCTGGGATACGTCGATCGAGGCATTGGCGCGAGAGAACGCTGAGTTCCGACTCTGCCATATCCAGCCAACTGCCGTGCCTGGGCGTGTAGTGCCACTCGAACCGCTCGACGAGGCGCCGTGCTTCGGCGGCGGGGAAGGCCTCGTACAGCGAAGCTGGCTTGTGGGTGCTGAGATTGTCCTGCACGAGCACGATCTTTACCGCCTCTGGAAAATGCGTATCGGACAGGTCCTTGAGTACCTGGGCATAGTCCACTGCGGCATGGCGCTCTGTCACCTTGACGTGGCGCCAGCCTTCCAGAGGTGCGAACAACATGAACAGGTTGGCAGTGCCGTTGCGCTCATACTCGTAGTCGTGCCGGGCAGGCTGGCCCGGCTTTGGCGGAACCGGCACGCGGGTTTCCTTGATGAGTTGCTTGGTCGCTTCGTCCAGACACACCACCGGGCACGCCGGGTCATGCGGCCTGTGATAGACCTCCAGGACATCCTCCATGGCGGCTACGAAGGCGGCATTGGCCTCCGGCGGGATGACCCATTGCTTCTGAAGGTGCGGCTTGAGCGTGTTTTTTTGAGCGTCCGGCCGATCGTGTTGTCGCTGGCGCGATCAACGATCTTCAACTCAACCACCGCGGTTTCCAGCAGCGTCAGCGTCCACCGCTTGTGCCCCTTGGGCGGCGGAGAACAGGCCAGCGCGATCAGCTTGGCCTCGGCGGCGCCGTCGAAGATGCGCTGTCTGGCCGAGTTGGGCGAGTGCTTGCGGGTCAGGGCGGCGTCGATCCCGCCCTCCACCAGTTGCTGGCGCGTGCGGGCAATGGTGTCGATGCTGGTGTCCAGCGCCTCGGCGACCCGGCTGTCACTCCAGGCCTCGCCGGCCTCCGAGGCGTCGGCCTTCAGCAGGATGCGTGCCTTCAGCACCTGACGGGCGGGGCTTTTACCCTTTTGGATCAGCGCGTTGAGCCGTTCGCGCTCGTCGTCGTTGAGCTTTACGACGTACCTCTTCACGGCCGGTTGTTTCGCGGTCACGATGCACCTCCAGCGTTGCCAGAGGCATCGATTCAGGGATCGCCCGCAGAATCAACGACGGAGAGCACTAGGTTCTCACGTGAGGGAACGGCTCGTACGGCTGGGCCGGCTCCTGCAGGAACATCTGTTCGATGTGATGCCCCGCGGCCTCGGCCAGCGAACGTGCCATTGCGGGCAATTCGGCCTTCGCGCGCCTGTGGTCGTCCATGCCGATGGGTTCAGGTGTTTCCGGCGCGTCGATGCGGACCAGGTTCTCCTTGCCGACAAGTAGGCCGGCTTGACCGAGGGCATTGAGCGACTGAGCACGCATGGC
>JBARBG010000095.1:0-14563 GCA_049792815.1 Steroidobacteraceae bacterium | reverse complement strand
GCCATGCTGCGCCTGGCGGCCGCACCCGCCACGCCGCCTGCCGAGTGGCAAGCCGTGCCGCAAGCGACGCCGACACGGGGCCGCGTCGCCCTGATCCTCGGCTGTGCGCAAGGCGTACTCACGCCGGAAACGCACACGGCCACGCGCCGGCTGCTGTTGCGGGCCGGCTGGGAGGTGGTGCCGATTACGGGCTGCTGCGGCGCACTCACTCACCACCTGGGTCGGCGCCGGCAGACCGATGGATTTGCCGGGCGGCTGATTGCAAACCTGCGTGCCGCCAGTGCCGCGGGCGAGTTTGCCGCCATCGTGGTGAATGCGTCGGGCTGCGGCACGCAGTTGAAGGACTACGGATTCATGTTTCGCAACCAGCCCCATCTGGCCGCGGACGCGGCCCGTTTCAGTTCCTTGGCGCGCGACATCACCGAGGTCCTGGCGTTGTCGCCGCTGCCCGCACCAGCCTTGTCAGCGCTGCCGATCGTCGCCTATCACTCGGCCTGCTCGATGCAGCATGGGCAGAAGCTGGATGAGGTTCCGCGACGGCTGCTGCGCGCAGCAGGGTTCGAGCTGCGCGAGATCGCCGAGGGACACCTGTGTTGCGGCTCCGCGGGCACCTACAATATTCTGCAACCGCAGATCGCCACCCAACTGCGTGATCGCAAGCTCGAAAATATCGCGCGCACCGGCGCCCGCGTCATTGCCACGGGTAATGTGGGCTGCATTATGCAGCTTCGCTCCGGCGGCGTACTGCCCGTGGTGCACACCGTTGAATTGCTCGACTGGGCCTGTGGCGGCCCGAAGCCTGCGGCGCTGGGCGCCCTTTAGCTGTGGCGCTGGTAGCGGGTCATGGAGTTGTCGACCAGGCGCGTAAACTGCCCGGAACAGGTCAGATACTCCAGATGTGCCAGGGCTTCGCCCATGGCCAGGAACAGATTAAAGCCGCGTTGTTGCCGCCGGTAAAGGAAGGGCAGGCACTCAAAGGCCGTGAGCGGGGTGTGACAGGCCTCCAACAGTTTTGCCATCTGCCGCTCATGGTGCCGGCGAATCTCGGTGGCACGCGCCGCGAGTCCGACGAATGGTCGTCCATGTGAGGGCAGCACGAGGGTCGAAGCATCAAGCGCCGACAGGCGCTCGAGGGAATCCAGGTAGGTGGCCAGCGGGTTCGGATCTGGCGTCAACGGCGTCAGACCGATATTCGGCGATATGCTCGGCAGTACCTGGTCACCGGCGATCAGCACGGAGCGCGGTTGCGCGGCATGCAGGCACAGGTGCCCGTGGGCGTGGCCACCGGTCGCAAGCCAACGCCAGTCGCGTCCACCGATTGGCGTGAGCTCGTTGTCAAGCATCAGCCGGCCCGCTTCGGGCACTCCAGACACCGATTCCTGGTAGCCCCTGGAGCCGAGGCTCCCGGCCATCTGTGCCACCGGTTCGACGCCGTGGCCGGCGAAGAATGCCAGGCGCTGCGCCAGCGTTTGCGGCGCTGTCTCACCGAGCAGGATGCGCAGCTGCTCGAGCGTTGCCGCCGAAGTCCAAACGGGTACGGCGAAACGCTGCTGCAGCCAGGCGGCAAGGCCCGAGTGATCCGGATGCAGATGCGTGAGCAGGATGCGTGTCAGGGGCCGCTCGAGCAGCAGTGTGTTCGCCAGCTGTTCCCAGATCGCGCGCGCCGCCGCGGTCGCCATGCCGGTATCCACCAGCGAGTAACCACCGGGCTCCTCGAGCAGCCACAGGTTGATGTGGTCGAGGGAGATCGGCAGCGGCATGCGCAGCCACCACAGTCCTTCCTGAACGGCCACTACCTGGCCGGATTCCGGAACGGCCAGGTCCGGAAAGTGAATCGGGTCGCACGCAACCGCGGGCAGTGCCGCACCGTCAGGTGAGATCATCCGGCTTGGCGGGCGGTTTGGGTACGCGCCGACTGATGGCAGTCGTCCTCGCTGTCGGCGCCGGCGCATTCACCTTCTTCGATCTGCACCGTGGCATGGTCGACACCAAAGCGCTCGTGCAGGCGCTGCATCACCGCGGTCAGCGCCGCGTGGCGGTCCGCGCCATCCTGAAGCGTCGCATGCAGGGTCAGCATCGGCGTCTCGCCGGTGAGCGACCAGGCGTGAATATGGTGCACGCCCTTGATGCCCGGCACGGCCACCAGGTCGTGTTCGACGGCATGCGCATCGAATCCCGGCGGTGCGCCCTCCAGCAGCACATGCGCGGAATCGCGCGTCAGCCGCCAACCCGAACGCAGGATCAGCAGCGAGACGGCCAACGACAGCACCGGATCGGCGATGATCCAGCGCCGCCACAGGATCAGGCCCGCGGCCGCGACCGCCGCCGCCGATCCGGCCAGGTCGCTGAGCACATGCAGCCGGGCACTGCGTTCATTGAGCGAAGTGGCCCCGGCGAGTGCCACGAAGGCGCAGATATTGGCCGCCGCGCCGATGGCGGCGACGATCAGCATCACGTTGCCGTTGACCGTTGGTGGCAGCAGCAGCCGACGCGTCGCGGCGAACACCACCGCGAGCGTAAGGGCGAGCAAAACCAGGCCATTGGTGTAGCCCGCGAGGGTCTGATAACGCCGGTGTCCGTAGGTGCGGTCGGCACGCGCCGGGCGACGCGCCATGCGGATGGCGACAATCGCCAGCAGCAGCGAGGCCGCATCGGCGAGCATATGCGCCGCCTCGGCGTACAGCGCCATCGAATTGGCCCACAGGCCGCCACCGGCTTCGACCAGCGTGAACGCGAACAGCAGCCCGAAGGCCAGCCACAGCCGGCGCTCGCTGGCCTGATCGGCGCCATGGACATGAGCATGGCCGTGTGCGTGCTCATGGTCGTGGGAATGCCCTTTCATAAGAGTTTATCCTACCGCATCTGCACCTGGCGCTGGTGCCACGGGTGGCCCAGGATCGGCACTATGTTCATTTGGAGCGATAAGTCTTGGCTGAGATGAATCTGGTGTTCGTGCCCGGTCTGCTGTGCGACCAGGCGGTGTGGAAACCGCAGCTGAAGGCGCTGAAGGGTCAGGCGCAGATGCAGGTGGCCGATCACGGCGAACTGGACTCGCTGGGGGCCATGGCCGAGAGAATCCTGGCACAGGCGCCCGCGAAGTTCGTGGTGGCCGGTCACTCGATGGGCGGCCGCGTGGCGCTGGAGGTCGTGCGGCGTGCCGGCAGCCGGGTCACGGGACTGGCCTTGCTGGACACGGGCTACACCCCCAAGCCGACCGGAGTCGCCGGTGACAAGGAAGCGGCGGGGCGCTTTGAACTGCTGGAGCTGGCGCGTCACTCGGGGATGCGGGCCGTGGGCGAGCGCTGGCTGCGCATCCCGATGGTGCACGCGTCGCGGCTCAAGGAACGCAGGCTGGTCGAGCCGATTCTGCAGATGATAGAACGGCGTACGCCGGAGATCTTCGCGGCCCAGATCCGCGCGCTGCTGGGCCGACCCGATGCCACGCCGCTGCTGCCGATGATTTCATGTCCGGCGCTGGTACTGTGCGGAGTGGATGACGCCTGGTCGCCGCTCTCGATTCATCGGGTGATGGCGCAGCTGATCCCGCACAGCACGCTGGTGGCTGTTCCCGAATGTGGACATATGTGCACGATGGAGCGTCCGGATGCGGTGAGCAACGCGCTGGCCAGCTGGTTGCAGCGCGTTGCGCTGCTTGACGCCTGACACCGATGGTGATTCCAGAAAGCATGACGGCGATCCAGATCCGCGAGCCGGGTCCACCCTCGGTGCTGGAGCCCGTGCTGATGCCGGTGCCCGTGCCCGCACCCACGGAAGTTCTGATCCGCGTGTCCGCAGCGGGAGTCAATCGCCCGGATGTGCTGCAAAGGCAGGGCCACTATCCGCCGCCGCCTGGTGCCTCACCCATTCCGGGACTTGAGGTCGCCGGCGAAATCGCAGCCCTGGGTGGCGAGGTGCGTGGCTGGCGGGTCGGGGACCTGGTGTGCGCCCTGCTGACCGGTGGCGGTTACGCACAGTACGCAGCCGTTCCGGCCGTGCAGTGCCTGCCGATTCCACCCGGTCTCACCCTGCCGCAGGCGGCCACACTGCCCGAAACCTTTTTTACGGTGTGGCTGAATCTGTTCCGCCGCGCGGCTCTGCAACCGGGGGAGACGGTGCTGGTCCACGGCGGTGCCAGCGGCATCGGCACGACGGCGATCCTGCTCGCCTCGGCCTTCGGGGCCAGGGTGCTGACCACGGCCGGCAGCGCCGAAAAATGCGCCGCCTGCGAGGCGTTGGGGGCCGAGCGGGCGATCAATTATCACACGCAGGATTTTGTCGCGGCCGTGCGCGAGGCCACGCAGGGGCGCGGCGCGGACGTCATTCTTGACATGGTCGGCGGTGAGTACATGCAGCGGAACATCAGCGCCGCTGCCGTGGACGGGCGGATCGCGTTGATCGCGGTCCAGGGTGGCGCGCGTGCCGAGATCGACCTGCGGCAGGTCCTGGTCAAACGGCTGAAGATCATGGGCGCGACGCTGCGGCCCCAGTCTAGCGCGGCCAAGGGCCGCATCGCCCAGGACCTGTTGAATGACGTCTGGCCGCTGTTCGTGGACCGGCGGCTGGCGCCGCCGCCCATTCATGCCCGCTTCGCGCTGCAGGCCGCTGCCGCCGCCCATACGCTCATGGAGTCAGGCCTGCACATCGGCAAAATCGTGCTACTCGTCGAGCACGCCTGAGGCGACCTGGGTTATTTGAGCGCCAGCTCGAGACGCACCGTGTTTCCCGGCGGCGGCTGGGTCGACGTATTGATCAGGAAAATGCGCGTCGGATCAATGTTCGTACCATGCAACAGCGCATCCTGAACCGCGCGCGCGCGCTGGGCGCCCAGATTCTGCAGCTGCGCATCATCTACCTTGATCCGCTCCAGCAGGCCGGCGGTGAGTTCAGCGTTCGCGGCCGTATAGTCAGGTGCGGCGCCCTTGGATTTCTTGGCCGTGGTCAGTGCCTGCGTCGCCGGCGGCAGGGGCGCATTGGCGCCAAGCTCTTCACGGTACTGGGCCAGCAGCAGTTTGAACTCGGCGGCCGGGTCCGTAGGCGGCGCCTGCGCGGCGACACCTGTCCGCTTGCGCAGCTGGGTCTGCAGCAGCTGCGCGGCCAGCGCCGGGGTGTCGGTCTGCGTTGAATAGGTGTTGGGAACGTCCAGTTCCAGTCCGGGACGTGCGTCCAGCGCCTTGGTGATGCTGTCCAGGCGCATCAGCGCGGTCGCATCCAGCACCGCGCTGCCGGGCGCGAATTCCACGACATTGACCTGGTCGCCGCCTCCGAAGAGGCTGCCGAGCAGCTTGAAGGGCGCGGTAACGGCCTTCTCGATCAGGTTCACGAACACCTTCCAGATGATGGGACCGATCTTGAATTGCGGATCATCCAGACTGCCGGTGACCGGCAGATCAAGGTCGATGACCCCATTGCGATCCTTCAGCAGCGCGACCGCCAGCCTCAGGGGCAGATTGACGGCATCGGGACTGTCGACCTTGTCGCCCAGCTGCAGCTGGTCGACGACGATGTGGTGGCTGGCCGTGAGCTGGCGGTTCTCAATGTGGTATTTGAGATCGACCGTCAGTTTGCCCTTGGCGATCTTGTAACCCGCGAAGTGTCCCGAGTACGGCGTGACGCCCGTGAGCTCGATGCCGCGATAACTCATGCTGATGTCGGTATAGGTCGTCTGCGACAGCAGATTCGTCTCGCCCCAGATATGCGCCGGCGCGTAGCGGTCGACCGAACCGGCCAGGTCGATCTTGGCGCGCGATGCGGGATCGGAAGAAAGCCCGTCGATGCTGCCGTTCAATTGCTGGATGCCGATCGCAAAGTGCGGCTGGATCCATTGATCGGCGTAGTTTGCGGAACCATTGGCGATCACCACCGTACCGATCGACAGCGGCATGGAGGTTGCGTGACTCGGGGGCGGCAGTTGCGCGGTGCGTGTGGTGCTCGAGGACTTGGCGACCTGCGGGGGCGCAGTGGCGGGCGCAGGCGCCGGTTGCGCGGCCACGCTGCCTGCGGGCTTGAGCGCCTCGGTGATGTTGAGGTTACGGTTCTGATCGATGATCACCCGGGCATAGGGTCCCTGGGCGTGAATGCTCTTGATGCTTAAGGCGGCCGGGGCGCTTTGATACTTGATGCCGGCGACGCTCAGGCGGTCCCACTTGATGAAGTCCATCTGCAGTTCGTCATCCACCGTGCGAAAGCGCGTGATGTCGGTGTCGGCCGCGACCGTGAGGTCCCCTTTGGCATTGCGTTCAATGTCCCCCTTGAGGCCCAGTAGGCCGCTGAGCAGCGCGAGTCCCGTGTAATGCGCCACATAGGGTTGCAGTACCGGCAGCTCGAATCCTGACAGTTCCACATGCCCCTTGACCGCGGCATCCGGCAATGTGACCTGCGCCTGTGCGTTGAGTGTGGCGGACTTATCGAGGCTGGCTTTGACCTGGATCGAAAGCGGCGGCCCGAACGGCCACTGGAACTGGCCCACGCTGAGATCCAGCGGCGCCAGCGTGAACGCGGGCGAGGGTTTCAGCGAACGATCCTCGAAGTCCACGGCCAGGCCCGCCACCGCAATCATCGGTACCTTGACCGTCCAGCCCGGTGTCGCGGGCGCCGGGGCTGCAGCTGCAGCTGCAGCTGCGGCTGCCGCCGGCGCTGCCGTGGTCGCGGGGCCGGCCAGCTGCGCCAGGTTGAGGGAGCCGTTCTCGTTCAACCAGCCATGGATCTGGCCCCCCGAGATCGTCACGGCATCAACCAGCACGCTGCGCTGGGTCAGATCCACATGCGTGCCGTCGATCTGGATTCGCGGCAGCAGCAGGTAATCGGACGATCCGCCGTGCGGACGGACCGCAAGTTCGGTCAGGGCCAGCGAGTGCAGATCGATCTTCAGGCGTGCCACTGCATCGTGAAGGCTGAAGTCATAGCGGCCATCCAGACCTATGAGCCCCGAGGACACGGTCAGCGGTACGAGCGCTCCGGCCAGACCGGTCAGAGTGGTTAGGTGCAGCGCCTTGACATTGAACTGACCCTTGGAGGCCACCGGTGCGACTTCCAAGGTGCCCGACCAGTTGAATTGCTCGCCCGCCGGGGTCGCCGCCGCCAGGGTGTAGCCATTGCCGCCGTTGCCGATCGTGTTGAAGTCCCGCAGTTCAAAATTCACCGGCTTCAATTCGGCGTGCAGGGTGGTCGGATGTCCCAGATCGATGAAGCTGAGCTCCCCACCGAACACGGCCAGGCGCTTCAGGAACAGGCGGGCGGGCGCGGACGGCGGTGAAGGGGGTTCATTGGCAAAGGGCTTGGCCAGGTCGGCGAGATTGAGCGAGCCGTCGGTGCGCAGCTGTGCATGCACCGCGGGCTGCTCGAGCTGAATATCCTTGAAGGTGGCGCCGCGGTTCCAGATGCTCGCCAGCTGCAGGTTCACATACAGGCGGTGTGCGCCCAGCATGGCTTTGCCATCGCGGTCGGGGAAGACGAAATCCCGCAGGTCCAGTTCCAGCGTGAAGGGGTTGAAGTGGATCGCGCCCAGCTGCAGCGTACGCTGGTACTTCTGCATGACGAAGGCCGTGCCTTGCGAGCGGATTAGGGCCGGCACGCCGTAGAATCCGAACAGCCCGTACGCCGCCACCACCAGCATCGCGATGCTGCCCCAAAGGATGATGCGGCGCGCGGCGCGTGATTGCAGTGATACCGGCACGGTCATTCTCCTATTCTAATGCGCGCCGGCGGCCTGCGCTGCACCTCCTACTCCGGTTGCGCCGGGGCGGCGCGGTTTGGCCAGCCAGATCACCATGATCAGTGCGAGAAAGATCAGTCCGGAAGCGTAGAACAGGTCATCGGCCGAGAGCATGAAGGCCTGGACGTCAATCATGCGGTTCACCGCCGCGGCGCCTGCCTGGGCATTCAATCCGTTCGCCTGAATGCCGGAGAACGCGGCCGCGGTGGCCGGATTGTCCGGCGTCAGGTGCTCGACCAAGCGGATATGGTGCAGTGTGGCACGACGATCCCAGAATGTGGTGAAGAGGGAGGTGCCAAAGGAGCCGGCGGTGATGCGGGCGAAGTTGAAGAGGCCCGAGGCATTGGGAATGCGCTCCGGCGACAGCCCCGAAACGCTCAGCGTCACCAACGGCACGAAGAAGCTGGCCATGGCTGCGCCTTGAATGATGGTCGGGATCAACAGCGTCCTGACATCCACCTCGGTATCAAAATGGGAGCGCATGAACATGACCACGGCAAAGATCATGAATGAGGTGGTCACGATGATGCGCAGGTCGACCCTGTTGGTGAGCTTGGCAACATACGGGGTGACGACAATCGCCAGCAGACCAACCGGAGCCATCACGATGCCGGCATTGGTGGCGGTGTAGCCCAGATACTGCTGCAGCCACAGTGGCAGCAGCACCAGGTTGCCGAAGAATACCCCGTAGGCGAGCAGCATGCACAGCGTGCCGATCGTGAAGTTGCGCCGCTTGAACAGCGACAGGTCGACGATGGGATGCTCTTCGTGGATCTCCCAGATCAGGAAATAGACGAAGGCGGCCACGGCCAGCAGCGCGAGCGCGACGATCTGCGGGGAATTGAACCAGTCCAGGTCCTTGCCCTTGTCCAACATCACCTGCAGCGAGCCGACCCAGGTCATGAGCAGCACCAGGCCTACGGCGTCGATGGGTACACGCATGGTCGGAGTCTCGCGCCGGCGATACAGGATCCAGGTCAGGGTGCCGGCGAACAGTCCGATGGGCACGTTGATGTAGAAGATCCACGGCCAGGAGATATTGTCGGTGATCCACCCGCCCAGCAGCGGTCCGGCCACCGGCGCCGTCAGGCTGGTCAGGGACCACAGGCCCAGCGCCGTGCTTTGCTTGGCAGGTGGATAGCTGGACATCAGGAGCGACTGCGACAGCGGAATCATCGGTCCCGCAACCGCGCCCTGGATGACGCGAAAGAAAATCAGCAGCCCGATGGAGGGCGCCAGGCCACACATGAACGAGGCCAGCACGAACAGGAAAATCGACAGCGTGAACAGCCGCACCTGGCCGAAGCGCCGCGTGAGCCAGCCGGTCAGCGGCACGGAGATGGCATTGGCGACACCGAAGGAGGTGATCACCCAGGTGCCCTGGTCAGGGGAGACGCCCAGGTCCCCGGAGATTGCCGGTATGGACACGTTCGCGATGGACGTGTCCAGCACATTCATGAAGATCGCGAGTGACACGGCCAGAGTGCCCAGCAACCGTGCCGCGCCCGGCAGTGGCGGTATCGGTGCCGCGGCTGCGGCGCCCGGCGTCATCGCTGCGGCGGGCCGGCTCATGTGGCGGGGCGGGTGCGGACCTGGGCCAGACGATGCGCCATGCGGCCGTGGACGGGAGCGGGCAGGTTCGCCGCGATGATGGCGTCAACGCGTGCCTCGGCCTGCCGGTCGGCGTCATCGAATACGCTCGTGGAATAGGTCGGGGCATTGGCCACGGTCTGCTGCGGCAGCCGCGCACCCTCGCGATTGGCGGTGGAGATTTCCACGCGCATCGACAGCCCGAGCTGCAGCGGATGCGCGGCAAGGTCCTGCGGGTCCAGCGCTATGCGCACCGGCAGTCGCTGCACCACCTTGATCCAGTTGCCGGTGGCGTTTTGCGCCGGCAGCAGCGCAAAGGCGGCGCCGGTGCCGGCGCTGAAGCCGACGACCGTGCCGTGATAGGTCACCGAGTGCCCATACAGATCAGCCGTCAGCGTTGCCGGCTGACCCATGCGGATATTGGCGATCTGCAGTTCCTTGAAGTTGGCATCGACCCAGACCTCGTTCAACGGCACGATGGCCATCAGTATCGAACCGGGGCTGACCCGCTGCCCCAGCTGTACATTGCGGTGGGCTACGTAGCCGGCCACGGGCACCGGCAACTGGGTTCGCGCCACAGTGAGGAAGGCACTGTGGACCGCGCTGGCCGCCGCGCGCACTTCCGGATGGTCTTCAATCTGTGTGCCGTCGATACGGGCGTGATCCGCGGCGAACTGCTGCTGGGCGGCCAGCAGTGCCGACTTGGCGGCCGAGACGGCATCGCGCGCATGCTGCAGTTCCTCACCGGATATCGCACCGCTGCCGGCGAGGCGTTCGCGCCGCGCGAGATCGTTCTCGGCGGTATCCAGGTCGGTTTGGCGGATGCCCTGCGCCGCGGCCAGTTGTGCCGTGGTTGCGAATTCACCGCGCACCGAGCGTACGGTCAGCGCCAGGTGGGCTTCGGCTTCATCGAGTGCGACCTTGGCATCGGCCGGATCCAGCCGCACCAGGATCTGCCCGGCCGACACGTACTGGGTGTCATCGGCATTGATGCCGATGACCGTGCCGGCGATCTGCGGTGTGATCTGCACGATGTTGCCGTTCACATAGGCATCGTCGGTGCTCTCGCGCAGGCGCAGCACGGTTTGCCAGTACACCCCGTAACCAACGGCGATCACCAGGATGCCGAGCGTGACCAGCAGCAGCATCCGATTGCGCTTGCCATTGCCGCCGGCCGGTGCGAGCTCTTGGGTTTCAGTGTTCACGATTTTTCTCCGGCAGCGTTAGCGCTGCGCCAGCTGCGGCATGTACCCGCCGCCTAAGGCCTGAACCAGGTCAACCGACAGGTCCAGAGCACGGGCCTGTAGCTGCGCCTCGAGACTGCGTTGCGCCAACAGTTGCGATTCAGCGCTCAGCACCTGCAGGTAATTGCCCACGCCCTCGCGATAACGCAACACCGACAGGTCGTAGGCCTCCTGGGCGCTGGCCCGGGCATCGCGTTCTTCGCCGCGCTGCCGACCCAGGCTGTCCAGGGAAGTGAGGGCATCGACCACTTCGCGCAAGGCGTCAGTGACCATTTGGTTGTACTGCTCCACGGCGGCGTCGTACTGGGCATCCTGCGCCGCCAGCTTTGCCCGCCGCTTGCCGGCATCAAACAGGGGCAGCGTGAACGCGGGCGCCACGCCGTACTGACGGTTGGCGGCGCTGAGAAGATTGCTGGAGCCCAGATTCTGCAGCCCGATGAAGGCCACCAGATCCACGTTGGGGTAGAACTCGGCCCTGGCTTCACGGATACCCTGGGTGGCCGCCTCCACGCGCCAGCGCTGCGCCACCAGATCCGGGCGATGGCCCAGCAGTTCGGCCGGCACGGCACTGGGCAGTACCGCCTGCAGCGTAACGCTCGGCAGCGGGTCGTGGATGGTCAGGGAGCGATCCGGACCCGCGCCCGTCAGCGCCGCAAGCACATGGCGGGCGCGTGCCGCCGACTCCTCCAGGGCGTCGATCTGTTCACGGGCCGCCGGCAAGGCCGCCTGGGCCTGGGTGACTTCCAGGCGTGAATCCAGACCGGCGGCGTTGCGGTCGCGCGTCAGCGCCAGGACCTGTTCGCGTTGCCTCAGGGTGTCGCGGGCGACAATCAGCTGCAGGCTGTCGTCCTGCAGCTGCGCATAGACATGGGCGATGTTCGCCGCCAGGGTGAGCTGGGCAGCCTGCGCATCCACCTCGGCCGCGCGCGCGCTGCCTACGGCGCTGTCGTAGGCGGCGCGATTCTTGCCCCAGAAGTCCACCTGCCAGGACAGGGTTGCGGTCAACACCGCCAGCGTGTCCCAGTTGCCGGCGAAGGGTGACGGAAACAGGCCGTGTTCGGAGAAGCGTCCGCGCACCGCCTGGCCGCTCAGGCCCGCGCCAGGATCGCGCGAACTGTCCGCCGCAGCCACCTGGGCCAGCGCCGCACGCGTCCGGGCCTCGGCAATGCGCAGGCCGGGATTGCCCTTGAGCGCTTCGCTGATCAGGTCATTGAGCTGCGGATCACCGTACGCCGTCCACCATTGGGTCTGCGGCCAGGCTGCGGCATCCAGTGTCGTCGCGCCGAAGGATTGGTGGGCGTTGAGGCTGTCGGGCGGCACGATGACCGCTTCGGGCTGCAGATTATGGGTGCTGGCGCAGGCGGCGAGCAGTGTCACGAGGCAAGCGGTGAGCAGTTTATTCACGCACCCTCCCTGGCCATCAGTCGCGCAAGTTGTTGCCCAGACGGACCAGCAGGCTTTCAAGCATCCTGGCCTCATCCTGATCGAAGTCGCGCAGCGAACGATTGAGCACCCGCATGGAGATCTCGCGCAGTCTGGGGTAGGCCGCCTTGCCGGCCTGTGTCAGCTCCAGGTTCACAAGGCGCCGGTCAGCGGGCGAGCGGGTCCGTCGCACCATGCCCTTGGCCTCCAGCCTGTCCAGCATCCGGGTCATGGCGCCGGCGTCGTAGGAGATGCCCTTGCACAGCTCTGAGGCGGAGGTCGCGCACTCCCTGCCGGCCAGGTTCACGATCACGATGAGCTGCGCCGAGGTGACTTCCAGGGGCGCCAGGAACTCATCACGCGCCAATTCCGCGTCGATTGCCGCCAGCAGCTGCGCTCGAACGCGGCCGATGAGGTGCCCGAGTCCGCGCCTCGGTTCGTAGGTGTCGAGGCTGTATACGTCCGCCAAGTGCTCCTCCCGGTCTCAGGCCATTTCCTAGCCCAAACAATAATTGCTATGGCAATCATTGTCAAGGCTTCCTCAGCTTAAGCAAGCCTGACCGGGGCCTAAGGGCGGACTAGGCGAGCAGAATCCCCAGGGGGAGCAGGGCGCCCGCCAGCAACAGCAGCCACGCCAGGCGCCGGGCGCGGATTTGGGTCAACCCCATCCACACCCCAAAGGCCGTGGACACCGTAAGGGCCAGCGCCACCACCAGGAAGAACCATTTCAGAAGCAGCGTCGAGAAGGCCGGACGGTCCTCATCCTCGTGCCCGTGTTCGCCGGTCTGCGGACCCGCCATGTGGTGGCCGCCGAAGGCGAACACCTGGTCCTGGTGGACTGAGCTGAGCTTTTCAACCAGCGCCGGCGGCGTATAGCCACCATGCGCTTCGTGAAGATTGAAGATCTGCACCGCGCCGGTCAGCGCGAAGAACAGCACGCTCGGGGCAATGAAGAGCCCGACGTAGGAGTGCCAGCGTCGGATAGTCGCGATATTCATCCTGGGGTTTACCTCAGATTTGGCAGTGAGAGTCCGTGAGCCGCGAAGTAACGCTGCAGCCGCTGCGGATCCTGATGATCGGCCGCGAGTGCCATATAGGTGTCGGGCCGCAGCAGATACATGGCATCGCGTAGCAGACCGGCGGTTGCGTGGGCCTGCTGCCAGCTGAAGGTGTGCAGGCTCAAGCCCTGATCGCGGCACCACCGCGTAAGTTCCGCGCCCGAGGCGCCATAGACATGCACCTGCCAGCCGATGACCTGCAAGGGGCGGAAGTTATCCCCGTCCGGCGCCGCCACCCAGGGGAGGCGGTCGCCGCCCCTGACATCACCGGCCCGCCCTTCGCTGATGGCGCTGTCGCGGTACGCGAGCGTGATCTGCGATACCGCGCCGAACAGGAAGCGCCGGGCCGCCTCGAACTTGAATACCAGCGGCGCGAGCACTGGGAAAATACGGGTGCGAATGAATCGCGCCACCATTCCATCGGCGGTGGCCATCGTGAAGCCGCGGTCGGTGCTCGCCACCAGCTTGGTGGCGAAGGCGCGGCGCTCGGTCTCATAGGTATCCAGCAGCGCAGCGCCGGCCGCACCGGCCAGCACCGCCTTGAGCTTCCAGGCCAGATTGATGGCGTCGCCGATGCCGGTGTTCATACCCTGGCCGCCGGCAGGGCTGTGAATGTGGGCCGCATCCCCAAGCAGGAACACACGTCCGTGGCGGAAGCGATCGGTGACCCGGTGATGCACGCGATAGGTCGAGAACCAATTGACCTTTTGCACCTGAACCTTCATGTGCGTGATGGCGTGATGGCTGACATCTGCAAATTTCAGGCTCTCCGGGCGCGCGGCGCGCTCGTCGCGGACGGTGCCGATCAGTCGCGCCCGACCCGCGCCCCTTAACGGGAAGACCGCCAGGAAGTCAGCCTCATCGAGGTCGATGTGCAGTTCACCGTCCAGGGCGGGACCTGCGGCCTCCACGTCGGCCACGTAAAAGACCTGCTTGTAGGTGCCGCCGGGAAAGTCGGCGCCGATGTTCTGACGCACGATGGAACGCGCGCCATCGCAGCCGGCAAGATAGGCCGCTTCGCAGGTCTGTTCGCGCCCATCCGCAGCGCGCAGCACTGCCGTGACCTGCTCATCGCCCTGAGTGAAACTGAGCAGCTCGGTGTGTCGCTCCACCGCCACGCCGCACGCCGCGAGGTGCTCGATCAGCAGCTGTTCATGCTCATCCTGCGGGTAGACAAAGGGCCCATAGGCGGTGAGTCCGGCGCCAATATTCGTAAAGGAAACGCGAGTCTTCCTGCGGCCCTTGACCCATAGATTGATGGCCGCGACCTGGTGGCCGTGCTGCAGGACCTCATCAGTCAGATCCAGCTGCCGATACAGTTCGAGCGTGCGGGCCTGCACGGCAAGCGCGCGTGAGGTGGTTCCGGGGCCCTGCGTACGGTCGATGATGCGGACCGTGATGCCCTGTTTTGCGAGCCACAGCGCCAGCACCAGGCCGGTCGGGCCCGCGCCGACGATCAGGACCTGCGTGGCGCCCATTTCTAAGCCGCCGTCAGTTGACGGACCAGCTGGTCCGCCAGGTCGCCCAGTGCCGTGCTC
>JBARBG010000094.1:0-41518 GCA_049792815.1 Steroidobacteraceae bacterium | reverse complement strand
CGGCTTTATCCGAGAAGCTGAGTTTGCCCTTGACGGTCAAACCGTGCAGCGGCGGCGAACTCACGTCGAGGACCACGTCCTTGCCACTTTCGATGGTGACTTCGTCGCCTGCGCGGGGCACCTGCCGGTCCGGCCAGGTGGCAGGATTGGACCAGAGTTCCTGCTTGAGCGCATTCGATCCTTGTTCCTCAGCCGCCGCAACGACGTCGATTGCGCTGACGAGGAAGAATGCCGGAACGAGCAACGCAAAAAGGAACGAGCGATATTGTCTTCTCATGTCATCAATCCCTCGTATTCAAAGGTGACCCCGCATCTTCGCGCCGCAGAGGATAGCGCAATTGAGCTGCGCCCAGCGCATATCAGGCAAACCTGGGATCCCATGCGGTCGAATCCGAACGAAATAGCGGAATTTCGAAAAGGTCGACGCATCATGCATTCTCCGGCGCTCTCAGGGTACGCGACATTGGCGACAGAAGAAGACCTAAGTAATTGATTTCTCAAGTCCTTGGAACCCGAGCCAAGGCTCCGGCGGACCACACAGGGAAAGGCCCAGACAGTTTCCCACCGGGCCTCTCGTTTTCGAACGAAGGAACAGCAAGGCTGCGCGTTACATGCCCGTGTCACCCGTGCGGCAAGTGAGCTTGTCCGGCGCGGAAGGGAGTCAGGTGAGGACCCTTGGCAGTTTATTTAACTGCCGCTCGCACTCGATCGGCTCCTGAGTGGCTGAGGTCATGATCCTGGACTGCACTGAAATAGCTCCCCTGCTAATGTCCGACGATGCGGACTCTGCAATAACGAAGGCGTTGCAATCATTATGGTCATTAGACGTACCCTCAGAGGATTTCTTTCGTTCACGATCCTGGCCGCAGTGGCTGGCTGTTCGAGTTTGCCAACAGGTCCTCGTGACCTCGTGGATGATCGTACGGGAATCACAGTATCGGTGGTGGGCGCACCCATTGAACTTGAGCCCGACTCCAACGGCGCATCTGCTCACGATTTCCTGACGCTCGTTGCAATTCAAAGGGACGATAACGGCAAATACACAGCAATGGTGCTCCTCTATCGTTGGGCAGATTATTATAGCGAAGCGCCGTTTGCGCACGGAGGCGACTCCGGAGAACTGCTGATTGATGTCGATGGGCACTCCATCGATTTACATCCGCTACCGCGGCTGCCAGTTGCTTTGCCGAAACCAGAAGACCTGTTTGTGCCGGATACGCGTGAATCCGCGATGCGCGCATACGTTACCGATCTTGAGACACTGAGACTGATCTCCACAAGTCACGAAATGACCCTAAGACTGCCCAACGAGTCACCCAATGTTTCATTTAGGCTGTGGCACGACGGCCGGCCGGCGCTAGGGCAACTCCTCAAACATCTATCAGGTTCCTGAAGACGGGTCCTTGCCCAGGGCGGCATGGCATAGCCTCGGCAATCCGGTGCCTGACTTGATCCATTGCCGCAGATCGCAGTTCCTTCGTCGACGCGGACAAGATGTCCTCTGGGGCCTTGCGATAGATGAGTCGCATTCGACACCAAACAAGTCGATCACGCTCGAGACGCCGTATGAATTTACGGGTTCGAACAGGGCGCACGTGGCTTGGTGAAGTTTCCACCAAATTCGGATATCGTCGTGTAGCCCGAAAGACGCATCCGATGTCAGGTTCTTGAGGAGAGGGAACGCATGGCCACCGCTCTCGGATTTCCCCACCGGCTCGTGAATGTGATCATCGGGTTGGCGACGCTCCTCCCAACCCTGGCAATCGCCCAGGGCCTTGCTGGCGAGGTCCAGCAGCACGTGCGCGCCGCGACATTCGAGGTCGTGCAGTCGAAGCCCGACGAGGGCGCCGTAACCTACGAGCGAGCTCTGCCGATGGAGCTCATTCCCTATCAGCAGCGCATCGATAAATACCGCTCGATCGGCACGGCCTTCGCGGTTGGCGCCAATCGATTCGTCACGGCTGCACACGTGCTGCGCATCGGGATGGGCAGCCAGTTCGGCCCCCCCGCACTGCGGGATGCGGCCGGCGAGGTTTATGCAATAGACCAAATCCTGAAGTTCTCCCAGGCGCAGGACTTTGCGGAATTCTCACTGCGGAACCCGCCAAAGAGCTTGCGTCCACTTGCCCTTGGTGGAGCGATTGCGCTCAACGACCCGGTGTTCGCGGTCGGTAACGCGCTCGGGGAGGGCATCGTCATTCGCGATGGCGTCTACACCTCAGAGACACCGGAGGAAGTGGAGGGCCGCTGGAAGTGGGTGCGCTTCAGCGCCGCCGCTTCACCGGGCAACAGCGGTGGACCTCTCGTCGACAAGGACGGACAAGTCATCGGCGTTGTACTGCGCAAGTCCGCTTCCGAGAACCTCAACTACGCGGCGCCGATCAAGTTGGTCGAGCAGGCCAGCGACTCCACGGGAACCGTGGAGGAGCACGGCAGCACGCGATTGCCCATCATGGATGTCTCCGAGACCATCGTCACGAACGAGCGCATCGCATTGCCTCGGCCGCTGGTGGACTTTTACACGGCGCTGCGCAAAATCACCACCGACCGGGCCATCCGCGGGGATGAGCAACTCCTCGCGCACAACAAGGACCGCCTATTCCCGGGCAGCGCCAGCTCACAGGAGCTCCTGCATGAAATTCTGCGTTCGCCGTTCCCCCGTGTGATCCGCGAGGGCCAGGATCACCTGTGGACCACCGCAGCGCCCAAGGAAATACAGACCGCACAGCTCGATCACAATGGCTTTGTGCAGTACGGCGGCAACATATTCCGCTTGCGCGCACCCGATGACCTGAAACTTGCGAGTCTGTACACCGACTCGAAGCTGCAAATGGATCTCCTGCTCAAGAGCGGCTTCGCACTGCATCGCGCCATCGGCACCGACTCGATCAAGGTCACCTCGCTCGGCAAGGCCAGCGAGGAATTCGCTTACAGCGACGCCTATGGGCGAGTGTGGCAGGTGAAAGTCTGGAATATTCCGTTCGACGATTTGTCGGTGGTTGCGTTGAGCCAAACGACGCCGGAAGGCATGATCGCGACGCTCTCGGGCGGCCCGACCGGACTTAAGGACGTGTTTGTGCACCAGCAGGAAGTGATCGCCAACTTCCTGTGGGCAACTGACGAAGGCTCGCTCGAGCGATGGCGCGAGTACCTGGAGCTGAAGCCAGCTTCGCCGGTGTTCAGCAAGCTCATCATTGACGTCGCCCCCGACTATGCGCGCGTGCAATTCCGCTCCAGGCGCATGGAGCTCACCGTCACGCCGGATTCCGTGGCCTTGAGCTCGGAGAGCATTCTCACTCTCAACTTCAGCTTCTTTGAGGATGGCGGCCGCGTTGTATGGGATGTCGCGGGAGTCGCTGTGGGTGGCGGACCCAAGCACCCGGAGTTCGTCGACGTGCGACGCTTTGCGCACCCTGACGCGACACTGCCGGAAGGCTTCCAGGCCAACTGGACAAAGCTCACCAATAGACAGTTTCCTTACAACGCTGTCGCCTCGGACGTGACCGGCGGCCAGAAAATAAGCATGGCTGCGGAGTCACCGGCGGCCTCAGGATCTGCCCCCGACGCCGCGAACGTGCGCTACGCGCTCACTGCTCAGAGCGAGGGCAATCCCGGGCAGGACACTCTGCACGCCAAGCTGGAAGCCCTGCACAGTGGATTCAGGGCACTGGAGCATTGAGCGTCACACTGATCCAATAGCGTCGGCCGTGCCCGAGTGAACGCGGAAGCGCCTTGGCGTAACACCGAACTGTTTGCGGAACGCTGCAGCATAAGCACTTGAACTCTCATAGCCGCACGCCAAGGAGGCGTCCGTTACGCTCGCGCCCTGCGCGAGCGCGGCGGCCGAGTGGACCAGCCGGGCCTTCTGCCGCCAGGCTTCGATCGTCATGCCAGTCTCTTCCGCGAAGCAGCGCTGCAAGGTCCGCAGGCTCGCCCCGGTCGTCATTACCAACGCCTCAAGGCCGTGCCTGTCACCTGGTGCGGATCGCAGGTAGTGCGCAAGCTTCAGCGCCCTTGGGTCTCGCGGCAGCGGCAGAATAAGATCCACCGGGCGTGCTCCCGAGATCAGATCCATCAGCACCGCGGCCAGCCGGTCATGCTCGGGACGCCGCGGATCGAGCATACCCAAGGTCACGATGTGCAAGATCAGCTCGCTGAAGAGTGGCACCACCTCCAACATTCTTACGGAGGGCTCGGCTGCGCCCGCTCTGGCCGCACTGACATAAAGGGTACGCAAAGCGGTCTCGCCCTTGAATTCGATCTCGTGACCCGTGCCGTGAGGGATCCAGATCGCACGAGTGGGCGGCGTCAACCATAGGCGTCCGGCCGCGATGACATGTATGACGCCACAACGGGCGTAAATGAGCTGCGCCCAGGGATGGACGTGGACAGGCAAATGGTGGCCGTTGCGATAGGTGGCGGCCAACGAGCGTACGTCGAAGCCGTCACCGGTGCTCATTTCCAAAGTCCCGGTAGGTATTGAGCGACGCCGCAAATATTGCCCTCGCTGTCCTCGAAATAGCCGATGTCACCAACGCCTTCGATACGGAAAGGTTGCATGAGAATCTTACCGCCGTGAGCCTCGACGGACGACAAGGTCGTCTGAATGTCGTCCACAGCGAAGGTGGTCTCAAAGGCGTTCGTGCGCCGCGCTGGCTGCAGGTCGCGCCGTTCCTGCAGGGCACCCATCAAACCACTACCGGCGCTCCTTACCTGGTAGAAGTCCGGAGGCCCCCACGGGCTAAACGTCCAGCCAAACACTTTCTCGTAGAAGGCTTTGGCGCGCTGCACATCGTCTGCGTTGATCGCAAAATGGCGAAGGGTGGCAGGCATGGCGATCGACTCCTTTGGCAAGATAGACGTAAGCCATGTTGACACGTCGCAAGCCGGGTACCCGCGCCCACGCGGCAAGTTCTGTCGGTAACACGACAACTTTGCCGCCCGAACCTTGAAGCGATGACACCGTGGGCGCTCGCCGGATCGCAGCGCGTTCGTGCGCAGAGCTCTCAGAAGGCGCGAATCACGGCTCTTCGCGACGCGCTGGTCATGCGATTCCCTCGACAATACGCAAATCACGATCGGCACCTTCTCCCAGTGCACGCAGCGCCTGCTGATACCCAGGGCTGTCATGCGCGGCGATGGCTTGCGCGAGGTTATCGAACTCAATGAGCACGGTGCGCTGAGCGAGCCCACCTTCATAGACGCGCGCCGGCAGGCCGCGTGCAAGGAAGCGGCCACCGGCTGCCTGCAGTGCAGGCGCCGCGAGCTTGGCGTACGCGGCGAGCGCCGCATCGTCACGTATCGAACGGTACGCGGAAATCCAATATGCCTTGGCCATGGTCCTTGTCCGAATGTTTTAGCGATCCCGATTCTGCAGTTCGAAGAGTTGCCGCTCAAGCCTCACAGCGCGTTGTAGCGATTCCGACGCCTTTCCTGGACAGCGGTCATAATATTAACATAATCAATAGCTTAGGTTGACTTCTTTGCTACTCTCGCAACTTCTCGCCCAAGGCGACACCCAGCACTTTCTCCGATGCAGCTGGGGGCCATCCCGCCTCGCTGGAGATCGGCGAGTCGCCTTCCACAATCGTGTTCTCAAGGCGCCCAAGTCCTTCAACTTCCACCACGACGGTATCGCCGGGATTGACGGGTCGTGAATTTGCGGGCGTTCCGGTCATGATCAGATCGCCCGGGTTCAGCGTCATCATGCGGGCCAGATCCGTGAGCAAATAGCTCATATCCCAGATCATTTCATCCAGGCTGGACTCCTGAACGATCTGCCCATTGACGTAGGTGCGCAGAATCTGTCCGGCCGGTCGCCAACCACGCACCAGGCCAGGCCCGACCACGCCAAGCGTGTCCGCGCCCTTGACCCTGACCATCGAGCCGCGATCCGCATCGCGAAAGTCATGCAGCGCGTAGTCGTTGGCCAAGGTGTACCCGGCGATGTAGTCCTGCGCCTGCGCCCGGCGAATGTTGCGGGCCGTGCGTCCGACGATGATGCCCACTTCGCCTTCATAGTTCAGAAACCGGCAACCCTGCGGTCGTATCACCGCTCCACGGTGCCCAATGAGGCATGAGGGCGGCTTGTAGAAGTAGTTCGGCGCCGGACCGGCCGCAGTCTTCAACTCCTCCACCCGGTTGCGGTAATTCAGGTGCGCGCAGATGATCTTGCTCGGCTCAACCGGGGGCAAGTGCACCGCTGCATCACAATCAATCTGCCGACCATCCCGGGCGACCAACCTGTTCCCTTGCCGCTGCATCTCCACGACACCGCCGTCGAGCACAATGCGGCGGGTTTCGGCGGGCGCCATTCTCAGGGCGCCGTGAGCGGATAGCCGCGGCCGGCATAATCGAAGCCACCCAACTCGAGATGCTTCAGCGACGGGTCCTGCGGGGAGGCGTAGTACGCTCGAATCTCTTCAATGAGCCCTCGGGAGCTGAATACGTACCACTCATCGCCGCGCAGCACGATGCCCGGCACACGCTTGAAATGGGTCCATTCGATGACGGCGCGCCGCGTGCGTGGATCACACAGCACCTGGTCGACCGTCCAATATGAGCCCAGGTTCTGAACCGCGGTACTCCACTTTGCGCCGATGGTGCGGGCGCCACGGAACGGCCCTTCATAAGTACCCGGCGGAAAATAATGAACAGCAGCGGGTTCAAAGTTGGCGGCCACCCGCTCGATGTCACCTGAATTGCAATCATCGAAGTACTGTCGAATCCGGGATTCCATGACCTCCCAGGTCAGCCCCCCGGCAACCTCACCCGCAGACATCAGGCCGTCCCCATCATGGCAGCGGCCACGTTGCTCTTGGCTGAAACCGGCGGCGTGGGCAACCAGGACTCGCCCCGCTTCAGAACGAAGGTGTAGGCCATGCTGTACCAGGGGCCCTGAACATCGCTGTCTGGAGCTGCCTCCTCGTGCCGAACGCAGTGCCCGATTGCGTTCGTGATCACACCGAACTGGGCATCGGTCGTCAGATTCTCATCGTCATCGCAGTACACCTGTGAGGCAATGGTCTTGAAGCCCTCCTTGTAGACCAGCGCGTGCAGATGCGCGGGTCGGAAGGGGTGACGGTGCTGCACGTTCAGCAGCTTCTCGGTGGGTCCACCGGCCGGCACCGGGTAGCCCGAGGGCTTGATGGTGCGGTAATTGAAATGACCCGTCTCATCAGTGATGAAGCGACCCCGCAGATTCCAGTCCGCCTGGCCTGGATCCTGATTCTCATACAATCCCTTGGTGGAGGCATGCCACACGTCTACGTGCGCGCCGCCGATAGGCCGGCCCTCCGTGTCGACGACATGGCCGGTGAAGAAGAACGGGTGGCCGGCTGTCGGCGAGCGCACGATCGAGCCCCCGTTCTCGACCTGCGGCGCGTCCTTGCGCCAGAAAGGACCGAGCAGATTGGCGGTAGTACCGGAATTGTTCATCATGCATACCAGCGTCGACAGCCCAAGCGAGCCTGCGATCAGGCGCGTCTCGTTGTGGCTGGCGGTGGTGAGCCTTCCCAGGTCACTCACGAGATTGATTGCGGAATTGAATTCCTCCTCGGTAAGCCGCACTTCTTGTGCAAATCCGTGCAGGTGCCTGATGAGAGACTGAATGATTTGCTTGAGACGCGGATCCTCTATGCGTTGAGTTTCACTCAGCACCGCTTCGGTTACCTGGTCTTCACGCTCAATGATCATGGGTTACGCTCCATCGCCGGCGCGATACTCGTCGCAATTACGATATCACCTTTGTGGTGGCGGGGGCGGCGTCGGGACGAGCGTCGCGCGGCTGCGGATGAACTGCGAGACGATCCATTTCTCACCGCGTGTCGGCGGCCGTCCGGCGTGCAGCATGCGCAGATCCGGCTGCATGTCGGCATGGGCGTTGACGAAAAAGAGACCCTGGCCACGGCATCCCTTGTGGCTGAATCCCAGAGTCGGAAAGCCGGTCTCTCCGCCTTCGTAGTCATCGTTGAGATAGACCAGGAATGTTACGATCCGCTGCCCGTTGCGGCCAATCTCACCTGCGTAGTCAGGCGTGGCGGGGTCAACGAAATCGTAGTGATTTGACGCCTCCTCGCCGACGCCATAGTGCAGCACGGCCGGTGCTTCCATGTGATTCATCGGCACCCCGCAGGCGCTGGACATTTTCGCCTGCAGCAGCACGTCCAGGAGTTCCACCTCGGTGAGAGCGAAATTGGCCACTGAATTCGTGCGCGTCTGGCCGATGACATCCTGACGGTTCACCGGATCATAGACACGGGCACGGGTGAGACGATGGCGCGCCCGCGCAATGAGCCACTCGCAACACGCGGTCGTGATGAATGAATCCAAGGTCCGTACGCGCGGATCCGTGCTCAGTTCGCGGACCGGAGGGCTGACCCACCAGCTCGCAAGGTCCAGGCGCGCCTCCGTGCTACCCTCGGCCAGCACCAGCAGCTGGCCGCGGGCCAGCTGCCACTGGCGCTCGGCGGCAACAATCAGCCAGCGCAGGGCCTCGGGCCAGCTTTGCTTGCAGCACACTCCCAGCGCAGTCAGCGTCGCCATCCGGGCGGCCGCTTCAGCTTCGCCCTTGGTGGCAGCTTCCAGCAAAAAGCGCGCACCCTCCTTCGCCAGCGCCGGCGCCCGATCGCCCACCAGCAGTCGCTTGCCAAGCTGCGTCATGCACACAAGATCACCCGCGCTGGTGCCGCGCGCCAGGGCGTCGATGGCGTCGTGATGATGGCCTGCGGCATCGTGCTGCGCCGCCAGCGCGAGCTGCGTTTGCGGGGTCGGATCGGGCATTACGAGGAGCTTATGATTCAGCCGTCCAAAATACAACGGGGCGGTTAACCTCGCGGTTCACCGCCCCTGTACTCAAGCGGCCGCCATCTTCAGCCTCGTTATAAGGTGGCCTTTACGCCGACATAGAATCGAATGCCCAACGGATCGTAGAGGCCCGGGTTGGTCAGGCCGGAGGCGTCGGTGACTCCCGGATCGTTTCCGACAACCAGCGGCTGCTTGTTGAACAGATTGTCGATACCGAAGCGTACGCTGACCTTGCCGAAGTCGTAATTACTGTAAAAGTTGAACAGATTGTACGCCGGCACTCCGAGAACCTTGGTGGTGGGATTGGTTGAAGCCGAAGCATCCTTGATGCTAGACAGATGCTCCCAGCCCAATCCCGCCGTGAGCGCCTGCCAGGTGTACTGAATGTGCGTGATGGCGCGATAGTCGAACAGGCCGCCAGCACCGGCCGCACCAGCCACCGTATCAAGAGTCCCCTTGGCGTTCACAAACGGAGACCCCGGTTGGGTCTGGTACTCGAACTCGTTTATGTAGTTGAAGTCGGTACCGGCTGCAAAAGTGCCCGGCCCGAATTCGTGTGCCCAGTTCAGCGCGAGATCGAGGCCCTGCGTCTTCAGAGTGCCCAGGTTGGAATACAACGCCGTGACGGATGCACGATCGCCCGTGATCGGATTGCGCTGGATCAACTGGCAACTGGGGTTGGTGACCGAATAGGTCGGATTACTGCTTCCGTTATAATTGAAGCAGTCGTTGTACACAGTGATCGATGACTCCGGCGAAATCGTGTCCGAGATCACGATGCGATAGAGATCCACCGTGGACGTGAGCCCGCTCACGCCGAAGGGGTCGGTGATCACAGCACCGAAGGTGAAGGTTCTACCCACTTCCGGCTTTACCTTCGGATTCCCGGTATTGACCTCGATTTCCAGCGGGAAGAACGTCGGGCTCTGGCGCGTCCAGCCGTTGGGGCCTGAACCGAGCGTCGCCGCGTTGTAAGTCTGGGTGTTGAACTGCGAGGTCATATTACCGATGAGCGCCTCGCACAGCCCCTGGACTTTGAGGCGATTCGGATTGCTGGCCACGTTGCCCCAGGGCGCCAGTGTGGTCGCCGAGCAGGGGTCTTCCTGCGGGAAGAACACCACGTTCTGCGTGGGTCCCGTGTACAGCTCTGCAACATTGGGCGCCCGGGTTGCGGCCTGGAATCCACCGCGGAAGGTCAGCTCATCCAGAGCCTTCCAGGTAAACATCGCCTTGTAGGTGCCCTTGTCGCCGGCTGTATTGAAATCTGACTCGCGATAACCGAGTTCCAGTTCCAGCCGCTTGAGGACCGGTATCAGCAGCTCGGTGTAGGCCTCCTTCACGCTGATGTCGCCGCCGGTATAGTTCGAGGGAAACACACCCACTGGATTGTCGGTGATGGCGCCTACCGGATTACCGGGACTGAAGTTGTACTCATCGCCGCGGTACGTGGCGCCCAGATCGAAGCGCGCTTCGCCCGCCGGCAGTTGCCAGAGCATGCCCTGGATGTAGCCTTCAACGATGGTCTGTTTCAGAGTGGACTCGTTCTTCAGCGGATCCGTGATGCTCTGCACGCAGTCGGCGGACGGCGTGAAGGACTGGAAGACCGGCAGGCCGCTGGTGCAGCTTTCGCCATAGCCGAAAGGAGTTCCGGGCGGGGAGGAAATACTGGCGCCCTTGCCGAAGTCCGGCAGCGCATCGAGGTAGGCGAGGCGCTGCAGGGAGGGCAAGCCCGTGTAATCGGCCTCATCGTGCGTTTGACCCTGCGACCCGTAGATGTCCCAGGTCCAGTCGCGGAATGGCAACTTGCCCTTGAGACCTGCGGTCGCCTGCCACACATTCGTCGAGTTCAACACGGTTTCCCCGCCCAGATAGTCCGTCGACTGATACAGGGTCCAGTTGGCGTTCGGATTGGAACGTGAGTTCAGCAATGCTAGCAGCGACGGCGGCAGCCAGGTGGAATCCTGGGGCGCGCCCGGCGTGGCCGAATTGTAGCGCGGTATCGACGTCGCCCAGATGGTGATGGCAGGCGACGGCCCTGCACCCTGAGTCTCCACCTGGATATTGCTGTAGTTGATCTGGCCGTATGCGCTTACATAGTCGTTGAAGTTGAACGTTCCGTGCGCGAATAATGAGTGCCGTTCCAGCGGCACGGAGACGTAACCCCCGGTGTAGGACTGACTCAGATTGTTCGGCGAAGAGGTCTGGCCGTTGAGCAACGTGATCGCAGAATAACGACCGGGCGCCAGGGAATTGAGCGGTCCGTCGTAGCCCAGACCTCCCGCTATCGACACGAAGGGTGTGCCATCGGCATTGAAGTAGACCTGTGTGCCGGGCGTGACGGTACCCGGGGCTCCGGTTGGAAACGCCGCGTTGAGGGCCGCTTGTGACGGCAACGAGGGATCGCTCGCCGGAGCATAGGATGGCGCATAGATGAAGCCGCCACTGGGATGGCCCGGATCAATCCACCCGTCGGAGTAGAAGCTGCGATTGTCCTGGTAGACCGGATCGCGCTTGGTCCAGTCCAGTCCCAGCATCATGTTGCCGCGACCATCCACTCCGTTCATTCCCATCAGCACGCTGGCACGGGTTTCGCCGCCATCGCCCTTGGCGGTTTCGCCACGTTGGATGTCGACATCCACGCCCTGGAAGTTCTTCTTCAGAACGAAGTTCACGACGCCTGCCATGGCATCCGGACCGTATACCGCCGAGGCACCGCCGGTGATGGTCTCCACGCTTTCCACGGCTGCCACGGGAATCGTATTGACATCCACCGCCAGAGTCGCGTTGGTGGGCTGCCACCGCTGGCCGTCGACCAGAACCAGGTTACGGTTCGAGCCCAGCCCGCGCAGGCTGAGCGTAGCCGCGCCAGGTGTCTGCGTGGGTGATGATTGGACACCGGAGGTAAATTGGGTGTTCTGCGGCACGAACTGCGGTTGCTGGTTCAGGACCGACTCGATTCCGGTTGAGGACGAATTCTCGAGCGTCTCGCTGCTGATGGTCGTGATCGGGCTCGGGGCATCAAGGTCGCGGGTGCGCTTGATACGCGAACCGGTGACAACCACTTCGGTGATGGCCTGATCCTGCGCGGCAGGCGCTGGGACGTCGGTCGATGCGTCCGCCGCAAATGAGTGCCGCGGCGCGCTGCTGACGGCGATGGCCGCAGCCACCGCCACTGAAATCAAATATTGGCGGGAACCTTTCCCAGAAACCGACCGTGACGTGGACGTCACCTTGCGTGTCGTCATGACTTCTACCCCCTGGCTCATCTTTATACGGTTGTTTAGCTGACTGGGCGCCCCATGTGCGCCCCGACAATCTTGCGCATCAGATGGTTATCTCACTGAACCCCCCTCATGAATGTGACGCTCATTGCCGCCGCGCCCCAGGCCAAGACCGGGCTGGAAGCACGTGATCCGATGACCCGCCAGACTAAGAAGGTAACCTTCCATAATCCAAAGTATGCTTCTGATTGGTCGAATGGGTCAACGCCCGTAAACGCTCAGTTGACCTGTCAATGGCACATTGCCGCGGCAGGATGCTGCAGTGCGGGACTGAGGTGAAGTTCGCAGCGGTACGCCGCGAATCAATGGCCGTCGATATTCGAGAGAATCTTGGCGAACACGGCCATGCAGCCTTCGAGTTCGCGGCGCGAAATGCCGTTCAGCAATTGCGCACGCACCCGGTCCTGAATGGCGTTGATTTTGCGCATCAGGGGCTCGGCGGCGGCGGTCAACCTGATCACCTTGGCGCGCCGATCGCCGACTCCGGAGACACGCGTGATGACACCTGCGGACTCAAGGTCGCGCAACACCCGCCCGAGCGTCTGTTGCTCCACGCCGATTCGGTCCGCAAGCTCGGTCTGATTGACGGTATCGCCGAAAACCGTAATCCAGTAGAGCGTTCCCCAACGCGCCTGGCTCTGGCCCGCCGCGCGCAGCTCCTCGTTCATCAGGTTGCGCCAGCGTCGCGCGACGAAGGTCAGGCCCTGCGAGAACGGATAGTTCATGTCCTCCCTTTCCGGCTGCGTCGTGGGCTGAGTGCGGCGCAAGACCAGTTCTCCGCTGGAGGTGACGTCCGGCAGCCAACGCACTGGATTGCGCCTTTTGGGTAACGCGGCAGGTGGCGACTTACGGGCCGTCTTATGTCTTTTCTTGTTCCGCTGCGCCATGCGCATCCCCTCTCGCCAGATGGAGCTCAACTTCGCATCATCGCATGCTCACTCGATCTGAACCAGACATTGCCGACACTGCCGACTCAGGCGTCGCGCAGATTCCCGCGGCGTGCAATTGCAGCGATGCCCAGCACGCCCAGGCAGACCACGATGGGAAATACTGCCAGCAACAAAAAGGGAGAGCGGCCGATGAGATGGGACGAGAGCAGCCAGCCGCCGAGCAAGGTGGCGGCGACGCCGCCCACCTTGCCAATGCTCGACGCCCAGCCGGCACCGCGTGCACGTTCCGCCGTCGGGTAGTACAGCCCCAGGATGCTCTGCACACCATAGTGGTTGCCGCCGAGCAGCAGGTACATCGCAGTGGTCAGTGCCATGACGAGACCGACATTAAGATGCATCAGCCCCGTCACGATCAGCAGCGGTACCGCGATGGCCGGCATGACCGCCAGGCTCGCGGCCCCCAGGCGATCGGTGAAACGCATCACGGCGATGCCGCCGATGGCACTGGCGATGGAATTCGCGGAAATGGACAACGCCGCGCTGGTGCGGCTCAGGCCCATCTGTTCCATCACGATGGGGCCCCATGCAGTAAAGAAATACATCGTCATGGAACTGGCGGCAAACACCAGCCACAACAGAGGCGTGAGCCAGCGCAGGTACCCGTCGAAAAGCACCGCCGGACCACGCGATCGCGGCGTTGCCGGGGCGGGTGCCAGAACCAGCTGCGAGGCCTCGATGCGCCGATTTGGAATGAGGCGCCGGACGATGCGCAGCATGCGCTCCGGGTCATCACCGCGATGGGCCAGAAACCTCAGGGATTCTGGCAGCTTGAGGAATACGACCAGCGCCGCCGCCAGCGAGACGGCACCACCGCAAATGAAAACGGACTGCCACCCGAAGCGGGGAATCAGCGCCACCGACACCGGTCCGGCCACCGACACGCCCAGTCCGTAGCCCAGCATGATCAGCGTCACCACAGTGGCGCGGAACCGCACCGGCACATACTCGATGCTCAGCGCCCAGATGAGCGGCAGTGCGCCGCCCAGTGCAATCCCGCCGACGAAGCGCATGAACATCAGTTCCCAGTAACGATCAGCCAGCGCCAGGAACAGCGTGAAGAGGCCGAACAAACCTACCGAGGCCATGATGGCGCGGCGCCGCCCGACCTTATCGCCGAGAAAGCCAAACAACACACCGCCCAGCAGCGCGCCCGCGCTGCCGCTGGCGAAGACCGCGCCCAAGGTCGGATTGTCGAAGCGGTAGGCCGTCTTCAGATACGGCGCCACGAAGGCGATCGCGTTGAGATCGAACCCATCGAGAAACGTAACCAGCCAGGAGATGACCACCAGACGAATGACGAAGCCATTCAATCGTTGCGTTTCGATGATGGCCGAGACATCAATCGAAGCAAGCGGCGCGGCGTCATGCACCAGCCCGGATTCGCCGAGCGCCGCATCCTGTGCCAGCGGCAACCCCAACACTGCCGTATCAGGCGATGGGGTCATATACCGTGGTGCGTCGCATGTCCCGCGGATACAAAGTGTCCGCAAATGGCGTCGCGCGGTGCATGGTGCAGCGATTGTCCCAGATGACGAGGTCTCCCCGTTGCTGCCACTGCACCGCGCAGGTGAACTGCGGCTGGGTGGCGAAGCGCATCAACTCGTCCAGCAGCTGGCGTCCCTGCTCCTCAGGCCAGCCCACAATCTGCGATGCGTGCGCTGCAATATACAAGGTCTTGCGGCCCGAGGCTCCATGCGGCTGGACGAGGCGGTGCTGTGCGGGGGGCTTGGCGGCGCGCTCCTGGGGCGTGGGGTCGGGATAGCCCGCCAACATGCGCGAATGCCACAGCCAATGCTCAACGATGCACCCTTCGATCTTACTCTGGGTGTCCTTCGGCAGGGCCGCATAGGCAGCCCGCATGTCGGCGAAATCCGTGTCTCCGCCCGCCGGCGGCACCTGATGCGCAAGCAGGAGCGAATAGGCGGCCCGGTGCGGATTGAACGATGAGTCCGTGTGCCACAGGGCGTTGCCCTTGTTGTACATGCGTCGGCGCTCATCGATCAGGATCCGACCCTCGCGGTCGACATTGCCGGCGTCGAAGAGCTCCGGATGGTCGAAGCGACTGCCCTTAGGACCGAAAAGCCGGGGCGAAAGCTCAAGATCGCCCAACAGACGGCTGAAGGCGATATGCCCTGCATCGTCAAGTCCGGTGGCCCTGAAGACCACCACTGCGTAAAGATCCAGGAAGTGCGTAATCTCACGCTGCGTCGCCGCCGTGACGGGTCTGGAAAAATCCACCCCCTGCACTTCCGCCACAAAGCCGTTGCCCAGCACCTTTGCAGTCAGCGTCACGGGCCAATCCGGTTGCAAAGCATGCTTTGATTCTAAGCCCGAGTGGATTCCCGTTTCAATTCAAGCCCGGACAGTGCCTAGCGAATCCGACGCACTCGTGCCGTCCTGTGGTCCTCCGTTGTCAGCAGGTACGAACCAAACACTCCGGGTGCAATCGTTACGCCGTGGTGCAGCAAGACCCTGAAGCCTGCGCGGGTCTCGGTCTGCTCCCAGACCTGCCCGTTGTCCAGCGTGATCGTGACGATACCGGCAGATTCCTTGGCAATGGCAACGACCCGTGCGCTGATGGGTTGCGGACGGGCCGATCGTTGAGCAGCGCTCGTCGCCGGCACTGCCGCGGGCGCTGGAGGGGTCGCCGTTGCCAGCGCAGGTGCTGGCGCCGGTGCAGGTGCGGGTGCCGCTGCCGCTGAAGGTGCAGGTGCGGCCGCGGGTACGGGCAGCGTGCAGACGCGATTCGGACTCGCCGTCTTACGGCGCTCGAGTTCCTGATCGAAGCAGGCGAGACGGGCCGCTTCGGATTTCAGTACCGCGCAGGAATCCATGCAGTCGGTGGGCGCACTCGCCAGCGACGTGCCCCATTGCACTCCAAGACAGCCGACCATCAGAACTGCGCGCCACATGAATCCGTTCTCCGCCAGGCTCCGGCGGCTAGTAAACGTCGGGCACCACTGTCGTGTCCAGAGCCGACGCACCGTCGATCCCGTAACCTACTTGCCGGTAGGTTTCATACCGGTCCATAATCCGCGGGTGAAAAAGCCTGCGCCCCGACCCGCCGCGGCGAACCCGTCCCCGTGGAGCGCCTCGCGGGAAAAGTCGCGACAGCTGAAGCGTGAAGCGGTCATTCTCGCGGCGGCGCGCGCCTTCCGCGAGCACGGCTACCACAATACCTCCCTGGAAGACGTCGCCACGGCCCTGAACGTGACCAAGCCGACGATCTACTACTACGTGGCCAACAAGGAGGAGATCCTGTTTGAGTGCTTTCGTGCCGGCCTTGACCAGATCAAGTCAGTGTTCGGCGCACTGGCCAACTCGAAGGAATGCGCACGCGAAAAGCTTCTGGTCCTGATCAGCCATTACGGCAGCGCAATTGCCGGGGAATTCGGCTGGTGCATGGTGCGCGCAGAAGATCAGGATCTCAGCCCCGCGATGAGCAGCCGCATCAAGGCGCTGAAGTCGGAGATCGACCAGCGCATCAGGGGCCTGATCAGGGAAGGCATCAAGGACGGTTCGGTCCAACACTGCGATCCGAAAATGACCGCCTTCGCCATCGCCGGCGCCCTGAACTGGATCAGCCACTGGTATCACAAGGATGCGTCGCTGAATCCGCTTGAGGTGGGTGAAGCCTTCAGGCGGGTATTCGCGAACACCCTGATGCCGCGCTAGACATTGCGGCGGTACTGACCACCGACCTGGTACAGCGCGTGTGAAATCTGCCCCAGTGAACAGAGCTGGACGGCATCCAGCAGCGATGCAAATACATTCTCGCCCGCCGCGGCCACTTCCTGCAGCGTCTGCAGTGCCGCGGGTGCGGCCGCCGCATTGCGACGCTGGAAGGCCTGGACCGCGGCCACCTGGTCCTGCTTTTCCTCCTCGGTGGAGCGGATCAACGCGGCGCCCGCGCGCAGCGCGCTGCTGTCCTCACGGGACAGGAAGGTATTGACGCCGATAATGGGCAGGCTGCCGTCATGCTTGGCGGTCTCGTAGTACAGGCTTTCCTCCTGGATCTTGCCGCGCTGGTACATCGTTTCCATCGCGCCCAGTACGCCGCCGCGCTCGCTGATGGAATCGAACTCACGGTACACCGCCTCTTCGACGCTGTCGGTGAGCGCTTCCAGCAGGAATGAGCCCTGCCATGGGTTCTGGTTCTTGTTCAGGCCCAGTTCCCGATTGATGATCAGCTGAATAGCGACCGCGCGCCGCACGCTGTGCTCGGTGGGCGTGGTCAAGGCCTCATCAAAGGCATTGGTGTGCAGGGAGTTGCAGTTGTCGAACAGCGCATACAGGGCCTGCAGTGTGGTGCGGATATCGTTGAACTGTATTTCCTGCGCATGCAGCGACCGGCCCGAGGTCTGGATGTGGTACTTGAGCATCTGGCTGCGCGGACCAGCCGCATACAGCTCGCGCATGGCCCGCGCCCAGATGCGCCGCGCAACCCGTCCGATGACGGCATACTCGGCGTCCATGCCGTTCGAAAAGAAAAACGACAGATTGGGCGCGAAGTCATCGATCTGCATGCCCCGTGAAAGGTAGTACTCGACAATCGTGAAGCCATTCGCCAGCGTAAAGGCCAGCTGACTGACCGGGTTCGCACCCGCTTCGGCGATGTGATAGCCGGAGATCGACACGGAGTAGAAGTTCCGGATCGCGTGGTCGATGAAGTACTGCTGTACATCGCCCATCATGCGCATCGCGAATTCGGTGGAGAATATGCAGGTGTTCTGCGCCTGATCCTCCTTCAGGATATCGGCCTGAACCGTGCCCCTCACCAGGGACAGCGCCTCGGCCCGCAGCCGCTGGTATTCAGCCTCGCTCAGCAGCCCCGGTGCCACGAGCGCCTGACCACTGATTCCAAGCAGCGCCAGACCCGACCCGTCGTGGCCCTCGGGCAGCTCGCCCTTGTACACCGGCACCGCAGCCATCCCGGAGCGAAGCTGCGCCAGGCGTTGCTGCGCCGCTGCCCAGCGTCCCTGTGCCTTCAGATAGCGCTCGATGCGTTGATCGATCGCCGTGTTCATGAACATGGCCAGCAGCATCGGTGCCGGCCCGTTGATGGTCATGGACACTGAGGTCGCCGGATCACATAGATCGAAGCCCGAATACAGCTTCTTCATGTCATCCACGGTCGCAATCGAAACACCCGAGTTGCCGGTGCGGCCGTAGATGTCGGGCCGCAGATCCGGATCTTCGCCATAGAGCGTCGTTGAATCGAACGCCGTCGAGAGCCGCGTGGCGCTGTGGCCGCGCGCCAGATAATGGAAGCGCCGGTTGGTCCGTTCCGGAGGACCTTCGCCGGCGAACATTCGGATCGGGTCCTCCTCTTCACGACGATACGGATACACGCCCCCGGTGTAGGGGTAGGCGCCGGGCAGGTTCTCACTGAGCATGAACTGCAGGATCTCGCCCCAGTCGCGGTAACTCGGCGCCGCAAGCTTGGGAATGCGGCTGTGGCTCAGGGTTTCGCTGTAGTTCTCCCCCGACACTTCCCGGCCGCGAACCGTGTAGGCATAGCGCTCCTGCGTGAGCGCTGCGACCCGGTCCGGCCAGGCCTTCAGTGCCGCGAGCCCTTCGGGCCCGATGGCGATCAATGCCTGATTATAGGCGGCGCGCAGGGCGAGCCGGGTCGCATCGGCATCGGCCGCATTCAGTGCCGCCTCTGGATAGGGATCAAGCGCCGCGGGCAATGCCGAATCCTGAACAGCCTGCAGGGACCCGTACAGGCCGCAGGCACGCTGCGCCGCCTGTGCCTGAAGCTGATTGCGCCGCCGTGCCTGCCGGCCGATGCTGGCGATTTGCGCCAGGTAGCGACTGCGTGACCCGGGAATCAGCGGCGCCTGGTTCGTAAACTGCGTGGCACCGAGGTCGCGAACACCCCACTTGTGGGCACTGATGGCCTTGTGGTCCAGATGCTGCGCGATCACGGCGAACAGGTGATTGACGCCGGGGTCGTTGAAGCGACTGGCAATCGTCGGATACACCGGGACTTCGCTGTCGGGAACCTTCAGTTTGTCGGGATGATTGCGGCGCCATTGCTTGCGCACGTCCCGCAGCGCGTCCTGGGCGCCGCGCTTCTCGAACTTGTTCAATACGATGCAGGTCGCGAAATCCAGCATGTCGATCTTTTCCAGCTGGCTCGCGGCCCCATAGTCGCTGGTCATGACGTAGATCGGCAGGTCGACCAGATCCACGATTTCCGAATCACTCTGCCCGGTGCCCGCCGTCTCGACCAGAATCAGGTCGAAACCGGCCAGCTGGTACAGCCCGATCACATCCTTGAGCACCGCCGCGGTGGCAAGGTTCTGGCGGCGGGTGGCAAGCGAACGCATGTAAAGGTTCTCGGCGCTCAGGCTGTTCATGCGGATGCGGTCGCCCAGCAATGCGCCGCCGCCCCGGCGGCGCGTCGGATCCACCGCTACCACCGCAATGTGCCGGTCGGGGTGGTGCCGCACGAAGCGCTGCAGCAGTTCATCGCTCAACGAGGATTTGCCGGCCCCGCCGGTGCCGGTGATGCCCACAACCGGCGCGCGCCTGCGATTGCCGGCTATGGCACGGTGAATGACCTCAACGCCGTCGGCGCCCTCCTCCAGGACCGTGATCGTCCGCGCCACCTGCCGATGCTCGCGCGCGGTCAGAGCGCCGAACTCGTAGGCGGGTCGCGTGACCGAACGCACCCGCCGCACCACATCCTCGATCATGCCGCCAAGGCCAAGGCGGCGACCATCCTCGGGCGTATAGATCTTCTCCACGCCGTACTCCTCCAGCGCGACGATCTCATCCGGCGCAATGGTCCCCCCGCCCCCGACGATCACGCGGATGTGCTCGCTGCCCGAGGCGCGCAGCTTGTCGACCATGTAGGTGAAGTATTCATTGTGGCCGCCCTGGTAGGAGCTGACGGCAATGGCGTCGGCATCCTCATCAATGGCGGCCCGCACGATGTCGGCCACCGAGCGGTTATGCCCCAGGTGCACGACTTCCGCGCCGGCGGCCTGCAGCAATCGCCGGATCATGTTGATTGCCGCGTCATGCCCGTCGAACAGGGATGCGGCGCTGACGAAACGCAGGGGTGGCGGCGCTGCCACGGGGCCCCCATTTGGCAAGAATATTACTCTTCGGTAACGATGTTACCCATGGGTAACAACCGGGTCAAGCAGGTGGCCGGGCCCGAGTCAATCCGGCGGATTATACTTGCGCAGAAACTCCACGGAAGACTGCAGCATCTGCAGCCGGGTGGCGCTGCGAGACATGTAGTGATCTTCCTTTTCCAGGGTCACAAACTCAACCGGTTTTCCAGCGCGCTTCAGTGATTTGGCCATATCCGCGCTCTGGGCGTACGGCACGGTGACATCGTCACGGCCGTGAATCAGCAGGAGCGGCACCGAAAGCTGGTCGGCATGACGCAGGGGCGAGATCGCATCCAGCTTGTGGTCGCCCGGCGCACTTACATCAAGAAATCGCAACCAGTATCGCTCCACAATCTCGGGGCCGGGACCTTCGGCGCGCTCGACCCAGTACAACATGTTCGACAGATCCGAAACCCCGGCCACGGCAATCGCGCAGCGATAGATGCCCGATTGCAGCGTCACGCCGGCAAGCGCGGCATACCCGCCGTAACTCGCCCCGACGATGCACGCGCGCGCCGGATCGGCAATACCCCGCGCCACGAGATCATGCAGCCCGTCCGACAAATCGGTCTGCATCTTTCGGCCCCACTGCCCATATCCGCCCTCGACCCATTTCAAGTTCAGGTCCGAGCCGCGATAGTTCGGCTGCAGTACCGCATAGCCCTGCGCGGCGAGCGCCTGGGCCCACCAGTCGAAGCTTTGTACGTCATGCTCCTCGGGTCCGCCGTGCGGCATGACAATGACGGGCAGGTTCTTCTCGGGCCGGCCTGGCGGCAATGTCAGATACGCTGGAATCTCCAGTCCATCCGCGGCCTTGTACTTGATGGGCCGCATTTCAGCGATTTGCGCCAATCCAGTGTAGACATCCCCTACTTTGCGGGTCCGGTGTTCCTTGAAATCCGCGAGATAGTAGGCGTAGCCGTATTTCCCGCCCATGACCCGCACCAGGATTCTGGAGAAATCGTCGGACGCGCAGACGAACTCGACCCGCTGGTACTGGTAGCTGAAAACCCGTTCGGTCCAATCCCATGCCTCCTGCTGCTGCGGATCGGAAAAATGGTACCGGGTGGTGTCGCCGATGAACTCGGTACCAATCATGCGACGACTGCCGTTTTTGTAGATCAGGTCGGTCATCGCCTCGTCGGGCGCGATGTCCTGCCCCCACGTGCCATCGGTGATGGATAGAGGTCGCCAAACCCGCCCCGTCGGCTCGGTCACGGCAACCACCACAGCGGCCCCCTCCGGCGTGAGACCCAGAATTTCCGGCGCATCGATCGGAGCGATACCCGACACTTTCTGCCATCGCCGACCCTTGTGGTACAGGTCTATCGACCACTCACGCGGTCGCTCCTGGTACGCATAGTCAGCGACAACTTCGCCATTGTCGTCAATCACCCACTCATCCACCCGGGCCTCGCCCTGCTTGATCAGACTTTCATTGCCAGTTCTAAGATTGATGCGGAACAGCCCCGGCGTGGTCTGGTCGGTGATGTAGTACCCGTGGACATAAAGCAGCGTATCGTCGCCGTGGTGCTGCACCACCAGCGGTCCGTACGTGACATTCATGGTCGGCGTGTCGCCGTTCACACGATCGAGCAACGGCCGCGCCTTGGCTGCCTTGACATCGAAAAGCGTCAACAGATTCCATTCCACCGCTTCGCCGCTCAACCGAAACGGCATCTTTGAGGATGCAGTGGTGGTTACGAGGCGGTCGTTATCAATCCATTGGAGCGCCCGTAGTTTCGCATCTCCGAGCGCTGCTTTAAGCAGGAGTTTTTCGTCATCTAAACTGATGACTGCAAGCGTGCGGTTGTCCTGCGTCGACTTGACAACAGCGAGCCTGGAACCATCCGGGGAAAGCGCTGCCATTTCAATGTTCGGCAATCGCCCATAGGCGTCGACGGGAGTGGCCGCAGCGGCCAGGGCCGGCTGCGCAAGCAGCAGACCAACCCACGTGATGAGTCGGTAACTCAAGCGCACCTCACACCAGTGCCGCCGCGTGAAAGCGCAGATGATCCTCAATGAATGTCGAGATGAAGTAGTAGCCGTGGTCGTAGCCTTCGTGACGACGCAGCCGCAGCGGCTGGCCGACGCCCGCGCAGGCGGCTTCGAGCAGCTCCGGGAGCAGCTGCGATTGATGCAGGAACTTGTCCGCGAGACCTTGATCCACGAGGATCTCAGGCACCAGCGCCCCGCCTGCCGACTTTACGATTTCCACCGCATCATAGGCCTGCCAGCTTTTCTGATCATCGCCCAGGTAGCGCGGCAACGCCTTGCGGCCCCAGGGGCAGCGCGTCGGGGAACAGATGGGCGCAAAGGCCGAGACTGATTTGAACAGCTGCGGATTGCGCAGTGCCAGAACCATGGCGCCGTGGCCACCCATGGAGTGTCCGAAGATGCCCAGGCGCGGCGCATCGGCCGCAAAATTGGCCAGCACGATCTGACGCAATTCATCGCGCACGTAGTCGTACATGCGATAGAACTTTGCCCACGGTTGCTGGGTTGCGTTGACGTAGAAACCTGCCCCGGCGCCGAACTCCCAGTCGTCCGCCTCGCCGGCAATGCCGGTATTTCGCGGGCTCGTGTCGCAGGTGACCAGCATCAATCCAAGTTCCGCGGCAATGCGCTGGGCCCCGGCCTTGATGACTGCGGTCTCCTCGGTGCAGGTGAGGCCCGCGAGGTAGAAGAGCACCGGCACCGGTCGCGTGGCGGCCTGCGGCGGCCGGTACACGGCAAAGCGCATCGGCAGCCCGATGACCTGTGAGTCGTGGCGATAGAACCCCTGGATCCCCTCGAAGCTGCGATGTTCGCTTAAGGTTTCAATTTTCAAGATGGACTTTCAATACACCACGACACTGCGGATCGACTCACCCCGCGTCATCAGGTCGAAGGCATCATTGATGCGCTCCAAGGGCATGGTGTGCGTGATCAGATCGTCGATGTTGATCTTGTGGTCCATGTACCAGTCCACGATCTTCGGCACATCGGTGCGGCCGCGTGCGCCGCCGAATGCCGTGCCCCGCCACACCCTTCCGGTGACCAGCTGGAAGGGACGAGTGGCGATCTCCTGACCGGCAGCCGCAACTCCGATGATGATGCTCTGGCCCCAGCCGCGGTGACAGCATTCCAGGGCCTGCCGCATCACCTGGGTGTTGCCGATGCATTCGAAGGAATAGTCCGCGCCGCCCTTGGTCAATTCGACCAGGTGCGCCACCAGATCACCCTTCAGCTCCTTCGGGTTCACGAAGTGCGTCATGCCAAACTGCCGGGCCAGCTTCTCGCGACCCGGATTGGTATCGACGCCGACAATCATGTCGGCGCCGGCGAGCCGCGCGCCCTGCACGACATTGAGTCCGATCCCGCCGAGTCCGAAGACCACCACGTTGGCACCGGGCTCTACCTTTGCGGTGAAGATGACGGCACCGATACCGGTGGTGACGCCGCAGCCGATATAGCAGGCCTTGTCGAAGGGCGCGTCCTCGCGAATCTTGGCGACCGCGATTTCCGGCAGTACGGTGTAGTTGGAGAAGGTCGAGCAACCCATGTAGTGATAGATAGGCTTGCCCTTGAACGAAAAGCGACTGGCGCCGTCGGGCATGAGGCCCTTGCCCTGGGTCGCGCGGATCGCCGTACACAGATTGGTCTTGCGCGAAGTGCAACTCTTGCACTCGCGGCATTCCGGTGTGTAGAGCGGGATCACGTGGTCACCCTTTTTCAGCGACCGCACACCCGGTCCCACATCCACGACAATGCCAGCCCCCTCGTGACCGAGAATGGACGGGAACAGGCCCTCCGGGTCCGCGCCGGAGAGCGTGTATTTGTCCGTGTGGCAGATTCCAGTCGCCTTGACCTCGATCAAGACCTCGCCGGCTTTTGGCCCGTCCAACTGCACCGTCTCGATGGTGAGTGGCTTGCCGGCCTCGAACGCTACGGCTGCTCTGACATCCATGTCATCAACCCTTCAGGACACCGGACTGCTTGGCCACGAAGGTCGCGATGTAGTCCATGAGCGGCGGTGACAGACAGTCGTAGGGCTCGAGCTTCAGCTCCCGCAGGCGCGCGCGCACGGCACCCATGCTGGCCGGATCCGCACCCGCTTCGATGATCGAGGACACGAAGGCCGCGAATTCCGGCGGCGACCAGCCGCTCTGCGGCGACAGCTCCGTATGGATGAAATCCAGGCCATGCAGCGGATGCGGGTTCTTCTCGATGCGCCCATACATATGAGTGCCGCAGGCCTTGCAGGCGTAGCGCTGGATGGTCGCGCTCGGGTCGACGATTGCGAGCTTGTCGCCGTTCTTGGTGACCCTGAGCTTATCGCGCGGCACCACTGCCACGACGGAGAACAGAGCGCCCTTGGGCTTCCAACACTTGGTGCAGCCACAGGCGTGGTTATGCGCCGATTGCGCGCCGACGGAGACCTCGACCGGATTGTGGCTGCACTTGCACACCAGCGTGCCGCCGGCGAAGTCCTTGGCCGCGGGTTTGCTACCGTGGTCCACCGCGGGATGAATGGAAACCGTGGCCATATGGGCGACCCTCTGAATGAATGGGGACGCTAGTATAAGGAGCCGGATAGCCGATTTGGAAAACTGCGATGCTTAGGTGCGGAGCCTTGCCTCCAGCCGCGCCGCAGCAAGGTTTCGTGCCCGAAGATACCCGTGGGCCACCGGATTGACCCAAAACCTGACCGCCCTGCGGCGGAAGTCGCGCCTGCGAGCCGGTCATGGCAGGATGCTGGCTCAAGGCCTCGACTTTGCCATACGTCATGTCGCCGCAATCACCCTGCCAGCTGCAACCTGTTCCAGTCATCGCGCCGCACCAACCGCGCCGCCGGGGCCCGGTCGCCGCCGTGCGGGCGGCGCTGTTGATGGCGCTGACGCTGGCGCTGTCCGGATGCACGGTAGGCTTCTGGAGCTACCAGCAGATCACCGCGCCGGATGCGCAGTACATCCAGGTCAACTGCAATGGCAGCAACGGACCGCCAAAGATGGCCTACTACCCCTTTCATGACATCTTCATTGGCGTCGCAGTGGGCCCGCTGGATCTGCGGTTACGGACGCCTCGGGGCGTGCACGCCCATCTGGATGGCGACTCGGTGGTGGTCAGCGGCCACTCCGACAAGGGCAATCTGGACGTGACGATGAAGCTGAAGACCGCGACCCAGTCCAGCGATGCCGGCAGTCTGGCTGAAATGCGTTTCGAGGAACGCCACGAAAGCAGCTGGCAGCCGGGCGTACCGACCTCGGATGCGCTGGTCGACACCATGAACTCCGGCACCATCACGCTGCCGCCGATCACCATCGACAAGACGGCCTGGCCCGCCCAGACCCTGCCCTTCAAGCGCACCGCCTACACCGAAGTGATGAAGCCGAACGCGACCTGTACTGCAGCGCCGTAGCCGTCCCGGCAGCGACGACTTCGTGCCCGTCTCCACCCCCGCACACTCCCGTCCCGCCCTGGCGAGCGTCATTGCCTGTCTGGTTGCCGTCTACGTTCTGTGGGGCACGACCTACTACGCCATCAAGGTTGCGATCACCGGCTTTCCCACCTTCTTCTTCGTGGGCACACGCTTTGCGGTTGCGGGCGGCCTGATTCTGCTGTGGCAGGCGGCCCGCGGTGCGCCCCTGCCCACGCTCGCCCAGTGGGGCGGCGCTGCCCTGATTGGCTGCCTGCTGCTCCTGGCCGGCAATGGCACCGTGGCGATGGGCGAGCAGTGGGTGAGCTCGGGAGCCGCCGTCGCGCTGGTCAGCAGTGTCCCGCTGACGACCGCGGCCTGGTCGTGCCTGTTCGGTGAGCGACCGGCGCGACTGGAATGGCTGGCCATGGCAGTGGGCAGCGTCGGCATCGCAATCATGCTGCTGGGCCATGACCTGCGTGCCAGCCCTTTGGGCGTCGCCGTCGTGCTGGGCGGCAGCGTGTGCTGGTCCTTGGGCACGGTACTGGCACGGCGCGTTGCGCTGCCCCCGGGCGCGACGGGATTTGGCGCGGAGATGCTCTGCGCGGGCATCGCCGGCTTCATCGTCAGCGCCCTGGCCCGCGAACCGTGGGTCTTTTCCACCGTGCTACGGCCCTGGGCCGCCTGGTGCTACCTGGTGGTGTTCGGTTCGCTGATCGGATTCTCGGCGTTCCGCTTCCTGGTGGAGCGGGTCTCAGCCACTCTCGCCACGAGTTACGCCTACGTGAACCCGCCGGTAGCCCTGTTCGTCGGGTGGTGGCTGGGACATGAGCAGTTTTCAGTGCAGCTGCTGATCGGCTTGCCAGTCGTGCTGGCGGCGGTCGGACTGCAGACCTGGGGTCATGCGCGGGCGTACGCAGTGAGTCAGAAGGCGAAATAGGGGCCCATGGTGCCACCGGCGTCCGTGTTCTCCATGGCGCTGTAGACAGGGCGGCCGTAGAAGAACGGCAGTCCCCAACCGAAGACTCCCGAACCCTGCTGTGAACCAGCGACTCCCGCCAGGTTGCCGAAGGCGGCGTAGGTGTTTCGGCTGGTAAACAATGTATTGGCATTGGCGACCGAAAAATTCACCGCCGCCACCTGCTGGTTGACTCCGGTGATCGTGGCCGACAGCTCCACGGTGCTCGCCGGACAGAAAAACCCGGGCGCGTTCGAGGAGGATGTGCACTCCGAAATGTTGCCGTCGTTGAAGAAATACGCGTTGGATCCGCTATCCAGGTAACTGACCGTATCCAACTGCCCGAGGCTGCTCACGTCGGTTGTCACAAAACCGGTGTACGAGGTCGTGGTCAGTACCGTGGCACTCGCAGACAAGGTGTTGTTTGACTGTGTGCTGATACCGAAGATCAGTGTTCCGGTCACCGTCGCCTCGCCAGCGGCAGCCACCGCGGGCAAATTTATGATGACGCCATTGTCATCGTTGATGCCAGAGACGGTCGCCAGCGCATGCACCGGATTGATCATCTGCATCGCTACCGGAACGTATGTCTCCTGACAACCGGCGTTGGTGCAGCTGAAGTATCCGTTCATGTTTTCGACGCCGAGGAATCCCGTGCCTGATTCACAGACAGTACCGCAATCTTCGTCAAACAGACCCAGTCCAATAATGCCGTTGGCGCCAAATTCGGCCACGGTATTCTCCGGCGTGGAATTCACGGCGTTGCTTGAACAGTCAAGGGGCACCGGGTAGGTGGTGGTACCGATGATCTGCAGCGGAATACCGGGCGCGCTTTCACCCGTGGTGACCGTATCGGAGCCGCCAATGTACATATCGGCCGTTACTACGGGGCCCCAGCTGTAGCCGTCCACGAACTCAAGGCATTCGGCCAATGATCCGTTATTGATGGCCACCGGCGGCAGGGCGTTGGCCAGGGTAGAATTGAGCGCGCTTCTCAGGATGCGCAGGCCCTGCGAGCCTGTGTCGACCTGCACATGATCTATGGTCTGACAATTGCTCGTGCTGCCCGGCACGCAGATCGTCACCTTCACATACATGATGTTGACGGCCGCAGTACCAGAGTTGATCAGCGCCGCGGGGCCTTGATCAACGATGGCATTGACCACGTTGTACGCCGTTGGGACACCGCCGCCACCGCCGCCACCACCGCCGCCACCGGAGCCGGTGGCCACGGTGCCGCCACCGCCGCCGCAACCGGCCAGCACCAGCGCCAGGCAAATCAGACTGGCAAAAGGACTTCGCAAGTTTGCTTCTCCACAGCCGCCACTGGGGGCAGGCCTGCCAATACTACGGCGTCGGATCCGGCCGAAATGTAGGCCGGCGTCGCAGGTTTACTGAATATCCGCAGCAGTGACGCCAGATGGCAACAGTGCCGGGACCCATGCGCGGCCCACGAAGGCCCGCATCCTGCCGCTGGACTCGATGACGATGTCCGCGCTGTTCACACGCACCAGTCGGTGACGCACCACGGGTTGCTTGGCCGCGGTCTGGTAGTTAACAAAATAGTTGCCCAGAATCTGGTGCAGGTTGGGCAAACTTGGGCCGCGCCAGGTCACGGCATACACCGTGCCTTGGCTGTTCAGGTACTCGGTCACGACCGTGCCCGAGGGCAGTTGCAGTACCTGCTTGTGCAAAGCCCCCGCCGGTATTGGGCGGGTCAGTCCCTTCATGACCACCCGATCGGACTCGACCGAATCCGAACTGGCGCCAAGGGCTGCCCGCGCGGTGTGCGGCAAGCCCTGGGCCAGCAAGCATGTGAGGGTCAAGCTGTATAGCGCGGCTCGCACTGTCACTCCTTCAGCCATTACCAGTGGCATGCTTGGATGCCCAGGCGGCGCGACGCGCCTCTTGCTTGGCCTGGATTGAGGCCAGCACCGCGGGCAGCTGCTGCTGCTGGGTTGCAGTCAACACCGAGTAAATCTGCCCCGCCAATGCTGACTCTCTCTGCACCTTGTTGCTGGCATCCGCCGCAGCGCCCTGAACGGCTGAGGCGAAGCCCGGATCACTGGGATTGCCCATGACAGTCAGTGCCGGATGGTGCGATCCAGGCTGCTGGCCATGCCGGGCGTTGCTCAAAATCATCTTGATGTTCGACTGCTGTTCGGTGGTCAAGTTCAGCTGCCGGGTCGCGCGCAGCAGCGATCCGACAAAGCGCCCGCCAAAGTGGCGGAAATGACCGCGATGCACGCCATGCGGTGGCGCGGTACCCGTCGCGGAAGAGGTGGACTGAGCGAAGGCAGTGCCCACAGCACCTGCGCCGAGTGTTGCCACCGCCACGGCCAACAGTAAGCGCTGTATGGTCGACTTCATGAATGCAATTCTCCAGGACATGGGTTGTTGTGACTTGTAACCGACTGTAATTGAAGCGGATTTCCGATCCATCACAGTGTACGTCGTGCACAGCGTCCCGGAGTACCCCTTGGTTGACCCATCAACTGCAAACTTAAGGCGGCTTAAGCCCCCAGTAAAGCCACGTTACAATTTCCGTGATGTTGTGCGCAAGTTGCAGCAATTCGTCGGCAATTCAAGACACCCTGACACCAATCAAGCGACGAACGGATTGCGGCGAACGATGGTCTGGTCACGATCCGGACCCGTTGAAATCATGTCGATGGGCACGCCCGCCAGTTCCTGGATGCGATCCAGGTAGGCACGGGCATTCTCCGGCAGGTCCTCGAAACGCACGGTGCCCACGGTGGACTGACGCCACCCCGGCAGCTCCTCGTATACCGGGACCACTTCGGAGTATGCATCGACGAACAGCGGCATCTCGCCCAGGACCTGGTCGCCGCTGCGATAGCCCACGCAGATGCGAATGGTCTCCAGCTGGTCCAGCACGTCGAGCTTGGTGACGCACAGGCCCGTGACGCTTGACTGCGCCACGCAGCGCCGTAGCACGACCGCGTCAAACCAGCCACAGCGGCGCTTGCGACCGGTCACGGACCCGAACTCATGTCCGACCCGCGCGAGGTGCTCACCGTCGCTGTCAAACAGTTCCGTCGGGAAGGGTCCCGCGCCCACGCGCGTGGTATAGGCCTTGACGATCCCGAGGACTTCGTCGAAGACCCGCGGACCCACGCCAGTTCCCGTCGCGGCGTAGCCGGCCGTGGTGTTGGAGGACGTGACATACGGATAGGTGCCCAGATCAACGTCCAGCATCGCGGCCTGTGCGCCTTCGAACAACACGTTTGCATTCTCAGCACGCAGCTGCGTCAGAGCCTGGCTCACATCGGCGACACAACCCTTGATGCGCTCGCCAAGCGCCAGCTGCTCGTCCAGTGTCTTCTGGAAGTCCACCGGCTGCTGGCGGAAATAGTTCTGCAGCACGAAGTTGTGGAAGTCGAGCACCTGGCCGAGCTTTGCGGCGAAACGCTCGCGCTGGAACAGGTCCGCGATCCGCAACGCGCGCCTTGCCACCTTGTCTTCGTAGGCGGGCCCGATGCCGCGACCGGTAGTGCCGATGGCATTGGCGCCACTGGCATGTTCGCGAGCGCGATCCAGCGCGACATGCGAAGGCAGGATCAGCGGGCAGTTCGGCGAGATCCGCAGTCGATCGTATACCGGTACGCCGTGCGCGATGAGCTTGTCCGCCTCGGTGGTCAACGCCTCCAGCGAGACCACCACGCCGTTACCGATGAAGCAGCGGACCTGGTCGCGCAGAATACCGGAGGGGATCAGCGACAGGACGGTCTTGCGGCCATCGATCACCAGCGTGTGGCCCGCATTGTGGCCACCCTGAAATCGTGCGACCGCGCGCGCGCGATCGGCCAGCAGGTCCACGACCTTGCCCTTGCCTTCATCTCCCCATTGGGTGCCGATGACGATGACGAACTTTCCCATGATGCGTACTCAGTTGATGAGGAACAGCAGCACGACTCCCACGAGCATGCTGCCCAGCCCGGCAATGCGCACTTCGCGATCACCGAAGGCGAGAATCCGCGCCAGGGCGCGCTTGGTGCCCCCGGGCGACAGAAACGGAAAAATGCCTTCCAGCACAAAGACCAGCGCCAGCGCGGCGCCAAGATCCGAGGGTATGTGTGTCACGACCAGTGTCCTTGTGACTCGCGGGGAGGCGCCTTCAGGACAACTTCGCCGCGCTCGCAGGCGCTGCAGATTGTAGGTAGCCCGGTGCCGGTGTACAAGGCGCGCCGGATCCGGGCGCCTCGACCACGACGACTCCGGGTGCGCGCGCCAGTTCGAGCAGGTCCACCGTCGGCAGCTCCAGCGATAGCTCGATATGTCCGTCGTCGAGTACGACTTCCTGCCTGACGACGCCGCGCGCATATAACCGCGAACGCAACTGCCCCGCGCTCGGCGGAATCCTGACTCGCGCAGCATGCACCGTGCGCGCGATTCGTTCGGTGATGGCCTCCGCCAGCAGCGGTATGCCAATCGCCTGCGCCGCGCAGATCCAAACCGAAGCGACGCGGCCGTCGGCATCGCGTTCGATGCGCGGTGCCGTCTGCAGGCGATCGATCTTGTTGTAGACCAGAATCTGCGGAATCTCCCCGGCGTCGATCTGCGCGAGCACCGCATTGACCTGCTCGATGCGCTCATCGCGCCGCGGATCACTCGCATCCACGACATGCAGCAGCACCGTGGCCTCGCGTGCCTCGGTCAGAGTCGAGCGGAACGCGGCGACCAGCTCATGCGGCAGATCACGAATGAAGCCCACGGTGTCCGCCACGACCGCCGGCGTACCGCCCGGCAGACGGATGCGCCGCACCGTCGGATCCAGGGTGGCAAACAGCTGGTCGGCCACGTAGGCGGGCGCGCCGGTCAGCGCGCGAAACAGCGTGGATTTGCCGGCGTTCGTGTAACCCACCAGCGTCAGCGTCGGCACCGGTATCTGCATGCGGGTACGCCGCCCGGTCTCACGCTGCAGCTGGATGCGCTCCAGTCGCTTGCCGAGCACCTTCACCCGTTGGCCCAGCAGGCGCCGATCGGTTTCCAGCTGGGTTTCACCCGGACCGCGCAATCCGATACCGCCCTTCTGGCGCTCAAGGTGGGTCCAGCCCCGCACCAGGCGGCTGGCCAGATGCTTCAGCTGCGCGAGCTCCACCTCGAGCTTGCCCTCGAGGCTGCGGGCGCGCTGCGCGAAGATGTCGAGGATGAGGCCGTTGCGATCCAGCACCCGTCGCCCGGTGTGCTCTTCAAGGTTGCGCTCCTGGCTGGGTGAGAGCGCATGGTCGATGAGGATCAGGTCCGCATCGGTGGCGATGGCGGCGTCACGCAGCTCATCAGCCTTGCCCGAGCCGACAAAGAATCTGGAATCGGGACGCTCGCGCCGGGCGGTGATCGTGGCCACGGGCACCGCTCCCGCCGAGGTCGCCAGTTGCGTGAACTCCTCCAGGTCCTCCGGATCGATCGGTGCACCCAGTCCGAGGCGCACCAGCACCGCGCGCTCACCCGTTCGTGGGCGTTCGATCACGGTTTCGCAAGAACGTGGCTTCCAATTGCAGACCTATTCGGCGGCCGGTTCAACGGTGGTGGTTGGCGTGCCGTTTTCGTCGGTTGCCAGACGCACATTGCGCGCCGGTACCACCGTCGAAATGGCATGTTTGTAGACCATCTGACTGACGCTGTTCTTCAGCAGCACCACAAATTGATCGAAAGAGTCGATCTGTCCCTGAAGTTTGATTCCGTTGACCAGATAAATGGAGACCGGAACGCGCTCTTTACGCAATGCATTCAAAAATGGATCCTGCAGCGATTGGCCTTTGGCCATCGGGGTTCTCCTTATTCTCTGGCGCTTCTAGTTGTTCGGCTCAGCGGTGCAGGCCCGTAGCGGTGACCTGCCTGTCAGCAAGCATGCTTGGCCCCCGCACTGCAGGGGGTCGGCTTCATTCTACCACGGGCTCGATCAGCGGATAAAAGCGCGCAGTGCCACGCCCACCTCCAAGCTCCACGACTCGAAAGCGCCGGGCGCCGCGGGATCCACGATGCGGATACTGCTGTCACCACGCAGCCAGGTGAGCTGGCGTTTCGCCAGCTGTCGCGTCGCGGCGACTCCCTGCTCGATGGCTTCGGCCAGGGATTTACGGCCCTCACAATGTTCCCACAGTTGCCGATATCCGACGGCACGCATCGATGCATGCCCGGCGCGCAGGTCGCCACGGGTGTGCAACGCCCTCACCTCCTCCAGAAATCCCTGCGCCATCATCTGCTTGAAGCGGATTGCGAGGTGTTCATGGAGCACTTCACGGGGTTCAGGCACCAGTGCCCAAATCGGAGCAGGCTCCTGCAACGCAGCAGGGCTGTGCGCCTGAAGCGCGGACAAGGTCTGGCCGGTGAGCTGGCACACTTCCAGTGCGCGCTGGATGCGCTGCGCATCATTCGGGTGAATCCTGCTCGCCGCCAGCGGATCGATGCGCGCAAGGTCGGCATGCAGCAGCGGCCAGCCGCGTTGCGCCGCCGCGGCGTCGATGGCCTGCCGAATGGCCGGCGAGGCGCGCGGCAGCGGCGCGAGCCCCTGCCGTAGCGCACGCAGGTAGAGCATCGTCCCGCCAACCAGCAGCGGAATGTGCCGGCGGGCGCGAATCTGGCCGATCAGCGCCACCGCGTCCTGGGCGAACTGTCCGGCGGAGTACGCCTGCGCCGGATCCAGGATATCGATCAGGTGGTGCGCGACCGCGGTGCGTGCCACAGATCCCGGCTTTGCCGTACCGATGTCCATGCCGCGGAAGACCTGGGCGGAGTCGACGGAAATGATCTCCACCGGCCACAGCTGCGCCAGGCGCATGGCCCAGGCGCTCTTGCCGCTGCCGGTGGGTCCGGTCAGGATCAAGACCGGTGCCGAAAGGTCCGCCATTGACGCAGGCTCTACCGGCCGCGCAGGAACAGCCGGTCCATTTCCATCCAACTCAAGCGCACCCAGGTCGGTCGGCCGTGATTGCACTGATTGGCGCGCAACGTCTGCTCCATCTGCCGCAACAGTGCGTCCATTTCCGGTAACGACAGCCGGCGATTCGCGTGCACCGAGGTGCGGCAGGCCAGGGTGGCCAGGAATCGGTCCGCGGCGTCCTCGATATGATGCGCGGCGGCCGGATTGTCCAGGTCGCGCGCGACCTCGCGCACGACCTGCGTGATCTTCGCCCCAGAAAGCAGCGCCGGCACCCGGCGCAGGGCCAGGCGCGTGTGGCCCAGGGCATCCATTTCAAAACCGGCGCGCTCCCAGGCGGCGCGGTCCTCCAGCACAGCCTCCAGCTCATGCGCGGCCAGTTCCACCACCAGCGGCTCGAGCAAGGCCTGCGAGGCGATGCCGCTGGCGTACTGGCCCTTCAACTGTTCATACAGCACGCGCTCATGGCCCGCGTGCATGTCCACCAGGACCACGCCCTCCTCGGTTTGCGACAGGATGTAGGTGCCGCGGATCTGCGCCAGGGGCGTGCCGAGCGGCCGCTCCGCGTCGGCCTCGGGCTGCGCAGCAGGCGCCGGCAGGTGCGTCACATAGGGCGGCGGCGCGGGTTCCTCCAGTTGCGCGACGAGCTGCCACGGGTCACGACCCGACTCGTAATGCGGCGCCGGGCGCGCGAAACCTTGTCGCGGCTCGGCCGCACCCGGCCGCGTCTGCGACAGGGCTTCGGCAACCGCGCGAAAGACGAAGTCGTGAATCTGGCGCGAATCGCGGAAGCGCACCTCAAGCTTGGTGGGGTGCGCATTGACATCAACCATGCCAGGATCGAGCGTCAAGTACAGGACGTAAGCCGGATAGCGGCCATGGAACAGTACGTCGCGGTACCCGAGGCGCACCGCGTTCATCAGCAACCGGTCGCGCACGCTGCGGCCATTCACGAACCAGAACTGCTGGTCCGCCGCCGCGCGCGAAGCCGTGGGCAACCCCAGCCACCCGCCTATCCACACCGGGCCGGCCGCGTGCTCGAAGGGCAGCGCCTGCTCCAGGAAGTCGCTGCCGACGATGGCCCGGACCCGCGCCGCAACCGGCTCCTTCGAGGCATCGGTGGCCGTCGCATCGAGCAGTACCCGATCCCCGTTACGCAGCTGAAAACTGCTGTCCGGTCGCGACAGCGCCAGGCGCTCGACCAACCGCACGACGTGGCCGGTCTCGGTCGCGTCACTGCGTACGAATTTGCGTCGTGCCGGCACGTTGAAGAACAGGTCGCGCACTTCAACGGTGGTGCCGACCCCATGGGCAGCGGGACGCAGCGTCGAGCGGCTGCCGCCGTCGGCCTGGATCTCCACCGCATGCTCGGTCTGCGCGGTGCGGGTCACCAGGCGCAGCCGCGACACCGAAGCGATCGAGGGCATGGCCTCGCCGCGAAATCCCAGAGTGGCCACCGACTGCAGATCATCCAGCGAGCCAATCTTACTGGTCGCGTGCCGCTGCAGGGCAAGACTCACTTCATCGGCCGCCATGCCCGAACCGTCATCGCGGACCCGGATCAGACCAATGCCGCCGCGCTCGATATCAATTTCGATGCGGCGCGCGCCGGCGTCAAGACTGTTCTCGACCAGTTCCTTCACCACCGAGGCCGGGCGTTCGATCACCTCGCCCGCGGCGATCTGGTCAATGAGTTCGTCAGGAAGGATCCGAATAGGCATGTGAGCCAAAGTATGCCTGATTCGGCGCTACTCGCTCAGGCGCCGGGGACTGCCCCCGAGCCGCTAAGATCCGCAGGCGGATGCGACCCGCGTGCCAGGGCGAAGCGCGTTCCCTTCGGTGGACTACCGGCGAAATAGCTGCGCAGACCGGTGAAGATGGCATCGGCCAGGGCCGCCTGCTGCACCGGATTGCGCAAGCGCCGTTCCTCGGCCGGATTTGAGATGTAGGCGGTTTCAACCAGCATCGAGGGCATGTCGGGCGATTTGAGCACCACGAATCCGGCCTGCTGCACCTGGCCCTTGCGCACCAGGCCGACGCCCTGCAGCGCGCCGATCACGTTCTGGGCCGCGGCCATGCTGGCGCTGATATCGGCCTTCTGCGACAGGTCCAGCAGCACCGAAGCCAGGGTATTGCCCTTATCGGCCAGCGACACGCCGCCCCTGAGGTCGGCGGCATTCTCACGGTCGGCCAGCCAGCGCGCCGCCTCGTTGGTCGCGCCGCGCTCGGAGAGGACATACACCGAGGAGCCCGATACCGTGCCGTTCGCGACCGAGTCGGCATGTATGGACACGAACAGATCCGCGTTCGCCGCTCTGGCGCGCCGGATGCGTTCGCGCAGGGTCAGGAACTCATCATGATCACGGGTCAGTACGGCTCGCATGCCCGGCTCGGCATTGATACGGCGCGCCAGGCAGCGCGCGATGGCGAGCACCACGTCCTTTTCGTGGACACCTGAATGTCCAGTCGCGCCCGGATCCTCACCACCATGGCCCGCATCGACCGCGATCACGATGTCGCGCCCGGACTCACGCGGTGCGTGAACGGCCTGCACGGCGTGCGGAGCGCCATCCGTCCCGGGACCTGCGAGCCTGACGACCAGCGCGGGTGAGGCCTTCAGCGAGCTGTCCCAGGTCACATGCACCGGCAGCGATCGGGCCAGGAAGATGGTCAGGCGCAGATCGCCATTGGTCTGCTGCTGCGCGGTCACGCCCGTGACCGGACCCTGGGGCGCGGGCATCACCAGGCCTGCCGCGCCACGCGCCTGGCGCAGCGTCACCGCAATATGTGCCGGCTTCCTGACGCTGGCAAAACGGTACGCAACCTTCGCACTCAAGGACAGTGAGATCGCGATGCCGGACTCATCCGCCGCGACCGCCACCGCTTTGAGCTGGGTCACAGGCGCCGCCGCAAGCGGGGCAGCCGGCCACGTCAGGGCCAGCCCCATTCCCAGTAACACGGCCACAAAGGCACGACTTTTCATAGACTTCGCAAGCACATTTGCCGCGTAATCTACGACTCGCAGCGCGGCAATTCAAGCCCGTAGGGCTGCGAGCCACTGCGCGCCCGATGGCGTTCGGGCCTGCATGTCAATGCTGTGAAACGCCGGATGCGCTTCCAGGGTGACATCGATATCCGCCCCGGCGAGCCACTTCCCGGCGCGCTGTGGCCACTCGATGAGCCAGACATGCCCGCCGAGCGCCAGATCACGCAGACCCAGGCCCGCAAACTCTTCGGCGTTGCGCAGCCGGTACAGATCGGCGTGCACCACCGTGATGGCGCCCAGTGCATAGGTTTCGACCAGGGTGTAGGTGGGACTGCGAACCACGCCTGAATACCCCAGGGCCCGCAGAAAGCCGCGCGCCAGGGTGGTCTTGCCGGCGCCCAGGTCACCGTGCAGCTGCAACTGCAGGAACTGTGGCAGCGCCGCCGGCAGGGCCCGCGCCAGGCGCGCACCGCAGGCCTCGGTGTCCTCGGCGCTGGCCGCGTTCAGGGATTCACGCAAGCCTGCAGCTCACGCACGACGTCACTTGCCAGCAGCCCGCGCTCACCCTGACGGGCCGCCGCGTCCCCGGCCATCGCATGGGCCATGACTGCCGCCCGGGTTGCCAGCCAGGGCTCCTCACATTGCGCCAGGACCCCAGCGATGGCGCCGGTCAGCACATCGCCCATGCCGGCACTGGCCATGCCTGGATTGCCGCGCTCGCACAGACCTGGTGCCTTGCCCTGTCGGCCAACCAGAGTACCGGCGCCCTTGAGCGCGATCGTGCCGCCAAATTCCCTGACCAGCGCGGCGAGCGCCGCCAGACGATCGCCCTGAACTTCAGAGGTCTCCACACCCAGCAACCGCGCCGCCTCCCCCGGATGTGGCGTCAGGATCCAATTGTCGCGCTGGCGCTTACCGCTTTCCGCAATGATGTTCAGCGCATCGGCATCCACCACCAGGGGCTTAGGGCAGGCCAGCGTCAGCCGCACCAGTTCCTGCGACCAGGCACTGCGCCCCAGACCCGGACCGATGGCCACGACATCGGCGCGCTCGAGTGCCGGCACCAGCTCCGCCGGGCTGCCCAACGGCAGACAGATGATCTCCGGCCGGCCGGCCACTATCGCCACCAGGTTCTCCGCCGCCGTGGCCACCGTGACCAGTCCGGCACCGGCGCGCAGGCATGCTTCGCCACACAGCCGCGCCGCGCCCGGCATGCCCACGCCGCCGCCGATGATGAGCACGCGGCCGAAGTCGCCCTTGTGCGCCTGGCGCGGACGCCGCGGCAGGGCCTGCACCACGCAGGCTTCGGTGATGCGCTGCAGACGCGGGCTGAATTGTGGAATATCCGGAACCGGCACCTCCAGATCATCGAAGAATATCCGGCCCGCCCGCTCCGGGCCCTCGCCCAGGAACAGCCCGGTCTTCAGCCCCACGAAGGTCACGGTTGAATCGGCGCGGATCGATTCGCCCAGCGGCATGCCGCTGTCGCTGTCCAGGCCCGAAGGGACATCAATGGCGAACACCGGGCGCCCCGCGGCATTGATGGCGCCGATGGCCTCGGCCGCGGCGCCGCGCACGGTCTGCGTGGCGCCGGTCCCCAGCAGTGCATCGATGATGACCTCGCCTTCGCGCAACAGCGCCATGCTCAGCGGCCGTGCCACGCCGCCGCTGGCGAGGAAATCCGCATGCGCCTGGCGCGCATCGCCCTTCAGACCTGCCACGGGTGCGCTCGCAATGACGCTGACTTCGAGGCCCGCGGCCTGGGCGAAGCGCGCCAGGACATAGCCGTCACCGCCATTGTTGCCGCCGCCGCACACGATCACGATCCGATTCACCATCGGCCAGCGCGCCCGCAGAAAGCGCAGCGCAGCCTCGCCGGCCCGCTTCATCAAGGTGTAGCCGGAGATGGGCAGGGACTCTATGGCGCGCTGGTCCAGCGCGCGCACCTGCTCGGCGGAATAAACGGCGATTGGCAAGGCCATGGCCTCATTATACTGGGCCGCCATGCCCGGCCCGACCAACTTTGCACCCCCCGCCCTGGCGGCCATGCGCGTCCAGCTGCAAACCCTCGCCCAGCAACTGGGTTTTGACGCCCTTGGCGTTGCGGAACTTGACCTGGCGCCCGACGAGCAGCACCTGCTGCGCTGGCTGGATGAGGGCTGCCACGGCGACATGCATTACATGGCGCGCCATGGCGTGCTGCGCAGCCGTCCGGCCGAGCTGGTGCCGGGCAGCGTGCGCGCCATCTGCGTGCGCCTGAACTACTGGCCCGAGGATGCGGCCGCTGCGGATGCCGTGCTGGCGGATCCCGAGCGCGCCTATGTGTCCCGCTATGCCCTGGGACGCGATTATCACAAGGTGCTGCGCGGGCAGCTGCAGAACCTGGCGCAGCAGCTGCTGGCGCGCATCGGTCCCTTCGGCTACCGCGTCTGCGTGGACAGTGCGCCGGTGCTTGAAAAGGCCCTGGCACGCAACGCCGGACTGGGGTGGATCGGCAAACACACCAACCTGCTGTCGCGGGAGGCGGGCTCGTGGTTCTTTCTGGGCGAGATTCTGACCGATCTGCCGCTGCCGGCCGACTCAGCTCCGACTCAGCATTGCGGCACCTGTACCGCCTGCATTGACATCTGTCCGACCCAGGCCATCGTGGGTCCGCAGCAACTCGACGCGCGCCGCTGCATCTCATACCTGACCATCGAACATCACGGCAGCATTCCGCTTGAACTGCGCCGGGCGCTGGGCAACCGCATCTATGGCTGCGATGACTGCCAGCTGGTGTGCCCGTGGAACAAGTTCGCGCGCACGGCGGCCCATCCTGACTTGAAGGTCCGGCACGGCCTGGACCGCGCGCGGCTGACGGAGCTGTTCGCCTGGACCGCAGATGAGTTTGTGGAACGAATGCGCGGCTCGGCCATCTACCGCATCGGCTATGAGCGCTGGTCGCGCAATATCGCCGTGGCCCTGGGCAATGCCCCGCCGGCGCCTGAAGTGCGGCGCAGCCTGCTGCAGCGTCGCGAGGGCGCATCGCTGCTGCTGCGTGAGCATATCGACTGGGCGCTTGAGCAGCACCCGGCCTGAGTCGGCCCGTCAGCGCGTTACGCGCAGGTTATCGATGAGCCGCGCCCTGCCCAGACGCGCCGCCACCAGCACCACCCGCTCCGGACTGTTCGCCCGCGCCGGCTGCAGGTCCCGGGCGTCGCGCACCACGAAATAGTCGGGACGAAAGCCCGCCGCGGTGAGGGCCACCAGCCCTTCGCTCTCCACGTCCCGGTCGGCGCCACCGCCGAGCAGGCGCGTGCGCGCCTGCTGCAGTTGGCGGTAAATGGCCGGCGCGACGCCGCGCTCATCGGCGGTCAGATACTGATTGCGCGAGCTCATCGCCAGCCCATCGCTTTCGCGCACCGTCGCCGCGCCGATGATGGTGAGCGGCATGCAAAGGTCCGCCACCATGCGCCGTATGACCGTCAGTTGCTGAAAATCCTTCTCACCGAATATGGCGGCGTCCGGGGCGACGATGTTGAACAGCTTGGTGACGACCGTGGCGACGCCTTGAAAATGCCCGGGCCGGAACTCCCCGTCCAGGATGTTCGACAGCACCGGCACTTCCACGCGCGCGGCATTTTCCGGACCGTTGGGATAGATCTCCGCCACATCGGGCATGAACATAAGATCGCATCCCGCAGCCTCCAGCATGCGCTCGTCGGCGCGCGGCGTGCGCGGGTAATGCGCAAAGTCCTCATTGGGCCCGAACTGCATTGGATTGACGAAGATGCTGGCGACAAACCGGTCGCCATGGTGGCGCGCCGCCTCGATGAGACTCATGTGCCCGGCATGCAGGTTGCCCATGGTGGGCACGAATGCGACCCGCAGGCCCTGCGCACGCCACTGGCGCACGCGCTCACGCACGTGCGCGATGGTTGTGACCGATTCCATTCAGATGATTCCGTGCCGCATTGCGTTGTAGTAGTTGCGTCCGCGTTTGACGCGGCTGATGGCGAGCAGCAGGTCATCGTAGTCCGACTGATTGCCTATCGGGTCCATGGAGGCGGCATTGACGATCAGCAACGGCGCCTCATCGTATTCATGAAAAAAGCGCGAGTAAGCCTCGTTGAGCCGGGTCAGGTAGGCGCGCTCGATCTGCTGTTCGAAGGCGATACCGCGGCGTCCGATGCGCGCCAGCAGCACATCGACCGGTGCCTGCAGGTAGATGACCAGGTCCGGTTTGGGCGCGACGCCGCCGAGCTTCGCGTGCACTTGCTCATAGAGTTTGAATTCGGCCTCGTCCAGGGTGATGCGGGCGAACAGCTGATCCTTGGCCAGCAGGTAGTCCGCCACCCGCACCGGTGAGAACAGGTCCGACTGGTTCAGGCCCTGCAGCTGCTGGGTGCGCTGGAACAGGAAGTACAGCTGCGCGGGAAAGGCCGCCGCGCGCGGGTTGCGGTAGAAGCGCTCCAGGAACGGGTTCTCGGCAGCCTGTTCGAGGATCAGGGTCGCGTCATAGGTTTCCGCCAGCCGGCGCGCGAGACTGGTCTTGCCCACGCCGATCGGGCCTTCGACGACGATATAGCGAAATCCGGTGGCAGTAGCGGTGGCAGTCATAGGGGCCAGAGGCCATCAGCGGAAACATGGGCCAGAAGCTCCCGGACCCGGCCTCGACCCGGCACTTCCAGATCCGGCGCGATATCCGCCAGAGGATACAGAACGAAGTTGCGCGCCACTACACCCGGATGGGGCAGCACCAGTTCGGGGCCGGCGCACTGCTCGCGACCGAAGACCAGCACATCCAGGTCCAGGACCCGCGGCCCCCAGTGTTCGTGCACGCCTGGGCGCCCTGCTTGGGCCTCAATCCGGCGCAGCTGCCGCAGCAGCTCGAGCGCCGTCAGCCGGGTCAGCAGCCCGGCCACCGCATTCACGAAGTCAGGCTGGGTCGGGGGCCCCATCGGGCGCGAGCCATACAGGCGCGAGACGGCGACGCACAGGGTTTGCGGCAGGCTCGCGAGACCTCGCAGCGCCTGTCGCAGCTGCGCTGCGGGATCCGATAGGTTGCTGCCCAGCCCGATGTAGGCCGGCTGCCACGCCGGCATCACGCAGAACTGGCCGGTCTGCGGC
>JBARBG010000093.1:0-12639 GCA_049792815.1 Steroidobacteraceae bacterium | reverse complement strand
CGCCTCGCATATCGTTGATCTGTAAGGCCCTGACATCCGTTTCACACGGCAGGGGTCACAGGTTCAAGCCCTGTACCGCCCACCATATAATCAAACACTTACGTGTGATTATTTGGTTCCATTCGTTGGGATTTGGGACAGCCAGCCGCACCAGTCCCAGGGCGGCGCGAACCCATCATGGCAGGCGCAAAGGATGACCAAAGTGATTCGGACACCAGCACCGGCATGGATCCGTAGTGAGTTGCGTCGAAACTTCGCGAGGGCCTCACTCGCCGGGCGCCGGGCTGCCAGGCAAAAACCCAGAGCTGCGAGCGCACGCTACCAGTCTAGAATATGCGCACTTGAGGTCGTGCTGACGAGCGGCGTGACGCTACAAATTCCAATCCGGCTCATCCCAGAACTCAAGCACGCCACCCGCGGCGATATCCGGGCTGTCGAGGTCCTTGGCCGCGGAGGTGGACTTCACTGGGAACGTTTGAATGTTGATTTGAGCGTCCCTGGGCTCCTTGCCAGTGTTCTGCAACTCGAACAGTTGACCGACCACGACTAGATAGCTGTCAATTCGTCCCCCCAGTTTTGCTCGCGATCGTGGAAGAATGTGACGAGCCACGTCAGCTCTGCGGGAGAAAGATCAGATGGCACGCGTATTGTTCATCGGCCAGACACCTGAAACGGTGGATTTCTCCGATCCCGCCATACCGGCGGGCTTCAATGCCGAAAAGATCCACGCTGGAATAGCGATCGGTATGGCAAAGATAAAGGAGCGGGGATGGAATGCCGATCTTTGCTTGATTCAGCCCGACAAAACGGCTTCCCTCATACTGGAGAAGCAGCTGTCGTCAGCAAACTATGACTGCGTGGTGATTGGAGGCGGCATTAGGCTTCCTCCAAAAAGCCTGCCCCTGTTCGAGATCGTCATCAACGCTGTGCGCAAAGCTGCGCCGAGCGCTTCCATTGCATTCAATACCCGGCCGGAGGACACGGCCGACGCCGCCGCTCGCTGGTTACAATCCGATTGATCATTGCTCGACGGAATATCGGGCCATGAACGGATCGATCTCACTTCCCCGAAAGCGGCCAGTCGAGTCCGGCAGCTTGGGGCCACTAACGCACCTTCACCAGAATCTGATAATCAAAACGTTGGTGCTCTGCTGCAGGTCCTTACCGTCAGCGCGCGTGCGCAAGCTCGTCTCGAACGATCTTTCGCACCTGTTCGGCTGTAATCGGCTTTTCAGTGGTGCCTAAGTACTGCGCGAGCGCCTCGTTAATGAGCGTCTGATATCCGATACCTGTCCGCGCCGACTCCGCCTTGAACGCAGTGACGATCTGATCGTCGATGTAGATGGTAATGCGGGTCTTACCCTTTGTTGGCAGTGCTTGCCCGCGCCGCCCTTTGGAAAAATCGTACTCAGCCTTCATAATCTTTCCGCTCCTTCGCGGTAGCTTGTCGCACAGAGATTAGGCGCTCGCCGTCGTCGCGCTCTGTCCAAACAACCACCAATATTTCGCCGCCGGCGTTCATCCCGACTGTGATCCAGCGAGACTCTCCTTCGGAGGAATCATCTTCCAAGGTCAGACCTAGCGGATCGTTCAACACACCTTCTCCTTCAACCAGAGACAGGCCGTGCTTGGCGATATTGGAAGCGTCCTTGTCGGGATCGAACTTCGGACCCATATACGTATAATATATGTATCTGATACATACTTCAAGGTTGCGCAGTAAATCGGCCGCCCGCGTCTCCTTCCGGTACAAGCGGCCTGTGCCGGTGGGACAATCTGGGACAGTTAGCCGGTGACGCCAAATGACACCGAATGACGTTGCGTGATGCTAAGTGACTGTTGCCCTTGGCCCTCCCCTCGCATATCGTTGATACGTAAGGCCCTGACCACCGTTTCACACGCCAGGGGTCACAGGTTCAAGCCCTGGACCGCCCACCATAAAATCAAGCACTTACGACAACATTGTCCCAGAAGTACGGCACAATCTGCCCTGGACTTGGCTGGTCACGCATGGACAACCGTGGACGAGAAGCGCCACGGCGGACGGCCCGCGGAGGCGACTCTCGGTTCGGGTGCAATCAATTGAGGACGCAACCACGGCTCGCACGCCATCGAGCCTGGCGACTGCAAGTACGGCTGCTAAAAGCCAATTACAGAAAGGTATTAGCCGGACCGAGAATCCACCAGACCGTCATCTCCTCTCGCACTTACTGCCTAGTTTCGGATCGTCGAAGCGCTGCCCTCAATTGGGAGGGTGTCGTCCCCTCCCACGTTCGAAAAGCCCGATAGAAAGAATTCGAATCCTCGTAGCCAAGCAGAAATGCCACTTCCGTGACATCTATTTCCGGCCGCTTGAGGTACTCGTGCGCCAGTTCCTGACGCGCCTCAAGAAGCAACTGCCGGAAGGTTGCGCCGTCATCGATTATTCGCCGCTGCAGGGTCCGATCGCTCAACCCGAGCTCGCGCGCCACGGTCGCTAGCTCCGGCCTCCTTCCCGCGAGCAGGCGCTTGAGAATCCATTTAACCTGTTCACGGATCGCACTTTGCGCACGGCGCTCCTCAAGCGCGCGTTCGAGCTGCGGATTCAACATGTCAAGCAACTCGGCGTTGTAGGTAAGGAACGGCCGATCAAGATCGGTCGCGTGCAGGACGAGCGCATTGCGTCGCGCTCCGAACCGAATCGGGCCCTTGAAGTAGGCTTCGTGGAAGCCGGTCGCCTCCGCGCTGCGCTTCAGCTCGACCCTCTTCGCCGCCACCCAATGCCCTGTGCCGCGGCGGCCCATCTCAAGGAAGGAGGCGAAGGCGGCCTCTGTCAACAAGGGCGGTGTTTCTTCCTGCGCGTGGAGCCACACAGGCTCGATCACGCACTCGTCCTTGCTCACCTTGATTTGCAGTTCCTCGGGCGCACACAGTTGCTTGAAGCGAGCCAGGCGGGTGAGGGCATCGCGATAGTCACGGGCGTAATAGGCTGCCATGGTCGAGGGTGGCCGATTGCCAACATCGATCTGGGTGGCGATTTTCAGGCCCGCGGCCGGATCAGCAGACAGCTCGCCCACGGCACGCCAGAGTGCGAAGAACTGCGCCGTTGTGACGAGATTCTTCTTGCCGTCGAAGACAGTCAGTGGCAACCGAGCTTGGCTCAGCACCGCAGCTGGAGCAAGTCCGATCTTGGCGAGCCCTATCCAAAAGGCGTTCGCGGCTTTGAAACGGTCTTGCACGTGGACGGTCATTTAGGACATTCCTCGAGTTAGCCGATGATCGCTTTGGGTTCCAGGTACTCCTGCAGCCCGAAGATGCCGCCTTCCCGGCCGATCCCCGATTGTTTGAACCCCCCGAAGGGAGCAAACGGATCGTGACTTAATGTATTGATCAGGACGCGGCCGGCGGCGAGTTTGCGCGCCACACGGGTGGCTCTTTCCGGGTCCGCCGAGCTGACGTAGGCGATGAGGCCGAATTCGGTGTCATTGGCGATGTCAATGGCCTCCGCCTCCGTCTTGTACGTCAGTATTGATAGAACCGGTCCAAAGATTTCTTCCTTCGCGATACGCATCTCGCGGGTGACGTTGGCGAACACGGTGGGTTTCACGAAATTCCCCCCTTCAAGTCCCTGGGGACGACCTTCCCCGCCGATGACGAGTTCCGCACCTTCTTCGATCCCAGACTTGATGTACTCCTGCACGCGCTGGTACTGCTTTGTGCTGGCCAATGGACCGAGGGTGACGCCCATATCCGTCGGATCGCCCATTTTGATTGTTTCGACGGCCGCCTTGGCCAATCGTTTCACTTCCTCGAGGCGGTCTTCCGGCACGATCAGACGCGAGGCCGCAATGCAGGCCTGCCCGTTATTCAGGAAGCAGGCGTTGATGGCCATCGGGATCGCCGTGGCGAGATCGGCGTCGTCCAGGATGATGTTGGGCGACTTGCCTCCGAGCTCCAGCGTCAATCGCTTCATTGTGTCCAGGGAGTTCTTGGCGATCAGTTTTCCGATCTGCGTCGAACCGGTGAAAGCGACTTTCTGAATGTCGGGACTTCGCGTTAACTCCGTCCCGACGACCTCGCCGAGGCCCGTCACGACATTGATGACGCCAGGAGGCAACCGGGCTTCATGAAAAGCGTCCATCAACACTTCGGTTTGCATAGCGCTAATCTCGCTGGGCTTGATGACGACTGTGCATCCGGCAGCGATTGCCGGCGCCACCTTGATCGCGATCGAGCCGGCGCTCGAATTCCACGGCGTAAAAATGCCCACTACGCCGGCCGGCTCCATCACGACCTTTGATGTGCCGACAGTTTTGACCAGCTCGAAATCTTCAAGGACTTTCTTGAAGTGCAGGAAAATGTTCGCCGCAAGGTTGTTGGAGCCCTTCGCACGGTCTTGCGGTGCGCCGTACTCCACGACCGTCGCTTCAACGAGTGGATCCATTCGCTTGGCCACGGCGTCGTGCAGCCGCTGCAGGAGCTCCATCCGGTATTCCTTGCTACTTTGCGAAAAGGAATTGAAGGCCTCTTTCGCTGCACCGATGGCTTTTCGAGTGTCGATTTCGTCTGCCATGGTGACCTTGCCGATGACCTTGTTGTCGGTCGGGTTCACCAGATCGACGATCTGCGTTCCATGGGGAGTGACGAACTTGCCGTTGATATAGGCGCGATCAAAGGCTCTTACGGGAGTCGTGGTTTCATTTGTTTGCATCTGTGTCACCCTTCATGAAGTCTCGGCTTTACCAAGGTCGCTGTGTTTTTGGAAGGACCCCGGCTCTCAAATTCAGTGTGGCTCAGATGCGGGTCCGCGTAACTAGCAAAAGACGCCAATGCTCTTGCAGAACGCGCCAGACTGCACACGGTCCAATTGCGATGGTATGACGATTAATAACTGATCTTTCAACGAGTTAGCACACTAGATACCAATTATGGTAAATGGTAGAGAGTGCGTTCACCTTGATCTGACTCGTCCGGTAACCAGAGCGCGATCCCAATGCCCTTGCAGGCCATTCAACACTTCATTGCTGTAGTCCTACTGGCGATCGCAGCGCTCTTTCCCATTGTTGATCCATTGGGGGGAGCTCCGATTTATCTGGCAATGGTCAGTCCTCTGACGCCACAGGATCGGGCCCGCACGGCGCGACTGGTCTCTATAAACAGTTTCTTCCTGTTGGCAGTCTCGGTACTGATCGGCGCCTACGTTCTGGATATCTTTGGCGTGTCGATTCCAGCCGTGCAGGTCGGTGGCGGATTGATCGTGTGTGCCATCGGCTGGTCCTTCTTAATGACTCCCGGGTCACCCGCGGTCTCTGATCGCATGTCGACTCCTGATCCGGATGTCATCACGCAGCGAGCGTTCTATCCACTGACCATGCCCTTAACAGTCGGTCCCGGTTCCATATCCGTGGCGATCACCCTGGGCGCCAATCCTCCTCGGGAATTCAGATCCCTCTTTACCACTGCGCTGGCTCATGTCATTGGCGTATTCATTGTCGCAGTGAGCATTTATCTTTGCTATCGCTACGCGGACCGGATCCTGAACAAACTCGGGCGAACGGGAACCAACATACTGATTCGCCTTTCGGCCTTCATCTTGTTTTGCATCGGCGTGCAGATCATGTGGAATGGTCTGCGGACGATGCTATCCGCAGTGCTCCACGGGGCGGCCGCTGGGTAGTGGCCTGCTGGGCGAAGCCGCGTGTATGCTAAGAAACGAGGACTTCTCGAAGGGTGATACCGTCGCCCGTCGCGCTTTAACGTAAGAACAAGATTCGGACAACGACGTGTGAACGCCTTCCGGCCCGACTGGAACAGGATCTTCGAGTTCACCTGGCGCATTCTGGTGTTCCTGGTGGCGATCGCGATTATTGCGATCGTGTCGACCAACTGGAACCGCTGGGAGGGCGGTGAGGGTTGGCAGCGTACGAACGATGCCTACCTGGAGTCAGATCTCACGCCGATCACCTCCAAGGTGGCAGGCTACCTGCGAGATCTGCCGATTCAGGACTACCAGCAGGTTCACCGCGGCCAGGTACTGGCGCAGCTGGTCGATGAGGACTATCGGGCCGCCGTGGCCCAGGCGGAGGCGGCCATTGCCGCCGCCCAGGCCCAATCTCGGACGCTCCAGGCTCAGCGTGAACTGCAGCGGGCCAATATCGACGCGGCGCGTGAGGTCGTTGCTTCGACGACGGCCCTTCAGCGGCAGAACGACAAAGACCGCGCTCGGCAGCTGCGATTGCTGCAAACCGGCTCCTCCTCGACCGAAGCGCGTGAAAAGCTGGACACGACTCACGCCCAGCTTGAGGCGCAACTTGGGCAGAATCGCGCGCAGGCGCTGGCCACCGAGCGTGACCTTGCCGTGCTCGATGGGCAACTCGAACAAAGCCAGGCGGCCCTTGCGGCGGCGCGCGCCGCTCTCATTACGGCGCGGCTCAATCTGCAGTACACCACGGTGACCGCGCCGCAGGATGGGGTGATCGGCCGGCGCCAGGTCAAGCCAGGCCAGTTGGTGGGGGTGGGCACCCAGATCACGACGCTCACACCGCTACCGACAGTTTGGGTCATTGCCAACTACAAGGAGACCCAGATTACGCACATGGCGGTCGGCCAGAAGGCTGAAATCACCGTCGACAGCTTTCCCGGTCACAAGCTGCGCGGCCATTTGCTGCAGTTCGCGCCGGCCTCCGGCGCTGAGTTTGCACTGCTGCCGCCCGACAACGCGACGGGAAACTTCACCAAGGTGGTGCAACGTATCGCGGTGAAGATCGCCATCGATGATGCCGACGGTCTTGCGAGTCGGCTCATACCGGGAATGTCCGTGGAAGCATCGATCTACGCTGAGGACAAGCGCCGATGAGCGCCGTGCCACCACGCGGGCTGGGTCTGTCCGCCCCGACTCTGCCTTCACCGCCAGATTCCATACCGTGGCTTGGGCTCGTCGCCGTGCTCATGGGAACGTTCATCTCGACCCTGAACGGGCGGTTGTCCAGTTTCGGACTCGCTGATATTCGCGGCGCCGTGGGCGCCGGATTCGATGAGGGCGCCTGGATCACCACCGCACAGACCGTCGCCCAGATGTTCGTCACCCTGTTCGCCGTGTGGGCGGGGGCGGCCTACGGCTCGCGCCGGGTATTGATCTGGGCGTCGCTCGCCTTTGCGGTGATCTCGCTCCTGACCCCGTATTCGGCGACGCTGTCGATGCTGCTGTCCATGCAGTTTTTGGGCGGGACAGCCTCGGGGTTCTTCATCCCGCTGACCCTGAGCTTCCTCCTGCTCAATACCCCGCCCAAGTACTGGGCGTTCGGCATTGCCATCTATGCACTGAATCTCGAGCTGTCGCTGAACATCTCGGCCTCACTGGAGGGCTGGTACGTCGAGCATCACTCCTGGCGGTGGATCTTCTGGCAGAACGTGCCCCTGGCCCTCATCATGAGCCTGTGCCTGCGCTACGGAGTCGTTCAAAAGCCGATCACGGTGGCTCCGCCGCGCGACTTCTTCGGCCTAGCGAGCGGCGGAGCAGGACTGGCCCTGCTCTACGCGGCGCTCGATCAAGGCAACCGACTCGACTGGCTGAATTCCGGGCTGGAATGGGGACTGCTGCTGGCGGGAGGCTTGCTGCTGCTGGCATTCTTCGCTCATGAGGCCACCGCGGCGCATCCGCTGCTGGACCTGCGGGTGGTGTTCGGCGCGCCTATGCCGAGTCAGTTCATTTTGATTGCCTTCCTGCGTCTGACGATTCTCGCCACGAGCTATCTGATACCGTTGTACCTCGGATCGGTGCGCGGCTATCGTGACCTGGAGGTGGGCGGTACGCTGCTGTGGATAGCGGCTCCCCAGCTGCTCTTCTGTCCGCTGGCGGCGCTGATGCTACGTCGCTCCGATCCGCGCCTGGTCTCTTCGATCGGTTTCATCTTCATTAGCATTGCCTGTCTGATGGTCGCCTACAAACTGACTCCCATCTGGGGTTCGGACCAGTTTCTGCCCTCCGCGCTGCTTCAGGCGCTGGGGCAGAGCTTTGCGCTCTCGGGCGTGATCTTCTTCGGCATCCTCCATCTCAAACCTCAGGACGCGCTGACGTTTGGTGCCGTCTTGCAGACGGCGCGGCTGATGGGCGGGGAGATCGGCTCGGCCTTCATTACCACCCTGGCGCGGATTCGCGAGCAGATCGCATCGAACCTGATCGGACTGCACGTGCAGGCGGGTGATGCACGGGTGGTGGAAAGAATTGGCGCCTACGGTGCGGCGACGACCCGCGAGATCGATCCGGTCGGCGCCGTACACCGCGGGGAGGCGGTGCTCGGAACCCTGGTGCGGGCGGCCGCCACCACCCAGGCCGTCATGGATGGCTTTGTGGCCATCGCATTCTTGACCGCCGTGGCGCTCCTGATCGTGGTCACGCGCAGCGTGGCGCCGACGGGGCCCGCCTCCGCCCCGTCTATGTTTGCGACCAGCAGGTCGGCGAGGTCATGAAATTCGCCTCGCAGTCCCCGATTCGAATCCGCGCCCTGCTCGGCGGCGCCCTCACCTGCCTCGCAGCGTGCACTGCCGGGCCGAATTACCAGGCGCCGGCGCTGCCGCCGGGCGCCGCAGCGCCGCCCGTCTCGCTGGATGCTGCGCTGGAAACTGCCGCGCCTCCGCCGGCCGCCTGGTGGCGGCTCTACGAGGATCCACAGCTCGACAAGCTGGTGCAGGAGGCGCTCACGGCCAACCGAGATCTGGCGGCCGCCGATGCGAACCTTGCGGCCGCCCGCGCCGCACTGGCGATCGTCGGCGCCGAGCGCTTTCCCTCTACGGAAGCGGCCGCAGCGGGTGTCCGCGGGCGCGATCCGGTGACGGATGAAATTCTCGAGCTCGGGGATCATCGGCCGCAGACAATCTGGCTCTATGAGGATGTCTTTCAGGCCGCCTACGAGGTCGATCTCTTCGGCCGTATCCGCCGCAGTCTCGAGCAGGCCCGTGCCAATGCCGACTCCGTGGCCGCGGCCCGCGATTCCGTACGGGTCGTGGTCGCGGCGCAAACCGCGCAAGCTTACGCGGCGATCTGCACCCTCGGAGAACAGCTCACCGTGGCCGCCCAGTCGCGCGACATCGTGACCCGCGAGGCAGAGATTACCCAGCAGCGCTACGAGGCAGGGGCCGGTTCGCAATTCGACGTGCAGCGCTCAGAAGCGCTCGTGTCTCAAGTCCGGGCCAGCATTCCCCAGCTCGAGGGGTTGCGCCGTGCGGCACTTTTTGAGATCACGGCGCTGCTGGGCCGAACGCCGGCCAACGCCCCGCGCGAGCTGGAGGTCTGTGTCACCCCACCGCACCTGAGTGCCCTGATCCCCGTAGGGGACGGACGCACGCTCATCAGTCGCCGGCCTGATGTGCGCCAGGCGGAGCGACGACTCGCCGCTGCGACCGCGACCATCGGGGTGGCGACGGCCGACCTTTATCCGACCATCCGGCTGACCGGCTTCTATGGCGGGGCCGCGACCGAGGTGTCGCAACTGACGACAAATGCTGGGCTCATCTGGGGGCTGGGACCCTCGATCAGCTGGTCTTTCCCCAATCAAGCGGCCCCGCGCGCACGGGTGCGTCAAGCCACGGCGACCCAGGCGGCGGCGCTCGCCGCATTCGATTCGGTCGTGCTCACGGCTTTGAAGGAAACGGAGCAGGCCCTCTCGACCTACAGCGCCACTTTGGATAATCGACAAGCTCTGGTGGAGGCGCAGGGCCGCATCCACCGCTCCTTCGAGATTGCACGCGACGAGTTTGCGGCAGGCTCACTGAGCGCGCTCGAGCTCCTCACGACTGAGCAGTCATTGGTGAGCCTCGATGGCGCGGTCGCCTCTTCCGATGCGACGCTAGTACAGGATCAAATTGCGGTGTTCAAGGCCTTGGGAGGCGGCTGGGAAAAGGAAGCCTTGTAGGCTGCAGTTTTTGTTGTCGGGATTTGCACTGGACTTTCGGGATGGCTAATTATCTGCTGGACCTCGCTTCGGTGGCTGGTGCAGGAATCTCGAGCTCTGAACGTCTTTAGGATTGAACATCAGGGTAGGCTCGCCGAGAACTGGGCGGGGGGGCGATGAAGGTCATTCTCTTCGGCGCGACGGGCATGGTGGGAAGGGGCGTCCTTCGCCAATGCCTCCTCGACCCGGACATCGAGTCCGTTCTGTCGATCGGCCGCAAGCCGTCCGGTGAATCGCATCCGAAACTGCGTGATCTCGTCCACGCGGATCTGTTCGACACCACCGTGGATGCCGGCGAGTTGAACGACTACGATACGTGCTTGTTCTGCCTTGGCGTCTCCTCTGTACGCATGAGCGAAGCGCAATTCACGCACCTCACGTACGACCTCACGATGGGTTGGGCCCGCGCCTTGGCTCGTCAGAATGCCAAGATGCGGTTCCTCTACGTCTCCGGCATGGGCACCGGCGGCAAGGCCATGTGGGCCCGAGTGAAGGGCCGCACGGAAAGCGATCTTCTCGCGCTGTTTCCCGAGGCGATCATGATTCGCCTCGGAGCGCTGCGCCCGATGCACGGTGAGCGCTCGAAGGCGCCCGGCGGCGGGATATTGCTCGCGCTGGTGTCACCCCTTTGGCCAATACTCCAGTGGCTCTGGCCCAATGGCGTCATCACGACTGAAGAACTCGGCCGCGCGATGATCCTCGCCGCACGCAGGGGTGGATCCAAGCGTGTGTTGGAAAGCGCCGACCTGGTGGCTTTGGGTCGGCGCGGAGCCGAGCTAGGCTAGCTCGGCCTTCGTCGGGCCGCCGCCCCTCAGAACATGCCCTGGGCATTGGCGCGAGGGATGTTGGGACCAACCCACGGGGCCGAGTTGGTCGGGTCACCGACGAGCTGCAGAGTGTCCCAATGCTCGACAGCCTTGCCATCGCTGTCGAACCGGTAGATATCGACACCTGCGATGCCGGTGTCGGCAGGGTCGTCGGTCAGAAGGTTCAGAAAGTTTACGTGGGCGAACACGTAGTCGCCGACAGCGATGATTTTGTGGACCACCACGCGCGCACGTTCATGCGCCCGAGTGACCTGTCCGAAGTACTGCCCCAGGGCCACCGACCCGTCGGCGATCAGGGGGTTGTGCTGGATGTAGTCGGGACGTAGGAAGGTTGCCGTCGCATCCTCCGACCGCTTCCGGTTGATCATCAGGTCATAGAGAGCCAGCACGTTGTCCTTGTTGCGCACGGCGCGACTGTCGTTTGGATTGACGAGTACGAGCATTGGAGTCTCCTTCATCAAAATATGGGGAATGCGGAGGTCTCAGCCGAGACCGACAATCTGGAGGCGAAGGGCGTCGAGTTCGGCATCGGTTCGTTCCCGAGCGGCCTTGAGCATTTGCTCCGCGTCGGAGCCGACTGCCGCACGGCTTGGGGCGGGGATCTGCTCGGCGACTTCGATCACTCGCGCGGCGGCCGATGCGGCGTCGAGCCCCTCGCTTTGCATGCCGTTGAGCTTGGCAGTGAATGTGTCGAATGCCGGTCCATACAAAACCCGTTGCGCCGGGGTCATGCCCTGCGCGAAGCGAGCCAGCGCGGATGCGGTCTTGGCAGGGCCTCCGGTTTTCATGTTGCCGGCGGCGGCCACGACGACATCGATGCCAAAGGACTTGAGCTCCGCGCGATAGACGGCCGAGAACACTTCCATGGCCGCCTTCGATGCACCGGAGGGCCCGTTGAACGGCAGCGGCACGCTGGCCGTCCAGGTACTGACCTGAACGATGCGCCCGTGTGCCTTGCGAAGCGCCGGCAGAAAGGCGTTGATGACCGACAGGGCGCCGAAGACATTGACATCAAACTCGCGCCGGATGGCGTTGAGCGGCAGAATCTCAATCGGCCCTGGCGTTAGGATCCCGGCGTTGTTGATCAGGAGATCCAGTCCAGCATCGCCGAGCCTATCGGACACGCTACCCGCCCAGGCTTGCACCGACGCTTCCTGGGTCATGTCGCAGATGGCCAGGCTCACGTGGCCATCCGACGCGTCCTTCAGTTCTTGGACCTCGATCTCGGACAGGGCCGTGCCGAAAACGGTATAGCCTTTGGCGGTCAGTCCCAGCGCAATTTCTCGGCCGAGGCCAGCGCCTGCGCCCGTGATGGCGACGGACCGGCTTAACTGTGCGATTGAGGATGACATTGTGTTTTCCTTTCGAATCGATGTGGCGACGTAAGGAGCAAGCCTCAGCGCCTTGCGGCTAGCTTCTGGACCTCGGGGAGATACCACGTGATGACGTCCCGGGCCTTGTTGGCAATCGGGGACTTCCAGTCGCGGAAGAGTTCGGTCACCAGCGCGAGGGAAGTGTTCGGAACAGCGCCGGCCGCGGTCAGGCGCTCGATGGCGGTCCGGTGCGCAAGTTGCGACATTCCGCCCACGGCGTCGACGACGAACATGGCCTCATAGCCATCCCGCATGGCATCGACGATCGGGAACGCCAGACAGATCTCGGTATAAAGGGCGCCGAAGATCAGCTTTTTCTTGCCGGTCTTTTCAACCGCGGACCGAAATGCCTTGTCTTCCCAGGCGTCCATGGAACTTCGATCGATCACCGCAAGTTCGGGCAATTCCTTGCGGATTGAGGCGCGCGTCGGGCGGTTCACGCCCATCTCGACGCCGACCGAGCTCAGCACGATGGGAATCTTGAAGGCCTTTGCGGCCCGGATCAGGAAC
>JBARBG010000092.1:0-14297 GCA_049792815.1 Steroidobacteraceae bacterium | reverse complement strand
AGTGTCGCGGCAGCACGATCCCCGCCGGAGCTTCTGCCGCTACGCGTCAGACTACGTGGCGTCGGAACGATTGACGAAGAGACGGAGCGAAGAGATCATCAACAAGGCGGGCAGATCCACTTAACCCCTCAAGACATCTGTCCTAAGAACCGAAGCCACCCGTCTGATTGTAGAGAATTGTGGGGATTTGTTGCGCGGTTCTTGAACACTAGGAGTCGTACTTGAGAAACCGGATCCACCACAATGAGCCGAATAGCGGCCACTTGTAACGTCCGCGGTGGGTGCACGACGTTCCTTTGACCCGAACCGTGTCGAACTGGAGCCGGCAAGATATGTAGCGGGCACGCGCGGCGTTGACGGTGATCCAAGTAGGCGGTAGAACGATTCTAGGTTTTCAGCCACGGAGATGACGCATGACCGACGAGTCAGTGCCACCGAACGATTCCTTAGTGCCAAGGTTGCGTATGGAGCTTGAGGATCTGCTGGCCCGGTTGCGTGGGGACCTCGAGGGCAAGACGGCAAATTCACCGGAGGCATGGAAGCTACTTCGCGACGCAACTGAAGTAGTGCGGCAGTCGCAGGCCGCGCTCAGACTAGCGACAATTGAGATTGAACGCTTACATGCAGAACTGGCGAGGCGTAAGCCGCCCGATGACCACGGGTTGCCGGAAATGGTCCCTGTTGAACCGCCGAACCGGCCGCGCGGGGGATCGCCCGCATTTGCGACCAGGGTTGACGATGGGAACGAATCGGCCCGCGGTGTGGAGAATGTGGTGCCCACCATGCCGGAACTCGATAAAGCCGCGCGAGACTGGTGGCGAAGGACTGCGACCAACTAACTCTTGAACGTGAACGGTCGGCAACGGGCCCCGTAGGCGACGCATGCGTGCTCGGGCGGTGGCCGTAGGTCACGGCCAAGAGCCGCGGCTGCAATCTTAGACCGCCGAAAGCCGACGGTCGCGGATGACCGGATCGGGTGCACAACCGACCGTCGGAGGGTCGGTTAAATCGAGGGTCGCCGATCGGCCCGGGAACCGCCACTCACCGTGGCTTTCGACTGTGCGCAGGGCTGTCATTTGACCGTGTATGCTCAACTGAATGCAGCGACCAACTGATTCAGTGCGGCGGATTGTCGGCACTGGTAGTTGTTGGCATGGTAGAACGAAGTGAAGCCCCGCTGAGCCATGTTGCGCAAACAGATATTCGTCGTAATCGGCATGGCTACAGCGGTCGTCATGTTGATGGTCTTGTGGCTGCATCTGGCAGATCTGCACTTGCCGTTGCCCGACGGCGACGACCAAGTCTCGCGGCTCGCGTTTGCAGCACGATGGCTGCTTCTTCCGGCGTTGGCTCTCTTCATCGGAATTGCTGTAGTCGCCAATCAGCGATTTTTTGTGGCGGACGCAATAGATGGCGCGCGCTTTTCGCAGAGCCGCCTGCTCGAGATCACTCTTCGCTACAATCAGAATACACTCGAGCAGACCGTGCTCGCGGCGATTGCCTGGGCAGGATTGGCGTTGGCGCTGCCGCATGAGATGTTGACGCTGATCCCCGCAATGGCCATCCTTTTCATCGTTGGCCGCGCGCTGTTCTGGATAGGCTACCTCATCGCCCCTGCAGCGCGCGCTCTGGGTCTGGGCCTTAGTGCCTATCCCACCTTTGCAGCACTCATATGGCTCGTTTGGCGGATGTTCCTATCGAAGTGAAGGAGGGATTCGATCAAGTGCCGAATATCGGACCCCATCGACAAGGAGCATTTCCATCGGAATGTCTTTGCCTCGCGCTGCCTAGTTAGCTGAATCTGATGCCGCATAGCAGCCTCCTTGGCGGAGCGGATTCGGGAGTGTGTCGTGATACGTCGATCCCTTTAGCGTAGGCATCGATGATTAAAGGTGCGTTAGGCGTGGATTAGAAACCAACCAGTGCTAGATGTCCTTAGCGGGTACGCTCGGATTGCGGTTTGGCGGAATCGCGACATCGGCGAGTCCGGGCCATCGCGCTACTGGACATTCACTGTGGGATAAAAAGGGCGCCAATGTCAGTGTACCGGCGCCCTGAAGGGAGTTTGGGGGGGGCGGGTCGCCGACTGGATTCATTGGCGCCACGAAAATAGTTCGTCGCGCGGTACGGTGGTGGCTCAGTTAATGACCATCCCTTGCAGCGAGGCTGCCCAGTGGGATCGGGACACGCTCCAGGGTAGTACCGCATTGCCCTGTCCCCGGCGGTGCCCCGGCTCTGGCGTGCCCATATCACGTTGCATGCCGAATTGACGCAGGACCCGTGGTAGCTGAGGCTTGTTGTCAAGCGGATACGCCATAACGTTTTCCACCTGTAGGCAGGTGAACGCGAAGGCGACGGCCGCCTGGGCGGCCTCCAGGATCAGATGAAAGCGCCCGATGCGCTCGGCCGTCCAGAAGCGGAGCTCAGCGCGCCGCTTAGCGATTTGAATATCGTGCAGGCCTACGTACCCGCAGTGATCGTCATCCTCAAGGGACATGATCACCCAATGAACGGCGCGCCGCCTTTGCCATTGCAGGGGATGCGATTTAATCCACCTTCGCGCGCTGCGGGCGTCGAAGGATCTCGGAACAGTAAGCGTGGTAATTGCAAATCGGTCAATTGTCGCCACTTTTACAAACCACGGAATATCAGCCAGCGAAAACGGGCGGAGCTCCAGATGCCATGCAGCGATTACCGGATAGCTTTGGAGTGAGATTCTTTTGTGGGAGGCAATTGAAGCGGGCAGCCGGGAAGCCTCGGCGTCGGTGCTTATGAGGGACACAGCCAGATCCTCCAATACAATTGCGGCAGTTACCCGAGACTATTGTTTTGCCGGCAAAGCAAGCGAAATGCACTTTTTCTGGGCGAGTTGTGCAGCAGTGGGTTGCGCCCGCGTTCGGCGGACAGCACCGGAATTCCATCAGTGGCCGTCATCGTATCGGCCGCGTGCGGAGAGCCCGGCATCCGGCGCACCCCACTCGCGGCGAAAGCCATCATCCCTATTCCGCATGATGACGGTGGCAGGGTCCTTGGTAATGACAGCCACCGTCTCGCCTTTGTGAATTGACGCAGTATTCGAATCGGCACGCTACGCCTCCCTCATTGAACTGCGGCCCATTGTGCTCCTAGGTGTCTTAGAATCCGCACCTCCCAGGAGCTGAGTTGTTTTTAATTCAGCCCTAATGCCCTTCTAATCCGAAGCTCGTTCAAAATGCAACGGGAGTCCGCGCGAATCTGACCTGATGGCCTTCTTCGGTCCACTGGTGACTCAGGAAAAGGCCGCTTTGACTAGCGCATCTGTGTCTCAGTGAGTGGTTGTATCCTGCAGTGATTTCATCCAATCCCCTCGATCGATGCTCCACAGGCAACCCTCTTCAGTCCGACCCCACCCGCACAGTGTCTGTCGCACCGTGTCGAGCTTCATTCCGAGTCGACGCAGGATGCGCGCCAGCAGTAAATTACCGGCCAGCTGATGCGCCATGACTTGGTTAATCTGCAACTGAGCAAAAGCGTACGCCAGGGTCGCCTGTGCCGCCTCAAGTCCAAGGTCCTTGCGCTCGAGGCGTTCCGCGATCCACAAGCTCAACTCTCCCTGTTCGCTGTCAACGCTGATGTTGTGAAGACCTACGTAGCCGGCCAACCGGTCATCTTCAAGGGTGGAAACCGCCCAATGAATCGCTTTTCCGCTCTGCCACGCCCGGGCATGTGATTCAATCCAGCGCCGCGCCTGCCGCGAATCAAATGGCTGCGGTACCGCCAGTGTCACATCCGCAATTCGGTGCTGCGTAATCGAGGTGACTAGTGCAGAAATGTCGCTCAACGCAAATGGACGCAGTCGAAGGTGCGTCGTGGCGATCACAGGATAGTCCAGGCGTTGCGGTACCTGTTCCGGCGTTCCTGGATTGCGTTGCAGCGCCTGATGCAGTTTCGCTCTGAATGTCATACCCTACGCTTCGGTTGAGTTGCTGGAAGTTACCGCACACTGTAGCCGCGGCCCGTGAGGCAGGCGTCCTCCGCCCTGAGATAGTCGACGTGTTTTGTCGCATCCGATCCAACCTGTCCGGTTGCCCATTGCCGGCATTCGCTCACATCGCGCGCTTGTTGCGCGGCGGTCTGTCCATTCTTGGGATAGGCGAAGACCTCGAACTTCGGATCCGCTTCAGGACTGGGCTCAGCCGCTACCTGCGCCTGCAGGCCGGCTGGGGGCTGCACCGTTACGTATGAATCGGCGTTGCCGTCCCAGAGGTAGTAGTTGTCATCGTCGTAGTAGTACGGAACACCGTCCCACCAGTAGGTATCGTAGTAAAGGGGCAATGTGGCAAATGTCAAACCATAGCCCAGCCAACCCAGCCCAGCCCCGTAGTAGCCGCCGCGCCAACCGCCATAGTAGCCACTGCGCCCACCTCCGTAGTAGCCACCGCGAAATCCCGGACCACCGCGATAGCCGCCGTCCCGAAACCCGCTGACACCGCGGGTGCCGCTGAATACATGAGCCGCGCCGCCAACGTGAAATCCCCCACCGCCACCATGAAATCCGCCCCCACCGCCACCATGGAATCCACCACCGCCCCCACCATGAAATACGCCTCCGCCCCCACCATGAAATCCGCCTCCGCCACCACCGTGCGAGCCGCCGCCACCACCGCCGTGCTGCGCAATTGCGGCCGCAGCACCCGCGCATCCAACGAGCGCCAGTGCCGTGAGTGCAAGCCAACGCCGAATTGGGGATGTCATGAAAGGACTCCGAAGTATTGGTGGGTAGATTCTGATCCGAAATACCAGAGAAATCTCGTGACCTTCGGTCCCAGCTGCTTCTAATATGGTTTTAATGCTCCTCTAATGTGCGCATCATCCAATGCGGACGAGGTAGCTGATGCGAATACTGATCGTAGAAGATGATCAAAAGCTTGCCGACTTTGTGGCACGCGGATTGCGCAGCGAGCGTTTCGCGGTGGATGTCGCCGGCAATGGTGTCGAAGGCGAGCGCTTCGTCAATTCGTTTGAATACGATATGCTCGTCCTGGATTTGCTGCTGCCTCAGCTGAGCGGCTCAGAACTTCTCCGGCGTGTGCGCATTGCACATCCTTCGCTGCCCATATTGGTGTTGACGGCCCGTGACGCAGTAGAGGACAAAGTGACGCACTTTGAAGCGGGCGCCGATGATTACCTCACCAAACCCTTTGATTTTGCCGAGCTCCTGGTGCGTATTAAGGCGCTGCTCAGGCGCGCACCCGTTGAGCGCGTAGACCTCCTGCGTATCGCTGATTTGGAACTGAACCGGCTGACGCAGCAGGTGCGGCGCGGCGGGCTGCGCATTGAACTAACGGCCAAGGAATATGCTCTGTTTGAGTACTTACTGTGCTCACCGGGTCGCGTGTTCTCGCGCGCCATGATCTTGAACCATGTATGGGACCAAAGCTTCGAGGGGGTGACGAACATCGTTGATGTCTACGTGCGCTACTTGCGCAAGAAAGTCGACGAACCCTTTCCGGTGAAGCTCATCCAGACCATCCGCGGCGTGGGCTATTGCGTCCGCGAACCGGAAGCGGGACGCCAGGCGACGCCTGAATGAACCTACGTTCACTACCAGTTACATTGGGCGCCTGGTATGCGCTGCTGGTTGGCGTCACCTTTGTCGCTGTCGGCGCCAGCGCGTTTTATGGACTTCAACACTATTTGCATGCAAATCTGCGCGACACCCTAAGGCGCCGCTCCACCCAAGTTGAGCAGATCCTGATGCAGCTGCCAAGGAATGTCAGCCGCAAGTCGCTCGCGGCGGAAATTGAAACGCGCATCGCTCCAGAGATTAATAATCGCTTTGTGCGCGTGAGCGACCACGCCGGAGACCCTTGGTATCTATCTTCCGCCCCCGCAGACGGTAGCTTTGATCCCGCCGCTGTAAGCGCCCGCCTCGGGTCGACACCCGGTGAGGGTATAGCCACGGTGGTCGCGCAAGGCGACAGTCTGCTTATTCGCACTGCACAACTCCGCGCCCCGCCCGGTACATACCGGGTTGATGTGGGCGTTGGGACTCTACCCACGGACGAAGTGTTGCGCCACCTTACAACCCTGCTGATTGTCCTCATACCGGCTCTGGTCGTGTGCGCCGCAGTTGGCGGTTACTTTCTAGTCAGCCACGCGCTGCGTCCCGTCGATAGATTGTCTAGGACTGCTGAGCAACTGAGTTTGCAGAATCTCACGCTGCGGCTGCCGGCACTGCGAAGCGGGGATGCCCTAGAACGACTTTCCATCTCGCTCAACAATATGTTGACGCGGTTACGGTACTCGGTACAGACCTCTCGCCGTTTTCTTGCAGACGCCTCACATGAACTGCGCACACCTCTCACCATCATAAAGGGCGAACTCCAGGAGCTCTCACGTACCAACACAAATACGGATCCGGACCTGCGAGAACGAGTCGGCAGCGTGTTGGAGGAGGTGGATCGGTTGGAGCACCTGGTCTCTGGCTTGCTGGCGCTCTCGCGCCTGGATGCCGGCGAAGACAGAAGCGATTGGGTCGAGTTGGATTTGGCGGCTCTTTCTCGCGCAACTGCCGAACAAATGCGGCTTATGGCAGAGGATCAGGGCATTACATTGGAGGTCCAGGCGCCTACCCGGACACTGATTCGCGGCGACTCCGGTCGCGTCAAGCAGGTGATCGTCAATTTGCTGCACAATGCCATCTGCTTCACTCCGGCCGGTGGGACAGTCACGTTGCGGGTTACGAGCGTGAATGCTGGGAGCGCACTGGAAGTCGTCGACACCGGTGTCGGAATTCCGGCCGCGGCCGTTCCGCGCGTCTTCGACCGATTCTTCCGAGTCGACGACGCTCGATCCCGCGAGAACGGGGGCGCGGGCCTTGGGCTGTCCATCGTCCGGGCAATCTGCGCGGCCCACGGCGCCAGTATTGAGGTCGAGAGCCAGATGGGTCACGGCAGCTGCTTTCGGGTGCAATTCCCATCGCACCAGCTGCAGATCGTCGCAATCCGGTCGCCGGATGATGTTGCGGCAGAGGCACAGCAGGCAACCTGATTTTGAATCATGTACCACCGATTTTGTTACGGTGCGAAGGCCAGTAGATCGCTTTGTGAATACGACCGCACGACAACCTCCCGCGACCTGGTTGCGAACTGATCCTTAAGTATGGGAGATTAAGGGTTGGGTAATCCTTTCGCTGTTGCGGAACTGGAAAGAGCCACTGGCCTCGGCAAGATGCTCGCCACACACTTCTGTGGCGCCGACAACACGTATGGAAATTCCCAGGTGACTTGATCGAAATGCGGTAGAGATATATGCAAAAGGCATTGTCACCGCGAAACGCCCTCAGCACCAGATAGGCCTTGATGAATACCTCCTGCACCATGTTCTGGACGATGTCCGAATTTGGCAAATAGAGTTTGGCCACCTTGGGTACCTTGACAAGTTACTTCACGACTGACACCACAAAAGGCGCGACGGCTGCCGAAGTACGCCCGGTGCACCAAAAGAAGATCAACACTGATACCTTGCACTCTCAGCTTCTTTTTGCCGACCAAGTGGCCGCGTGACGTCACGGCGCCAACAGTTTTGCGCCGCCGCGTTGTTTGTCCTGGTATGGCCTCGGAGTCCTCAGGCGCGCAGGACGAGGCGGTTTCTAAAGGCCCTTTAATGTTCCTTTAATTTGGACGTCATTCAATCCATATGCACTCGGGAGACCGGGGAACGCCGTCGGGAATGGAGCGCCTTGCAACGGCGATGATGACCTCACATGTGCCTGTGTTAGCAATAAGGGCAGAACGTGACGCCGAGGTTAATGCGGGTCCTGGCGAATAAAATGGCCTGTCGCGCCACTTGTAACGACCGGGCGCACCTACCTGCCCGTGTTTTGTTCATCGCTCACCAGCTGGATTCGCGCGACAACAACGTGCAGGCCGTGATCTGGCCCATGGGGTTTATCTCGGCAGTGCGCATCGAGCACGCCATCGGCGCCATCAAGCCAGTTATCAACTGTCTATTGGTCATTCCGGCACTTTACCTTGCAGCTCACTTCCTAATCGGACGCTTGATCTGGTATGGCGTGCCGCCGTTGTTACTGGGTTTGTCCGACGACGCGCGTGGCCTGCTGCGGCTCGTGGTAGGCATTGGCCTGCTCGTGCTAGTTGGGTGGGTCGCACCCGGACACGTACGACGCCGAATATTTGTTGCAAGTGTCTTTCCGTTACTGGGATTGATTAGTCTTTTCGGTGCCGCATGGGGTATGAACCTTCAATCTGGTGCGGGCCCGGCAGGCCATATTGGTTTGATGCTATGTGGTGCCATTGGCTTTGGGCTTGCAATGAGCGCTCTTTTGGCGCTTCCGGCGATGATTCTATATCGCGATGCGGCTATGCCCGTCATAATCCTCGCGATTGTACCTGCCGTTGCACGAGCAAACTGGATGGCGAATTCCGATATTCACCACTCTGAATCGCTGACTCGCATATGTTGGGACGCGTGTCCGTTTATCTGTAGTGCGATAGGGATCGTGACCGTCGTTGTGACGTGTAGGCACTGGCAGCGGCGAGCAGTGCTTTCGCTGCCTCCGCGTGGCACTTAAGCAGGATCACTATTTCATGTCCATCTTGACCGGATTTTACGATCGCTCAATTCGGCGAGGAACAGTCGTCGCCGAAGGCGACTGCATCGCATGCCAGACGAACAGATTCGTTCGCGAGCCTACACTGTAACCGGCATGTGCTTGCGGAACGACGCTACCGGTCTGTTCAACGCGTTCATCTTGGCGGGTTGTGAGGTGACCATGAGCAGTCTGCCGAGCGTCTGCCGTTTACATCTGGCTTGGCGGCGACGCCAAGCATCCCGATCTGCCACAGGTGCCGGTTGAGGCAGCGTTATCGACTGTTACAAATCGAGGTGGTGCGCATGAGCCGCGAGTATTAGCATTCCGGTACGGCGTCGGCTTGCGCTGGTCCCTCGGGAACCGAGACTTATACCCCCGCGCGAGTGCCAAGATCACGACAAGCGAGGTTGTATGAAACACTTCACAGGTTTCGTCATTCTCAACAGTGCATTGCTGCTCGTCGGATGCGCAACCCTGAAGCCGGAAGACTACGGTCTTAGGTATGTCAGGATCAAAGGCCAGAACTACTACTGCGCACCACGCGAGTGGGTAGTCCCCCCGGTTGTCCCGGAGGAGGTTGCGGACGATCCACTGTTTCCCCTTTACCGTCAATTCTTGAATCTACCTGATATGAACATCGTATCGGATGCGCATGCCCAAACACGGGAAGCCTGCATTACACAGGCTCAGTGGCCTCAGTGGCTGATGATGCGCAGTAGGTGGAACCGGGACTGGGCCGTTACTCCTGGTACGGCCGAGGAACTCGCAGCCCGTGGCGCAGCCGGCTCGTGAAAGCGTCGCTGCGTGATTGCCCATGCGGCTCTCCACAATTCGTACCGCGGGTCTGCTGCGGGTCTTGAGTCGGTGGGCATTCCAAGCAAAATCCGGGCGAGTGACACAGGTATTTCGCGTTGCGTGGGGGTAACCCGAGGGGTAACTGCACCATTCGGTGTTCGGAACATAGCGGAATCAAAGAAATAAGTCCCACTTCGATTCCCACACACCCCACCATCTCGATGGTGCCGACGAACTGCCGACGACGCCAGTTCTTCTGCTGCGGTTGTCGGGCGTCAAACGTCAATCTTTTTCCGATCTGCGTTCTTTCTGCTTGCGATTCTCCGGACCTTCAAACTCGCGGCCAGTTCCAATCGCGCCGACCTGACGGCGGTCGCGGCCACGGCGGTCCGAGACCTTCTTGAACTTGCAGGAGCAGCTTGGCGCCATCGTGCAGTCATCCAAGGGCAGGCGAGGGGCTTCGCGAAACAGATAGCGCTTGCCGGCAGTGGCGTTCGCGGCCGCGCAACAGTCCTTGCCCGGTGCCACCGAGACCGCGCGATAGTCGCCGCTGGCGGTCGCGGGTTTTGGCGCCGCGCTGCGTGCGGGAGTCTTTGCCGGCTCAACGCGCTGAGTTTTGCCGACCAGAGCTCTTAGTCCCTTGAGCATTGTGGGCCTCCTTCAATCAGCCTCATTTCAGATCCGTACTCGTCCCATCCGGGACGTACGCGCACATAAGACGACATTGAGCCATCTATGCACAGTTTCTGAGCAGAAGGCTGTGATGCGGGTCACGCCGACCAAGGCGCGCCCTGCAGCGCGGGGATCAAAAGACAGCTTGCCGTAAGCCGATGCTTATCCCCTGCTCACCTGAGGAAGACGAACCAAGCCCAGGCACCGTAAAGCAACAACCGGGGCAGAATGACGACTACACCGCTGAGCACCCATGAGCGCTCCGACCAGGTGCGCGCGCCGATCACCATCAACACTATGCTCAGCGGTTGCACCAGCGTAATGCTGTTCAATAAAGAATAGCCGCTATCGTCAGGATCGAAGTGATAGAACAGTGCGTTCAGGGAAAACGGTGACAAAACGTCGACCGAAGCCGCCGAATGACCCAGCAAAAGCAGGACGGCAGTCGCTACCGCGCTGATCACCTGCGGCAGGCCGCACCACCAGGTGAACGCAAACCATTGCCGGAATGACTTTCGTACATCGAGGAACTCGTAGATGAAGAAAAAGTAGAAGGCTTCCACGAGCTGTATGACGAAGAGACCCAGAATGCCCCCGATCAGCGCACTACCCATCAGGGTGTTGCGCGTCATAAAGGCTGCGGCCTGAGCGCGCTGCGCGGCGTTCAGTCCCCGCCCGGCGAGCGTTTTGTTGATAAACGAGTCAATATCGATGCTCGCGTAGAACCAGACGACCACGCCGACAGTGCACACCAGCAGCACGATCATCGGTACCGCAAACCGCGGATTCTTCTCTATTTCGGCGAAGGCACGGCGTGGGTTGGTGATCAGCGCGGCGAAGATCTGTAGGGCGGTCATTCGGGGTCTCCGGTGCGGTCGGGCGGCGCCCAGCGGGCGCAATCGGGCAATTCTACACTCGCCAAATGAGTGAGCTGGGTACTCGGTGGCTCCGGTACATCGTGGGGCAGGGCGCTATCCGCATGGGGCATGGCGAAGGCAACTTATTGATTTAAAGAGCTAAAGCCACGGCAGCGCCTTGCGCACACGCGACGCGGCTCACAAGATGCCCGCGCGCGCTGTGCGCGCCGCCGCAATCGTTACGGATGCCGCAGGTGGCTGACGCCCTTGGGTAGCTGCATGAGCTCAAGTACATTGCCGTCAGGATCGATCAATGTCGCGGTCTTCAGCGGCATGCCACCGATGGAGATTGAAGCCACGTCGCCCTTCATCGTTGCGCCCGCGGCTTTCGCGGCCACCACCGTGGCGCCAATATCCGACACATGGAAGACCGCATGTGTAATCGGGTCATTGGCTGCGTTGGGATCGCGGCGCGCAACGAGAAACTCGGGCGATGAGCCGGCTTTGGCTGCAGCAACCGTGGCGCCGTAGCGCATGATGATCTCCGTCGGCGGCTGCCCGACGTGGTCGATCTCCTTCAGGCCAAATGCCGCGTCGTAAAACTTGGCAAGCGCGACGACATCCTTCGCCCCAAGCCGAACCGCCAGCACCGTGACGTCCGCATGAACCCATGTCAACCAGGTCGCCGCCGCCAGCCCCAGTATGGTCTTTATAGTTCGTCGCATATTGCGTTCCCCTGGATACAGTTAGATGCGATTCGATTCGAGTCTTCCGGGCAATCATATAACAGTCAAGCATAAACAGGCAGTTATCCCACTGCCAGGCGCTGGCCCGCGGTGCGCTATCCGGATAGACGAATCAACACTTATATGCTACGTTCTGTAGCGCTACAAAGTGTCGAATGAGAGGCGTATGCGCAAGGACCTCGGAGAACTCGAACGCGACGTGCTCCAGATAGTCTGGAGATCGGGTGAGGCAAGTGCCGATCAGGTCCGGCAGGCGCTGCGGCGCCCGCTCAAAGAGTCGACTGTTCGGACGGTACTCACACGCCTGGAAGCAAAGGGCTATCTCGCCCACGGCGTGGAGCAGCGGACCTATCTCTACCGGGCCGTGAAGACGCCCGCATATCTTGCTGCCCGCGCCGTTCAGCGAGTAGCAGATTGGTTCTGTGATGGATCGGTTGACGCCGTACTTCTGGGCATGATCGAGGCCAAGGTTCTCAGTCAGCGTGACCTGCGGCGTCTCATGGATAAGCTCAAAAAGGATACTCCCGGAGGCAAATGATGCTCGCGGCTGTGATCGAAGCTGCCCTGCGTGGCAGCGCATTGCTGGGGTTGACATGGGGCGTTCTGAAGGCGTTCCGGTTGCGGGACCTTGCGGCCGAAAAAAATGCCTGGACGCTGGTCACGGTGGCATCGCTGGCGATGCCACTGCTGTCATGGGCGGTCGCGGCCATTGGGTCGCCGCTCGGCATACCGCTTTCTCCGCCTGCAATCTCACCGTCAACACTGGTGGGTATGAATTCCGAGTTGACGGCAACCCGCGGCGCACAGCTGTGTCTGACCATCTACCTGCTTGGCGCGACGGTGTGGGCAGCGCGATTGATCATTGGACTGTGGTTGGGCGCGCAGCTATGCCGTAATGCGTTACGGCTGCCGGGATTGTCTACGCCCGCCATTGACGTCCGCGTCAGCAACAAGATGCGAACACCGGCGTCCTTCGGGTCAACGATTCTGCTCCCGTCTGCGTATGAGTCCTGGGATCGGTCCATGCTGGTGGCAGTATTGGCGCACGAGGTCGCCCATATACGTAACCACGATTGCTACCGGATGTGGCTGGTCGCTGTGTACCGGGTCATCTTTTGGTTCAATCCCCTGGCACACTTGCTGTATTGGCGGGTGCAGGTACTGAGCGAACTGACCAGCGACGAGGCGGCGGCCACCGCGATCGGTGACAGAGCGACTTACGCCGCTGTCCTGCGTCGCGTCGCGTCGACGCCGCAGCTCTTTTCGGCTACGGTCGCCATGGCGGCACCAAATACGCTGAGTCGACGGCTAAAGAAGCTCGCGGAGGAATCAATGCCGCGCGCGCACATAGGATGGCGGCAGAACGCTTTGCTCATCACTGCCATTCTCGTGCTGGTTGCGCTGGCCGCAGTACCGTCAGGACGGGCGGCGACCTTGGCTGCGCAGCGGGTTGCGAGCCTCGAGTTCTACCTGGTCGACAACCGAAGTGACGCCTACTTGGCCCAGCAGACCGGCCAGCTGCCCCCTGGCGATCGGCTTTATCAGCAGAGGAATGGCCGCCCAATTCTTCTGCGGCGGCAGGTTGCTGTAAAACCGGCCCAGGTAAACGTGACGCAGACCAAATATGGAATTGCCGTTCAGATTCGGCTTGATGAGCGAAGCGCAGCCTTGATGTTACGCACGACCCGAGAAAATATCGGCAACCGCATGGCTGTGGTGTATGTGGACCCCACGGCTCGGCAGGTGATCTCGGACGCGGTCATCAGGTCGGCCTTTGGCTCCCAATTTCAAATCACCGGGCTGAGCGCGCAGGAAGCCAGGACTCTTGCATCGCAGGTGGAGCGGACGCTCCCCAAGTAGACGCGGTTGAGGTGCACGGCCGCCGAGGCGCCTGGGATTGCCCCTCTCCTGATTGCCTAGTTACTGGCCGTCGCGGCGACTCGCTGCAACTTGCAATTCGCCGTCGTCTCGGGGGTGACCTTGGTCTGTGAACCGAAGGTGCTGGTGAGGGAGCTCTCGAGATTCTGATAACCGTCAAAACTCAAACAGTCCTCCTTGGTCGCGAATCCCTGGACCGCCACGACATAACGCTGCGTAACCATGGCTACTCCGTGACCATCTATATCCGCGACCGGCGCGCCAAACGTCACCATCACCGTCAGAATCAACTCGTACATATCGGCTCCCTGCCAGATTGGGAAATCGGGATCCGCAAATTGCGAATCCACTGTGGCGAGATCCTTGCGCGCCAGCGAGGCGTTGGCAAACTGTAGGCGATTGCCTACGTCGCCGAACAACGACGTCAGTAGCCCGAGGAACTCTGGCTTGGCGGGAGAGGTGTCTTGTGTATACGGCAGCGCGTGTGATGGCGCGAATATACCGCCCGGTGCGGCTTGCGTACCGGGCAGGGAACGGACCACTATGCTGCCTTGTCGAACCTTGACCAGGGCTGCGCACCGGACTATTGATGATCGACAAGAGGCTGGTTTTACCTGCGATTTGCATGCTGCTGGTGAGTGCCTGCGGGGCCGATGGTATTGGCGGTATCGTAGGCTCACTCGGCATGTCGAACGGGCCGCCACCGGAAGGCACACTGCTGCAAAGTCCCGTGCAACTGCTGTCAACGGTAAC
>JBARBG010000091.1:0-55316 GCA_049792815.1 Steroidobacteraceae bacterium | reverse complement strand
GCGGTGTTCCTAAGGCAGCCGCAGCTCGAGGTCACTGAATTCGATATCAACCTCACTGACCAACATCGCTCGACCGGTAGAACTCAACGAAGACTTGCTGGAGAAAGTACAATAAGCGGCGAAAGGGGGAAAATCGCTTGGTGCAGCGCACATGACATTTCGAGAACGCGCGGCCCGGACTCCATCTACGCAACGCGCTGAATATATCTTGCATCGCCGCCACACTAAGAGTGACGCGAGGAAACGTGCATGCATTTGATCCCAGAATCCTGGTCGCACTTTCACCTCCTGGTCAGCGTGTTCCCTTCGGTCGGGTTGATATTCGCCCTGGGCTTCTACATCGCCGCATTGGCGACCGACAATGAGGTCCTGAAGCGCGCCTGCCTGTTCGTCTTCGGCTGCCTCGGGGTTCTGGCGCTGCCGACGTATCTCAGCGGGCAAGGGGCCCTGCCCCAACTGGCTGACCGGCCCTTCACCTCTTTGCAGCAGGTGCACGCCCACTATCTATGGTCGCTGGCAGCGATCGCGGCGGTGGTCCTGTCCGGGCTGACTGCCTGGGTCGCGCTTTGGCGGGGGCAGCACAAGCCCAAGGTGCCGGCCGCCGCACTGATGGCCGTGCTGGGTCTGGAAGCGGTCACCTTGGTGCTGATGGGCGCCGCCGCCTGGATGGGCTGGGACATCAATCACCACCGCGAATTCAGCTTGCCGACGCCCGATATGGGCACGTCCACCGTCTGGGCCCATATTCACGTCATCCTCAACCACTTCCCGACCGTCGGCTTCGTCTTCACGCTCTTCTTCTTCTGCCTCGGCCTCATCCGCCGCAACGAGGGCATGACGCGGGCGGGCCTCACGGCCTTCGTCATCTGCGCCATCCTCGGGGCGCCGACCTACGTCACCGGCGCTGCGGCGATGTTTTCCCTGACCCAGCCGCCGGTGCCCGGCATCTCCCAGGCCGCGATCAACGCCCATCGCGACTGGGCTCTGATCTCGCTGTTCGGCCTCGGCGCTACCGGCGCTGTCGCCTGGATCGAGCTGTGGCGCTATCGCTACTTGCGCCGGTTCTCCAAGATCTCGCTGAATGTCGCACTTGTCCTGGCGTTCGTCACCTTGGCCGTGATGGCCGAGACCGGCCACCGCGGGGGACAGATCAACCACCCGGAGATCCACGTGGCAGGCGAGGCCCTGCGCACCGATCCGACCCTCGGCTGGAGCACTGTCATCGAACAGTTGATCAACAACGTGATCTGGTTCGTGCCGTGGCAGACTGTACATTTCTTCGGCTATACCCTGGTGTTCGTCACGGTACTGGTGGTGTGCCTGCGCATCCTGGGCCTGTTCAAATCCATCCCCTTCTCGGCGGTTCACCGGTTGCTGCCGCTGGGTGTGTTCGGCGTCATCATGAACGTATTCTCCGGCATGTTGATGCTGATGGCCGACACGGGACGCTATGTGAACGAGCCGTCCTTCTGGCCCAAGATGTTCTTTCTGCCGATCGGCGCCATTGCCGTGCTGTATTTTTCGCTGTCAGAGGACCTCTGGCGGGTGAAGGCAGGAGATGATGCAACCGTCGGTGCGAAGGCTGTTGCGGTGCTGGTATTCGCTTCCTGGATCATCGTGATCATGGGCGGCCGCCTGCTGCCTTACTTGACGATTTAGTCGAATCGCGCGAAGGAGATCGCCCAATGCAGGTATTCTTGATGGTCGTCGCTGTGTCGGCGTGCGTCGTCTGCGGCGCATTCACCGCCATGTTCTTCCTGAACAAGTCCGTGGACGAGGCGGATCGATAAGGGAGAAGGTCTGATGCAATTTCTGCAATTCCTCCAGAACTCCGACTATGCGACCTGGGTCCGCGAAGGATGGGGTTGGGCTATCGCCCTGACGATACACGCGTTCGGCAACGCGACCGTGGTCGGCCTCATCTTCATCATCGGCCTGCGGCTGTTCGGGCTTTTTCGCACTATCCCGCTAAGCTCGATCCGGGCCTTCTTCCCATTCATCTGGGCAGGTGTGTTTTTCCAGGTGCTCAGCGGCGCGACACTGTGGATGACGAAGCCCGCGCGCTACCTGACGGATGGCGTCTTCGACGTAAAGTTTTCACTGGTAGTGACTGGTGTGATCGTCACCATCTATTACCAGCGCTTCCTGCGGCGCCAGATCCCGGTCTGGGAAGCCGCTGGCGCGATCTCGGTCTCCGGCGTGCGCTTCGCCGCGCTCACCTGCGTGGTGTGGGCCGGGGTGCTGATCATGGGCCGGCTGACCGCCTATCTCGGAACTCTTTATATTTCGTAGCCGAGCAACCCGCCCCGCTACCTGAACGTGTGCAAGTACGCAATGACGTCCTGGATGTCGTTGGGATTCTTAAGCCCCATAAAATTCATGCGCACATTGGGAACAGTCTTCTGCGGGGCGGCGATATAGCGGCCCAGTTGCTGATCCGTCCATATGATGCCGGATGTGCGCATGGCGTAGGAATACGCGTAGCCCTTGTAGATTCCGGCTTTGCGCCCGATCACGCCCCACAGGTTTGGTCCGACCCGCGTGGCCAGATCGGCGCGCGAGGCGTCGCGCTCGGCCACATGGCATGCGGCGCAGGTAATCTTGAATATCTCCTCGCCATGGCTTGGATTCGCTGCGTGCGCCTGGCCGCACAAGGCGAGCGCGGCGATGGCGCCTCGGCTCAGGCGATACAAGTCAATGCCGCTGCGCAATTTCACTGCCCGAATTCATTTGATCAACAGCGTGGCGCCGCCCCAGACGATCAGGACGGCCCCGGAGACGCGGCCAACCCATTGACCTCGGGCAAGCACCTTCTCGACCAGCACGAGCACAGCCAATGCAGCTATCCACGCCAGATTCATCACGCCACCGACGAACAGGAGCGCCATCAACATCCAGCAGCAGCCGACACAGTAGGCACCGTGCATCGCGCCGAGCCGCAGCGCTCCCCCGGCGTTCGGCCGCCAGTGCTGTGAGAGGAACGCGGCCGGCGTGCGGCAATGCGCGAGGCAAACATTCTTCAGCGGTGACAGCTGGTAGGACCCGGCAGCGATGAGGACAATGCCGGAGAGCCAGCGACTCTGCGTGGTCATCATCATCGCCGAAATAAGTCCAGCGTGCTGAAGCACCCAATGCAGCGCGGCGGCGGCGGCTGAGAAAACCAACCAGGCCAGCAGATAGCCCGCCGCGAACATGCCAACCTGCGCGAATCTGCCCTGCAATTGGCCCTGAAGTCGCGCGTGCCGGTATATTTTCGCGTAAAGCAGGATCGCCGGAGTCGCGCTCGGGGTCATCATGGCGATCATCATGATCCACCACATGGCGATCATCAGTGCCCAGGCGGTGGCTCCCCATCTGGCCGCCGTAGCAAACGTGTCCATGCCGGGCATGGCGTCGGCGAGGTGTTGTTGGTGCGGAAACAGTGCGAACGTGGTCATCTGCCACGCACTCATTCCGAGTCCGGCGCCGGTCGCGATGTACAGCCATGCCAGCGCGCACAGGGCCGACAGGCTCACAATCGTGATCGTGCGGTCGCGTCGGAGCAGTCGTTCCAAGGTCTGCGCCTCGGACATGCCCCAAGCATTAGCTCCGAACAATTCCGTGATTATTGAGATGCAGCCTTGCGAATTGCCCGTAGGTATCCTTCATCTCGATCTTGACCGGTCCCTGGGTCTTGCTCGATGCGCTGCCTATCTCGGCCACTTCATATTCGAAACCCTCAGGCAATGCAATCTGTGCCCGCGACTCAGCACCTGTCACCTTGTTGCGGATCGGCGCTCCGGTCGTATCGATGTAGTCCTTTACGAAGACGCGTCCCTTGCGACCATCGATGTCCAGTGTGATATCGATCTTGGTGAATACCGGAGCATTCATTATGGTGACGGTCGAGGCGTAAACCGCGAACATCGTCGCCATTGGGTCGGTATCTTGCCCTGTCATGATCTTCAATAGCGCTTCACGTTGTTTCTCATCGGCACTTTCATCGACAAAGGCGATGGCCGCGCCGTTACCCTCGTGCACCGCGCCTGGCCATTTGAAAATCGCCGCGATTCTCAGGCCATCAAGTTTGATCTGCCCATAACGCCCGGCATCGATTTGAATGCCGGCCACTGCGTGGCAATGGCCCTTATCGGGCAGCCCGTTGAACTGGCAGTTGCAACCATACGTGCAGGTGCAATTAACGAGCTCCCGGCCCTTGATTTCCCATGGCGTCATCGCGCTTCTCCCCCGTTGTCACCGTGACTTTACGCTCTGGCGATCCTGGTCGACCAGCGGCTTCTGATCCGTCACCGGGTTGAGCCCCGGTACATAATACCTTATTAATCCGCTAGTTAGTTCGGTGAGTCAAATTTATGTTAAATACCGAAGATTGCATGAACGCGAGCGGTTCACTCATCGCGCCGCGAAGGAGGCGGCTGCAACTTGCAACGCATCAGTGACATTCGAAATCTTCCTTGCTCAGCGGCTTGCAGAAATCGCCCCACTTCCCGGTGGCGCGCCAATAATCGACCAGCCCCATGTCCTGCACCAATTTCTTGAACCCAGGTGCGCCTCGTACGTCCCTCATGACGGGACGCCAAATGGTCCATGCCCACTTTTCGAAGCTTTGATGCTGTTTTCTCAAATCTTCCAGCGCCTGCAGTGAAAGCTCCGAGTCGCCGAGGAAGGCCGCCCACTCCGCGGCCGCGGATGCTCCATACAAGCTCTGAGTGACGCTTTGAATGTTCAGCAACTGTCGCAAGTTGCGTCGCGCCGCTGCCGGATCATCCAGCACGGTTTGATCGTAGACATCACCCGCAGCGACCAGCGCGCCCCTGAGTAACGCTTTGTCGCCCTTGTCCATTGCGCGCGAGACGGCAGTTATAAGCAAATAGGGCGTATCTGCACGCCCACTGAGGTGGCGCCAATGCTGAATTTCGGCATCGCCACGCACGCTATCGCCGATGGCATCGTAGGCCAGCGCCAAGCCGAAGGCGTCACCTTGGTCCAGCGGATCATCCCGTTTTGCCTGCTCCAACTCTGCGATTGCCAGTGAATACTGGCCCGTTGCGGTCAGGAACTGTCCGTAACGTTGGCGTGCCACAACCCCAATGGTTCCTTTCAGATTGACGGAGTCCTGCATCAGGTGATCCAGACGTAGCAGATTCTGCCCGAAGGCAATGCGGTAGGACAGCGCGAGGCTCGCCTCCGGGGAGTTCGGTAGCAGGGCTATGACCCGGTCGATTGCCACGTTGAATCGACTGCGAACGTCGTCCGTCGTTATCGAACCATCGGAATTCAGGTCGGTATAGTATTCGATGAGCCACAACCAGGCGGGAACGAAGTTGGGATCCAGCGCCACCGCTCGCTCAAGGCGCGACACGGCCGTGCCACGGTTCGGTGAATCCGAGTTCGCCATTGATTGACCTGCCAGGTACTCATCGTACGCGGCGATACTCTTTGTACCGTGCGCAGCTACGCTGGCTGCGGTCATGCGTACCTGCAGCTCAAACGCTACGCGGCGCGCGATATCCTCTTGAATCGCAAAAACGTCCTCGAGTGTCCGCTCATACGAATCGGACCATACGTGTGACCCATCGGCGCAGTCGACCAGCTCGGCGGTTACGATCACTTGGTTTCCTGCCTTGCGCACGCTGCCTTCCAGGATGTGAGTAACCCCAAGAACCTCGCCGATATGGCGCAGGTCCTCATTCTTTCCCTTGAAGGCGAAAGATGAGGTGCGACCGATCACCCGCAGCTGCGGAAGCTGAGCCAGGCGGTTCCGCAGTTCCTCGGACAGGCCGTCCGAGAAATACTGCTGCTCAGGATCGGAGGACATGTTGGCGAAGGGCAGCACCGCGATCGAGGCAGTTGCGGTGGTGGTGTTCTCGTGCGCATGCCACAGCCATGCGATGGTGCCAATCGTGACGACCACCAGAACGCTCGCGGTAGCGCTGAGCCAGCGGCTACGTCGCGAGCCATGACCCACTGTAGGTGCGCCGCCACTCGCAGGTGAGTCCGGTTTATTCGTCAGGTCAACGGGTGGCGGCGAACGCGCCGCGGTCTGCGCGTCATGAAAGGGTCGCTGATGCTGAGCGACACTCACGTGCGCCACGAACTTGTAGCCTCGTCCCGGCACCGTGAGGATGAACCGTCGCTCGTCCGCGGTTTCGCCCAAAGCCCGGCGCAGTGTCAGGATGCACTGACTCAGGTTGTTCTCTTCGACGACCGCCTTCGGCCAAACGGCCTCCATGAGCGAATGCTTCTCGACAGTCTGTCCGGCGCGCTCAACGAGATAGTGCAGCGTTGCGAACGCCCGCGATGGCAACGGAATGGTCCCCCCGGCCGGCCCCACGAGACTATGAAGCGTGGTATCGAGGCGAAAGCCCCCGAACTCATAGTCGGGTGTACTGGTCTCGTCCATGGCGGCTGAGGTCGTGCGTCCAAGCTCGTCGAGGTGCCTTGGGCGCGCGACTCGACTTTAAGTTATTGATTCCAATATACACCGGGCTGGCTTTCAGCGCATGGATAGGGCCCATTGCATAGCCGCGCGGGCCCACCTCAGAGGAATTCACTCCAATTAATCGCCCCCTAAGGGCTTTTCAGAAGGCTCCGGGTACATCTGCCCTCGTCTACGCGGCGACTGAGTCGCGACCTTAAAACATCACTTGGGGAGAGGACGATGAAGCAGATAGCACGAATCAATTGCAGCATCAGGTCAGCCGCTGTAGCCGGCGCCGACATGGCGAGCAAGGGACGCCATCGCAAGGCAGCCGGGCTAACGGCCATCTTTGGCCTTGTGGCACTCGCGGTCATGGGCGAGGCCGGCGCCGGCTGCATGGCCAACCCGGTGCATGGGCCCTCACCGGCCAGGCTGCCGGACCCGGCGACTTTTGTGCCCGCGGTCTATCGGCAGGCCAGCACGTCGGGAGAATTTCTGAGAGTCAGTGACTCTGATCGCGAAGACCAGTCCATTGTCGGCTTGTGGCAATTCAAATTCGACGGTTTCGCGCCGGACTGGGGCACCCAGGCTTGGCACTCTGATGGCACTGAACTGACCTTCTCGGGCAATCAGGATCCTGAAACCGGTGACGTCTGCCAAGGCGTGTGGCGCCAGGTTGGACACGACACCTACACCTTGAACCACATCGCGATGGGATGGCTGGCTCCGGGTGCCGGCTTCGGCATTCGCGTGCATCTTCACTTTCTGATCACGCTCGACGCGAAGGACGATGCGTTCTCCGGAACGTACACTGCCACTGTCTATACCGAGACGGCGGCGAATCCCTTTGACGAAAGCGCGACCGCCGTAGTCGCCTCAGGATCGGGACATGTGACGGCCACGCGTGTGACGCCGGACTGAAGCCGAGGAAACACGCCCTGGCGGCCCATACCTGAAGCCGGGTACTGGGCCGCCTCGGCGACCCGATTTAAGCCACCTTGGGCAGCCATCCAATGGATTGGTGAGCATTAATGAGGGATGTCGACCGGATCCGCGCGGGTCCGATGCTGCGCCGCGTTAAGACATCACCGAGCCGCGCGCTTCTTCGGCTCAGCATCAGTCTTGGCGCGCACCGCCAGCCGGCCTAGACTCGACCGCTGACATCATGAAGTACCTCTTCCTCGTCTGGTCAGGCATTTGGCGCAAGCGCACGCGCGCCACGCTCATTCTGTTGCAGGTCAGCATCGCCTTCACCCTGTTCGGTGTTCTTCAGGGGATAAACACCGGCATCAAACAGGCTATATCCAAGGCGCATGCCAATCGCATGTACGTGCTCAGCCGCGTCAGCAGCGGTGACTCGCTGCCTTTCGGCCTGCTCTCCGAGATCAAACGGGTGCCCGGTGTGTTGGCGGTGACTTACGAGAGCGGCCTTGGTGGCAGCTACCAGAACCCGGACCAGCAAGTCGGTGCGAATGCCGTGGAGGCGGTGAGCTTTGCGCGCATTTTCCCCGAGATCGTGATTCCCCCCGCGCAACTCCAGGCGCTCGACCGTACCCGCGATGGAGCAGTAGTGGGGCAGCAACTCGCGCGCCGCTACGACTGGAAGGTTGGTCAGCGTATTAGCATTCAGTCGCCACTGGCGCAGCGCGATGGCTCACGCGATTGGAGTTTCGATATCGTCGGGGTCTTCACCGAGCCGGACGACCCGGATCGTGCAAACAATCTCATAGTCAACTACGGCTATCTGAACGAGGCGCGCGCGGCCAGTCGGGACACCGTAGGCGTTTTTGTGGTGCAGATCAATGATCCGAAACAATCCGCGAATATCGGCCACAAGATCGACACCTTATTCGCCAATTCGCCACATGAGACCCGCACCCAGTCCGAATCGGATCTCGCGGCCTCCCAAGTGCAGCGCATTGGCGACATCGATTTTCTGGCGCATGCGGTCACTGCCGCGGCGTTTTTCGCACTCCTGTTCGCGACCGGTGCTCTTATGATGCAGACCATTCGCGAGCGCACCTCGGAGCTCGCGGTGCTGAAAACCGTAGGTTTCGCGGATCGGCGCGTGATGAGCCTCATCCTGGCCGAAGCGCTGGTGTCCTGCCTCCTGGGTGCGGCCATCGGCCTGTCAATCGCGGCCCTACTTTTGCCCCGCGCAAAGCAGCTTATAGGTCTGGGGTACCTTCCGGGAGTGGTCATTGTCGAGGGGTTCGCCTCGGCCATCATTCTCGCGCTCGTGAGCGGCGCGATTCCCGCCTGGCGCGCCCTGAATCTACGGGTCGCTGCGGCCCTTTCCAGGCGCTGAGTCGCGATGCGACCACTCACACAAACGGCGGCACTCACCCTCTTCGGCCTGCGCAGTATTCCAGCGCGGGTCGGCGCCTCCCTGGTGACGGTCATCAGCATCATGATTGTCGTGGCAGTGCTGCTGTCGTTGCTGTCAATGGGCGAAGGGGCCCAGTTCTGGGAGACCGGGCAGGCGCGGCCGGATCGTGCCGTGGTGCTCAGCCGCGGGGCGCTGAGTCCATTTGCGAGCCGGCTCACTCACGCGGACATCGCGACCTTGTCGCAGAAACCGGGCGTCAAGCGTGGCGCGGACGGCGCTCCGCTCGTAACGGCGGGCAGCATGGTGGCCGTCGATGTGGTGACCCGGGCGAACGAGCGCGGCACTCTCTACATGCTGGGAATGACCGATCGGCGCGTGTACCCGGAGATTCACGTGCTGGGCGGCCACTGGCCGAGATCCGGGCTGCACGAGCTCGCGGTGAGCAAGGTGGCGCAACGGCTCGACCAGGGAGTGGAGATCGGCGATAAGGTGCGCATCCGTGGCTCAGACTGGACCATTGTCGGATTGTTCGAGGATGCCAAGGGAGTGTACGAGCAGATCCTGTTCGGAGATGGCGAAACGGTGCTCGCCGCGTTCGGCGGCGACGCCTACCAACAGTTCGTCGCCATGCTCGACTCACCCGCAGCGTTTCCACAGTTCAAGCAGGCGGTGCTCGCGGATCCCACGCTCAAGGTCGATGTGTATACGGAGGTCGCGAATCGGGAATCCTCCTTCAGGGGGCTGCGCGGCCTGCTCGACTTTGTCAGCTACTTCATCGGCACGCTGATGGCGATGGGTGCGGTCTGCGCCGCGCTCTCCAGTTTATATGCATCCGTGGACGCACGCGGCCGGGAGATCGCAACCCTGCGGGCCATCGGATTCGGAGCGACACCCGTGTTCGCCTCGGTACTCATCGAGGGCATGCTGCTGGCGTTTTGCGCCGCATGCGTTGGCGGACTCGGGGCCTGGCTGGTCTTCAATGGCAAGGTGATCAGCACCGAGGGGCTCACCTTCCCGCTCGCCGTGAGCCCGCACGTGGCGCTGATCAGCATCATTTGGGCACTGGCAATCGGACTAATCGGGGGTCTGCTGCCGGCGATCCGCGCGGCGCGCGTCCCCGTCGCGGTTGCCATGCGCGAGACGTAGTTTCGAGCCGATAAAGGCTCGCGCCGAGCGGACGCGGAGCCGCTTTATCGCAGAATCAACAGGTCTGACTACATCCCAACGTGGAGTCTGTTTTCTACCTTGCTGACGCCCGGTACTGCACGCACAACCACAAGGATCTTGCTGACTTGAACGCTCGTAAGACCAGTCGCTTCGAGCATTACGACACCGTTCTGCGTCGAAACGTGAACGCGCTGCACAACATCTCGGTCTGATTCGGACAGTTGGCGGACCACACGATCTCTAAGGTCTGCGTCTGAGCTCTGGGAGTTCGCAGCTGTGTCTGCGGACGCGACGCCCGGTAGATTGAGCCCGCAGAGGACCGCCGCAACGAGTAGTCTTCTGACCATAGTCTCATCCTCCGTATTGGATCTGCTGGAATGCGACGAGTCCCACGGCACATCAAGCCACTGCCGCTCGCGTCGGCTCGCCAATAGATATTGGATGCACCAGGTAGGCAAAAGGTTGCACCGAAGATCACCCTTATAGTCGGTCACCGACTTTTTATTCAGTATCAAATACTTGACCGCCATATCCTTGCACCTGGCGAATGGCGATCGCCCTCCCCTGGCGAGCCTTGAGCTCTCCAGAGGCCATGCCGCTGCAACTTTCGCGTTACCGCGGTGTTCTGGACCAATGGTGAGTGCTTCAGGCACTGACCAATGCGTGACGGGTCGTTTAAAGGAATCGCAGAGGCCATTTGCCGGGAGCGCGACATGAGCAGACTTGGCGAACGAGTCATTCTTGGCTATTCAATGGTTGCGACCCTTGCGCTCGCAGTTATGTTCCTGGGCGGCGCAGCGTCGCGCAAGCTGCAGGTATTTGACGAGATCCAAGTTCACCGCATTGATGTAGTGGAGCCGGATGGGACGCTCCGAATGGTAATCTCGAACAAAGTTCAGCTACCCGGGGTGATTGTGAAGGGCAAGGAGCGGCCGCCCTCCGATCGACCGCAAGCAGGGATGCTTTTCTATAACGAAGAGGGTTCTGAAACGGGTGGCCTCATCTTTGGCGGTCACAAGAATGCCGCCGGCCAAGTCGAGAATTGCTGCGGAAGCCTCTCGTTCGACCGCTACGGCGCGAGTCAGATTGTGCAGCTGGCAGGAGTCGACGACGTCACGGATCAATTCACGGGAGTTTCCGTGAAAGATTCAAGACAACGAATCTGGGTCGGGCGAAAGAGGGACGGTGCAGCGGCAATTTACCTCATGGATGGCGCGGGAAGGCGGCGCATTGCCATGACTGCCCCCTCCTCCGGAAGCCCAAAGCTGGAGTTCTTTGATGAAAGTGGCAAGGTTGTGCAGACGCTCGTGCCCGAGTCGAAGTAGAGGTCGACCCTTGCACGTAAGATCCTTGCTCGGTGTCCGAGTGCCGCGCACTCTGCGTGGACTACTTTGTACGCTTGGCGGTCAACTTTTCCATCGCCTGGCCGCCAACGTCGCGGGTGAAGTCGATCGAGTCTTGTGACGTCATGATTCCGGTGTACACGATTCGCAGCGGCATGCCCTGATAGTCCAGATTCTCGACGAAGCTCACGTTAGTACCGTTGACCTTGCCTTCGGTAATCTCGGTGTCCCCATTGGCCGACTTGGCCCGCCCGGTAAGCTGCGAGCCTTTGACGACGAATGTATACGTGTATTCCTGCTTGCCGACCTGAGTATCGAACGAGGCGTTCCAGGTTCCGGAAATGTTGGGCGCATCTGCTGCCAGCACTGCGAGCGGTAACAGAGCCAATGTCACCATCAGCCCCGAGAATCTTCGCCGAATCATGTGCATTCCCCCTGCTTCTAGAATATTTTCGGTCCACAGAGATCTTAGCGTAACGGCTCCCTGGTGGCACGACGCGCGTCTTAGGCGATTGGAATCGCTTTCTTGCCCATGGCTACGACCTATCAACCGCAGCCCGCAACGCCGGATTGGCGGTTTCCTTGCTGACGCGATCGGCGCGGCAATCGCTCGCCGACTGACTCCGGCGTACGCTACCCTTCAACCGCGGGACGTCTGTTTCGCCGCGGCATCGGCAAAACAATCGCCGAAGTCGAGCCCGGCGGCATGGCGGCCTTTGCCGAGGTGTCGCGCACCATCAGTGCGGGAGTCCGTGTTTGTCGTCGCCGAGGCGAGCCATTGACGATGACGGTGATTTTATGTCAAATCATTGTTGTGACGCACCATCGACCATTCAGAACCCGGCTTGCTTCCTCAGTGACACTCATTCGGTCACCTTCGCCGATTTAGATGAGTTGCCCGCGGAAACTCCGACTTCAGGATTTCCCGCAGCGGCTTGTAAGCGCGTGCGTGGCGTTTTGCCTTTCCTCGTCAGCCTTATTAGGCTGCAGCCGCAAGTACGAAAGAACCAGAATCAGCCTATGCGCATTGTTTATCGGAGCTGGAGTCGCCAATGAGCAGCGTGGAAATCGGGCAGAAGAGCTATGAGATGCCCCCGCGAGAGGGGCTCAGCATCGCGCATTTTCTCACGGTCGCCGACATCGAGCGCTCTGCTCGCTACTACGAAAAGGTCTTCGGCGCTCGCATTCTGAGCATGGGTGACGGCAACGCACCTGGGTACCTTCAGCTTGCCAATATTTGGCTGATTCTGAACGTTGGGGGCGGGCCGACCCCAGATAAGCCGACGGTAACGCTCAGCGTCCCAAACCCGAATCACATCAACAGTTTCATGAATTTCCGTGTTGCCGATATTCAGGCCTGCTATGAATTATGGAGAAGTCGAGGAGCGCAGTTCATCACGGCGCCGATCCCCAAGTACGGCGAGACGCGCTGCTACATCCGCGATCCTGACGGATATCTTATCGAGGTCGGACAGAGCACAGACCTCACTTACGGATAAAGGCGAGTCATGAGCATCGTCAAACTGCACGTCAACGGCGTGACTCACGAGGTGGACGTGGACCCCTCGACGCCTCTTCTATACGTGCTGCGAAATGACCTTGATCTGCGCGGACCTCGCTTTGGATGCGGGCTTGGTCAGTGCAGTGTGTGTACGGTCATCATGGGTGGGGCCGCCATCCGTTCCTGCATCACGCCCGTCTCAGCAGTGCGTGACGAGGTGACGACGCTCGAGGGTCTCTCGAAAAACGGGAAATTGCATCCGCTGCAGGAGGCTTGGATCGAGGAGCAGGCCGCGCAGTGTGGCTATTGCCAAAATGGTCAGATCATGACGGCAAAGGCGCTGCTAGACAGGAACCCACACCCGACAGATGCCGAGATCCGCGAGGCCATGGATGGTGCGCTGTGCCGATGCATGACCTTCTATAGAGTGCAGGCGGCAATCCATCGTGTAGTACGCGGTACGAAGGCTTCCGGGGAAGGCACATGAGCAATCCCCTGGAGTTGCCGCCGGAGTTGGAGGATGCCCTTGCCGAGCTCAACCAGCCCTCGCGCCGCAATTTCCTTGCGGGTGCCGGTGCCTTGGCCATCACCCTGAGCCTCAGCGCCGTACCCGGCGCGAGGGCGCTCGCCCAGACGCCCTTGACCGCCGGTCCCTATCCCGATCCTGACTTCCTCAGGCTCGACACGTGGATCGTGATTCATCCCGACAACACGGCAACGTTCTACGTCGGCAAGACGGATGGCGGCCAGGGTACGGGTACGGCCTTCCGACAGATGATGTGCGATGAGTTGGACATTGCCTATGACAAGACTCGCCTGATCATGGGCTGCACGGACATCACTCCTGACCAGGGCGGCTCGGGAGGCTCGACCAGCGTGGAGAGAGACGGCCGCCCTATGCGCCGGGTCGCTGCGGAAGCGCGGCGGGTCCTGCTGGAACTGGGCGGCCAACACCTGGCGGCGCCCGTCGAAATGCTCGCGGTGGCTAATGCCACCATTTCATTGACGTCCAATCCTGAAAGGAAAGTGACCTACGCCGAACTGATCGGCGGCAAGCGCTTCAACATCGCGCTCACCGGAAGTAGCGTTGCCCTAACAACCGGCAAGGCCGCCGTCAAGCCGGTCACCGCCCTGCGCGTCGTAGGCCGATCGCTCAAGCGATACGACATCCCTGCGAAAGTGGACGGATCGCTGCGCTGGGCGGTAGACATGAAGCTGCCGCATATGGTTCACGCACGAAATGTTCGGCCGCCGTTTGCGGGCGCCACCCTTCAAGGAATCGACGAATCTTCAGTCCGCGACGTGCCCGGCTTCATCCGCGTCGTCCGCCGCGGCAACTACGTCGCGGTGATCTGTGAGCGCGAAGAACAGGCCATCCGTGCCGCAAGGCAACTCAAGGCACAATGGCAGCGACCCAACGTCGCGCCATTCCCCGCCTCCAGCGACTTGTTCGACTATATGCGTCGCGCCACTCCCACATCGACGAGCGAACCGCGCATAGAGGGTGATCCGGATGCGGCGTTCAAAGGCGCCGCGCACGTCATTGAAGCCGAATTCGAAGTGCCCTTTCAGGGGCACTCATCCATCGGTCCGGCCCACGCGCTGGCAGACCCTGCCGACGGGCAGATGACGATCTATACCAACGACATGAAGGCGTACAGCCATCGCACGGGTGTCGCGAAGTTTCTCGGCATGCCGCGTGAGAACGTGCGCGTTGTCTACATGGATGGCCCGCAAGTGTATGGCCGTACCGCTGCGGACGATGCGGGATTCGAAGCGGCGTTCCTCGCCAAGGAACTCGGTCGACCGGTGCGCATGCAGTGGATGCGCGATGAAGAAGCTGGATGGGATACCAAGGGCCCTGCACACGTGTTCAAGCTTCGCGGCGGGCTGGATGAACAGGGTAAGCTCGTGGCGCTCGAGTACGATGCGTGTTCCGCGGATTACAACCATCTTTGGTACAACGAACCGGACACGGTGCTGATTGCGCAGCTCATGGGGCTGCGTCCTGCGCAACCAGCCAAGGGCTCTGTCGAATCCCCGACCACGATGTACGCAATTGCGAATCAGCGCACGACGACCCGGATCGTCGGGATGCCGTTGATCTGGGAAACGCCGCTGCGAACCGGAAATCTGCGCGATCCCAACGGTCCGCAAGTCACTTTTGCCTTCGAGTCCTTCATCGACGAAGTGGCCGCAGCCGCTAAGGCCGATCCCATTCAGTTTCGTCTCGATATGCTGGAACAGGCCAAAGAAGATGCCGTGTTCCGTAAATCGCGCTCCCTCGCCGTAGTACGTGCGGCCGCGAAAGCCTATGGATGGGAGCCACGACCGTCACCCAGACCGCGGACGACAGAATCAGGAGACAAAGTGAACTCGGGGCGCGGCGTCGCCTACACCTATCGTGGCAACACGATTGTGGCCGTCATCGCCGAAGTCGAGGTAAATCGCGAGACGGGTCGGGTCTGGGCCAGGCGTCTGGTATGCGCGCACGACTGCGGGCTCGTGATCAATCCTGAGGCTCTGCATCACACCGTCGAGTGCGGCATGTTGCACGGCCTGAGCCGAGCGCTTTGGGAAGAGGTCCAGTTCGATACCGAGAAGGTCACCAGCGTCAATTGGGCTTCCTACCCCAGTTTGCGCCATTCGGACACGCCCGAGAGCATCGACATCGTGCTCGTCAACGGCGATCCCAACCCGGGCCGCCCCGATCTGGCGCCCTACGGGGCAGGTGAATGCAGCCATAAGCCGCTGATCGCCGCGATCGCCAATGCGGTCTACGATGCCACCGGTGCTCGCTTGCGCCGGGCGCCCTTCCGTAGTGAACGCGTGCTTAGCGCGTTGCGGGCGCACAGGGCATAAATATGGCGGAAGGGTAGCCAGCTCGGCAAGGTCGTGAAGACTCTTGATTTGACCGTTGCAGCCGATGGCAAAAGCATTCACGCCGTGGATACGACGTTTGACGCCCGGTTCTGCCTCGGAGTCCCTCCATTCGGATCCGGGCCGAATCAGCTGAAGTAAGCCCCGGCAGCCGCGAGGACCACGGTCGCAAGTCCGAGCAGGAGATTCAGCCCGACCAGCCGACGGATCTTCTTGATGCTTTGTTCCGCGCCGGCCCAGTCCGCGGCGGCCACACCACGGCGGAACCTTGGCCAGGCAACAAAATAGATATAGATGAAGATGGCCGCCATCAGCACACCCACGGCCATCATCAGACTGATATTCGGTGGCAAGACGGCAAAACCGCCATAGCCTATGAACACCATGGCAAAGCCGCTCAGGAGCAGTGCCGCGATCGACAGCCAGACCCACATGAAAAAATGTCCCAGCACGCGGTCCCACAGTGCCAACCGCGTGGGCTGGTCGAGCGCGCCGGCGCTCGGCCGCAGTACCACGTGAGCGAAAAACATGCCGCCGATCCAGATGATGGCTGCCAGCATGTGCAAGGTCAGGGCAAGACTCATGGCATACCTTCCGTTTGGTGCCAACCAATCAGGGTCGGGTCATCGGTAATCGAGAGTTCGCGACGCGGGGTTCCTCGATGTGAAAAGATTCGCGCATTTTAGGTCATATCTTGTCAGGGAAAGACAATATCTTTTGTGCCGGCGGCCGAGCGCACGACGCCGGCGATCGGGCTGATTCGCCCAGTGCGTAGATGCTCGGCTTCGGTGAGCGCATCAAAGAACCGTTCGGGGGTCAATTCGACCCGTCACCTGGACTACAAATGTCCGTAAGGACAATTACGCATAGCCGGTTACGCAGCCGTTGTGCACCATCACATAAATGTTGCTACGATCGTGGCGACACTGCCCAGCCGTAATGCGGTCACCCTCAAAGCTTCCAGCGTGAGTGAAACCGTGCGCCGTCGGTGCCATGTCGATGGTGTGTTGAAGCGAAATGTTTTCGTGATTTTTCTAGTGCCAAGGGGAGACCGAGCAATGCTTGCGCCGCGCCGCGCTGTTTTTTTTCGCCTGCCATTGCAGGTTTTCGCTGCCACGCTGCTGTGCCTGCTCAGCGCCAGAGGCTGGGCGGTTCCGAGCTATGCGCGCCAGACGGGCATGGCCTGCTCCGCATGTCACACCGTGTTTCCCGAACTGACGCCCTTCGGGCGTGAGTTCAAGCTCAACGGCTACGTCCTGGACAACATGCCACAGGTCACGGGGATTGACACCTCGGCCCGGCAGACATTGGCGCTGAACGCACTCGCACCTCTGAGCATGATGTTGCAAGTGTCCTACACGCATACCAGCACCGCGCTGCCAGACAGTGTCGTCAGCGGTGCTCTGGCCAAAGACGGAGAGGTCTTGTTTCCGCAGCAAGCGAGCTTCTTTTATGCGGGGAAGATCGCCGACGGCCTCGGCAGTTTCGTGCAGCTCACCTATGATGGCGTGGCTGATCATTTCGGGATCGACAACACTGACATACGCTATGCCCGTCATCTGACCTTCGGCGGCGCAGACGAAAATGATCACGGTCTGACCCTGGGCGTCACGCTCAACAACAATCCGACGGTGCAGGACGCCTGGAACACGACTCCGGCGTGGGGCTTTCCGTACTCGGGCAGCAGTGTCGCACCGGGACAGATTGCCTCGGCCCAGATCGACGGCCGACTGGGCCAGAGCGTTGCCGGCCTGGGCGTTTATGCCTGGCTGGACCAGCATTTTTACGCAGAGATCACCGCCTACACCGCGGCCATCGTCGGCGGCAGTCATCCGCTCGACAGCACGCAAAGCAACGTTGACCACGGCGTCTCGCCGTACTGGCGGGTGGCCTACGAGCAGCGCTGGGACCGCAATTCACTTTCCATAGGCACCTACGGGATGCAGACCAAGGTCCACCCGGGCAACGGTACCGCCCTGCAGGGTCCGACCGATCAGTACACGGACATCGCCGCAGATCTTCAATATCAGTACATCGGCGAGGACAACCTGGCGACATTGCTCACGACGTACATCCATGAAAATCAGACCCTGAACGCCAGCGTCATCGATCAGTTCGCGGCCAATACCGACAACAGCCTGAGGACGTTCAGGCTCACGGCGGAGTACATGTTCCAGAGGCGCATCGGCGGTGCGCTCGGGTACTTCAGCACCACCGGCACCAGCGACGAACTGCTGTATCAGCCGGCTGCAGTCACGGGCAGCGTCATTGCCAGCCCGGACACCAGCGGCTTTACGGCCGAGCTGAATTACCTGCCCTGGCTCAATACCAAGCTTCAGCTGCAATACGTCCGGTATCAGAAGTTCAACGGCCTGAGTACCAACTATGACGGCGCCGGACGCAATGCCTCCGGCAATGACACCCTGTACCTGCTGGCCTGGATAAACTTCTGAACAGCCATGCAGCCCCTGAGGACCTCTTTTGACAGCCAACCCACCCCTCTGGTCATGGAAGCCATTGCTATGAAAGCCCGTCACTGGCTGCGGATCGTCCTGAGCGGCTTGCTGTTGGCGACGGCCACAGTGCGCGCCGCGAATTCGGACCCTGACCTTGCAGCCCAACGTCAACAAACCGCACTCAAGCAGGCCATCACCACCTGCAGTACCTGCCATGGCGCCAATGGGCGCAGCATTTCCCCAACGTTTCCCGATCTGGCAGGCCAGTCGGCGCAGTACATCGACCTGCAGCTGCACGCCTTCAAGGATCAGTCGCGCGCCGACCCGGATGCGCAGGCGTTCATGTGGGGCATGGCGTCACAGTTGAATGACGCCCTGATCACGTCACTGGCGAAATACTTTTCCGGCCAGCCCGGACCTTCTGGCATACCCGGCAATGCGGCTCTGGTGGCCCAAGGCAAGCAGATCTTTGAGAAAGGGATACCCGAAAGCCAGATTCCGCCCTGCGCGACCTGCCACGGCGCCCACGCTGAGGGAATCGGGCCCTTTCCGCGCCTGGCCGGCCAGCACGCGCCGTATCTGCTGAAGCAGCTGTTGGTCATCCAAAGCGTACTGCGCACGGCGCCCGTAATGCATGGTGTCATCAAGGACTTGAGCAAGCCGCAAATGCAGGCGGTGGCAACGTATCTGCAGTCGCTATAGCCCGATCCGGCGCTGGAGCCATATCATGAATGATTCAACCACCAAACCTGTGCTTTCCCGCCGTGCTTGGCTGATTGCAGCGGCATCGGCTTCGGCCGCTGCGCTTTTGCGTGACGGGAGCGCCTTCGCGCAAGCCCCGCCACTGCCGCATCTGGATGACAAGAATCCGACCGCGCACACCTTGGCCTATGTAGCGGCCGCAGCAAAGATTGACCCTAAGGCTGAGCCGACTTTCAAGGCTGGGTCAAAGTGCGCCAATTGCGCGCTGATTCAGGGCAAGGCCGGTGAAGCCTGGCGCCCGTGCACCTTGTTTCCAGGGCAGCTGGTTAGCGCTTCCGGGTGGTGTCGGGGCTGGGCGCCTAAACCTCAGGCGTAGAGCAACCGGGCCATGTATTACGGCAATATCGGCTCATAGGGGTCGGCATATCGTTGAATCTCCCTCGCGACAAGTTCCTACCCGGCGCAAATGCTACGCGTTCCAATCTTGCTCATTTCGGTGGAGCTAAATTCTTCGGTGGGACTATTTCCAACTCCGGCTCCTTGGAAGGTTGAGTCATCAAGTCGGCGGCGGTGTCACCTAAAACGGTGCTGCCATCGGCTCGATGCGCCTGAATGAAATATCCGACGTGCTCCTCGCTTTTCATAAGCGGAAAAAAATCTATCGACACTTTGTCGCCTGCTTTCAGCGAGTCCCTATGCCAACCAAGGCGTGAGATGTTTCGCACCGTGTTGCTCTCGAAGCCATAAAGATCGTAGCCTGCGCCGTTCTTCTTCAGCACGTAAACCCAGACCCATACGTGCGGGTTCATCCATTGGACTGCGCCGATGGTGCCACTGACCGTCTCGGATTTATTGTGGTTGAACATGGCGTAAGAATGATGGGCCCATGCCGGACCGCCATTCGCCATGATCAATCCACCCGCAACAAATGCGCTGGCGGCCTTCGACAATTTCCAAAGCAGTCTTAGACCCATAGAGATTACCTTACAGATTAGCCGACACTGTCAAAACAGTCCGCCTGTCCCGCCTCCCGGGCGCGCCAACCAATGCGATGAGGTTCGAAACACTGCGCCTCGTCATGTGCCTGCCGCAATCGGAAGTGGACAAGCCACACAGATGCCATTTACACGATAGCAAAGGTGGCACATCCGCGCCAGGAACCTGGTTCTTCCGCCAGCGCGGCGCCAGGACATGGCGGTCTCGTCATTGCGCGGTGCCGACCCGGCGTAACACCCGTCGACGCATCAGCAGTCCTACGAAGAGAACGAGGGTAAGCACTATGGCTAGCGCAGCGCCCACGAGTTGTCCCCGGTAGTGCGCTCCGGAATAAACCAGCAGCTGCGTCAGAAGAATCATTATGACGAATGTTCCCTCAATGGAAGATTGCGACGTGGCAGGCGGCGGCGTGTGGCTGCGCCCTCGCCTGCTGTTCTGAGTTTTCAGTACTTTGGGGATTGGGCTGGGTAAAGATTTGCCGTGCCGGGCCGCGACAATCGCGATCTCTCGGCCGTGAGACATTGGCGCAGCAAGGTCCGCCAAGCCGATCAGCGCGCGGTTTTGCCGCCGTCCACCGGCCAGGCGGCGCCCGTCACGAAGGCGGCGGCATCGCTGGCGAGAAAACCTACCACGCCGGCAATATCGCGTGGTAACCCAAGTCGGCCCAAGGGGACGCTTGCAATCTCCCCGGCACGCGCCGCGACCGGATCCTCCGCGAGCTCGAATTCACCGGCCAGCATCGGCGTATCGACGGGGCCTGGACATACGGCATTCACCCGGATGCCCTCGACCGCCAGTTCGATGGCGAGAGCCCGGCTGAAGGCAAGGATCGCGCCTTTGGTGGCCGTGTACGCCGTATATCCGGGCTGGCCGATCAGTGCCAGCTCTGAGGCAATGTTGATCACGCTCCCCCGCCCGCTGCCACGCAGCGCTGGGACCAGGGCACGAGTCACGCGGAATGCCGCCGTGAAGTTCACGGCGAGCAGCCCGTCAAGGAGCGCATCCTCGGTACTGGCGAAAGACCGCACACGCGCGATCCCGGCGTTGTTGACCAGGATATCGCAGCGGCCGGCAAGAGCAGTGTCCAACTGGCCGAGAATTCGGTCGGTTGCAATGCGGTCAGCGAGATCGGCGACGTAAGGAATGAAGCGCCCCGAAAACTCCTGCGCCAAGGCGCTAAGGCCGCCGGCATCGCGGTCGATGCCGTGCACCGTGGCCCCCTGCGCCAGAAGCTCCCGGGCAATCGCCGCGCCAATGCCACCTGCCGCACCCGTCAACACTGCCTGTCGTTCAAGAAGCGCCGTCATTCCGGCATCAGATCACTGTGAGAAATGAGACCCCGTGCGTACCGACGAAGCTCGCGGCGCGATCCGGTCCGCTGCCCACGGCGCCGTAGTCATCTGCGCAAACGCGCCGTACGCGATTGCGGTGCCAGGTCATCAGTAGCTCGCGCAACGGTAATACGCAAACCGACGCCTGACCGTACAATTCGCGGTGCAGAGCAGGCAGGCGCCACCAGGGCAATGAGGGCCGCTGGTGATGGGCGTTGTGATAGTTGAAGTTGAGAGTGAGCGCATTGAGCCAGGGAAAACGCACCGAGATCAAATTACTGTAGGTGTTATCCAACTCATAGGCCCGGTCCCGCCCTGCAATCGAAACCGGTTCCTCGGGCTTGATCACGAGCTGCTCGAAGGTGTGATGGAACCCGTCGAAGAAATTCAGCACATGCAGTTCAAGCAGCACCGCGAGCCCATACAGGAATGCCGCTCGCACCGACCACCTGGCAAGGAGCATGAACAGCGCCAGGCGCACTGCCAGCATGAACAGCACGCGCAGCAGGTGGCGGCGCTGCGCCGGCACAAATATCGGCCGCACCACCACCTGCAGGTGCATCAGTACCTCAACCGCCGGTATGTAGAGCCACTCCAACGCCTGCAGGACGCGCCGCGCCAGCGGCCTGCTGCGCAGCAGGTCCTTGAAGTCAAAGCACACCAGATCAGCGCGATCGAGGTGGTGGCGTATATGAATGTGACGGATGCGCTCGAAGGAGGCACAGCCGGAGCTCGCGATGCAATTCATTGCCTCACCGACCCACTGATTCGCGCGGCGGCTGATGAATAGCGTCTGGTGGGCCGCATCATGGACCAGATATGCGGCCAGCACCATGGTGTGCGTGCACAACAGGACGCCCAGTATGTCAAGTACGACGCTGTGGGAGGCCATGACGGCGAAAGAACCGGGCCAACCCAGCAACACATAGCTCAGCACCAAGCCATGCGCTCTGGCATCGGGCCAATCACGAAACAGTGTCGGCGGCACGCTTTGGGCTGCGGCGTTCATGGGGCAACTCCTCCTGAGCCAAGCATACGTCGCGGCGCTGGAAGAAGGAAACACTTTTACCTACAATTCTGTATATTAATGCCGATGACAAGCCACAGCCATGAAACCGGTGGGCCCTGCCAGAGTCACGTGCAGATGAACCGCATGAGCTGGCAGCAGTACCGTAGCCGCGTGAGCGCCGGCAAGACGCCGGTGTTCCTGCCAGTCGGCGCGCTCGAGCAGCATGGCCCGCATCTTCCGCTGGGCACCGATGCACTGCTGGCAAACGCGATCGCCGACGGCGTCGCCACCCAGGTCGGCGGCATCGTCGCCCCCGTCTTGTCCTACGGCTATAAGTCGCAGCCCAAATGCGGGGGCGGCCAGCATTTCACCGGTACCACCAGCCTCGATGCGGCGACACTCATCGGGCAGATACGCGACACAGTGCGCGAGTTCATACGCCACGGTGTGCGGCAGCTGGTGATCGTGAACGGCCACTACGAGAATCAGTGGTTCGTGATCGAGGGAATCGATCTGGGGCTTCGTGACTGTCCCGGTGCGACGCTGCAGGTGATGCGGCTTGACTATTGGGACTTCTGCACTGAAAGCACCCTGGCCGAGGCATTTCCAGCCGGGTTTCCCGGTTTTGCGCTCGAGCATGCCGCGGTGATCGAAACCTCGATGATGCTGCATCTTTATCCCGAGCTGGTGCAGCTGGCGCAGATCCCCGATGAGCCCGGCGCCAAGTTCCCGCCGTATGAGACCTATCCCCCGCACACCGAGTGGGTACCCGCCTCAGGCGTGCTGTCTTCGGCCCGCGGCGCCACCCTGGAGAAGGGCCTAATGATCACCGAGGAGGTCATCGCCAGGATAGCCGCGGCCGTGCGTGCAGAGTCCCCGGCGTGATCGCGGATCGCGTGACCGGCACCCATCCTATCGACTACGATCCACGCTTTGCGGTGCTGGCAAGGTGATACTTGGCTAATAAGAAGACGGCGCGTGGGCTGCAGGAGCGGCGCACGCGCTTCCTGATCGCGCTGCGCGAGCTCGACGATGCTTGGGTCTCCGCCTTTCACCGGGTGGGCCTGGGAGACATCTATTTTTCGCGACTGTTCACCGAGCTGTGGTTACGCGGGAATGACGCGGTGAGCAAAACCGATGCCTACGAACTGGTACAGGGCGTAAGCGTGCAGACGGCCATGAAATATGTGCGCCAGGCGATCGCCGAGGGCTACCTTGAGGAACACGAGAACCCGCGTGACGCTCGCTCGCGCCTGATTCGGATGGCCCCGGGGCTGCGAGAAATGTTCAATGGCGTGATCGACCGGGCAAGCGAGGCCTTCGGGCAGGCCTTTCTCGCGAAGAACTAGGCATTCAGGCAATTCCAACCATCGGCGCCCGAACCCCGACACTCAAGTGCCCGGCTTGACTTGCCGTTCGAGCGCGGTTAAGTCGAATAGCGCGACCTGGCGCACACCCCACCTTCAATTGTGGATTAAATCCCTGCGTACCATTCGTATCCTTGGTCCTCCCAGTAACCGCCATTTCCACCGCCAATGCCATGGAGGTGCTCGACCAGCTCGATCCGCATGATGTACTTTGCCATCTTGTAGCCCAATTGACGCTCAACGCGAACGCGGATGGGTGCGCCGTTCGGAATGGGAAGCGCCTTGTCGTTTAACTCGTAAGCCAAGATCGTTTGAGGATGTCTGGCATCCTGCAGGCCGATGCTCTCGTAGTAACGCGTGCCCACATCGTCCATCGGGTCCGCGCAATGGAATACGACGAATCTCGCGGCGCTCGACGGCTGCGCCAGGGCCAATACCTCACTCAAGGGCGCACCGCGCCACTTGCCGATCGCGCTCCACCCTTCGACGCAGTCGTGCCGCGTAATCTGGGTGCGTGACTTCATCGCACGAAGTTGCACCAGAGACAATTCGAGCGGCACTTGAACGAGGCCGTCGATCTTCAGTCGCCAGTCACGAAACGCATTAGCCGCCAAGCGCTGATATTGGGCGTCTTCGGGACTGGACGTGCCGTTGCTGCGGAACTGAGGAGATAGATCTGCCTCGGTAAACTCCTGGGCCAGCGAGGTGTCTGCGGTCAGGCCCCTTTGGGCACCGCGATTGGCGGACTCCTCCAACTGCAACGACTTTGCGCCCCAGCGGCTGTTGGTAATCGCGTCGCAGCCCGCGAGAGCGAGTGCGGATGCGCCGGCAAGAAATCGCCACAGAAAGTGCCGACGTCCTGAAGCGAAGGGGGGCACCGGCGTCATTGATGTGCGCTTGACTCGACTCATGACAGGCTATCTCCATTCACGGCGAGGGGAGTGGTCGCCGGGGCGGACGCGGGAGAGTCAATTTCGTAGGAGCCACTAATCATTGAACGCAGGTTATTCCATAACCCGGATATCAGCACTTCAAACACATGGATCAGGACGAAAACAACCATGAGTGTCGCCCCGAGGAAATGCAGGGTGCGTGCGGACTGGCGGCCGCCGACGACATCGACCCATCCCGCCCACGCCGAATCAAGTCGCGGGGACATCGCCAGTCCCATGAGTATGAGAAGGGGCAACACACCGAAGATCAGCGCAAGGTACGCAAGCTTCTGCAGGACATTGTAGTGCTTGGCATCCTCACCCCGAGGGTGCTTGAAACGCAGGTGATCCAGGAATGAGCGACCTATGCTGCGCCAGTCGCGGTGCGTGGGAACGAGATCCCGTGGCAAGTGCCGAGTCCAGACCGAGTAGATGACGTATGCAATGCCGTTGAGCACAAATAGCCACGCAAAGGAAAAATGCCAGCGGCGGCCCATCGCCAGATCCTGTGTGCTCGGAATCGTCAGCCAGGACGGGAATCCGCGCTCCGTGAGTTCACCGCCCCCCTCTTTGGAGGCACCAAGGAAGCCGGTGGTGTGATATGACTTGCCGAACAGTTCGGTAGTCCCCATGAGCTTTCCGTCCGGGGCCTGCTCGGCGTCCAGCTGCAGTAAAGGGGGGCGCCCGTTGTAAGAGGATTTCCCCCAATTGAGCATCGGATCGGCGTTAAAGATCTGAAGCCCGCTCATCAGCAAGATCGATACCGCGAGGACGTTGATCCAATGCATGACGCGTATCGGCCACGGGTGACGCCGGTACCGATAGCGCACAGTGGCAGCCTTCACGGGATGGAAATCGTCCAAAGCTCAGACCTCCGCGGCTTCCTGCCGGTAACCGAATGATGCCTTTTGCCATCCTTGCATCAGGCTAGTCGACTCGACCGACTGCGGGTGAATCGCTGGCTGGGAATGATTCCTCGAGTGCTTCGTCGAGCAGCTCCTCAAGGTGTGCAGTGGTCCCAAGAGTGGGATGTTTTTTCATATACGCCACGGCATAACTGCATACGGGCTTCACGGTCCAGCCATTGGCAGCAGCCAATTCAAGGGCACTGCGCATCAATTCGGCCGCGACGCCGCGACCACCGATGGGGCCGGGAACACGGGTGCTAATGATGCTCATGACTGTGACGTCGAGCTCGTAGTCCAGTTGCCCTGTGTGCCCCTCGAGTTGTGCCGACAGTCGGTGTGCACGGCTATCGTGATTGATCTGAAGCATTGGTGTCCCGGGTTCCCAGACGCGCGCAATCAAGCCTACGCGCTCGCGCGAATCGCCGTCCGATCGACGTTACGGCGAGCCTCATAATGTGGCTTATAATACCAATTATCGCAAATGCAACACGGTTCCCCATGATCTGAACATCTGACGCTCCGCTCGGTCGAACTATCTTCGAGAGCACGTCTAGGTGGCCGCATTCCTGACAGATACGCTCAAGATTGCGCGACCCAATCAGCACCGTTAGGCCTTTAGCGACGAGTTCCTTTACGATCTGCAGACCGATCCCTTGGTTGGCTTACGCTACCCAATATGGTCCACGTCCTTGACTTGGCGGTTCTCTGGTTGCACCAGGCCTAGTCTCGGGTTCACATCGAAGGGAGGAATGAAGAATGTCGCGCGCTATCCGCTTTAGCCATCTTGGCGGCCCCGAAGTGCTGCGGTTCGAGGACATCGTCGATCGCCGGCCGGGCGCAGGGGAAGTCTCGCTGAAGGTAGAAGCTGTCGGCCTCAATCGCGCCGAAAGCCTGTACTTCCACGGCCTTTACATGGAGAAGCCCGAGCTCCCATCCGGCTTAGGTTACGAGGCCGTCGGAACCTTAACGGCTGTTGGAACCGGTGTCGACGCGTCGTTGGTGGGCCATCGCTACGGGACGATTCCGGGTTTCTCCATGAACCGATATCCGGTTCTCGCCGAAACGGCTGTCGTGCCGGCGAACGTCTTGGCTGCCGTGCCGGAATCACTCTCCGCCGCAGAAGGCGCGGCGATCTGGATGCAGTACTGCACGGCCTATGGGGCGCTCGTGCCATTCGGCAAGGTGTCCGGTGGCGACTTTGTCATCGTCACCGCGGCCAGTTCCTCGGTTGGTTTGGCAGCGATCCAGATCATCAGAGCACAAGGTGGGATTTCGATTGCTACCACCCGGACCGCCGCCAAGAAGGACCGGTTGCTCGCACTGGGTGCCGACCACGTGATTGTCACGGGTCAGGAGAACCTCGTGGCGCGCGTTCAGGAGATTACCGCCGGACAGGGTGCGCGTGTCGTGTTCGATCCCGTCGGCGGCGACACAATCAACGCCCTGGGGCAGGCAACCGCGAACGGGGGCGTCATCTTCATCTACGGGATGTTGTCGGGCCACCCGACGCCGTTTCCGATGTCAGCCTTCGGGCGTCGGATCGCTGTATACGGCTACACCTTCAATGAGTTGCGAGGCACGCCTGCCTGGGATGTGATGAAGCAATATATCTACGATCATCTGGTCAACGGTTCATTCAAGCCGGAGATCGCGCGCAGTTTCCCGTTTTCCAAGACCGTTGAGGCCTACCGGTATCTTGAGAGCAACGAGCAGGTCGGGAAAGTGGTCATCACGTTCTGAGCCGACGCTGAAGGCTCGAACTGCTTGCGGACGGCGCGTATCAGAACTGAGTATCCCGACTTTGCTCAATATCGGGCGGCCCGCGCCGAATTATTTGGCGTTCAACCGCCGTCTGCGCAATAACCCCGAAGGGGCTGTCACCGCCAGGGAACCGGGCTTCCATTCGCACGCGATCCCCGAAGACCATGAAATCAGTTTTCGGCCTTCCTTCGCTGATAATTTCAATCGCACGCCGCTCGGCAATACAGCTTGATCCAACCTTCGCATGATCAGTATTGGCCACCGTGCCCGAGCCGATGACCGTGCCGGCGACCAGGTCGCGCGTAGCGGCGGCATGGGCGATAAGTTCGTGAAAGCCAAAGGCCATTTCGCGGCCATTGGCGTTGCCGAAGCGCTGGCCGTTCCAGTCGATTGCCAAATCCAGGCACACGCGGCCGTCGCACCACGCCGCACCCAGTTCATTGGGTGTGACCGCGAAGGGTGCCATGGAGCAGGGGGGCTTGGCCTGGATCCACCCAAAGCCGGTTTTCATTTCCGGAACGGCCAGACTGCGCAGCGACCAATCGTTGAGCTGCACGATCAGTTTGATATAGGTCTGCGCCTCGGCCGCGCGGGTCCCCATGGGCACCGCGTCGACGATGATGCCGAACTCGCCTTCAAAGTCGATCCCATCGGCCTCGCTGCGGAATGGAACGGGTTCGAAAGGACCGTAGAAGCGGTCGGAGAGACCCTGATACATGAGCGGCCGGTCGCGCGGGAGCGGCTCGGTGCCGAAGGCCACCTGCATGAGATCGGAGTGGACCTGGAAGGCAGACCCGTCCAGCCACTGCCAGGTACGCGGCAGCGGTGCGCGCAGGCGCGCAGGATCGAACCGTTCGCCCTCCCCTGTCGCGAGCCGAGCAGCCACGGCCCTCAGCTGTGCTTCCGCGGCGGACCAGTCACCGAACGCTGACAGCAGATTCGGCCAGCGAGATCCTGCGACAAGGGCGCGCCCCTGATCTTCTGATACGACAATAAGCTCGCCGTCCGGTGTGTCGTTGACTCGGGTCGCAAGTCTCATTGTCCGGCCTTCACTTAAGACCGCCCTGATAGGCTCCGTCGATCAGCACGAAGACGATACGGCAGGGCTTCCCAGAGCGATTGGCCCAACCATGATTGGTGCCTCGCTGAATGACAATGTCTCCGGGGCGAATGACGGTCTCGCCCACATCCATGATGAGCGTCAACTCGCCCTCCAGCACGATGCCGTAATCGACGGTCTCGGTGCGGTGCATGAAAGCGTGGCGCGACGCGGCCCCGGCATGGGAGGAGGCCTCGGTGGCACCGACTTCGGCGAAATGAGCGCGAGCCTGCTCCGGCGTCAACGTCTCGAGACTTGTGTCATCGGGTGCAATGTCGAGTACCCGGATGCGGGTGCCATTTTTCGGTGGTGCGAGGCTGATCCCCGCCTCGGACGGCTCGCCGGAGGTCCGGTCGATGCGTGCAGGCGTCTCGCGCGTGTTCCAGACCTCATAGAAGAGCGGGCCGTGAGCGCCACCGATTCTCTGGATGCGTGCAGGCGGTCCGTCTTCCTCAATGATGGCGTTGCCGCCGGTGTCGTGGCCCGTGACGACGCGGCGAATAGGTCCTAATGACATGTCCAAGTCCCCTGAATTCACCCCATACTCCCGCCCAACTGCTCGGCGAACCAGTCGGCGATGTAGTCGCGGGCGTAGGCCATGTTATCGGCGCCGACATGCTCGACGCCCCCCTCGCGCTCGGTGAAGACCTTCAGTTCGCGGACCGGCGCGTTGATGAGCTGGTCGTAGCTTTGCTGCGCATAGTCAAGCGCGATCTGGCGATCCTTGGCCCCGTGCGTCACCAGAAATGGCACGCGGATTTGCTCCATGACACCATTCAGGTGCATATCGGCCGCGCGGTTCAAGAACTCCGTCATGTCGCGCGCACCGAAGGCCCACATGACGTGCGCCCAATAATGCGGCACGGGGTTCTCGCCCTCGCGCTTGAGGCGCTTGAGCTGCACCTGCGCCCAATTGTGGTTGGCACCCCAGACGGCGCCCGCCGCAAAGCGCGGCTCGAGCGCGACGGCGCGCGGTGCGAAATGACCGCCGAGGCTGATGCCGGTCATGCCCATCCGTTTGGGATCGCTGTCGGGTTGCTTTTCAAGCCAGTCGACGGCCTTGGACGCCCAGCGCTCGCTGTGTGGATCGACCGGAAGACTCTGCAGGCGCAAGGCTTCACCGCTCCCCGGCTGATCCACGCACAAAGTGGATACGCCGCGCCGGGCGAGTGCCTCGGGCAGGCGCGACCAGTAGAGCAGTTCCTTGCAGCTATCCAGGCCGTTGCAATACACCACGACCGGACGAGCTCCTCGCCCCGGCGCGCGGCAGTAAAGCGCGGGCATGGTTCCGTGTGTGAGCGGGATTTCGACGCGCTCGCGGCTGATGTGACCCAGGTGGGTAGACCGGTCGAAGACGGTGCGGGCCCGGGCATAGGTGGCCTCCCGCCCGCCCGAACCCTGCGCCTGCATCCGCTCCGCCACGAACAGGTACAGAGCCGCACGCTCGAGCTTGTTCGAGGCGGAATAGCGGCGCCCGCGTGACTCATCCTCGGCGGCAAGGCCGATGAGCCTATCGGCCACCGCCACCCAGCGCTGCATGAACTCGGGCGTGCCCGCATCCTCGCCCTGTGCGGCCGCATCACGCAGCGGCTGACACATGTCCACGATCTCACCGATCTGGGCGCCACTTTCCAGCGCCATGGCCACCGAAAGATTCCAGATGTAATTGGGGAAGAATTCGAACAGGGCCATGGGTTCACACCGGTGCGGGCTGGAACAGACAAGGATCGGGGGCGGCGTGGGGCATGCTCTGGGGTCCACCCACACCGATGCCCCACTGATCCATGATACGCGGAGCGGGTTGATAGACCCGTTCGCGGTGAGTCTCGAAATCAACCTCTTCGAGCTCGGCGGTGTACTCCACCGCAAAACCAGCCGGTGTCACGAAATAGCTGAAGGTATTGTCCCCGGCCGTATGCCGCCCTGGCCCCCAGCGCAAGTCGGTACCGGCCTGCTTCAGACGGGAAATGCCGGCCATCATGCCGTCCACATCGGTCATGTCATAGGCGACATGATTCAGGCAGGGCGGTCCCGGCAGGATGGCGAGGCGGTGATGCGCCGAGTTGCACCGCAGAAAGCACATGAAATCTCCGAGCCAATCGCTGACCCGGAAGCCCAGGACACCGGTGAAGAAGCGCATCGCCGCCTTAAGGTCGGGCGAGTGCAGAACGATGTGACTGATGCGAACGGGAAGCCCCTCCCAGCGGCCGATCGATCGGCTGTCGCTGCGTGCGACGCCGCTTGAAATCTCAAACGGCAGACCATCCGGTGAGAAGAAGCGGAAAGCGTAGCCCGCACCCGGCCCATCAAGGTCGCGCGGATCGTGGACGATCCGGCAACCGGCGGCGGCGACCTTCGCATGCAGTGCCTCCACATCGGCGCGGCTGTGCGTCGCCAACCCGATGATGTCCAGGTGGTTGGTCGTGGAGCCGCGCAGCCGCACGGTATGGTGTTCATGGCCTCCCGGGGTCTTGAACCACGCCAGGCCGTTGTGCGCGGCGACCTCCGTGAGGCCCCAGGTTTTGCCATAGAACGCCCGCTCAGTCTCGAAATCGACAACGCCGTAACCCACATAGCGGATATCAGTCACGCGACTCATCGGGGCTCCTCCTCGTCAGATCGGTTGGGCCGTCAGGGCGAACATCTCGGCGGTTGCCCTGGCATTATCGATCAGCGGCCCCCTGCCGAGCTGGCCCATGCAGATGGCGAGGCTGGCGCGCACAACCTTGGCACAGCGCTCGAATCGCCGCGCGCGATAGGCGCTGAAAGCCTCTTCAAGGTTCTCACCGCGGGTCAGTTCCTCGGCCAGCACCAGACTGTCCTCGATCGCAAGTCCCGCCCCCTGGCCCAAATGGGGAGTCGTCGTGTGCACCGCATCGCCAAGCAGCACCGTCCGCCCCCGGTGCCAAAGCCCCTCCACGAGCAGTCCTTCGAGCGGCCGATAGACCACGGCCTCATTGTCCGTAATCTGTTGCGCCAGCGTACGGATGGCAGGGGCACACCCGCTCGCCTTCTCCCGCATCGCCGCCGCCAGCTCCTGGCGCGCATAGCGAGGATTGCCGGGCTCCGGCGTCGTCAGATACAGGTACATGAGGCCCTTGCCCATGGGCACGAGACCGGCCCCGATCGCACCGTTATAAACGTGCAAGGCATCAAGGTCCGCTGGGCTCGCGAGGCTGTAGCGCCAGACTGCCTGACCCGTGAAGGCAGGGGCCACCGCCTCCGGAAAGACCATGGCGCGTGTCTGGGAATAGAGGCCGTCCGCGCCGACAACAAGATCGAAGGTACCTGCGTCCCCGTTGGAGAAGCGCACGCCAACGCATGCGCCGCGATCCTCCAAGGCGTTGACAGTAATACCGAGCCGAATAACAGCCCCCGCGTCCGTGGCCGCTTCACACAGCACTTTGTGCAGCGCCCGGCGGCTGATTCCGAGATTGGCGGGGTAAGCCTGGAGTAGCCGAGGCGATGGCACACGCGCCAGCTTGGTCCCATCAGGCGCGTAAACCTCGACGAAGTCGAAGCCTGCGCCCGCATCGACATACCGCTCGAGGATGCCGAGTGCATTCAGGGCACGCAGCACATTGCCCTGCTGGATGATGCCGACCCCATAGGCGGACCAGGCAGGATCCTGCTCGATGAGGGTGATGGTGAAGCCGCGCTGACGAAGGGCGACCGCCGCCGTCAGTCCGCCGATGCCACCACCAACAATGAGTATTGAGAGATCCCTCACCCCCGCTCCCCCCGTTGCGTGCGCTTCATGCGACCAGGATGGGGTCATGGGTACAATCAGTAAAACTGATTGATTTTATGGTGATCAATAGCTTTCAGTTATATATTGAGCGAGGCTGCGGTGGTCTGCAGTTCGCCACGCAACCAGCGCAACCCCTCGTCTGCCTCGCGTGCCCGATGATATTGCAGCATCTCGCGCATGACCGGGAACGTAAAGGGCATCTCGGCCAGAGCCAGGGGGAACTTGGCAGCCATCTGTCGGGCGAGCCGCTCATGCATGACCGCAATGCGCTGCGTCCCACAAATCAGCCACGGCACCATCGTGAAGCATCCACAGGTGATCTCAACCCGCCGATGGCGCCCCATGCGCTCGATCTGTCGGTCGGCAAATGAAGGCACGCGGTTGCTGCCGACATGGACGGCGACGTGACCCGCGCTATCGAAGTCGGACTCTCCAAGTCGGCTTGCGAACAGCGGGTTGGCGGACCATCCGATCACCAGCTGTCGCTCCTCGCATAGCAGATCGACCGGCTGATCTGGCACCGTGAAGTCCTCGGGTGTGATGATGAGGTCGGCCTTTCCCTCAACGACGAGCAGCGCCGCCGCCTCACTCGGCAGCATGATTTCAAGTTTGACGCCCGGCGCGGTGTCGGCCAGGCGCTGGGTCAGCGGGCCGATGACCGATGCCGTTATATAGTCGGACGCCACGATGCGAAAACTACGATGCGTCGTCGCCGGATCAAAGCGCGCCGTGTTGATGAGAAGGGCATCGAGATCGGCAAGGAATTGGCGCACGGGTCCAATGAGACTCTCCGCATGAACCGTCGGGAACATCTGCTTGCCTTGAGCAATGAGAAGCTCATCCTGGAAATAATTGCGAAGGCGGTCGAGTGCCGCGCTCATTGCGGGCTGGCTGAGGTTCATGCGCCGCGCCGCGCGGGTGACATTTCGCTCTTCCATCAGGATCTGAAAGGCCAGCAGGAGGTTGAGGTCGAGGCCGTTGAAACGCATGGTTCTTGACTCCGACCGATCCTGGCAGCGCCTAGCATACTATATAAATCAAATAGTTAAGTCACATGGTCATGGAGCTGGCGGCTCGCACGAAGAAAAAATATTGGAAGGTCTTGAATACAATGCGGCCAGCCCTACTTTTGCGCCAATCGTCCGCTTGAGAGTGACGGGCGAGACCCTTTAACGCAGACGAAAGGAGTGGTGCCATGAGCGCTGTGACTCGGCAGGATCCATGGGGCGTGATGCCGCGCCTGCAGGATGAGATCAACCGCCTGTTCGGCAATACCCGCGAGAACGACAGCAGTTCGGCGACGGCAATGTGGGTTCCCCCGGTAGACATTCACGAGTACGCGGATCGATTCGAACTGTATGTGGATCTACCCGGGGTTGATCCCGCTACTGTGGAACTGACCCTTGAGGGGGGAGTTCTCACCCTGTCGGGTGACCGTCCGCACGCTACCCGCAAGGATGGCGAGCAGGCTCAAGGGCTTCGCGTCGAACGGGGATACGGACAGTTCCATCGCCGCTTTGTGCTGCCCGACACCGTCGATGGCGAAAAGGTGAACGCGAGCGGAAACCACGGCGAGTTGACGGTCACGATTCCGAAACAGCCCAAGGCGATGCCGCGCCGGATTCAAATTGGGAGCTGAGGGGCCTGAAGGCGCTGGCCCACGGCGCTACACGCCATGGGCCAGTCCCGGAGTCGACCGCCGCCACCCCTTCGCTACGGCGTGGCGCAACTGAAATTGCCTGCCTCGTCCGTGTCGCCGTGGCCGGAGTACGTCGCCACTTTCGGATATGAACACAGTGGCCGTGTCCGTACCGGCCGGCCGGGCGGGTTGCTGGCAACGAGCCGCTCGGGTGCCTTGCCGGTTTGCACCCACTGATCGATCGCACCGAGCATATCGATGCTCGAAGGTCCGCTGCCGCCACCGCAGTGCCCCATCCCCGGCACCATGAAGAGCCGCACGTCCTCGCGGGTACGTCGCTGACCAATGTCCTTGACGAGCGCCTGGTAGAAATTGACGGTCGACTGCGACGGAATGAGCCCGTCGGCCCAGCCATGGGAAAGCAGCAGTTTGCGATGGCCCGCAAAAAAACGCCCCAGCCCCGTGGGCGGCACGTCGAGCGCAGCGCTGCCGTAGGCGATCGCGCGGTCGACATCGTGGTCGTAGTCGAAGCTGCGGAAATCCCACGTGGGATCATTGAACACCGATCCGCGAAAGAAGCTGGTCGCCACCGGGAAGGGTTCCTTCCCCATCGTCAGCACCGCCACCTGCGCCTCGCTGCCCACCGAAAATCCCGGGAAGATCTGCTGGCCAGTACGTGGATTCTTCGGACCCGCATAGATCGCGCGCAGCGCGGCCACTTGCGGGGTTGTCAGGCAATCCGCCGCATCGCCGGCCTTGCACTCGAGCACGCCGGGGTCGAAGTGACAGGCCGGCGGATTCGTGATGATGCCATCCTTCACTGCGTCGTTGGCATCGCAGGCCGCGAGTGCCGCCTTCTGCGCCAGCGCGAATTTTGGTGGTGGGATGCCGCTCGCCGGGTCCTTCATCGTGGCCGCGCCCGTCCACAACGAACTCACCATCAGTGGCACCATGGGGTTGGCGGGCGCCATCGCCGATATACCGTCGTAGTCCTCAGGATATCGGTAGGCCTCCATCAGGCCGATGCGCCCGCCCGTCGAACAGCTGACGTAGAGCGAGCGCGTCGGGGCATTGCCGTAGAAGGCACTGACAGTCGCCTTCGCCGCCACCGCCGTCTCGTGCACTGCGCGGTGGCCGAAGTCGATGAGCTTCTCCGGATGCCCGGCAAAAAAAGTCCCATCCATGGGGCTGCCCTGATGACCCACATCAGAGGCGGCCGTGGCATAACCGCGTGCGAGCGGTGTAACCATATCCCCGTAAGCGATCGAGCCGGCCCAGACACCGTTCCCGCCACCGACAAACTTGCCGTTCCAGCCGGACAGCGGCATCCACACTTCAAAGCGGATATCAGAGTCGGGCGTCGGCTGGATGGTGCCCGCGACACGGCAGAACGCCGGGAGCGCCGCGAAGTTCGCGGGCGGGCCGCCCGGACCGCCACCTGCGCCGGCCAGCTTGAAGGCGCCCGCCGGTACTTCGGCGGCCAGCGTGATCGTGGTCTTGGGGAGCTTCAGCTCCTGCAAGAGCGCACTACAGGAGGGGGCCGCATGCACAGGCGTCCCAGTGAAGAAGACTGCCGGCAGCAGCATGGAAGCAATAGAAGTTCGGTCCATACAATCCCCCCTAGCGAATCGACCCCTACTTGATTTGATAGAACTTGATGCGAATCGCCATTGTCGGCGCCGCTCCCCGCGGGGCAGAGCCCGACGCCGCTGGGACATTTGGCCTCTCCAGCTCCAGGGAGGCGACGAAGGTGCCGCGCGTCAGCCACTCGTAGGCACTGCCCTTGGGGGCTTCGAAGGTTGGCCGGAACCAGCTGCGCTCGCCGCCCGGCCCGGCCATCCCGCAATTGAAGGCCTGATTGAGAATGTGGATCACCGTGCCATCTTCGGCGCGAAGGAAGTAATCCGCCGAGAGTGTGCCACAGCCACCGGGATAACCCAGCTGGAAATCCCAGCCCCCCGGAATCACCTCACCCTTGAGCTTCGGGCCGGCAATGGTTCCGCCGGTGATCGGGATGTACTGGCGGTGACCCAGATCGGTATCCCCCAACACCGTTGGCGGAGCAAGCATCACGCGTTCTTCGAACACGAACTCAACGCGCGGCATGGCCTCGGCCGGCGGTGGCGTTCCCAGAGGTACCGCGGGGCCCGGCGGCCGCTGCGCCAGTGCAGCGCCACTTGCCAGCATTCCGCATAACAGTAGTGCCACCGCCACACGCTGCCTCAGCATGACCGGACCGGACATGGGTGACCCCCAAGGTAAGATGCTGTTCTGCTGAGTATTGCCGCCTGCGGGGCCATTTGTAAATTCAGTTACCGTGTTCCAAGGCCGGGGCCGGACGCCACTATTAGTTTTCGCAGCATCCGGTTCAGCGCCGCCCGTTCGCCAGGCGACAATCGCCCGAATAGATGCTTCTCATGCAGGGGGATCAGCGCGCCGATGCGCCGCAGCGTGGCCAGCGCTTTTGGCGTGGCATAGAGCCGATACTTGCGCCGATCCGCGACCGAGCGCTCGCGCCGCACCAATCCGCGGCGGATGCAGCGCGTCACTTGCACACCAGCGGTCATGCGCTCAATACCCAACAGATCCGCCAGTTCCGTCTGGCTCAAGCCCGGATGCGCCTTCAGCAGCGCCGGAATACCGATCGCGGCAGGCTTGATGGCCGCGAAGCGGCTGCCGCGCGCCATGGAGCGGGCAAGCCAGACATAGGCCATGTATAGGTACAGGCCGATCACCGGCGCACCGCGCGGACTGATGGCGCGCTCAATGAGGTGGACGCCGGTGGCGATGTGGCGCTGCGGTGTGGATTGACGGGGCCGGCTCATGCCGACATTGTCCCGCTTTTGTAAGTATGGTTACAATCGGCTCGCGCACGACAGGATCCAGGGGGTATCGGATGATCAGGTCTTCGCGACAGCATTGCGTTCTGTTCTTCGCCAGCGCCGTGCTGTGGGGGGCGGTAGCCCTGGCGCAGCAACCTCCCGACACCAGCAGCCTGCCCGATAATCCGGGCACCGGCCCGTATCCCGCCAGGAAAGAGGAAGTGGCCTCCCTGCCCCATCATGTGGTCTACCGGCCGTGGGATCTCGCGGCGCTGGGCAAACAGAAACTCGGCGTGGTGGCCTGGGGCAACGGTGGCTGTTCCGAGGACGGCGCCAGCACCCGCTTCCCCCTGCTCGAACTGGCATCACACGGCTATCTGGTGATTGCCAGCGGCCGTATCCTGAGCGGCCCTGGCGCCCCGCCACGGCCCGCAGCCGCGCCGCCCACCGCGTCAGCACCCGCGATGAGTGGTCCGCGGCAACTGCCGCCACCCAAGACCAAGGCCTCCGAGCTCAACGATGCCATCGACTGGGCGCTTGCCGAGAATCAGCGCCGGGGCAGTGCTTACTTCGGTCGCATCGACCCGAAGCAGATCGCCGTCTCCGGATGGAGCTGCGGCGGCCTGCAGGCGCTGACGGCTGCCCAGGATCCACGCGTGCGCACGGCCGTGCTGCAGAACACGGGGATCTTCATCAACGGCCCGAGCCCTATTCCGGGTATGGATCTGGCCAAGAGCGAGCTGTTGAAGCTGCATACGCCGGTGCTCTATATCCTGGGCGGACCCACCGACATCGCCTACGCCAACGGCATGGACGACTTCAAGCGCATCGAGCACGTGCCGGTCGCAGTGGCGAACATTGCGACCGGACACGGCGGCACCTATTTTCAGCCTAACGGCGGTGCGGTGGCATCGGTCGCGGTGAGCTGGCTGCAGTGGCAACTGCGCGGCGACCCGCAGGCCGCGGCGCGCTTCGTCGGCAAGGCATGCGGGCTTTGCCAAGATTCGAACTGGACCTTCCAGAAGAAAAGGATTCCCTGAGCCGCGCGCCGCACGACACCGCTGATGGTCTCCGGTCTGACCGTATCAATCACTCCCAGAGGGACGCGTTGCAGCAGTTCTGATTCGAGCAGACTAAGCAAACGCGGCGACCAACTTTTCAAGGGGCTCATTGGCCCGCTCAAAGGACATTTTTCCAATGTCGGAATGCCGCGCCTCGGCGGCGCCGACCTCGGCAATTTGGCGCAGAAAATCACGCGGGATCTAAACAGTAACGCCAGGCGTGCCTGATACCAGGGTCGGGCGACGCACTGACAAGTGGGCAGATGCTGCTGAAAGCAAAGCGGCTGCACGGCGTGCCGGCCGCACAATTCATTCAATCCATGCGGCAGGTCCCAAAGGTCATCAGGCGCTGGGTCGCCGGCAGACTAATCCCGGCGACCCAGCTCTCCTGGTCCGCGTCGTTCGCCGAACTACTTCGAAATGGATCTTTTGAACATACGATCAATCTTCTCATTCGTGGCGTTGACGGCCGCCTGAGCCGCCTGGGCTGCCGCCAACGCCTGGTTAGCCGAACTCTGAGCACCCTTGGCAGCTCCGGCGGCCGCACTGGCAGATCGCGCGGCCGCATCGGCAGAGGCCCTAGCGGTAGCCACATCCGCTTGCAATCTGCTGACCTGCCCCTTGAGAGCATCAATGTCCGTTTGCAGTGGCTTAAGATCGGTGCAGCCTGCCAGAGCGGCAAGCACCACGGCGACGGCGGACGAAACGGCGAGTCTTGAGCTCATGGAGCTTCCTCGTATTTGTGATGATTTTCGGATAATACATGGTACACAATATTTCCAACATTGGATATTTACAAAGCCTTCAGGTAGTAGATATCCCAACACTGCTGGTACATTGTTTCGGTGAGAACTTGCCCGAACTCGGTGCAGTTGGGAGTCAGTGATGTCCGCCGAATCAAGCCGTGCCGTACGCAAGCGATCGTTGCCGCGGGGGGCCAAACTTGTGCGCCGCAATAGTGCCGCAGGGCATGACTCACCAACTGCGGTGGCGCGCGCTTCCCTTGAATTACGGGCATTGCAGGGATTGCGCATGATTTTTGGATCAGCACGCCGCTTCGACGCGGATGTCCGTGGTTCCACGCGCATATCAGGATCCCTGCTTTGGGCACTGTCCGAAATCGCACGAACGGCGGGAATTAGTGTTAACGCACTCTCGGAGCGAATGGCATTACACCAGACCACGGCCAGCAACATCGTAAATGCCCTGGTGCAACGCAAACTGATTCGGCGAACGCGGGGCGCGGCCGATCAACGTGTGGTTCAGTTGCACATTTCGGTAGCGGGTGAGCGCGTACTGCAAAGCGCGCCGGGTCCGCATGCGGGTTTGCTCGTGGCGGCATTGCGGCGACTTGAGCTGGGTCAGCTTGAAGGTCTGCAGAAGAACCTGGCGATTCTGGTCGCCGAGATGGGATCCATGGTAACCACCGCTGCCGGTGAGACGCTTTTGGGCGAGTAGCACCTTAGAGTCTAGTCGTCGAAGACTGATCCCCTTTTCTGCCCCTCTGTCAGGTTGGTGAAGGCATAACGGATCTACGCCTCATGGGCGTTAGGCGCATTGATGAAGTCAAAGACCGTCCTTATATCGGGAATTGGCATCGCGGGCCCAACACTGGCGTACTGGCTGGCGCGCTACGGCTTTGAGCCCACTCTCCTCGAGAGTGCGAGTTCGCTTCGTGAGAGTGGCTATCTAATCGACTTTTGGGGCAGCGGTCTGGATGTCGCGGACCGGATGGACCTTCTGCCGAGCTTGCGGCGAGAGGGATATGACATCCGGGAACTTCGCATCGTCAATGAGTCGGGTCTTCGGGTGGGCGGTTTGCGCGTCAATCCGGCGCCCAACATCCTGGGGCAGCGCTTCCTGAGCGTTCTACGCGTTGATCTTGCCAGACTCCTCTTCACAACCGTCGCCGGCTCAGTAGATACGATCTTCGGCAACTCCGTGCAGAGCGTCGAACAGTTAGAGCGCAGCACCATTGTCACATTCAGGCGCGGCGCACCGCGGGAGTTCGATCTGGTCATTGGTGCGGACGGTCTGCATTCAGCCGTTCGCTCGGCGGTATTCGGCCCGCCATCGCATTTTGAGCGGCGTATGGATTGCATTGCCGCGTCATTTATTGCGGATGGCTACCCCCACCGGGATGAAGGCGCTTACATCAGCTATTGCCTGCCGGGTCGGCAGATCACCCGATACTCACTGCGCGAGAATCGGACGGGATTCCTGCTTTTGTTCCGGGGCGATAGACTACCGGATGGAGGGCTTGCAGTAATGGAGCCTAAGTCCGTTTTGACAGAGATCTTCGAGGGCACCGGCTGGGAGGGCGACGCCATTGTGACTGAATTGGCTCGGGCCACCGATCTGTACTTCGACGTTGTCAGTCAGATCTGCATGCCGAAATGGTCGCAGGGGCGAGTGGCGCTGGTGGGGGACGCCGCGTTCTGCCCCTCCTTGCTGGCAGGGGACGGCTCCTCTTTGGCAATGACTGCAGCTTATGTCTTGGCGGGCGAACTCAAAAGAGCCGACGGAGATCACACCATCGCCTTCAACGTCTATGAGGCAATACTGAGGCCACTCATCCTGCGCAAGCAGCGCGCCGCGACGCGCTTCCGCGGCTGGTTTGTTCCAAAGAGCCATCTCGGGATTACGGTACGAAATCAAATGACGCAGCTGCTCAGCTTGCCGCCGCTGACGAAATGGGTCACAGGACGGATTCTGAGCGATTGCCTATCGCTACCAGACTACTGATGGCGAGAGCGCCGCTGGCAAAGAAACCATTCGGATCGCCGGCCGTAGTCTCAGTCAGCGGGCATACCGGTTCTTATCATTGATGCCGACCGGTAGCGCTGAAAAGCAAAGCGCCATAATGGCGGTGTCCATGGTACGCAGTCCCCAAGAGAACGCTCTCGCGAAGCGACCCTTAATGGTAAGTGGATGGTACCTTGCGAAGCTGCATGCAATGCAAGCTCAACTATTGAACCCAGACCTCTCGAATTCTCAGGGCGCGCGGCGTTGGTAGCTTAGGGGCTCACACGCCGCGGACCGCTCAGCGCCTGACGACCTCACAATGTTCATGCTCGCTTCTGAGCGTCGCGCAGTCCGCCTTGGCATCCGCGAGCGTCATCGGCTCAGACTCGACGTAGCTGAGCTGCCTGGGCGACTTGGCCGCCACGACCTCCACCTCGTGCAGAACCTTGCCATAGCGAGCCTGCAGATGGGCACTGTCCCTTTCGGCCGCATTCTTGGACTTGCGGGCGGCAAGACGTACCCGGTAGGCATCAAGCTTGGCGAGCATTGCGCGAGCCTGATCCGCCTCGGCCCCGGTCGGGAACTTCCGGAGGAATTGATTCAGTGCCGGTGCCTTGCCGTCGGCTTGCGCCACTTTCCACTCTGCAGCGCGCTCAAGCACCGATTCGCGCTGGCGGGCGTCGGCCAGATGCGCACCAGTTGGCTGCTGTTGCAAGTAGTTCTGGAACGCCTCTGCCGTGTCGGTGCTTTGCGCCAGATTCCAGGCTTCCCCGTCTTGCAAATGGCCAATTCGATCCTGTGCCTGTGTCACGCGCGGATCATTCGGATGCCTCTTGACGAAGTCCTGATAGGAGGCAACGGTCGCGGTCGTATCGGCCCTGTTCCAATCGGTGTCGGCCGCCGAGGTACAGCCCACGAGCACGAGAAACGCTGTTGAGATGAAAAGTGTTCGGAGTGTTTTCACACGAGTCTCCTATTGCCACAGCGAGGCTGGGACCTCGGCCCTAGGGTGGCCTGGCTCGGCTCGCACCGCGCCCGAGACTCGTGGACATAGTCTGCGTGCATGTCGCGCATTCCGGCACGAGTCAGAAGCTAGATCAACTGATAAGTCTCAGTTCGTGCGAACGATCAGAGATACGATACACTATGTCGCGTATTTGATGCAAGGGGCTCCGCCCCTATGGAGCGCAATCCTGCTACGGTGTCGCACCGTACTCGGGGCTACGACTATGACTGCAGGACTGAAATCCTCCAAGGCCGCGACCCTGCCCACGCCGGGTGGCACCCGCGTCGCGGCGGACCCCCTTATGGGGCGGCCGCGAGACCGAAGCATCGATCGGGATGTGGTTGCAGCAGTTCTCGTGGTGTTGCAGCGGGGCGGTTACCGCGCAGTCACTATTGAAGGTATCGCACGCAAGGTGGGTAGAGCACGCACTAGCTTATACCGCAGATGGCCCAGCAAGCGGCACCTCGTAGCCTATGCCGTCGTCAGTGAGATGGGCGAGAATCCGGCGGCGGACACGGGCCGGTTACGCGATGACTTAAAGGCCGCGGTGGGCACTTTCCTCAAGGCGTTTGCTGGTCCGTTGGGACCCGCTCTAGCCGGCCTTGTGGCCGATATGGCCCACGATGAAGAGTTGGCTGGCATTATCCGCATGGAGGTGCTTGCCACGCGCCGCAAGTCGATGCTCGAGGCGTTTGCTCGGGCCCGCAAGCGGGGAGAGATCCGCAAACAGGTGGATCAGGAACTGATATTGGACATGTTGACCGGGCCGTTCTATTTTCGGGCGCTCTTCGGACATGCACCGATTCTGCCCCGAACGCCGCATGACGTGGTGGATTACGTGTTGCGTGTGATCGCGTCCTAGATCGTGTCAGGTGCGATTGTGCCTGGCCTGGATTCGGCGCAGGTTGGGCTTTCGTGCCGCGGACGAATCACAAGCGGCTATTTCCTGTGTCACTGGCGGACCGAAGAATGCAATCGAATCAGGCGCCCTGAAAGACAGCATCGCGATGGCCCTTCACCTCATTCGCCCGAACAATAGCTGGCGAGATCTGGTCGTACGATCTGATGGCCTCCGTGGCGCGGCATTCCGTCAGCGCAGAGGGGATGCACTGCCTGCTAGAACGCCGTGCCGGGCAGCCAGAACGAGGGTATTGCACCGGGCGGGCTTTGCAGGGCGATTGTCGCTGACAGAGTGATGAGAAATTGGTCTGACGCAGCTGCGGCCAGCCATGCGCGGCGGGACTTACACGGGTTGCTGTTCACAATGCTCACGATATGGCTCTCAGACGCACAGTAATCCGCATTACATGGTCGTCATAAAAGGTGCGGCAGATGACTCGCGGGACGCCCGGCGAGTTCCGTCGCGCCTGGCAATCGCGCGATTACACACCCATGGAAATGGCGGGGACCGGCCGGCTGGAGGCGGCCATGACCGCCTGGACCAGGTTGCAGTTCGCGAAATCCCAGTCGACAAGTTCTTCAAGAAACGTCCGAACATACTCACGGCGGCGATTCTGATGATCCAGGTAGTAGGCATGCTCCCACATATCCAGCGCGAGCAAGACGATGTGGCCATCCAGGAGCGGGGATTCCGAATTGACCGTGGTTTCGATTTGCAGATCCCCATGGACCCATGTTAGCCACATCCAGCCGCTGCCTTGGAAGCCCGCGGCCACCTGCTTGAACTTCCAAATAAAATCCTGGTAGGAACCGAATTCTCGTCGGATCAGATTACCAACAGGTCCACTGGGCGCACCACCTCCCCCGCGCCGCATGGACCGCCAGAACATATGATGATTCCACAGACCGGAGAGGAATTGGAACAGCTTGGCTTGCGCCGGAACCCGTGCCGTTCGCACGATTATTTCCTCCAACTCCAGGCCGTCCAGGGGCGTGTTGCTAATTATTGCTTTGGCTGCCTCGAAACTGACGTACTGGTGTCGCGAAAAATGGAACCAGAGCGTTTCGCGCGACATGGCAGGCTCGAGCTCACGAAAGCTGTACGGAATTTGCGGCTGTGCGACTTTCATGGGTCTTTCCCCCTCTGCACATGGAATATGGCCCTCTGCTCGTGTCCGACTCTCACTATCTCGATTAGTTCCAGTACGGCAAGTCCGCGCGCTGCGCAGGACAGCGGCATCGACGAATATGATATCGGCCCCCAGCCACACAATTGCTCACTTACTCATAGACCGCCGCCTACAGACGCGAGCGACAGCAGGTATAACCCTGTGCCGCAGTGGAAAACCAGCATTGAGGAGCCAGTGCATGAACCCCCCTACTCGCGGCAATGACATGACCGAAATCCCGTTGACCCCGGAACAGTTACAGGAGACGTCAAAGACTTCGGTGCTCCCAGTGGCCCTGGACGATGCCCAAACATCTTCCGTATTCTCCTCGATGCAGCCTCTCTTGCGGTTCAACTCCCCGAGTCGCTTTCGCCGTGGACGCTGGGCGCGCATTGTGAAAATGGTGGGGGTTGTCCTTGCCTACGTTGCCTTGGCTTGGTGGAGTGCTTCGAAGCTCGCCGTACAGCCACACACACCTGGCGCCACTTCGCGAAGGCCGATTATCGTGAGCCATCGACCAGGTTTACCCGCGAACCCACTCAAGCCGGTCGCGAGCCTCTAAAGCGGACTTCGAAAACAGGGATAGCGGACGGCCGCGCGCGCCGTACCCAGGCCTCAAATGAAGGAACGAACGGGGTCGTTACCGTCCCAGGCGACGCTTGCGTGGTAGAATCGGCCGAACACCTCCTCGAAAGCGCCTCCGAGCTCGATCAGCTCGGTGTAACCCGGCAGCACGCCGGTAGTGTCCATGAACCCGACACGGCCGCCGCTCGGAACGGCCGCGCGAAAGGCGAGCGCGTAACCGGCGCTCTCGTACTGCGCAACAGCCGCATCGAAGTCCCACGTCGCGACGCCCCAGTGATGAAAGCCATAGCCGCGTCGCTCGATCATCTCGCGGTACACGGAAGGAGCATCGTTCGTCGTCTGGAGGAGCTCGATATTCATGTGGCCGGCAAAGGTCATCGCGAGTGCCACCTCAGCACGCGAGGGTTGCCCACGGTACACGGGGTTCTCACCGGTGACATGCTCGAGGACGAACCACGGTCCGACCCGCAGCGTTCGGGTCCAGTGCTCGATCGCCGCACGTAGGTCGGCCACGATGTAGGCCATCTGGATGACGCCGTCGTCCGGCTGACCAAACCCAACCTGCCCCATGACCTCTCCCGCATGCTGTGAGCACCCCTGACTGTACCCGCAGTCTGGGAGCAGTTCCAGAAGGACGCCGGACCTCCCTAAGAACCCTCGCACCTCGACTGAAGCTCAGAAAGCGAATTTGCCGGTGACGCAGTGCCCTTCGGCGCGTACGACTCGAACCGTTCGCGACCGGCGGCTGGCGCCTATTTTGACGCAATCTGCCCCGACGAAATGGCACCTGGGAGAGCGGGATACGATTCTTACAATATCGGTATAATCAATCTCTTGCTGAGCATAATAATGCTTGAATCAATTCGAAAGCGCCGCGCTCCGCAAATGCCACCCTCGGCGCAATGCGTGCTACTCGCGGCACTCGATCAGACATTTGTCCCTCGCCTTGGATGATCAAGTCCACACATGTTGGCAGACTCTGGCTCATGGGATTTTCGTCCGGTCGCTGCGGTCGGGCCGATGGCCTTCGGCCAATAGGAGAAACACGATGAGCGCGCCCTTTGAAAAGAGCTCAAACCTTTCCCGCCGCCAGGCCATGACAGCCATGGCCAGCGCCGCGGGCGGCCTCGCCCTCTCCTTTACGCTACCGACGGTGACGTTCGGTGCCGAGTCCCGTCAGCCCAGGCCCATGGGTCTGCTGCAGAGCCCCGAGAACATACCGCCGCATGAACTGTCCGCCTTTCTGGTGATCGACCCGGACGACACCGTCACCGTCCGCCTGCCGCACACCGAGCTCGGTCAGGGCACCACCACCGCGCTCGCCATGCTGATCGCCGAGGAGCTGTACTGTGACTGGTCCAAGGTGAAGTGCGAATACGGCTCGGCTAACCGCAACCTTCGCGAGAAGAACGTCTACGGCGGCATGTTTACGGTCGGCAGCCAGGGTCTGCGCACCTCGGTCACCATGATGCAGCAGGCCGGGGCCAGTGCCCGCGACCGCCTGGTCAAGGCTGCCGCCCATCGCTGGAACTGCGACGTGACCGAATGCCGGTGTGAGAACAGCGTCATCGAGCACACGCCCACGGGTCGCAAGCTCACCTATGGCCAGGTCTGCGCCGATGCGGTGGCAATGAGACTCGACCGGGAACCCAAAATCAAGACTCCCGAGCAGTTCACGCTGGTTGGCAAGCCCATGCCGCGGCTCGACACCCAGTCCAAGATCGATGGCTCGGCCAGGTTCGGCATCGACGCCGAAGTGCCGGGGATGATCTACGCCGCGATCATCCAGTGCCCGGTACCGGGTGGCAAACTCAAGACGGTCGATGACAGCGCCATCCGGGTCGCTCCCGGGATCGTGCAAGTGGTGAAGCTGGACAATGCGGTGGCCGTGGCCGCCGATCAGTTCTGGCGCGCCAAGAAGGCAGTTGATGCGCTGAAGATCGAGTGGGATATCGGCGCCTCCAGCAAGGTGCAGCAAGCCGATCTGGACAGGATTTACCGCGATGGCCTGGACGGCCCGATGGCCTCCGCCCGTAAGGCTGGCGACGTTCGGGCGGCTTTCGGGAAACCCGGCGGCAAGCTCATCGAGGCGATTTATGAGGCACCCAACCAGGCCCACGCAGCATTGGAGCCGCTCAACTGCACCGTGTGGCTGCAGAAGGACCAGCTCGATGTGTGGATTTCCACTCAGGCGCCGATGGCGGTTCTCACAGGCGCCGCCACGGCCGCCGGTCTTGCACCGGAGAAAACCTTCGTCCATGTCAACTTCGTCGGCGGCGGTTTCGGCCGGCGAGGCTCTGCCGATGAGGCAATCCAGTGCGTCGCCATCGCCAAGGCCGTGGGCAAACCCGTCAAGCTGATCTGGACGCGCGAGGAGGATATCCGCCATGACCGCTACCGCCCTCAGGCGGCCACGAGGTGGAAGGCCCGGCTGGATGAGACCGGCAGGATCAATGCTCTGGATGTGAAGGTTGCCGTACCCTCCTTGTTGAAGGGATTGGGAGCGGCCGGACCGCGCTTCCCGGGCGTCGAACCCATGGCGGTCGAGTGCATAGCGGAAACCGCCTACAAGATTCCCAACCTCAGCGTCGGCGCCAATCTGATCAACACTCATGTGCCGGTGTCTTTCTGCCGCGGCGTGGGTTCATCGCAAAACGGCTTCATGATCGAAGGCTTCATCGATGAATTGGCCCACGCGGCCGGGCAGGATCCCTACAGGTTCCGCCGCGCACACCTGGACCGGGCCGATTGGATCGGCGTGCTCGACATGCTGGCCGACAAGTCAAACTGGGGCACGCCCATGCGAGCCGGTCGCGGACGGGGCATCGCCATCATGGAGTGCTATGGCACTGTCACCGGCCAGGTCGCTGAGGTGACGGTCGACCCCAAGGGTGCGGTGAAGGTCGATCGCTTAGTGGTAGTTCAGGACTGCTATAACGCCGCCAACCCCAACACGATCGAACAGCAGATGGAGGGCGGAGCGCTCTTCGGTCTCGGCCAGGCCCTGTTCGGACACATCACTTTCAAGGACGGGGCGGCCGAGCAAAGCAATTACCACGACTACCAGGTCGTGCGAATGTTTGAGGCGCCGAAGATCGAAACCTACCTGCACCTTACAGGCGGGCCGCGCTGGGGCGGAATTGGCGAGCCTGGCGTGGGACCCACGCCGGCCGCCGTATGCAACGCGGTGTTTGCCGCCACAGGCAAACGGGTGCGCCGGCTGCCACTGTCGACGGTGGATCTGACAAGGGGCTCGACGCCTGCGCAACCCAGCTAACTCAAAGCGAGGCTAGCGGTGCGCGCTCAGTGGTGACTACCGGTCGAAGGGAGCGTTTTGTTCCATCGAGGAATAACTAATTAAATCCACAAGTTATTTCGCACAATATTGATTGTGTCAAATCATAGACGCTGTTCACCCTTCAAAAACATTCTGGTGATGCCCACGCTTCTGAGTCTCAAGACGTCGAGGCAAGCGCCACCTTTCAGTCGGTGAGCTGGTAGCGATTCGAACGCTCGGTCTTATCTGCCAAAGACTCATTCCGGAAAGCGGCTTGCGCTGCGCCTGTCCCAGCGGGAGCAACGTCCGGAGGCGTGTGTCCCCAGCGCCCGGCCGCGGGACACGCCGTTGCCGCTTTAGCATCAATCGCCGAGGACCGCGCTCGCGCTAACTCGACCGGCACGCTCGTGCCAGGCAATGAGCTCGACTGCGGAACCGGGCGGCGAGCGGACGATCCAATCGGCGAAGGCCCGGTCCGCAGTCGGCTCTGGGTTGCTCTGAAAGCTAACCCCGGTGTTGATGTGTGCCCATCCCTTGAGCTCTCCGAGGGATGCCCGTGCCTTGCCACTGAGCAACTGAGCCTCCTGAGGCAGATGGATCTCCGCCAATACGCCGCGGGTCTGCTTGCGCGCGAGACCGCGCTCACTCACATAGCTCGGTAACCATCCGGAATTCTGCACGATCAGCCGCACGCACCAGATGTCCGCCTGGAGCTGTGTGACCTCGACCCGCTGCACCTCAAGCCTCGGTCCCGCGAGATTCAGCCACAGCAGCCACCGCGGAAGCCGCGCGATCTCCTGCTCGCGCAACTGCGGCGGAGGATTGCAGAAGAGCACGAGCCGCTGCCAACCCCCGATTTCGACCGGGCCGAGTTGTGGGTGATCGAAGTGTCGCCAGTCGACATGCCCTTCGCCCGGCGCAATTTGCTGCGCCCATGCGAAGAGCTTCAGGTCATCGGAGATCGGGTGATCGCGAAACCAGTCGATCCAGCGTCGATCCTCGATGCCTGCGGCCTGCTTCGGATTCCAGAGTTCGACGGTCCAGGTGAAAAGACCGAGATGATCGTAGATCCAGTCGAACGTGCCGGAAATATGGCGCCCGGGGTGGTATTGAAAGTCGTGCCAGACGGAAACCGCAGGGTATCCCGTCAGCTCTTCACCTTTGCGGCCGAGTGTCTGATAGACCCAGAGATCCTCGGCCATCATCTGCTCATCCGGATGCGCCCCTGGTGGGCGCAACAACACACCCGAGAATGTATGCAAACTGGTGCCGCCGCAGATGTTCGGGTGTTGAATGAAGAACTCGACTACGGCGCGCACCTCCGGCTCGCTCGTCGGGTACGGTCCGGCACCGTCTTGCTCGAACTCTTGGCGCCAGAGGGCCGGAAAATTGCGGTTCAGATCGAGGCTCTGCGCCTCACCGGAAAATCCCGGCACCTTGACCTGGACACCGTTGTAGTTCCGGATCAGCCCTTCCGGCAGGACGCGGAAGTACTTTCCACCGGGGGGATCTGCCGGGTCGCGGCGCACGAGCAGACGGGGCTCCAGCGGATGGCACTTCCAGGGCCCATTCGGGTCGGCAATGCGCATCTGCAGAATTCGTCCATCGCCGTCGATGTCCTGGCTAATCAGGCCCTCCGACGGGTCCTCGTCATAGGGATAGCGACGAGTCGATGAGCGGATCAGGACCGGGCTCTTGGCAAGCGCCCACTCGGCACCGTCAGGGTTGACGCGCGGACATACATAGAACACGCGCGTGTCAAGACAGCGCGTGATCTCCGGATCGGTGCCATAGGCCTCGAGGAGGGTCTGAATGAAGAACAAGCAAGCCGTCGCCCCGAGCAGTTCAGCCGAGTGGATGTTGCCATCGACCCAGTAGCCAGGTTTGTCTCTGGCCGCACCGGTGGCGCGCTGAGTAACAGTGACCACCGGAATATCGCGCCGCTCGTGGCTTTGGCCGATGACCTGCAGCTCGATGAGCCGCGGATAATCCTCGGCGAGGCACCTCAGGTGCTCGATGATCTCAGCGTAGGGAAACAGTCTTGAGTAATCGATGGTCGGCATCGGATACATCTTAATGTGAGCGCCGGACTGGACAGGGTGGAGCGGCCGCCCTGTCCGACCCCTTCTTACGGTCTCAGCGCCCCACGACCAGCATCGGCTGACCGGACTTCTCGGCATGATAGCGGGTCAGTGCCGGCATATTCAGCTCAGTGATCGCCCCCGCCACGGCCCCGGCCCGGCAGCGATTGACGACTGTCTTCGACCCGAGTGTGCCGAGGTCGTAGATCTCGCAAACTTCTCGAGCCGCCACCTGGATGCGCGCATAGAGCTTATGGACGCCGGCGTCGGCCCGCAGGTCCAGATCCGAGAACTTGACGGCTTGCCGCGGTACTTCATCGGCATGCGCCGTTACGAACGGGCCGGTGGCGAGCAGGATCGACAGAACGAGAGTTGCGGATCGGCTATTCATGATGGATCTCCCAGTAGTGATGTGCGCTTTACCCGTGTCGGGTTGTTGATAAGCTAGGCTTCCGCGTGCCTGCGCGAATGGGGGTACCCCCCCATTTCTCGTGCCAGAGCTACCCAAATCTGCGATCGGCGGGCTGCGATCGTCGATAATCGAAGCCGTGCCCTTACTTGAGCGCCAGGAACAACTCGACACACTGAACCGCTTGCTGCGGGACGCCCGCGCGGACTGCGGCAGGCTAGTGCTGATTGCCGCCGAGGCGGGTCTGGGGAAGAGCTCGCTGGTCGAGCATTTTGCCGCCGAACACCGCCGCAATGTGCGCACGCTCTGGGGGGCGTGCGATGCGCTCGAAACCCCCCGTGCGCTCGGCCCGGTGCATGAACTCGCCGCCCAACTGCCGGGTGCGGCCATCGACTCCGATACAGTGCCACCCACTCGCGAGCGTCTGTTCCGCGTCCTGTTTGACGAGTTTTGCCGGCTCGAGCAGCCCTGTCTCGCGGTTCTTGAGGACGTGCATTGGGCGGACGAGGCCACGCTCGATTTCGTGCGCTTCATGGGCCGGCGCATTCAGCGCACCCACGCGCTGCTCATCGTGACTTATCGGGACGACGAGCTGCCGCTGACCCACCCGGTGAGACTGGCCCTGGGCGAGCTGACCGGCGATCCGATCATCCGCCTGCGCCTGCCGCCGCTATCGCTGACGGCCGTGGGAGAACTGGCCCGAGACCGGGGTGTCGACCCAGGGAAACTGCATCGGATTACGGGCGGCAATCCATTCTTTGTGCGCGAAGCTCTCGCGAGCTCCGGGGGGGATGCGGTACCCGCTACGGTACGCGATGCGATACTGGCGCGCCTGATGCGCTGCTCGCGTCCGACGCGCGAGCTGGCGGAGGTCGTGGCCATGTGCCCCGGCCGGGCGGATCGCTGGCTGCTTGCCGGCGCGATCGGCGCAGATCGGGATGCGGTCTCAGAGGGCGTGGCACGCGGGTTGCTGCTCGACCAGGTCGATGCAGTCAGCTTCCGGCACGAGCTGGCCCGGCTTGCGGTGATGGACTCCGTGCCGCCTGAGCGGAGCCGCGAACTGCACACACGCCTGCTCAACACACTGATAGCGCACGGCGCCGATCCGCCGCGGATCGTCCACCACGCAACGCTCGCCGAGCACGAGGAGGCACTGCTGAAGTTCGCACCCGTGGCCGCCCGGGAGGCCGCGCGCGTGGGCGCACACCGCGAAGCCGTGGCGCATTTCACCGCAGCACTGCGCTACAGCGGCGCGCTGCCCTTGCCTGCACGCGCCGAACTCCATGAGCTGCACGCACAGGAGTGCAGCGTGACCAATCAGACCGGCCAGGCAATTACATCGGCCGTGCAAGCGCTCGAGCTGGCTCGCCGGTTGAGCGATATCAACTCGCAATCGCGGCTGCTGAGCTTCCTGGCGTCCGAATATCGCACCATCGGCGACAAGGCACGCACGGATCAGTGCTTGCTGGAAGCCGTGACGGTGCTGGATCCGGTGCCGCACAGTGCCCAGCTCGCAGTGGCGCTGCACGCGCGGGCGCGCCTGGCTTCCAATCGCGGCCAGGGCCGTGATGCGGTGGAGCTCGGGCAGCGTGCCCTCGCGCTCGCCCGCAGCTTCGGCGACCTTTCGACCGAGTCAAACGCCTTGAATACCGTCGGCTCGTCGCTGCTAATCGCCGGAGACCGCTCGGGCTATCTGCCGCTCGAACAAAGCCTACAGCTTGCGCTCGCGCACGATCTGCAGGAGTGCGCAGCGCGAGCCTACTGCAATCTCGTATTCGCCGCCGTGCTCGAACACGACATCGCCCGCGCAGTGGCCTATCTGTCGGCAGGGATTCCCTATTGTGAGGAGCGTGCATTGTTCTCGAGCGTCGCCTACATGCGGGCTTATGAGAGCCGTTTGGCGCTGGACCGGGGCGACTGGAGCGAGGCCGAGCGCATCGCGACGCAGCTTAGGAGCAGTGGGACGCTGTTGCCGCTGCAGTACGTTCCAACGCTGACCACCCTTGCTCTGGTGCGCGCGCGGCGAGACGCTCCCGATGTCGAGGAGACGCTTGAGCAGGCTCTGGCGCTGGCTGCGTCGATGGGAGAGCCTGAGCGTACGGGGCGTGCCTATGCAGCGCGGGCCGAACACGCCTTCTACCGCGGCGATCTCCAGCGCCTGGCGGAGGAAGCAGCCGCGGGCCTTGCGGTCGTATCGGGCTTGCGTCTACCTTGGATCAAGGGGGAACTGTCCTTCTGGCAATCGCGTGTACAGCCGCCGGAAGCCACAGCCATCCCGGCAGATGTTGCCGAGCCGTATCGGCAAATGATTGTCGGCGATTGGAGCGGTGCCGCGCGGGCCTGGCAAGGATTGGGTATGCCGTACGAACAGGCGCTGGCGCTCATCGAAGGTCCTGAGGAGGCGCTGCGCGAGGCGCTCACGATACTTGATCCCATCGGGGCCACCCCGCTCGCTGCGATTGCCCGCCGGCGGCTCCGCGACCGAGGTGCGCGGGGCGTACCGCGCGGGCCGAACGAAGCCACGCGCTCGAATCCGGCCGGCCTTACCGCTCGCGAGGCGCAGATCCTGTCGTTACTGGTAGTGGGCCTGAGCAACGCTGAGCTGGCGCGACGCCTGCATCGATCGCAGAAAACAATCGATCATCACGTCTCCTCGGTGCTCGCCAAGCTCGGGGTACATTCCCGTGTTGAGGTACGCGCCGCAGCGATCGCGCTCGGGCTCCTAGCCGACACGGATGAGGCTTCACCCAAGGTTCGGCGTTGAACGGGCGCGACCGGGTGCATTGATTAACTTGAATGACGCCAGTCGGCTGGTCCAGCAGCCGTCTGTAGGCAACCGGTCAAGGGCGCGCCTTAGGGTCCCAGCACTTTCAAGCCATGCGCGTGCGCCGCCAATCCGAGCGCTTCGTCGTGAGTTACCATGACCGGATCGACGCCCATGACATCTTTCCAGAGCAGTGCCGACGCAAGATGAATCGCATCGAGGGTTCCTAGCTCCGTCGGCATCGGCTGTGCAGCACGGTCCAGTACGATTGAGTCGATTTCGATCAATTCCAGCGCGTTGATGAGATTAAGAATTGTGGCACGGCGCCTTGCGGTTTCCGCATCTGATAGTCCGGCGCGGATTCGCAACCGATCCAAGGTGCGCAGGCTCTCAGTCGCAATCAGCGCGCTGGAAACTCCGCGGTCGATCTGTCGCCACTCAGGCAAAGAGTTCGGCTGTCCAAGCGCTAGGCGCAGCAGGACTGATGAGTCGACATAGGCGATCATCTGTGACCCTGTCGCTCCTCCAGCAACAATTGGACTACGTCGATCTGTTGGGTGATTGGCTTTGGAAGTGAAACCTTGTTCGGCTTCGGTGAATTGGTAGCCGGCTTACGAATACGCAAGCCGGGCCGATCGCGCATTGGAACGATCTGCGCAACGGCACGATTGCGGTCCAGGACTGCGATCGACTCACCGCCTTGTACGATGCGAAGAAACTCGCTCAGCCGGGACTTGAGCTCTGCAATACCAACTTGTCTCATGACTACATATGACCATTAATAGTCATATAATGCAAGTACCGTCGGCCTCCATTCCACTACTAACGAAATAGAGTGCTGAAAGGCGTCGTTCACGAGCGGCGGCAATGGGTCAATAGGCCGCGCCACCAAATTGCCAACCCGGATCTGGAGGAGAGCCTGCGAGTCAATGCACCGCTCAACGAGCCCAATCGCAGCACATTTCTTTGCGGGCGGCGCGCACGGTTATACGGACTATCCGTTCCTGCACCCGGTTAAAGGGGCGCAGCCAAAACAACGCCCTTAGCTGTGAGGGGCGTCGTCGGGCGTTTTCGGCGCGTCCGCCGGACAAGCGGGCGGTCCACTGTCGGGCGCAACGTGAGCTCGCACCCGGTGATCGACCAGGTCCGCCGGGGTCATCCACAGCAGGTTCGCAGTCGCACACCGCACGCCGTAGTCCAGCAGAGCTTTCATACTTGAGGGCTCAACGTCAAGGGAGCCCAGAAATGGGTAGTCTGTGGGGATGGCAGTGACGTGCAGCTGCATCCCGTTGCGTTCCGCCACGGACAGCGCAATTTCCACTGCTGCGAGTGAACTGCTCAGCAAGGCGGCCGATATAGCGCGCTTCATTATTGGAATCGCCCGGATGGGTGTTGTCTGCGTCTGCCCACCAAACTGGCCGTTTTCGATAACGTAGACATTGGCGCCATGCAGGAAGGGGGCATCGACCTTCAATACGCTGGCAATCTCCGGCGCGATGAACAAAGGGGATGACGTGCCGCCATCGACGTGCATCTCATCGTAGGCAGTGCCGGACGCGGTGACATGAATAATGACCGGAGGAAATAACCCAGGGATACTTGCGGAGGCCACGATCACGTCCCGAAACAGCCTGCGGGCACTCTCACCGCCCTGGGATGCAATGACCCCAAGATTCCAGATGACGGTCTGCTCCTTGTCCAAGTCAGTGGTTGCAATCATGAGCAGGCGCCCCTTGGCAGCCTCCGCCGCGACCGCACGCAATAGCTTGTCGGTCACATAGCGGTCGACAAGCGCGCGCAGGGGCCGGCCGCGGTAGAGGCTCGCCCCAAATAGCGCGCTGAACCAGCTGCCCTGGAATAGTTTTCGCGTGCGACCTCCCGAGTAGGCATCCTCGAGTTGTTCGTCCCAGCTTGGCCCGAGAAAGGCAAACGGGGCGATCAGGGCCCCGGCACTGACGCCGGTGACAATTTGAAACACGGGGCGTGTGCCTTGGCGAGTCCAACCCACCAGTGCACCGGCCCCGAATGCCGCACCAGCACCGCCGCCGGAGAGCGCGAGTACGTTGATCGGGCCGCCTCCCGAAGCAGCCTGCACTTGCGCCAGAATCCGCGGCGCTCGAATCTCGAATGCGCGTCGCGTATCGTCGACAATTCGCACCGTGCTCGGAAATCCAACCGGTAAAGCCGCAGTGGAACTGAGGTGCAGAGCCTCCCTGCGGGGGGCGCTCGCACAACCTACCGCAAGTACGGCCATGAACATCCACAGGCAGTACGTCGGTGCATGAAGATCGAGTCGGTTCACCTTACATCCAGGAGCTTTTTTGACGCAGGATTTGGTACTCGGATGCACGATGGTGGACGTTCGCTTCAGAACGCTCCAGGTTCAAGATCTGCGACTAAGGCTGAAACCCCAGCTCTCGCTGGTGACGAATGCCCAGAATACGCACCTCATTTTTGGCTACCACAAAGCGATATAGTGCGATGTAACCGGTTTGTCCATATGAAATTACTAGCTCGCGCACCTCTGCTTCGATACGCCGGCCAATCAACGGATGCGCCGCAAGGTTGTCAACTGCCGATTGGATCGCTGTTACAGCATCCTGCGCTGCGGCAGGGTTGTTGTCGCGCAAGCACTGGAAGGCGCGCTCAATATGTGCCAATGAACGCGCCGAATAGACTACCTGCGCCATGGCTTTGGTCGTGGCGCTGACTCGTCAGTCGCCAGCCGCTTCATCCACGCATGAACATCGTCAGCTCGATAAACCTCGCGGGTCTTGTCGATTTCCGAGTCCGCGGCGAGCGCCTCTTTGACCAGACTGCGCATCTGCTCTTCGTAGCTGGCGTGGCGTTCGACAGCTTCTACGATCAAGCTATGGGCGGAACGCCCCGTTTGCTTGGCCAGGCT
>JBARBG010000090.1:0-9785 GCA_049792815.1 Steroidobacteraceae bacterium | reverse complement strand
CGCGCCGATTCTTAGTACAATCCGCGCCCGTCATTTCTTCCCCTCCGGCGCCGACTTAGCTCAGTTGGTAGAGCACATCATTCGTAATGATGGGGTCCACAGTTCGATTCTGTGAGTCGGCACCATTATATCTTATTGATTTTGCTTTAGTTATAGGGGGACATCCCCTGTGACCACGGATACACCTGCTGCCACCGCGTTTGCACCGGCCCTCGCCGCCCATGAGCGCATATTTAGCCGAAGATGTGCATAGCGCTTCGCCATAACTGACGTCGTCCACCCCATCAGCGAGGCCAGAATCTAATCCTATGCACCCCAGCGGCCCGCCAGGAGGCGAACGGGCGGGCGCATGTTCGCCCTTTCCGCCCTTCAGGTGGTGCCGGTACGTGAAATCCTGATCGGCTCCCTCGGATCCGGAGCGACGAACTGCGCATAATTTCCTGTAATGGCACATTGCGTAAATGCAGGTAATTGGTCCCATCGTGATTGAGCACTCAGCGTGAATCCAAACTCCAAAGGTGTGCTCATTGAAGATGTATTCCAGCGTTCCCTTGACGCAAGGCGTTGCCTTTACAGAACTCTTGACAGGTGTGCGTTGAAGGGATGGCCTGACAGGGCCGCAAACATACGCGAAGGAGGTAAATTCAAGGAGTTACTGCTAGCGCAATTGGGCGCTCGGCTTCACTTCTTGGTCCGCCGAGGTGTCTTCAATGATTGTTCGATGGCTGGCTATACCAATACAGCCGAGGTTCAAGGACGACTTCAGGAAGGTTGGAGTGAGCTTGAAGAACAGGCGTTGCGTACTTGCAATGCCGAGTACGTCCAAATTTGCAACGCCATTGCAGAGATGACGGCTACTGCGAATCGAGCAGCACTTTTGGAGCCGCATAGAATGGCGAAAGGAGACCCGGAGTTTGTTGCAGCGGCTTGGCAATTTGACAGAGAGATTCGCGCGCTAGACGATCTGTTAGCTCTATAGCGGGCAAATGCGCTGTACCGTGGTTGCCTCTATAACAGCAGTGCACATTCGCGAAGGCGGGCCGCCAATTCGGCAAGACCATGACGTTCAAGCGTTGCGAGATACTCTGTGATTGCAACGGTCGGATTCACCAAGCTGGTGCGAATCCGCCGTACTGATTCGAGAACCGTGGCGGGCGCGAGATCGAAAAGGTGGACAAGAAACGCGTCCGGATGCTGCACATCAATCGCGTATCGTTTGAGAGTCGCGACAGGAAAGTCCTTGAGATTGTAAGTCACGATGACGTCCGCACGGGCGCGAATGGCGGCAGCCAGCACGTGGCGGTCATCAGGATCTGGCAGCGTCAGCGTCGGGATCAAATCCTCGAAGTCTGTGATCAGTGCGTCGCGAACATGAGCGTCCATCAGCCGTCGCGTGCGCTCAAGGCGTTCGCGGGACAGATCAGGCCGACTGTTGAGGACAGCGCGGATCCATTCCTCGTGAATGGCATCCGTCCAGCGCGCCCGGAATTGATCGGTCACTGCCAAATGCAGCAGCAGGTCTCGGACCGGCGCTGGGAAGAGCACGCAGGCGTCGTAGAGTGCCGTGAACGCCATGGCACTCAGTAACCGAGATTCAAGTCCTGCGCCTCGCGGGTGAGTTGCGCCAGAGCATCCAGGCGCTGCTCATCTTCGCGGCGCTTAAAATTCATCAGGTCATCGAACAACACGCGCCGCCGCGTACCTACTTTGCGGTAGGGGATGGTGCCTTTTTCAAGCAGACCAACAAGGTAAGGTCTGGAGACGTTGAGCAAATCCGCAGCCTGCTGCGTCGTAAGCTCGGCGTTGATGGGAATGAGCGTCACAGCCCGCCCCTGGCTCATTTCCCGCAGGATGCTGTGGAGCAGACCGACGGCTGCGCGCGGCAACACAACATGCATGCGGTGCGCCGCATCGCCAACCTGCAGCAACGCATGATCCAGATGTTCAGCCACCTCCCCAAGCGTCCGGGCGGCCTCCCGAGCCTGAGCGACGTCTTCTGCGAGAGGGATTGTGGGTTGTGGTGCTCGAGTTGCCGGCGCGGTCATGGCATGTCCTCCTGATCAGGAAGTATACCGGACTGGCGCCATGAGCGAAACAAACGAAACTAACGAATTGACTGAAATGGAAGGCCGGCCGTGCCCATGACCGACGCGCAGTAGAAAATGTGGCAAACATGCTATTATAATTGGTAAACGCCCCATATATTCGGCTATATGCATAGAACAGCCCAGGGCAAATAGGCGGTCAACGCCCGCTCACAAGCCTGGCATCGTTGGCTAGTAGCCGGGCCCTGACTGCGAACTATGGGGTTCCGAGCCGAAATCCCTGCTACGACGTTTGCACCACCGTAGGCCACTCTTGACTACTTTCGGTCCGCGTCGGACCGGGTCGCGCGGCTCGTATCTGATTGATTCTCTTGGGAAGCGGTAGGCAATTCTGGACTTCGTAATGATGGGATCCACAGTTCGATTCTGTGAGTCGGAACCAATAGAATCAATAAGTTACAAGCTTCCGACGGGATTTCATCAAGTGATGCCGGCTCCATTGCCACGTCCCCATAAATTTCATGGCCGTGGTTTCCGACTGAAGTTCTGCACGGGGGATCGGCTTCACTTGCGCCTTAAAACGGCGCTTGGCCTGTGCCATGTCCCACTGGCCCTGCATCCGATACCAAAACCCCTGCGACGTGCCCAGGGCCTTGGACAACCGCAGGTCCATGTCAGGGCTGATGCCCCCATTCTCATTCAGCACCACTCCCGGGTGCGCCGGGTTATGCATCTCCATGGTTTGCTCGGTTGTCGCTAATGTACGGCTGTGCATATGTGTGTCGAACCGGCGCAAACGCCGTGGGTTGCAAACGTGTCGTTAGTTCAACGCAGGCCGGGCGGGCGGGGGCGCCAGAAATCAACTCATGCCGCCTGCAATGCCTTGACCACTTCGGCGGGCCTGTTCTTGAGCGCCTTTAGCAGCGCACGGGCGGGCCCCGTCGGCGTTCTCAGGCCCTGTTCCCAGTTTCGCAGCGTTCCGACGTTGACCTCGATCAGGCGTGCGAACTGTGTTTGAGACAGGCCCGTTGCGGCCCTGACAGCGCGTACCTGGGCGGCATCCACCACAAACTCACGTGCCGGCGCACGCTCACCGCGGACAATCTCATCAGCCTGCTTCACGCTTTCCAGCAGGCGGGCAAACAACTTCTTATCCATTCAAGTTCTCCACGACGGTTTTCAATGCACGCTTTTGGGAATGCGTCAGATCGGATTGCTTAGCCTTCTTGTACGCCAGGAGCATCAGGATCTGATCTTCGGCTACGCGCCAGTAGTAGATCACCCGGACACCGCCTCGCTTGCCGGTTCCGGGCAGATTCCATCGAACCTTCCGAATTCCACCTGTGTCCTGGATGACATCGCCGGCGTCGGGGTGATCGGCCAGATATTGCTGAAACTCAGCGTAGGTCTCGTCAGGCATCAGTCGCTGGATGTCTTCCTCGAACACTGGGGTTTCAATGAAAATCACATGCCAGAGAGTACACCAACGGTGTACTGCGTCAATGGTGTTGTAGCGGAACAGGCTCGTCGCACTGTGGTTAGAGCCCCAAGTTGACTATTTGGACTCGGCGCGGGCTAGAGCTAGACGGGAAAGAGCCGCCGAAATCGCTGTGCCCCTTTTGCACCCCGGTACGGCCTACGTCGGTCTGTTTTCAGCCGGTATCAGTGCGTAACTATTTGATCTTCAATGGATCGGTGGGGTTCGTAATGATGGGGTCCACAATTCGATTCTGTGAGTCGGCACCAATAAAATCAATGATTTACAAGCTCCAGATCCGATTTTATTAGAAGATGCCGGCTCCCGGGTGCGCCGGGTTATGCACCTCCATGCTTTGTTCCTCTACGGCTAAATCTCACACGCTGTAAATCTCAGTGATAGTCGAGGTAATCCACAACCACGACATCGCCACCTTCAATCCTAAACGTAACGCGCCAACTGCCGCTCACCGTCACTGACCAAACGCCGGGCTGGTTTGGCTTCAGTTCGTGCAACCGCCACCCGGGCACATTCATGTCCGAGGGCTTTGCTGCCGCACTCAAGGCGGTCAGGATCGGCGTGAGGCGTTTCGCATGCTCCGGGCGGATACCCGCCTTCGAACCTTTCTCGAAGCTCGCGCCCGGCATAGCCTATTCGGCTCGGCTGCCTTGGAACAGCGGCCCAAGCTGGCAGCGGGTCTTAAGGCAGCGAGGAAGGCAGGCTGTCCAGTGCTGGTAGCCAAGCTGGATCGGCTGAGCCGGGACGTTCACTTCGTCTCTGGCCTAATGGCCCAGCGTGTCGAGTTCATTGTTACTGAACGAGGCCGTCAGGCCGACCGCTCATATTGCACATGTACGCGGCGTTAGCCGAGCGGGCGTGACTGCGGTCACAGGCGGACCCTGGTACGCCGGAAGCGTGTGCAACGTGGCACTGCGACTCGGCTTGGTGTAGTCAGTCGTCTCCGTATGCCACAGCGGCAATCCAGCTAGACTGGCGTATCAGTGGAACACAGTGACCGCGAGGCAGAGCCACCATGGACCAGTTCTCACTACATGATCTGCTTACACCCAAGCACTTGCTCATTTTGCTCTTGATTGCGCTGCTCCTCCTTGCAACCAGGAATCTGAGGGAGCTAATAACTCGCCGTGGGAGGAAATGAGGAGCAACAGGTGACCGCTGCCGTTGTCCAGCGCCTGCTGCTGCAGCTCGGCCGATGAGGTGGGCTCTCAAGTGAGGGACTGCCATTTCTGGGATACTGCGATTCCCAGGCAGGCTAGGCGATGCACATGGTTATCAAGATGACGCGCGATGAAGTGGCCGAATTGGTCATGGACATCTTGATTAATGAACTTGGCGTGAAGCCCGGCGACATCGTCCCGTTTCAGTTGCTAAAGGCTAACTACCGCGCTCGCAATGGTGACAGCGCGGACATCAAGCATGGTCTGGAATGTGCGGTGGAACTGGAATGGTTGGAACTGATCCCAGGCAGTCACAATCTCCGCCTCACTATGCTGGGCTATGAGGCAGCTCCGTAGGAGCCAGCCAGATCTGCTTGAGCATCGGTGACCCCATGCCTAGCCATCCCGATTCGCTTGCCGGGCAAAGGCGAGTTCCCGCTGCAAAAAGAAAAAGCGATAAAATCCGATCTGCTGTTGCCGAGGCGGTTGCCGAAGACGCATACGAGGATCGCGATGTCCGAGTGTGGCCGGAACTCAATGACTCCGGGCCTCGGAATCGGCTTTGCGGCCTAGCTCAATTCATCCGCGCCATAGGCTGAATATCCCTGTGCCCCTTTTGTAGCCCGGCACCGCCCGACGAGGCCTGTTTTCGACCGGTTTCAGCGCTATTGCTATTTGATTTTGAAAAGATCGGCGGCTTCGTAATGATGGCGTCCACAGTTCGATTCTGTGAGTCGGCACCAGTAACCCATGAATTATACTTGGCCGATGCCGGCATCCTTGGCCAAGTTTCGGTGTGCCCTTTTTCGCGCCCCCGGTCCGCTCACGGATCCGAAGTTGCTGCACGAGCGGGCCTAAGGCAGGGCGCCGCCGCCGGCCAGGCCCAGCATCAGGGGCCGTATCAGCCATCGTCATGCGTGTTACGGCGCCGCACCGAGCGCCTGATAGAGCGCCGCTGAATCCGACAGGCGCTGAGCCAGCGCAAGTGTGCGGTCGATCGAGGTCTGCAATTCCTGGCGCTGTGTGTCGAGGAGCGCAAGCTGGCTCAAGCCGCCCGCCGCGTAGCGACGCTCTGCCACGCGCGCGGAAGCCTCCGCATCGCGCTGAGCCCGGTCGCGCGCGTCGAGCTGGATCGCGTCCTGCTCCAGAGCGCGCAGGGCATCGGCGACCTGCTGCAGACCCTGGAGCACGGTCTGTTGGTACGCCGCTGCCGCCGCACGGTACGCGTCCTCTGCGGATCGCTTGCGCGCGCGCAGCTGGCCGCCGCGAAAGATTGGCTGCATCAGGCCGGCGCCGGCTGACCAGACATTTACCAGATTGGACAGCTGCGTGCCTTCCGGGCCCATATTGCCCGTCAACGTGATTTGCGGATAAAGGTTGGCGGTCGCGACCCCGACATTCGCGCTCGCCTGGTGCAGCAGCGCCGCCGCAGCGCGGATGTCGGGCCGATGCCATGCGAGCGAAGAGGGCAGTGTCAGGGGCAGCTCGGTGGGCACTGCGAGCGCCTCGAGCTCTGGCAGGTGCGCTGGGCCCTGTGCGGGCGTACGCCCAAGGTACAAAGCGAGCTGGTGTTCGGCCTGCGCGAGCTGCACGCGCAGCGGCGCGATGCCCGCACGCGTCTGCTCGACCTGCGAGCGCTGCGAGAGCAGATCGCTCTCTGATATTCCGCCAGCTCGGTAGCGCTGCTCAGCAATCATGAGCTGCTGCGCCTGCGCCGCCAGCAGCCGCTCGCTGAGGCCGACCTGCGCGCCGAGCGAGGCCTGCCGTATCACTGAGGTCACCACGTTGCCGGCGAGAGTCAGCCGTGCGGCATCGAGCTCGTATTGCTGATAGTCGATTCCGGCGGCCAGAGCCTCGAGGGTGCGGCGGTTGGCCCCGAAAAAATCGAGCATGTACGATACGCTCACCTGTGCCTGGTAGAGCGTGAAGGGCGCAAAGCTCCGGTTGCCGAGCACGCTGCCGATGCCGAAAGCCGCGGGATTTATCTTCTCGTGCGTCACGTTTAGCGAACCGTTCACTTGGGGCCACTCGGTGCCGCCGTTCTGTGCGCCATAGTCATCGCGAGCCTGTTCGAGCCGCGCGCGCGCCTGCGTGAGCGTCGGATTGTCCGCGAGAGCCTGCGCCACCAGGAAATCGAGATCAGAAGAGTTGAAATCGCGCCACCAGGTGCCACCTGCCGTTTCGGCCGCGATGAAATGCTGCGCGGCACCCCCGCGCCCCTGCGCCTGCATCGTGGCTGCTGGCTGCGGCGTTTGGCTGTAGGTCGAGTCGGTTACCGGCGCGGGCTCGCGAAAGTCGGGCCCCAGTGCACAGCCGAGGAGCGTGGTGGCCGAGACAAGCCCCAGGCCGATCGCTCCCAAGTTCCGAGTCGCGATTTTGGTTAGCATCTTTCGAGGCTCCTTCCCGTCTTCAATCCAGCGTCCGACGGTACACTCGCACGGCGATTATCATCGCGACGATCATGAACAAGAGCATTGGCCACAGGTTAGGCCACAAGTCCGTCCAGAGGGCGCCCTTGAGCATGATCTCGCGCACCAGGCGGTTGAAATAGGTGAGCGGCAGCAGGTTGCCGAGCCACTGTGCCCAGCGCGGCATGCCGGCGAACGGAAAGGCGAAGCCGGAGAGCAGTATGTTTGGCAGGAACCAGAAGAAGGTCAGCTGCATGCCCTGCAACTGGTTCTGCGCGAGCGATGAGAGCATGATGCCGACGGCGAGGCTCGCCGCGATGAAGAGCAGCGCCGCAAGGTAGAGCGTCGGCGGACTGCCGAGTATCGGCACCTGAAAGACGAAGTGCGCGGCCAGCAGGATGATCGTCACCTGCACCAAGCCGATCGCGATGTAGGGGATGATCTTGCCGCTCGTCACCTCAAGGGGCAGCACCGGAGTGGCGAGCAGGTTCTCCATCGTGCCGCGCTCGCGCTCACGCGTGATCGAGAGTCCCGTCATCATGACCATGGTCATCGTGAGAATGACCCCCATGAGACCCGGGATCACGTTGTACTGGGTCGCGGATTCGGGGTTGTACTGCCGGTGCACCTGCACCTCGAAGGCTGCGGGGACTGAGGTGGCAAGGCTCGAAAGCGGCCCAGTGGCATCCTTATCAAGTACCGACTGCACGAGCGAGGGTAGGACCGCGAGCGCCGTCCCGACGGCGACGGAGTCGGTGGCATCGGCATCGACACGCAGGGTCGGGTGGGCACCCTTGACCAGATCGCGCGTAAAGCCCTCCGGGACATCGAGCACGAAAAGCACCCGACCCTGCGTCAGCGCGCGGCGGCCGGACTGCTCATCGGGAAGCGTGGTGACAATGTCGAAATACTCCGAATTGCGCATGGCAGCGATGAAGCTGCGTGTGAACTCGCTGTAGTCGGTGGCGATCACCGCAGTGGGTAGATGCTTCGGATCGAAGTTTATTGCGTAGCCGAATAGCGCCATCTGCAGCAGCGGTACCCCGATCATCATGGCAAAGGTGATGCGATCGCGGCGCAGCTGCAGGAACTCCTTGCGCACGATCGCCCACCAGCGTGCCAGCGAAAAGCGGCGCGTGGTCATCTGGCCGGCCACACGCCGTGGTCGCTCGCCGGTGCGTCCTTCATCAAGTAGACGAAGCCGTCTTCCAGGCTCGTGGGGATGGGCTCAATGCGCAACGTAGCCTCAGCCGCCAGCGCTTCCAGCGTCGTGCGCAGTGCCCCGCTGTCGGTGCCGCTGACATGCAGCGCATTGCCGAAGGCGATCGTCTGTACGACTCCCGGCCGACCGCGCAGCCGCTCGGCGAGGTCCGCCAGATTTTTCCCATGGATGGCCCAGGTGGACAGATTCAGCGAACTGATCACCTCGGCGGCGGTGCCTTGGGCGAGCAGCTTCCCCCAGGCGATGTAGGCGAGTTTGTGGCAGCGCTCGGCCTCGTCCATGTAGTGCGTGCTGACCAGTACCGAAATGCCGCGCGCGGCCAGCCGATGCAATTCCTCCCAGAAATCGCGCCTGGCACTCGGATCCACGCCTGCGGTCGGCTCATCGAGCAGTAGCAGCTGCGGCTCGTGCAACAGACAGGCCGATAGCGCCAGGCGCTGCTTCCAGCCACCCGAGAGGGTGCCGGCGAGCTGTGCCGCGCGGTTGGCAAGACCCAGCTGCTCGAGCGCCCGGTGTACGACGCGGTTGCGATCAGGCATCTCGTAGAGCCGAGCTACGAAATCGAGGTTTTCCTGGATGCTCAGATCTTCCCAGAAGGAGAATCGCTGCGTCATGTAGCCGACTTGGCGTTTGATCCGGTCGCTCTCGCGCAGGATGTCGGCGCCAAGGCAAGTGCCGCTGCCCGAATCGGGGGTCAGCAGCCCGCACAGCATACGGATACAGGTCGTCTTGCCGCTGCCGTTAGGCCCGAGGAAGCCGAATATCTCACCGCGGCGCACCTGAAGGGAGACGTCCTTGACGACGTGCTTGGCGCCGAAGTGCTTGTTTAGCCCGTGCACGTCGATGGCAAGGTCGGCTGCCGAGTGCGTGTTCATCACCAGCTCACCTGCACCGGCGCGCCTGGATGCAGCTTCACGGCGTCGATCGGGAGCGGGCGCGCCTCAACCATGTAGACGAGCTTGGCACGCGTGTCATTGCTGTAGATGTTGGTCGGGGTGTATTCGGCCTGGGCCGAGACGTAACTGACCGTCGCGGGGATGGTCGCAGCGCAGCCGTCGCAGTGAATCTCCAGCTTGCGTCCCGGCGACAGCGCGCCGAGCACCGCTTCGGATACGAAGAAGCGCACCTTGACGTTCTCCGGCGGCAGCATGCGCACCACCGGGCTGCCCGCCGGAACCCACTCGCCGCTGCGGTACATCGTGTCGAATACCAGGCCCGCGTGCAGCGCGTGCACCTGCTTCTGGTCGAGCTTCCACTGCGCCTGGGCCAGAGCAGCGCGGTCGGCATCGACCTGCCCCCGCTGGGCGCGGATCTGCTGCTCGCGGCCGGGGAGCCGCGCGACCTCGAGTTGCGCCTCGAGCTCGCGTACGTGCGCCTCGGCGCTCGCAGCCTGGCCACGGGAGTCGTCGAGTTGACCCTTAGGCACCCCGCCGGCGTGGAACTGCTCCTCGTCCC
>JBARBG010000089.1:0-3177 GCA_049792815.1 Steroidobacteraceae bacterium | reverse complement strand
TCCGTGCTGCCGATGCGCCGGCGCAGCCAGGCAAGATCCATCTTGGCGCCCACCAGGGCCCCGCCCAGTTCGTCATGCAGCTGCCGCGCCAGCAGCACTTTTTCGGACTCCACATACCGCTGCAGGTTGGCGGCCAGCTCCGAGAGTTCTAAGTCCTCGCGCGCATCCAGACTCAGTGTCAGTCCTGTGGCTGGATTGTTTTGCTCCATGGTCGAACAGTCTCCCGGAACTCTTGCGGTGCAACGTGGAATATACCCGCGGTAGGCCGCTTCATGGGCTGGCGGCGGCCCGCGCCAGCGTAGGCCGAATCCTACAGGTGTCGGGGACCCGACCTGAAAAAAAGAAGCCCGCCGGCAGCGAGGGAGAAGCCGGCGGGCACGGGTTCCGTTTTTGACGGAGCCTGAGGGGGGATTTGAAATCTGTGGAAAAGCTTAGCGGCAGCGCCCGTGGCGGTCTGCCAAACCACTGCGCAAGGCGCTGTAGTCGGCTTCCTACGCGGCTGCGTGCGGTGCGCGCATTCAGCGATCGAGCGCAATTTTGCGGATGAAGGCGCGCGGATGGCACAGGTGCCGCCACCAGTTCGCCACCGCGGCGGCGGTCTCGGGCCAGCGATCGCCAGGGTCGGCCACCGCATCAATGATGCAATCGCGGTTCTTGCGCCGCCAGCTGCGCCAGCGGCGAACGTCGCTGCCGGACATGGTGCCGGTCAGGCACTGCGCCCAGACCATTTCGTTGAACTGCAGGCGACTGGAGAATGCCAGCCGTGCGGCATCCGGGACCGCGCGCGCCTGCGCCAGGGCCCGGGCCAGTGCCTCCTCCTCGCCGCAGGCGCCCAGCTGCGCGTACCAGGGAAACAGCAGTCCGCGCGCGATATCAAATGCCATGTAGTGGTAGTAGCGCGGATTGAAGTCGATCAGCAGCTTGTGCTCGCCGTCGGTCAGGAATTCGATCTGGAAGACCCCAAAGTAGCCAGTGAGCTTGCACAGCGCCAGAATCCTCTCAGTCAGGAGCTGATCCAACGGCGCCTGCTCCATGCACAGCGCGATGCCCAGAGTGCGTGGATATTGCAGGACCTTCACCGCCGCCTTCGCTGCAATTTCGGTGTGGCTGCTGTTGACGAAGCCGCTGATGAGGTAGCTGCCGTACTTCGCGTTGGCGCGAAATTCCTGCATCAGCGGCCAGGACGCGTACGGCAGCCGCGCCCGCACCGCCGGTGCGTGCGGATTGCCGGCGACAAAGCGCCGATACTGAACCAACAGGTCATCGGGGCGGTTGACCAGCACACCCTTGGTCGCAGTTTTTGAGAAGATCTGGGTGCGCTGCTTGAGCAGCAGCGGAAACGGGGCCTGTCGAGCGGCCGTGAGCACCTCCGTCTCGCTCTCGGCGAAGTAGGTTGCCGGCGTCTCGATGCCCACCATCCGGCAGGCTTCATGCAGCCTGCGCTTGTCCAGAACACTTTCAATGGCCGCGATATCCGGTGCATAGGTCAAAAAGTGCGGTGAGATCCGCGACGCGAAGGCGCACTGCAGCCAGGCGAAGCTGTCACTGGTCGGATACAGGACCGTGCCGGGATTTTCCCCACCGTATTTCTCGAGCCACTCGACCAGGCCGTCGCTATCGTCGGTGGGCGGACTGCGCCAATGTCCGGCGACAAAGCGGGAACGCGCGGTGGGTACACCGGCGGAGGCCGAGACAGTGGCCACCCGAATGCCACGACGCCCCAACTCACGTGCGGCAGCAAGGGTCCCGGAGTAGCCCGGCTCGGTCAGCAACACGGGCGAGTGCTGGGCAGGCCGCGGCGCCGCCGCAAGGGGATGCGGGGACGACTCCTTTTCCACCCGCCGTTCCCAACCTTTCAGGTTTCTTACAGCTCTTGGTCCTGTCGCCATCTTGGATTGCTACTTCAATGAGGTGCTATAGCTTCATCCATTTTTCCCTACAGAACCTTACATTTCAGGAAATTGCGCCCACTTCTTCACCTCATTCTGTTGAATGGGCTCACAGTGTTGCCAAGTATTGCGCGACCTTCCGGCAGTGGCGGTGGCAGCTCTCCATATCGGTATGCTGTGACGTGGCCGGAGGAATCGTGTCGGACAAATCAAACCGCATCATCGTCACCGTGGTCGGCCACGACCGTACCGGCATCATTGCCGAAACCTCGCGGGTGCTGGCGGACGCCGGCGTCAACATCGTGGACATCTCACAGACGCTGCTCGGGGAATTCTTCGTCATGATCCTGCTGGCCGATGTGTCACAGGCAACCCTTGGGCTTGATGCACTGAAGTCGCAGCTGCACGCCAAGGCCGAGCAGCTCGGCCTTAAGATCGATGCGCAGCATGAAGATGTCTTCAAGTTCATGCATCGCGTATAGGCCCCCATGCGCACGGTCCACTTCGAGCCCGAGGAGATACTGGAGACAGTGAAGATGGTCCAGATGGAAAATCTGGACATCCGCACCATCACCATGGGCATCAGCCTGCGTGACTGCGCGCACCCGCAGCTCGCACAATCCGCGCAGCGCGCCTACGACAAGATCTGCCGGTACGCGGAGAAACTGGTGCGCGTCGGGGATGAGCTGGAACGCGAGTACGGCATCCCCATCATCAACCGGCGCATTTCGGTGACACCGATTGCGCTGGTGGCCGAAAGCTCGGCGGCCGATGACTATGTGGCCATGGCCCAGGCACTCGACCGCGCGGCGGTCACGGTGGGCGTGAATTTCATCGGCGGGTTCTCTGCGCTGGTTCACAAGGGACTCACGCATGGCGATCGCATCCTGATCGATTCGCTGCCCCAGGCGCTGGCGGTGACCGAGCGGGTCTGCGCCTCGGTCAACGTGGCCAGTACCCGGGCCGGCATCAACATGACCGCGGTGGGCCGGATGGGGGAGATCATCCTGGAATGCGCCCGCGCCACGGCGGATCGCGATGGGCTGGGTTGCGCGAAGCTGGTGGTGTTCTGCAACGCCGTGGAGGACAACCCCTTCATGGCCGGCGCCTTCCATGGCATTGGCGAGCCGGAGTGCGTCATCAATGTCGGCGTCAGCGGCCCCGGGGCAGTCCTGTCGGCCGTGCGGCGGGCCCCTGAGGCGGACCTCGGCGACCTGGCCGCCATCATCAAGCGCACGGCCTTCAAGATCACCCGCATGGGCGAGCTCATCGGTCGGCGGGCCTCCGA
>JBARBG010000088.1:0-65011 GCA_049792815.1 Steroidobacteraceae bacterium | reverse complement strand
CCGCCCATGGCGAGGGCGGCGGCCGGCGTCACCGGCGGCCCCGCGGTCTGCACCCCGTTCTCCACCCGAAAGCACTCATCGGCGAACGGCACCGAGTCCGCCAGGTGATGATCCAGCGCATCGAAGTACTGGTTGGCAATCGCGATCAGCGCTTCACGGGGGCGCCGCTCCTGGGGCTTGAGGATCTGATTCCACAGCGGCGAGATTGCGGTGCGGTCGAATTTGCCAAAGCTCACGCCCTTGCGCACGATCGCCGTCTCCAGTTCGCTGATCCGCTGCCCCGCGACCTTCAGGCGACCCGAGAGCCAGATCGGACTGCCGTTCTCCTGCATCAGGATGTAAAAGCCGACGTTGCCGGTCTGGGGATCCGCAATCACCAGCTTGTAGCCTTGCGGGCCGGCGCTGGCCGTTTGCCATAGCGCCGTGCCCAGTTTCAGCGGCTGCGCGTTCTCGGTGAAGCGTGCCTGAGTCGTGAACAGGTCCCTGCCCGGGTCATGGCGCAGCAGCGCTGCGAGGTATCGGTCAACGAAGCCGACCAGGCAGTCGTGGTTGCAGCCGGCCGGTGCCGCGGCGCGCACCGCGGGGGCGGGCACCTTGGCCTGGGTGCCCCAGCCGGACCTCATGCCGTAGGGTACGTCCAGCAGCACCGCCTCGATTTGCCGGATCCGGCCCTTCTCGATTTTGAACAGCTCCCCGATCTGCAGTGTCTTGGGACGCCGAAAGTCGGCCGGCACGGCCGTGTCCTTGCCGTCCATCCTGAAACTGCCGACGGTGCCGCTGTGGTCGAAGAATACCTCGGCGTACACCAGCCCGCGTTCAACGTCCACGATGGGGTAACGCCGCTCGCGAACCCTGGTCACGATCACCGAAAACCCGGTGTCGAATTGCACCCCGCAACCGAGCTTCTGCATGGCCGAGGCCTTCGGATCGTCAGAATTGGCCGTGACGTTGCCATCCTCGCGCCGCTGGCAGTTCGGATCAAAAGGCACGTTGCGCGCTGAGTGATCGGTGTCCAGCCCCGTGAAGTAGCTGTCCGCGATGCGAATCAGCTCCTGGCGCGAGACCCGGTCGGCGGCCTTCACGCTCGTGAGCAGTACCGGATTGGGCGCCACAAATCCTTCCGCCCTGGCGAACGGCGTATTGCGCGCCACGATGGTCTCGGCCTGCGTGACCTGCCCGTTGACCACCTTCAGGCGCAGCGCCACCGGTACCGATGTGTCGTTCTCGCCCAAAAGTCCGATGAAGCCGACGGCGCCGCGCTGCGGGTCGGCAAAGTACAGCCGGAATTTCGAATCAGCGGATGCCGTCTTCCACAGGCCGTGCGCGGTGCCGAGGTTCTGGCCGTTCTCGGTGATGCGCACCGTGGGCGCGAGCGGCGCCTGGGTCGGATCGTGCGCGACGAGAGCCGCCAGGTAGCGCTGCGCAATGTCCTGCAGACAGTTGCGGTTGCACGCGTCTTGCGCCGCTGCCGCGGGCAGCACGAGAGCGCCCAGGACAGCCAGCAGCGCCACCCCAGCGCCGGGGTTTGACAGCGTCTTCAATGTGCCGCGGGTGTGTCCGGCGGCGGCGTGCCAATCTGCGGCACATTGATCGGGCCGCCGCGCGCCCGCGTGGGATCGCCCATGACCTTGCCATCGGGCAGCGTGACCGCGACGAACAGTCCGCCCTTGGAACCGTCACGCAGCGGATTGATCACCACCGTGACCTTGTCGCCGGTCTTCATCAGCGATGATTTCCAGCCCTGGCGCTTGAGGTTGTTGGGGCTGTTCAGTTCCACCTTCCACAGGTCGACCCCGCCGGTATTGTTGGCTACATCGACATCGATGAAGGCATGAGGATTGGTCCACTGAAAGTCATGCACCGTGCCGGTCAGCGGCAGCTGCCGGCTCTGATCGAACATGGCGAACGAGTGATGTGCCGCGGCGACGCCCGCGTAGGCCAGAGCCAGCACCGCCAGGCTGCCCAACTTTCCATGTCTCATGCGCATTGCTCCGCGTTTATTCACTGGGTGGGTCATTTACGGGGTTGCATCCCGGGCGTCAAGCTCCCTTATACTCGCCGCCGAACCGCGGCAACATACCAGCGGCGGTCAGTGAGGATATTCCGATGAGAATGCGCATTGGGTTGGTGGGGGCTTCCCTGGCACTGGTGTTGCTGGCCGGCGCCCAGGCAGCGTGGGCGGCCGATCCGCCGGCTGCGGCCGGGCCACCTGCGGCGTATCCGAAAGGCCATTATTCCGAGCTGAATAAGCTGCCCGACTGGGGTGGCGTCTGGACCTTCAATTTCCTGCCCACGCCGGGCGTCACGCGTGAAATGCCCGAGCTCAAGGGCAGCTACCTGGCCAGTTACCAGACCTGGCAGAGGACCGCCGCGGCCAATCATGGCGAAGTGCCCCGCAACGGCTCCTACTGCCGGCCGCCGGGCATGCCCGGCATCATGATGGTCGGCCAGTACCCCATCGAGTTCCTGTTCACGCCCGGGCGGGTGACCACCCATCATGAGGCCTGGATGCAGCTGCGCAGCATCTGGACCGACGGGCGCAAGCATCCGGATGATTGGGATCCCACGTTCTATGGCCATTCCATCGGGCATTGGGAGGGTTCGACCCTGGTGGTGGATACCGTGGGCATCAAGACGGTCACCGAGATTCGTAATGGCATGCCGCACTCGGACCAGCTGCATGTCATCGAGCACATTCATCTGGCCAAGAATGACCCGAACACCCTGATCGACGACATGCTGGTGGAGGACCCGCTGGCACTGGCCAAGCCCTGGCACACCGTCCTGAGCTACAAGCGCGCGCGGGACCAGGATCTGCTGGAGTTCGTGTGCGCGGAAAATGATCGCAATCCGGTGGACGCGGCAGGTCACACCGGTCTCGAATAACGCATTACGCATCAAAGGGGCAGCAATGCACAAGGCAACTCTGCAAGCGCGCCTGACGGCCGGCGTGGTCGCCGGCCTCGCGCTCGGCATGGCCACGGCCCAACAGGCCGCGGCGCCGGAGATCGCGCTCGCGCCGGCCTTCACCGCCCAGCAGCTGCTGGCCGATCCGACCGCGAATTGGATCACCAACGGCGGCAATCTCTTCAACCAGCGCTATTCGCCCCTGAAGCTGATCAACCGTGACAATGTCGCGGGACTGAAGGCGCTGTGGCGCACCGGTATGGGTTCGGGCACGAACTTCGGCAATTCCGGGCAGGCACAGATTCTCGAGTACGACGGCACACTGTTCGTGTCCAACGGCGCCAATGATGTGTTCGCCATCGATGTACCCACGGGCCGCATCGTGTGGAGCTTCCACGGCAATCCGGATCCGAAGAGCGGCACTCCGATGGGCCGCTCCAACCGCGGCGTCGCCCTGGGGGATGGTCTGGTGTTCGTCGGCCAGCTCGACGCCAAGCTCGTCGCCCTGGATCAGCGCACCGGCAAAGTAGTCTGGTCGGTTCAGGTGGAACCCTGGCAGAACGGCTTCAGCATCACCGCCGCCCCGCTGTACTACGACGGCATGGTCATCCAGGGGTTGAGCGGTGGCGAGATGGGCATACGCGGCCGTATCAAGGCCTACGATGCCAAGACCGGTGCGCCGCGCTGGACCTTCTACACCGTTCCGGGTCCCGGTGAGTTCGGCCATGACACCTGGCCCCAAAAGGGAGACGCCTGGCAACACGGCGGTGCGGCGGTGTGGCAGACGCCGACCGTGGATCCCGCGCTGGGGCTGCTGTACTTCTCGACCGGCAATCCCGGTCCGAACCTGTTCGGCGCGGTCCGACCCGGGGCGAATCTGTTCACCGTTTCGATCGTCGCGCTGGAGGCCAAGACCGGCAAGTACCGCTGGCACTTTCAGCAGATCCATCACGACATCTGGGATTACGACTCCCCGAATCCCACGGTGCTCTTCGATACGACGATCAAGGGCCGCAAGGTCAAGGGGCTGGTGGAGGTTTCCAAGACCGGCTGGGCCTACATCCTGGACCGGGTCACCGGCAAGCCGCTGATCGGGATCGATGAGCGCGCCGTGCCGCAGGAGCCGCGCCAGGCAACCGCCGCGACCCAACCCTATCCGCGCGGGGATTCGATCGTGCCGCAGGAAATCGAGATCACGCCCGAGGGCGCCGATTTGCTGCCGGGCACCGGTCAGATCAAGAATCACGGTCGGATCTTCACGCCGTACTTCACCGACCAGATCATGGTGAAACCGGCCACGATGGGTGGCGCCAACTGGCCTCCGAGTTCCTACGATCCCACCACCCATACGCTGTTTGTGTGCGCCACGGACCGTATCAGCACCTTCAAGGCGGCGGCGGATCCCGGGCAGCCGGGGCCGAACAAGGTCTACATGGGGGGTTCATTCGGTCAGGCCGCAGCCAACGACCGCGGCATCGTGGCGGCGCTGGATGTCACCACCAACAAGCTGGTGTGGCGCCAGAGCTGGCGCGAGATCTGCTACAGCGGCTCCATCGTCACTGGCGGCGGACTGCTGTTCATCGGTCGTTCCGATGGCCGCCTGATGGCGCTCAACTCACACACCGGAGCCAAGCTGTGGGAGTTCATGACCGATGCGGGCGTGAACACGACCGCGACGACCTTTGAGTACCAGGGCAAGCAGTACGTCGTGGTGCACGCCGGCGGCGGTGTCTTTGCCAATGGCAAGCGCGGCGATGGCATCTGGATGTTCTCGCTGGACGGCAAGATTCCCTCGCTGGCCGTGGCCAGTGCGGGGGGACGCGGCGGCTTTGGCGGTGCAGGTCCGCCGACTGCAGCGGCACTGCCCATCACGACCCGTGCCGCGAACGCCGAGCACGGCGCCGAGATTTATCGCGCCGCCTGTGTGCCGTGTCATGGTGCGAGCGGCGGCGGCGGGCAGGGCGGAGGGCCCTCGCTGCTCAAGGGCCAGAGCCACGACGCCATCTTGGGCATTGCCAGCGCCGGCAAGAACAACATGCCGGCCTTCAAGTCCATCTACTCGGCCGACGAACTGAACGATGTGACCGCCTACATCCAGACAACGCTGCAAAAGGCGCAGCAGCCTGCACCCTAGCGGGCGGGATTCAAGGCGGCGCAGGGTTCTGCGCCGCCACCTGCAGCACATAACTGGTCACATCCTGCAGCTGCTGCGGCGACAGCGCCGAGCCGAAGGCCGGCATGTCGTTGCGGCCCTTGGTGAGCACGGTGGCGATGGCATCGTGCGTCAGCGCACGCGTCAGCTTGGCGCCGCCATGCGTGCCGCCCAAGCCTGTGGGTCCATGGCATACCACGCAGGTCGTGGTGTAGATGTCCTGGCCCTTGCCCAGATCCGCGATGTGCGCCGGACCGGCCGCGGCCGGTGGCGGGCCATCCGGGCGCGGCGCGGCCGTCGGATCAGCCGACCCGCGCGGCAGGGATTTCAGCGTGCCATCCAGGGAGAACAGCCACAGGCCGTCACTGCGCTTGCTGCCCGCCAGGGCCGTGCCGCCGGCCAGTACCACCACGTAGCCCTTGCCGTTGCGCTCGAACACGCTGGCCGGCGCATTCACGCCACCGTCGGTCTGGAACTCCCACAGCTTCTTGCCGTTGGTCTTGTCCAGCGCGGTGAAGCGGCCGTCGTTGCGGCCGATGAACAGCAGGCCGCCATGGGTGACCACCGAGCCGCTGTAGCAGGAATCCACCCACTGCTGACGCCAGGCGAGGCGGTTGGTGGTCATGTCCAGAGCGGCCAGAACCCCGCGGCGCGGCGCGGCGAAGCGCGCGACCACGCTGCCCGAGTACAGCGCGCCAGGTTCCACCGGGTAGTTCGGATCGCCGCCGGTCGCGCCCCACAGGGAGTCCTGGGCGCAGATGTACAGCAGGTGCGATTGCGGATCGTAGGAGCTGGGCGGCCAGTTGATGGCCGCCAGCGGTTTCCAGATCGCAGGATGTTTGCTGAAGGGCGTGAAGATGCGACCCTCGTTGATGAGATCGAAGCCCTCGGGCGCGATGTCGATGTACTGCGGCACCACGGCATCGCCCACCGGGAAGGGCTGCGTGGGCGAGGTGTTTTGCTCGGGCAGCTGCATCACGGGCGTCTCTTTCATGCCCAGCAGCGGCTTGCCGGTGACCCGGTCCAGGATGTAGGCCCAGCCGGTCTTGCCGCCCTCGACCAGTGCCTTGCGCATATGGCCGTTGTAAGGGGCATCGAACAGCACGACGGGGTTGGCCGCGTCGTAGTCCCAGAGGTCGTGGTGCACTTCCTGGAAATGCCAGCGGTACATGCCGGTCATCACATCCAGCGCCACGATGCTGACGCTGAACAGGTTGTCGCCCTTGCGGATGGCACCGTTGAGCACGGGACCGGGATTGGCGGTCGAAAAATAGATCAACCCCAGCTGCGGGTCGATGGCCGGCGTCTGCCACACCGCCGCGCCGCCATGCTTCCACACGTCGCTGTTGGCCGGCCAGGTCTCGTGGCCGAACTCCCCGGGTCCGGGCACGGTGTAGAAGGTCCAGCGCAGCGCGCCGGTCTTGGCATCGTAGGCCTTGATGCGCCCGCGTGTGCCCATGTCGCTGCCGGCAAAACCGGTGATGACCATTCCGTCGTAGTAGAGCGGCGCGCTGGCAATGACGTACCCGAGCTTTGGATCCTCGGCCTGGATCGACCAGACCACCTTGCCGCTGTGCTGGTCGAGCGCGATCAGGCGCGCATCGAGTTCACCGACGAACACCTTGCCTTCGCCCAGGGCCACGCCGCGTCCCGGCCAGGCACAGCACGGCCGCGCGACTTTCGGATCGACGTTGGCCTTGAACTCCCACTTGACCGCACCGCTGGTGAGATCGATGGCGAAGGCATCGCCGTCACCGGTCATGATGTACACCGAGTCGCCATAAACGATGGGCTGGGCCTGGTTGCCGGCGCGGGGACTCAAGCCCGACCCGTTCAGCGATGCCCGCCAGTTGGCCTTAAGCCCCGCCACATTGCCCGGATTCAAACTCTCGAGCGGCGAGTAGCGCTGGTTGGAGAGGCTCCCACCGTTGGTCAGCCAGTCACTTGTCGGCGCGGCGAAAAGCTGCTGTGCCGAAAATGCAGGAGCCGATTGGGATCCCGTATCGGAAACCTGCGCCGCGGCAGGCGCAACCGCCCCCAGGGCGAGGAGAAAAAGTGCTCGCATGGGCGCGGACTCTATAACACGGTGGTTGAGTTATCATCCGAGGTGCGAGCCAATATTCCTGGAGAACCGCCATGGCAGTCGATTTCAGAGGTCATCCGCTGTTTCCGCCCGGCTTCAATAGCCCGACGCGATTCGATGCCGACGTCTACGACTGTGAGGTCTGGGGACAGATTCCCACCGACATTCACGGCACGTTCTACCGCATGCAGTGCGACTTCGACTATCGCCCACCGAAGAACGAATGGATGACGGGCTTCAACGGTGACGGCCACATCAGCCGCTTCCGCTTTCACGACGGCTCGGTGGACTTCAAGGCCCGCTACGTACGCACCGCCCGCCTGATGGCCGAGCGCAAGGCGCGCAAGCGCCTGTTCGGCGTGTACCGCAATCCGTTCACGGACGATCCGAGCGTCGCGCATATCAACCGCTCGGCGGCCAACACCCATACCTACTGGCATGGCGGCAAGCTCTTCGTCCTGAAGGAGGATTCGCTGCCGTACTACGTGGACCCGCATACGCTGGAGACCCTCGGCGATTGGAATTTCCACGGCAAGTACACCGCGCAGACCATGTCGGCGCACCCGAAGATCGATCCGGTTACCGGCGAGATGATCGCGTACGGCTATGAGGCCAAGGGCATCCTCACCAAGGACATCGCGGTCTACACCATCAATCCGGCCGGCAAGGTGACCAAGGAGGTGTGGCTGACGTCCCCGTACCTGGGCATCATCCACGACATCGCCATCACCCAGAAACATGTGATCATTCCGGTGATCGCGCGTACGACGAGCCTGGCGCGCCTGAAGTCCGGCGAGCCCATGTGGGAGTGGGATGGGAGCCTGCCGACCATGGTGGGGGTCCTGCCGCGCGACGGCGAAGCGAAGGACGTGCGCTGGTTCAAGGGCCCCTCACGCAATACGCTGCACTTCCTCAACGCCACGGATCGCGGCAACAAGGTCACCATGGAGCTGCCCACCTCCTCAGGGGAGCGCGACCCGTCACAGATCCGCCGCTGGACCTTCGACCTGGACTCCAAGTCCGATGGCTTCCAGGAGGAAGTGGTGTCCACCACGCCCGGGTTCCTGCCGCGCATGGACGACCGCTACCTGTCGCTGGACTACCGCTACGCCTTCATCAGCAGCCGCGTTCCCAGCGCCACGCCCGATCCGAAGGCCAATCCCTTCAGCGGTGGCACGCAGGTGGTGCAGCGCCTTGACGTGCACACTGGGGACATCAAGCAGTGCGCGATCGAGGGCAAGCTGGCCCTGCAGGAGAGCTGCTTCGTGCCGCGCGCCAACTCCACGAGCGAGGGCGACGGCTATGTGATGACCATCGCCAGCAACTTCGACACCATGAGTTCGGACATGATCATCACCGATGCCCAGCACCTGGAGGACGGGGTCATCGCGACCGTCAAACTGCCCTTCCGGCTGCGCAGCGGCACTCATACCAACTGGTATCCGCAGTCGGTGCTGCCGCCGGTCAAGGACGAACTATCATGAGCGCACATACCCGTCGCGAATTCCTGGGTGGAGTGGGAATGAGCGTCGCGGCGGTCGTGGCGCTGAGGCTGGCACCGGGCGCGCGGGCGCTGCCGCTGCAGTGGGGCGCGCCACAACTGCCGCCCGCATTGGCCGCGATGTATCCGCAGGGCGACTGGCACGTGGACGATATCGTGGGTCACCTGCCGCGCTATGCCCATCCGATTCCGTACATGCACGACACGACGCCACCGGATTTCTCGGCGTGCATGGCGCCGGTGGACCGACAGTTCGTATCCTAGGGGGAGTCATGCAAGGTCGTTTCCGGGCTGGCGTCGCTGCGGCCCTGATCGGTGTGTCCGCCAGCTTCGCGGTGGCCTGCCCGGCCTGGTCGGCCGATGCCGCTTCGGACCTGCAGCTGCGGGTGGCCACGCTTGGCGCCAATGTGCAGTTGGCCGAGGACTTGAGTCAGATCGAAAAACTGCAGCGCGCCTACGGCTACTACGTCGACAAGGGGCTGTGGGAGGACGTATCGCTGCTGTTCACTGAAGATGCAGTGGCCAACTATCCCGCCGGCGTCTTCGTCGGCCACAAGAGCATCCGCGAACACCTGTACATGAATGTCGGCGGCCACCAGATCGGGGACATCGGTCTGGGCAATGGCCGCCTGTATGACCACATGAACATCCAGCCGGTGGTGCACGTCGATGCGGGCGGCCGCACCGCGCATGGCCGCTGGCGGGCCTTCGCCATGTTCGGCAGCCCCGGCGGTGGGGCCACCTGGGCCGAGGGCGTGTACGAGATGCAGTACGCCAAGGAAAACGGCGTCTGGAAGATCAGCAAGCTCGACTACTTCTCCGGTTTCGGGGCTTCCTACAAGACCGGTTGGGCCACCCCACCCACTGCGCACGCGGCGGGCGCCACCTCCTCGGCGCCGGCTGGCGCATCTTCCGCACCCGCGGTGCGGCCGCGCCGCCAGCTGGCCCACCCCGCCGACATCGCACGCAACATGGACTGCGATGGCTTTCCCAAGGCCTGCATCGCGCCGTTCGACTATGGCAATCCCGGGACCACCGCCTCCTCGGACGCCTGGGTGCTGCCGGATGCGGCGACGCTTGCGACGCTGGCGCGCAATATTCCCAAAGGCGAGTTGGCCACGCGCCTGGCGGATCTCGCCCACCGCGTCACGCTGCTGAATGACGCGCAGCAGATCGAGAATCTGCAGCGCATCTACGGTTACTACATCGATCGGGCCATGTGGGATCAGGCCGCGGACCTGTTCGCACCCGATGCCACCATCGAGAGCGGTCAGCAGGGGGTGTATGTCGGCAAGCGGCGGGTGCGCGCGTTCCTGGGGCTCGCCGGCCACCAAGGCCTGAGCTGGGGCTGGATGAACGACCACATGCAGCTGCAGCCCATCGTGGATGTGGCGCCGGACGGGCTGACGGCCCGTGCGCGCAGCCGCGAGCTGGATCTGCTCGGGCATGTGGGTGGCCAGGGTCAGTGGCTGGAGGGCGTGTACGAGAACACCTTTGTCAAACGCCATGGCGTGTGGATGTTCGAGTCGCTGCACTTTTATCCCACTTTCATCACCGATTACGACAAGGGCTGGGCGGGGGATGCCGAGCCGGTGCCCACGGCGAGCAAGATCCTGCCTCCGGATCGGCCGCCGACTGAGGTCTATGCCATCTATCCCTCGGCCCAGGTACCCGCGTTCCATTACCCCAATCCGGTCACCGGGCAGATGGCGCACTACCCCAAGGTGGGTGGCCCCGATCCGGCGGTGGCGCGGGCCGCGCTGCTGGTACCGGGTGCGCAGTTCGTGGCGCACCCCGCCCGCGATGTGACGGCGGCGCTGGCGCAGGCCGAACGCGGCGTGCAGCGGGTGAAGGACTACTACGAGATTGAGAATCTCGAGAGCGCCTATGGCTACTACCTGGACAAGAATCTGTGGAACGACCTGGCGAACCTATTCAGCGTGGATGGATCCATGGAATTGGCACAGCGGGGCGCCTACGACGGTCGCGAACACGTGCGCGCCTTCTTGCTGAAGGTATTCGGTCGTGGCGGTGAAGGGCCGGTGGCGGGGCGCCTGGGCAATCACATGCAGCTGCAGCCGGTGATCAACGTGGCGGCGGATGGCAAGTCCGCGAAGATCCGTATTCGCATGTTCCAGCAGATGAGCTTCGGTCCTCGCGCCTCGGTCGGCGCTGCCGTGTATGAAAATACGGCGGTGCTGGAGGACGGGAAATGGAAGCTGCGGGACGACCATACCTACAATACCCTGGCGGCCAGCTATGACGGCGGTTGGGTACGGGCGGCCAACCCCGGCGTTCCCGGGCAGGACAAACAGCTGCCGCCGGATCGGCCACCGTCCCGCAAATTCCAGATGTTCCCGGTGGTGTACGACATTCCCTTCCATTACGCGAACCCGGTGACCGGCAGCACCGCCGTACCGCCCATCACCGATGCCACCGGCCATCCGCCGGGAATGCCGGATGAGATCGCAACGGTGATCCGCAGCATCGGGCCGAAGGTGGAAGGGGCGCGCACCGGCAAACTGTACTCGCCTTTGCAGCAACGCGAGCCCTACACCGACGCGGTTGTGACCCGCGATGTGGCCTATGGCCCCGACTCGCGTAACACGGCCGACATTTTCATTCCGCTTGAACGCGGACCGCGCAAGCCGGTGGTGGTGTTCATCTATGGTGGCGGTTTTGGCGGCGGTTCCAAGCACACCCCCGGCTCGCCGTTCTACGACAACATTGGCCGCTGGGCCGCGGCCCACAATCTGGTGGGTGTCACCGCCAATTATCGCCTGGCACCGCAGTCGCAGTGGCCCTCGGGGGTGCAGGACGTGACGGCCCTGGTCGGTTGGCTCAGGGCGCACATCGCCGAGTACGGCGGTGACCCGCAACATATTTTCCTGTGGGGTCATTCGTCCGGCGGCGCCCACGTGGCCGACTACCTGGCCCATAGTGCACGGGCGCACCAGGATCCCCATGTTGCCGGCGCCATCCTCATGTCGGGGGCGGTCTATGACCTGGGGCATGAGGTCTCGATCTGGAAGTCCTACTACGGCGATGATGTGAACAGGTACGCCACCGAATCGGCGCTGCCGGGGCTGCTGCTGTCCCGGGTTCCATTGCTGGTGAGCGACGCGGAGCTTGATCCGCCGAACTTCCAGGAACAGGCCGATGAGCTGGCCGCGGCCCGCAGCAAGTCCGGCCATCCGGTGCAGCGGCTGCATGTGCCGGGGCATTCACACCTGTCCGAAGCCTACGCCATCGGCACCGCCGATGAGTCGGTGTCCGGGCCGGTTCTGAAATTCATCCGCGCACACAGCAGGTAGCTTGCGCAAGGGAAGCAATGAGAAAGATCTGGCTGTCCGTGATGTTGGCCGCTGTGGCGGTGGTGCCGGTTTCGGGGCTCGCGCAGGATGCCGACAACCTTGCGGACATACGCTGTGTGGCCGTCGGCATGCACCTGGCCGAAGCGCCTGACTCGCACCAGAAGTCCACGGGAACCTTGCTGGTGTTGTACTACATGGGCCGACTCGACGGCCGCGCGCCGAGCCTCGAGATCCAGAAGCTGCTGGCCGAGCAGATCGACAAGATGACGGCGTCCGACTACAGCAGCGAGGCGATGCGCTGCAGCCAGATTCTCTCGGCGAAGGGGGCGCAGATCAAGCAGCTCGGCGAGCAAATGCAGAAGCATTTCAAGCAATGAGGTCCCGGAAACTGTTGTGGTGTCGCCAACGATCCGTTTCAAAGCGAAGCTGCTGCAGCCGCAGGTGAAGACGCGGGCCGCCTCGTGGACCTTCGTCACCCTTCCCAAGGCCGCCAGCGCGAAGCTTCCCTCGCGCGGCCCGAGAACTGTCGCAGGCACACTCAACGGCATTGCTTTCCGGACAACGCTCCAGCCCGACGGCCAAAAGAGCCATTGGTTCAAGGTCAGCCGTCAGCTGCGCGAGTCGGCGGGCGCTGCCGCGGGCGCTGTTGTCAGCCTCGAGATTGCGCCGACCCTGATGGAACCCGAAGCGAAAACGCCGGCGGATCTGCGCCAGGCGCTTGCCGCCGCGCCCAAGGCGCTGACCGTCTGGTCGACGCTCACCCCCGTGGCGCGCCGGGACTGGATTCACTGGATCACCTCCGCGAAGCAGCCGCAGACGCGCGCACGCCGCATCGCCAACGCCTGTTCGATGCTCGCAGCCGGCAAACGCCGCGTGTGCTGCTTTGATCGCTCCGGGTTCTATAGCAAAGCCTTGAGCGCTCCCAAGGCCGCGACCTAATGTCGGGGTGCGATTTCGCGCAGCCGCGCGATGCGCGCCAGGGCCGGGGGATGCGAATCGTAGAACTGCGAGTGCACGCCGTCCGGCGTGAGCGTGGTCGCATTGTCGCGGTACAGTATTACCAGCGCGGCAATCAGCGCTGCGGCGGGTGTGTGCTGCGCGGCGAAGGCATCGGCGGCGTATTCGTCGCGCCGCGACCAGTGCGCCGCCAGCGGTGTCACGAAGAAGGTGAACACCGGTGTCACCAGCATGAAGAGCACCAGCGCACCGTAGTTGGACGCGCCCGCCAGTCCCAGCCCCTGATAAAACCAGGCGCGCGTCGCCAGCCACCCCAGCAGCGCCAGGCCCACCAGTGCCAGCACTGCCGAGACGATCAGGCGGCGGCGAATGTGGTGCAGTTTGAAATGACCCAGCTCATGAGCCAGCACCGCCTCGATCTCGGCCGGATCCAGGGTGCTGATCAGGGTGTCGAAGAACACAATGCGCTTGTTGCGGCCCACACCCGTGAAATACGCATTGCCATGGGCCGAGCGGCGCGAACCGTCGATCACGAACACGCCGCGGGAGGCGAAGCCGCAGCGCTGCAGCAGGGCCTCGATGCGCGTGCGCAGCGACTCATCGCTCAAGGGGCTGAAGCGATTGAAGAGCGGTGCGATGAGTGTCGGATACGCCCAGGTCAGCAGCAGTGATACGGCAAGCCACAGCGCCCAGACATACACCCACCACAGCGCCCCGGTACGGCGCATCAGCTCCAGCGCCGCCAGCAGCAGCGGTGCGCCGATGAGCGCACCGAGCATCAGGCCCTTGAGTCGATCCATGAAGAACAGCGCGAGCGTGGTGCGATTGAAGCCGAAGCGGGCCTCGAGCCTGAAGGTGCTCCAAAGCGAAAGCGGCAGACCGATCAGCGCCATGACCAGCAGCACGCTCAGGATCACGAGCGCGCCACGCCAGGGTTCGCTCACGGGTATTCGCATCCAGAGCCGATCGAGGCCATCGATGCCGCCGCCCAGAGTCAGCCCCAGCAGCACCAGCGCGTCAATCACGGTGTCGAGGCGGCCGAGACGGGTGCGGGCCACGGCATAGTCGGCCGCCTTGTGATGATCGGCCGGCGAGATGCTTTGGGCAAAAGGCGCGGGCACTTCGCCGCGATGTCGGGTCACGGTGGCGATCTGCCGCTGGGCCAGCCACAACCGGGTGGCAGTGCCGGCCACGACGGCCAGCAGGAAAATCAGCGTCAGGAGCGGCATGCGGCTTAGGGAGTCCAGTGCAGATGCGGGCCGAGGGCGCGCATCAAATCATCCATATTCGGCTCACCCTGGGCAATGACTGCCAGGGTGCCGCCGGCGGGATCAGGAACGAGCACGCCGGAGTAGCCGTTCTGGCGGAAGGCCAGTCGGGCGTTGACGTGCTCCTGGCGCAGCACTATGAGCGTGACGGGTCCGTTCGCGGTGCGCACCACGAGGTGCGGCACCCAATGGCCATTGAAGAGGCAGATGCGGGCATAGGTGACCGTCGTGTCGGCCGGGTCCAGCGTGACGCCGGCCCCGGCCAGCACTTTGTCGGTCGCCGCCGCCGTCACCGGGGCCATTTCGGACCAGCTGCCCGACTCCTGCTCCACATGACCCAGAACTCCTGCGGCGAGGCTGGGCTGCGGTCGCAGCGTCCAGAACATCACACCGAGGCCGACGGACAGCAGGACGCTGGCGGCGAGCGCCATGAGGCGTGGGAAGCCGGATGCCGGTTTTGGCCGGGCGCGGGGCACCACCGGCAGTGTCAGAACCCGGATGTCAGCGCGTGGCGGCAGCGGCGCGCTGAACAGGCGCACCAGATCCTGGTTCATGCGCTGCATCTGCTGCTGGAATTGGGCGCATTCCGGACACTCGGCCAGATGCTCGGCCAGGGGCGGGCCGATCTCATCGGGCACTGCGCCAAGCAGCAGACGCGCTTCTTCATGGGTCATAGTGCGGGCTCATCCATTCCATCCGTGGCGGGCGTCAATCCATAGATACGGCGCAGGCGGTTGCGCGCCCGGAACAGCCGGGTCAGCACCGCCGCAGTCGACAGGGTCAGCTCCCGGGCAATTTCATCGGTCGTGAAGCCGCCCAGGACCTGCATCACCAGCGGCACGCGATACTCCTCCGGCAGCTGCGTGATCGCCAGGCGCAGTCCCACCAGCTCCTCACCCTCCGTGGCGAGCTGGCTGTCTTCGGCTGCAATGACTTCATCCAAGTCCGTAATCTCCAGGCGCTTGCGCTCATAGAGGCGGGCATGTTCCCGGCGGACAATGGTCAGCAGCCAGCCGCGGGCCGCCGCCGGGTCCTTCAACGCATCCCGGGAGCGCCAGGCCCGAAGCAGGGCCTCCTGAACCACATCTTCCGCAACCGCACGATCGCGGGCCAGCCACCAGGCAAACCGCAGCAACTCGGGCCGCAGGGTTGCAAACAGACGGTCCAGCGCCATGGCCCCGCCGGCACCCGGTTTAAGGGTGTCGCTTAAGGGGACCGGGTCTTCGGGGGGAATATTGCGCATGCCCAAGCTGGATCATAGCCGGATGCGCTGCGCTGTGTTCTGCTGCAATAGATCCGCCACAACCCCGGTCTTTTTTAGCGATAATCCCACATCCGTCCCATTCAAGGAGAGAGCAAGATGAAGTCGACAACGAGAGCCGGTGGCGTGGCGATGGCAACGGCGGCTGCGCTGCTGTTTGCAAGCCTGTCGGTCACCACCGCGAGCGCCGATGAAGCGAAGGTGAAGTGCACGGGCGTGAATGCCTGCAAGGGCATGTCCTCCTGCAAGTCCGCGAAGAACTCCTGCAAGGGCATGAACTCCTGCAAGGGTAAGGGGTTTGTTGAGATGTCCAAGACCGACTGCGCCGCCGCGAAGGCCAAGGCCAAGAGCGGCTGAGGCGAACGCCTCGTGCGGGGCGGCCACGCATTGCGTGGCCGCTGCCTGCGCCTCAAGTGAGCAACATGATTCGGGGATTCGGGCTGGGGCTGCGACCGCAGCACTACGCTGCAGTGCTTGAGACCCGGCCGCATCTGGACTGGCTGGAGATCATCAGCGAAAACTATCTGGTCCCGGGCGGCAAGCCGCTGCACTATCTGGATCGCATTCGCGAGCTGTATCCACTGGTCATGCATGGGGTCTCGCTGTCCATCGGCAGCACGGCGCGGCTGGATTTTGCCTACCTGGCGCAGCTCAAGGGCCTGGCCCGGCGGGTGCAGCCGGGGTGGATTTCCGATCACCTGTGCTGGACCGGCGTGGGCGGGCTCAACCTTCATGACCTGATGCCTCTGCCGTATACGTCCGAAGCACTGCGCCATGTCAGTGCGCGCATCCGCCAGGTCCAGGATTTCCTGGAACAGCGCATCCTCATCGAGAATGTCTCCAGTTACGTCACCTACCGCTCATCGGAAATGACGGAGTGGGAGTTCATCACGGCACTGACCGCGGAAGCCGACTGCGACCTGCTGCTGGATGTCAACAATATCCATGTCAGCAGCGTCAACCACGGCTTCGATGCGCGCCTGTTCCTCGATGCAATGCCGGCAACACGGGTGCGGCAGCTACACCTGGCAGGTCACAGCCATCAGGGGGATTTGCTCATCGACACCCACGACAGCGACGTAGCCGAGCCGGTCTGGGCGCTGTATCGCCATGCCACGCAGCGTCTGGGTGCGGTTCCGACCATGATTGAACGCGACGGGAATATTCCGCCGCTGGCGGACCTGCTGGCGGAACTCGAGCACGCGCGAGCGCTCGCTGCGGATCCTGCGGTGCGGGCGGCCTAAATGAAACTGTCGCACCTTCAGGAGTCGTTCCAGGCCCATGTGCTGCGTGCTGACCCGGCGATTGCCCAGGAGATCCAGGGCGATGCGCGATCTCCGACGGCGCTGCGCCTGGGCGTCTACTGCGGCGCGTATGCGCTGCGCCTGGTCGAAGTACTGGGCGAGACCTATCCGGCCGTGCAGGCGGCGCTGGGCGCGAAACGCTTCGCTGCCCTGGTCAGTGGCTTCGCCCGGCAACACCCCAGCCGCTTCCGTTCGGCGCGTGCCTATGGTGAGGAATTGCCGCAATGGCTGGCCGCGCAACTCACCGGGCCACGGGCGAGTGGCAGCGCGGATCTGGCAAGATTCGAGTGGGCCGTCGCCGGCGCCTTCGACGCGGCGGATCAGCCTGCCCTTGAAGCGGCGAGTCTTACCGCGGTGGCGCCGGCGGATTGGGCCCAACTGCAGTTCGAATTCTCCCCGAGCCTGCGGCGTCTGGGCGTGACCAGCAATTGCGTTCACTGGTGGCGTTTCGCTTGCGCGGGAGACTCACGCCCCAGTCGCTGGCGGACCACCTGCCCGCAGCAATGGCTGGTGTGGCGACGCGAACTCGCCGTTTATTACCGGCGCCTGTCGCAGCTGGACGCGCGTGCGCTGGATGCCGCGCGGGCCGGTCAGCGCTTTGGTGCGCTGTGTGAGCAGCTCGATGGAGCCGCGCGCGCCGCCACCCTGCTGCATCGCTGGTTCAGCGACGGGCTGGTCACCGCGGTGAGGTGAAGATGGCCTTGCGGATGGCCGCCAGGGGCGCCTGATCGCTGATCCGCACCGTGCTGCCATCCGCCTCGACGCCAAGACTGCGCCACAGGGCGGGCAGATCCGGCGCGAAGGGCTTGTCCTTCATCTGCGCATACAATTCAGTCATGACCGGTACGCCCACCGCCGCATCGGCCGTGGCAAACACTTTGCTGATAGCCCAGTTTGCGGGCAGGCCGCCGCTGGCGCGCAGCACGGCCTTCATGGCGTCCTGAAGCCCTGCGCGATTGTGGGTGCGCTGGCGGATCCTGACATCCGCCAGCAGGCAGAACATGGCACCGCCCCAGTAGGTGCGGCCCCAGGAATGATCGTGATCCAGCCCCGGATCATCCGCGCTGGGCAGGCCGCGCGGCATGGAACGCTGCTCCTCTTCGAACACATCCTCGATGGTGCGATTGCCGGACTGAACCCGCGCCACGCCCTCGATATAGACCGCGAGGCCCTCGGCCAGCCAGGCGTGATCGTCGCCGACGTCCGGGAGCGCCAGGTGCGTCATTTCGTGCACCAGGACCCAGTCATTCTCAAGCGCTGCCGCGTCGACGGATGTGCCGACGCGCAACCGTATCATCGGCGCCGGCTGCCCGAAGGTCGTGCCGCCGGCGACCCTTGCGCCATCTACCGGTATCAGGACGATGCGTACCCCTGGCACCGGAAACTGGCCGTAGTAGTTGGCGACGATGCGGGCGCTGCGCTGTGCCCATTCGGCGAGCAAAGCCGGGGCCTGAAACTGCCCCGGTGGAATCAACAGCACCAGTTTCGCATCGCCGACGCTGATTTCTTGGGCTGCAGGTGGCGCGGGCTGCGCAGGAACGCTCGGCGCCGCCCACAGCGACAGACTCAGCGCTGCCGCCAGCGCCAGCCGGGTAGGCATCATCCGTTCGCCCGCCGCAGGATCGCGGGAGAAAGTTCGCTCATGCTGTTACACCCCAGGTGACCCAGCGCGCGGTCGATTTCCGTTGTGAGGATCTCCAGCGCGCGCCTCACGCCGGGCTCACCGCCCGCCGCCAGGCCATACAACGGGGCCCGTCCCAGTATCACGGCGTCCGCGCCCAGGGCCACCGCCTTGATGACGTCGGTTCCGCGACGGATGCCGCCATCGACAATGAGGGTCAGTCGCTGCCCGACGGCCTGCGCGATCTCGGGCAGGACGTCCATGCCGGACACGCAATGGTCCATCTGCCGGCCACCGTGGTTGGTCAGAACAATGCCGTCACAGCCGTGATCGGCGGCACGCCGGGCATCCTCTACCGACAGCACCCCTTTGATGATGAGCTTGCGCGGCCACAGACGGCGTAGCCAGTCCACGTCTTCCCAGGTCAGGCGGGCCGAAAAGAGCTTGGGCAGCACGGTGCTGCCGCCGATGGCACTGGCGTGGCCGGGTGGCAGGAACGGCGCCAGATTGGCGAGCTGCGGTACGCCCTCGCGCAGCAGCACGTCCCAGGCCCACTTCGGATGCCGCAGCACCTCCAGCCGATTGCGCCAGGTCGGAACACCGGGCCGGACATAGTTGCGCCGATCCCATTCGCGCAGCCCGAACACATTCGCGTCGGTGGTGAACACCAGGGCTTCGTAACCGGCGGCATCGGCACGCGCGACAATGTCCAGGGCGGACTCGCGGTTGTGCGTGACGTACAACTGCATCCACAGCCGACCGCCGGCTTGCTTCGGCACCTCGTCCACCCGCAGCGAGGACATGGTGCTCAAACAGAACGGCAGGCCGGCCGCGGCGGCGGCCCGGGCGAGGGAGCGGTCGCCGCGGGGCTGCAGCACACCGTTGCCACCGGTGGGCCCCACGATCAGGGGCGAGGCAATCTCCTTGCCGAACAGCGTCACGCGCTGGTGCCGGTGTTCCGTATTCACCAGTGTCGAGGGCACGAACTGCAGGGCATCGAACGCGGCGCGATTGTTGCGCAATGCGAATTCGTCGTCGGCGCCGCCCTCGACATACTCAAAGACAAATCCCGGCACGCGCCGCAGCGCGCGCTCGCGCAGATCGGCTATGGTCACGGCGCGTTCCAGATGGCGACCCCAGTATCGACGGCGATGCCAGCCCATGTGTGTCCTCGGCCTGTGCCGATTGAATGAAGATGCGCGAGGCTAGCAGCTTCAGGCGCGTGTTTGAACCGACGCGAAGCTGAGGCAGGTTGCAAGCACCAGGGCCAAGGTGGCGCGCAGGGCGCTGGCGCGTGCCGGGTCGTAGGGCGCGGGCCAGTTGTCCGCGGTGAGTTCGCCTGCGGGTTCCTCCAGGTAGCCGCGACAGGCCAGTTCCATCTGCAGGGCGTGAATGTGCGTGGCCGGCCGGCCAAAGTGCCGGGTGATGTAGCCGCCCTTGAAGCGCCCGTCGACCACGTGGCTGCGACCGCTGCCGGCGCACACCTGTGCCACCGCCTCGCGCAGCTGCCGATCACAGCTGCCGCCGCCATGGGTTCCGAGGTTGAACTGCGGCAGCTCGCCTGCGAACAGCCGCGGAACCCGCGAGCGTATGGCGTGGCAGTCACACAGAACGATGGCGTCATGGCGCGCCTTCAGCCGTGCCAGCTGCGCCTCCAGGGCCGCGTGGTAAGGCAGGAAATAATCACGGACCCGCCTGGCAATGGCCGCGGCATCCGGTTGCGCGCCGGGCGCGTACAGCGCGGTGCCGTCGAAGGTCGTGACGGGGCACAGCCCAGTCGTGGCCTGGCCCGGATACAGCGACTGCCCTGAAGGGTCGCGATTGACGTCGATGACGGTGCGGGAGAGGGTGGTGCGGACAATGGTCGCCCCGAGGGGCGCAGCAAAGTCGTAGAGGCGTTCGACCCACCAGTCCGTGTCGCAGCTTGCGAGGAAGGGGCTGACCAGTCCGGGCTGCAGCTGCTGCGGGATTTGCGTTCCAGAATGCGGAATGCTCAGCACCAGCGGGAGGCTGCCTTCGGTGATCTCAAGCCATGCGGGGCTCATGATTCCATACTAGTGATATTGTGCGGGCAATGGACAGGTTCTGGTTCCGGACAGCCTTGTTGCCGAACGGTTGGGCGCAAGGAGTGAGCCTGGCGGTGCACGACGGCCGTATCAGCGCCCTGCACACCGGGGTGAGCGCGGCCGCCGGTGATGAGTGTCATGCCGTGGCGATTCCGGGGCTCGCCAATGTTCACAGCCATGCCTTCCAGCGGGCCATGGCGGGCCTTGCCGAACGTTCCGGCCCGGCAAGCGATGACTTCTGGACCTGGCGTGAAGTCATGTATTGCTTTGTGGACCGCCTCGGGCCGGATGAGGTGGAGGCCATTGCGGCCCTGGCGTTCGCCGAAATGCTGGAGTCCGGTTTCACCCGCGTGGCCGAATTCCACTACCTGCACCATCAGCCTGATGGCTCACCCTATGGTCAGGTCGCCGAGCTTGCGATACGCATTGCCGCCGCCGCGGCTGAGACCGGTATCGGGCTCACCCTGCTGCCGGTCCTTTACTCCCATGGCACTTTCGGCGGGACTGCCCCGGGCGGCGCACAGCGGCGCTTCATCAACGATACCGAGCGCTACTCGCGCCTGGTCGCGGCCAGCCACGAGGCGGTGCGGCCACTGGCCGGTGCACGCGTGGGCGTCGCCCCGCACAGCCTGCGGGCCGTGGCACCCCCGGATCTGGATCTGGTCGCGCAACTGGCGATCGATGGACCGATTCACATTCACGTGGCCGAAACGATCAAGGAGGTCAACGACTGCCTGGCCTGGAGCGGCCGGCGCCCGGTGGAATGGCTGCTGGATCACGCCGCCGTGGATTCACGCTGGTGCCTGGTGCACGCCACGCACCTGACGCCCACCGAAGTGCAGGCGCTCGCCGGCTCGGGAGCCGTCGTGGGATTGTGTCCGGTGACCGAGGCCAACCTTGGCGACGGCATATTCCCGGCCCGCGGTTTTCTCGGGGCCGCGGGTCGCTTCGCAGTGGGCACCGACTCCAATATCCGCATCGATGCCGCGGCCGAACTTTGTGCCCTGGAGTACTCACAGCGACTCGCACTCCAGCAGCGCAATGTGCTCGCCGGTGCGCCGGGCCATTCCACCGGCCGCGGGCTGTTCACGGCAGCGATACTGGGTGGCGCCCAGGCCACGGGATTTCCCGACGCTGCACTGGCGCCGGGTTGCTTTGCGGATTTCGTGACGCTCGATGTCGATCATCCTTCGCTGGTGGGTCGCCGCGAGGATGACCTCCTGGACAGCTGGATATTCGCCGCCGGCAAGTCGGCCATTGACTGTGTGTGGCGCGCGGGTCGCAGGGTGGTCAGCGCTGGCCGGCACGTCCAGCATGAGCGCATCAGCCGCGTTTATCGCGAGACCCTGCGAAGACTGCTGGAGCATTGAGGGCGCGGTATCAGAACGACTCGGTCACCCCCAGGAACAACCCGCGGCGCGGACCGAACTGCGGAGCACCGACACCGACGCCGGTGCCATTGCGAATCTGATAAATCTTGTCGAGCAGATTGATGACATCGATGCGCGCCGTCAGCCCCTTTATTCCCTGCCGCTCGAAGTCATGCTCCGCGCCCAGGTTCACCTGCGTGTAGTAGGGCAGGTGATCGCCGTTGGGGATGGCGCTGCCATCCGGCAACACCAGAGTGGATCGCAGCCCTGACCCCAGCAGCATGTCGGCACTGACGCGCGTGCCGTTCCAGACATAGGACACGCCGCCGGAGGCAGTGAGCTGCTGCTCATGGTCGAGGTGGATGTAGTGATCCGAAATGTAGGCCAGGTCGTCCGCACTGAAATTGAACTGGCTGGACACGATGTCCTTGCCGATGGCGCGTTGTGAGGCGAGGTTGGCGTACGCCGAAAGGCCGCGTTGGTGGTAGGAGGCCGTAAATTCCTCCCCGTAAACCTGGCCGTGGGCGTAGTTGAATGGCGTGAGGATGATGGGCGCGCCGAACTGCCCTTCATCGACCAGGTCCGTCGCCTGCTTGAAGTAGCTGTCCACGCCCACGGTCAGTGCCTTTGAGATGTCCTGTTCGACGCCGAAGTCGTAGTAATTGGAGCGCTCGGCCTTGACCGGATCATCCCGCAGCACGCCCGGCGCCGCGGTGGTATTGGCGAACTGCGACAGCGATTCACTGCCCACCAGTTCGAACGGCGGTGGCGAGAAAAACTTCGAATAGCCCGCGTGCACGGTGGTTGCGCTTAAGGGCTGCCACACGAAGTTCACGCGTGGACTGGCCTGGCTGCCGCTGCTGAAGGCATTGTAGTGGTCGAAGCGCAGCCCGTAATTCATGGTGAGCACGGACAGGATGTGCCATTCATCCTGCAGGTAGGCACTCTCGATGCTCTGGCCGTTGCTGCTGTCCTGCACGATGTTGACCGGCACGTCATTGAGCGGCAGGCCGGTCAGCGGATCGGTGTCGAGGACCGCCGAAGCGGTATCGCTGTGCAGGCGGTCGTACTGGAAGTACACGCCGGCCCGCAGCGTATGCGTGTCATCGAGCTTGTAGGCGCCATCAGTCTGCAGCCCGTAGGCCACATCCTGCTTGTAGGCATTCTGTGCAATGCCGTTGTAGAGCAGATCGCCGAGGGGGTCGGGGATGAATCCCAGGGTGGAATTGCGCGCGACGAATGAAGTCTGCAGGGTGAGCGGTCCGCTGGAGTGCTGCAGGCTCAGGATGCCGAACTGCGTGACCTCACGCTGGTTTTCATTGAGGAACTGGCTGGGGTAGGTGCTCTGGCCATTGACCGTGAGCCCCAGCGGCGGTTGTTCGCCGCGCAGATTGGGAATCTGAAAATCGGCATCCGAGACGCCGATGATGGCGCTGATGCGGTCCTCCGCATCCAGCAAGTCTTCGGCATAGGCAAAGCCGTGATGCTGCTTGGTGTGATCATGAAGCGGATCGCTGCTGCCATCGGGGGACTCGATGCCCAGATCATTGCGCAGGAAGTCGCCGGTGACGAAATAGGTGTAGGGGCCGCTTGAGCCGCCGTAGTCGATGCTGGGTTCAAGCTCCCCGTGACTGCCGCCGTACAGCGTGACACTGCCGCCCGAATCCAGGGAGCCACTCTTGGTGGTGAGATCGATGATGCCGGCGCTGCGCAGCCCGTACTGGGCCGGGAGACTCCCCATGACCATCTGCATGGACTCGATCAGCCGCGGCGGCAGGGTCTGGCCGAAGACACTGATGCCGTCGGGCAGGATGATGCCGTTGAGGCGGAACTGCAGGCCATTGTGGTCACCGCGTATATGCAGCTGACCAAAGGAGTCCTGCGCGGCATCCGGAACCTGCAGCATCACCTGGTTCATCAGGACATTGTCGCCGCCCGGGGCCGCGTCGATGGCCGCCGAATCGATGGTGTAGGTGGAGGCGCCTACCTGGGTCTGTATATGAGAGCGTTCTTCATTGAGATGCTGGGCCGTGATGACGACGGTCTGCATGGGGTTGCTGGAGGAGTCGGCGACCTGCGCCACGGCGGCCGGAATTCCGCCCGCGAGGGCGAAGGCCAGGGGCACGGACAGCGTTACGCTGCATCGGTAAATTGACATGATTGACATCCGCAAACTGGAAAGGATCGTACGACCCGTGCTCCGGAACGATCCGGATGCACAGGCGAGCCCGAGACTGTTCAGATCAGGCTTGGGGGTCCGCGATTGCGGGGCGCGGGCAGCTGCGCGCGCGGTTGCGAGTACTGCGGCTCAGAGCAGGGACGCAGTTGGGTCAGCGCCGCGGGCGGCGCGGTCAGCGAACTGGCGAGCGCGCTGCCCAATTGGCCAAATGACTGGCAGCTGGGGCAGACGCCGTTTTCGAGGGTGTTTTCGGCCTGCTGTACGCGGACCTGGTGGGGTGCCGCGGCATAGGCGGCGTGACTGAGCTCGTGCAGCCAGGCGCCCTGCTGTGCCAGGGCCAGCAGCAGTGGCAGCAGCAGCCACAGTCGCGTACGGAATTTGCGGGTCGGGTGCAGGGGCCGGTCCATTCAGGTTCAGACCCCGCGGATCATACGCAGGTTCCCACGCCCGAACGAGAGGCAACATAAAAACGGGGAGGGCCGGCCCTCCCCGACAAAACCGCAATACTGACGCGAGCCGGTAAGGCTCGCGTCAGCCATCGTGGGTTAGGGCAGACTGAACTTGTACACGCCCTGCAGTGCGAACTCGGTGTTGTTAGCCGCATAGGTTGTTGGATTTGAACTCGAGTCACTGCCCAGCGACCGCAGGTACGCGAAGCCGTCAGCAAAGGCCCCATCGGACAGCTTGTCGTAGCGCAGCTCGCCGCGGATCTCGAAGTTCTTCACCAGCGTGTAGCCGACGGTGAGTGTCCCTTCGATGGCATGGCCCGCACCCAGATAATTCACGTACTCCGTGCGCAGCGACACGCGCAGCGGGTCGCTGATCTGGTAGTTGGTGTAGGCCGCGAAGCCGTTGATGTGAGTGTGGCTGGAGTTCATCCCGGACAGCTGGTAGGCGTCGGCGTTCAGAACCAGCGTCAGCGCGGAGGTCACGTTATAAGTGCCGACGAAGTCGATCAGGGACAGATCGACACCATCAGCAATCTTGCCGAGGTAGCCGGTGAGCGCGAACGACATCATTTTGTTCGGTGCCCACGTGGCGCTGAATTCGCCGGTCTTCGAGCCTGAGGTACTCAGGTCGGTGACGTTCCAGCCATTGTTGACACCGACAATGAGGCTGACGCTGTCGGTGACCGCATAAGTCGCGCGGATGCCGGTGTGGTCCAGCGGCTCGAGTTCCCAGAACAGCAGCGAGCGGGAGAAGTTGGTGTTGCCGGTCGGATTGATGACCTCGGCGCCGGCGAGGGTCACATACTTGCCCGCGATGACCGTCAGCGGGCCGGTGGCGTATTGCAGGTAGGCCTGGCGAACGTCGATGGCGTTGCCGCTGCCACCCTCGTTTTCGCTGAGGATCTGGGCGTCGGTGCCCGCGATCACATCGACGAAGCCGCCAACGCCCGTCTTCGGCTGGTAGCCGAGCTGCAGGCCGGCTTCATCCAATTGAAATGTGTCGTGGTCCTGATCGAAACCACGCCAGCTCGAGCCGGGGTAGCCGTTGGAATGGTAGTAGGAGGCAGCGATGTCGCCGCTCGTGGTCAGTCCCCAGCTCGTCAGCAGGTCGGACAGACCGGGCACCGCAGGCGCCGCGGGCGCGGCAGCTGCGGGCGCATCAGCAGCCAGCAGCACTTGTGGCGCAATCGCAACGATGATGGCGGCCGTGATAGCGCGAGTCGTATTTCGCATGATGGTCATGGTCCTCATAAATGAAACGGAAGCAGAACTGGTTCACAAATTTCGGTGCGATGCGCGACGGCTGCAATCCGTATGCCAATTAGCCTTCACATTTGATAACAGCCAGTTACGCCTCATCCACCGGCGATGTGGGCCCGGAACGCACCGAAATGAAACAGCCCCACCCACCCTGGGCACCATTATGGTGCGCATTTCCGGGCGCGGCGGCAGCGTCCCGGATCCAATTGATGCGTCGATGCAACGCGGCAAAATCGCCGGAAGCACCCTGCATGGTGGCTCGGGCGCGGCGCTGCAAACGCGGCGCGCGAGCGCAAGGCGCGGCGCGTGAAGTGAGTGCGCTGCCTGCGGAAGAACGCTTAAGGACAGGATTGTTGAAGTTGCGCGGGCACGCCGGCTTTGACCATGCAACGCGTTCCTGCGAGGGGCAGGTCTGTTACGATCCGCGTTGGTTCACCCGCCGCAAACGGGAGTGCGTTATGCACGTGGAAATACAGCGCGACTGCAGGATACACCAATGAGCTACACAATTAAAGTGAACGGCACAGAGCACACGGTCGATGTCGCGGGCGACACGCCACTGCTGTGGGTGCTGCGGGACACACTGGATCTGAAGGGCGCCAAGTTCGGTTGCGGCATGGGCCTGTGTGGTTGCTGCACGGTGCACATCAATGGCACCGCAACGCGCTCGTGCATCACACCGATCAGCGCGGTCGGCGCGGCGCAGGTGACCACGATTGAAGGCGTGGGTGCGACCGAGACGGGCAAGCGCGTCCAGGATGCATGGCTGAAGGTTGACGTCATTCAGTGCGGTTACTGCCAGGCCGGCCAGATCATGTCGGCCACGGCGCTTCTGAACGCCAATCACAAGCCCACCGACCAGGACATCGACGATGCGATGACCGGCAATCTGTGTCGCTGTGGCACCTACAAGCGCATCCGCGCGGCCATCAAGGACGCCGCGGGTCTGCCCACCACCGATTCGCGGGAGGTCTGATCATGTCAACCACAGTCGCAGTTGATGCCGTTTCCCGCCGTTCGTTCCTGACGGTCAGCGCGGCCGCCGGCGGCGGCATGCTGCTGGCCCTGAGCTTTCCGGATCGCGCCGACGCGGCGTTGACGGCGCGCGCTGCCAACGCGGTGGAGCATCCGGAGCACGACACGGCCATCAATGCCTACGTGACGATTGCTCCCGACAACACCATCACCATCATGTCGAAGGTTCCGGAGATCGGTCAGGGCATCAAGACGGCGCTGCCCATGATCATCGCGGAGGAAATGGACGCCGACTGGAACACCGTGCATGTGGTCCAGGCGCCCTTGGATCCGAAGTTGTATGGCGCACAGTTCGCCGGGGGCAGCTTCGCCACACCCATGAACTGGGAGCCACTGCGGCGCGCCGGTGCGGCCGCCCGCGCCATGCTGATCACCGCGGCGGCGCTGACCTGGCGCGTGCCCGAATCAGACATCACCACCTCGGCAGGAAAGGTTGTCGCCAAGGACGGCCGGTCGCTGACCTACGGACAGCTGGCGGCCAAGGCGGCCAAGGTGATACCGCCGGACCTGAAGACCCTGGTGCTCAAGACTTCGACCAGCTACTCGATCGTGGGGCGCTCCATCGGTGGCGTCGACAGTCCGAAGATCGTCACCGGCCAGCCGCTGTACGGCATTGACGTCAGTGTCCCGGGGATGCGCTATGCCGTGTTCCAGAAATGCCCGGTATTCGGCGGCAAGGTGGTCAGCGCCAATGTCGATGAGGTCAAGGCGCGGCCCGGCGTCCTCAATGTATTCGTCATCAACCCCGAGGGCCCGACCGGCCTGCCCGATGGCATGGCCATGGGCCAGATGAGTGGCGTCGCCATTGTCGCCAGCAGCTGGTGGCAGGCCAACAAGGCCCTGGACACCCTGAAGGTGGTCTGGGACGAGGGTCCCGTGGCCCAACAGAGTTCGGCGACTTTTGCCGCGAAGGCTCAGGAACTGTCCACGCAGACCCCGCACAAGGTGCTGCGCAGCGACGGCGACGCCAAGGCGGCGTTGGCCGGGGCCGCCAAAGTGGTGGAGGCCGCGTACTCCTATCCGTTCGTGGCGCACTCGCCGCTGGAGCCGATGAACTCCACCGCATCCTTCGCCGACGGCAAGCTTGAAATATGGTCGCCGACGCAGAATCCGGGCGCCGGCAAGACCATGATCGCCAAGACCTTGGGAATTCCCGAGGACGCGGTGACGGTGCACATTACGCGCAGCGGCGGTGGTTTTGGCCGGCGTTTGTCGAGTGAATTCATGGTCGAGGCAGCCATGATTTCCAAGCTCCAGGGCGAGCCGGTGCAGGTGCTGTCGAATCGGAACATGGACCTGCAGCACGAGTTCTATCGTCCCGGTGGCTTTCATTACTTCAAGGCCGGGCTTGATGCGCAGGGACAGCTGATCGCCTTCACGGATCACTACATCGGTTATGCCAACGGACCCAGGGCCTCCAACAGCGCCGACCTGGGTGCCACGGAATTCCCGGCCAAGTACGTCAAGAACCTGGAATTGGGCACCTCGACCATGCAGCTGGGTGTGCCCACCGGTCCGATGCGCGCGCCGGGCAGCAACGTCCATGCGTTCGTGTTCCAGTCCTTCCTGGATGAGGTGGCCCATGCCGCCGGCAAGGATCCCCTGCAGCAACTGATCGATCTTTACGCCGAGGAGCGCGCGGCGCCGCCGCCGCCGGCGCCGCCGTCCAAGGGCCCGCCGCGTGGTGGTGGCTTTGGCAACTTCGGGCCCCCGTTCATGGGCAAACGCGCGCAAGGCGTGCTGGAGATGGTCCGCGAGAAATCCGGCTGGGGGAAGCGCCAGTTACCGGCGGGCACCGGCATGGGCGTGGCGTTTTACTTCAGCCACCTCGGGTATTTTGCCGAAGTCGTGCAGGTCACCGTGGCGCCCACCGACGGCACGGTGAAGGCTGACAAGGTGTGGATCGTGGGTGATGTGGGCAGCACCATCATCAATCCCACGGGCGCGCTCAATCAATGTGAAGGTGCGGCGATTGATGGCATCAGCCAGGCGCTGGCGCAACAGATCACCATCGATCGGGGTCGGGTCGTCCAGACGTTCCCGGAATATCCCCTGCTGCGCATGTACCAGGCGCCGCAGGTCGAGGTCTACTTCAAGCCGACGCCGTTCCCGCCGACCGGACTGGGTGAACCCGCGCTGCCCCCGGTGGTCCCGGCGCTGTGCAATGCCATTTTTGCGGCAACCGGCAAGCGCATCCGTCATCTGCCCATTGACCCGGCGCTGCTGAAGACCTGAGGCCGCGGCTAGGGTCCGGCTACGTGCGCCTTCTTCATGGCGTCGTAGTCGATGCGCTGGATGGTGCCGATGCGGCAACGTTCGTGCTCAACCAGCACGAAGTCGAAATTGCGGTTGACGGTACGCGAGGTGGAGGTCAGGCCAATCTTGTTGGTGAAGGGTAGCTCGATACACGGGTCCCGCACCTTCACCAGATAGGCGTCGGCGAACGTCGTCCAGATGACCACGTACGGGCCGCCCAGAGCGCGGAACCCGTCATAGTGGCCGAGATAGGTGAAGGCCTCGATGGGCGCCCCGGAGTATTTCAGGTACAACTGCGCTTCCTTGCTCGGCGGCGGGGCCGCGTTCGGGCCCGCCACGCAGCCGGCCAGCAGCCCAAAAAGCGGCAGGCTGGCGATGAGTCGGGTGAGGATCGGCACGTCGGGCTCCTCCGGGTCAGCAGGTCATGAAACGCCGGATTCCGGTTCACGTTGACCCGCGAGGGCCAGCAACTGCCGGCCCAGGGCCTTGCGCCCCGAAAGATTGGCCAGTTCGATGAGGCGTTTCGCCGCAGCCGGGTCCTGTGGGTAAAACTTCGGGTTCGAGGCCTGGCGGAGTTCCAGCGCTTCCACCGCCATGCCGGTTTCACCGTTGGCGAGGAGCTTCCCCAGGTACTCGTTCGTGACCTTATCGCCAATCACGGGATCCTCCCAGGCGCAGGTGGCCACCTGCAGGGCGTGATACTCGGTAAAGGGGTGGGTGTCAGGGCAGTGCTGGCGCATCCACGGCTCCAGGTGGGCCCAGGCGTCACTGCGACGCTTCAGGCGCAGCAGCGAATAGGTGCGATCCAGAACCGCAGCACGATCTTCGGCATGGCGGCGCTCGTCACGCTCGGCCATGCGTTCATCGAAGGTGCGGGTGTGCAGCTGCAGATCGATGCGACTTTCGAATACGGCGCCCCCGACGTAGCAGAACATGGCGACGAACAGCAGTTGCGCGAGCAGCAATGTCAGGAGCAGCGAGTCCAGAGTCAGCGCCAACGTGACGACGAGCGCCATGCCGCCGAGCGTCACGACCAGTACCCCGAAGTAGGTCAGGCCCAGACCCTTCACCACACGACCGATCGCCAGGGGTGAGAGTGAATGGACCCAGCTGTCACTCATGGCCAGCAGCGCCACGTTCGCCGGCAGCGCCATCAGCAGCAGTGCGCCCAGCGCGAGCCCGGCAACCGGCCCCACCGAGTGATACACCCACCAGCTCGCGATGAATCCCAGTGACACCATTATTGCCTCAAGCAGCGGCCTTTGCTCATCGACAGGATTGACCATCTCGACCGACAGTACGGGCAGTTCCTTGTGCCCGGCAACGACCGCATCGAGCAGGGCGAAGCAATACTTGAAGAACCACGACAGCAGGATGAAGTCTGCCGGCAGCGCGAAGAACTTGGCCAATTTGATGAAAAGTGTCAACAGAATGCCCAGGATGACCACCAGCATCAGCGGTGCCACATGGAAGGGCATGAGCAGGTAGCGGGTCATGTACACTTTGGTCATTGATGAGCTTTGATGCCGCAAGTCCCGGGCGCATTCTGCGCGAGGTATTCGGTTACCCGCAATTCCGGGCGCCCCAGGGGGAAATCATCGACCATGTCGCCCGCGGCGGCGATGCCCTGGTTCTCATGCCCACCGGTGGCGGCAAATCCCTGTGCTACCAGATCCCGGCCCTGGTGCGCCCGGGCCTCGCCGTGGTCATCTCGCCGCTCATCGCGCTCATGCAGGACCAGGTCGCAGGCCTGAAGGAGGCTGGGGTGCGGGCCGAGGCGCTCAACTCAGCCCTGGACTGGCAGGAGGCCCAGCGCATCGAGCAGCAGGTAGCGGACGGGGAGCTTGATCTGCTGTATCTGGCTCCTGAGCGACTGCTGACGGAGCGCTGCCTGGAGCTGCTCGGAGGGGTTTCGTTGAGTCTCTTTGCCATCGATGAGGCGCATTGCGTCTCCCAGTGGGGGCACGACTTCCGTCCCGAATACATCCAGCTGTCGGTTCTCGCGCGACGCTTTGCGGGCGTGCCGCGGGTGGCCCTGACGGCCACCGCGGACGAACAGACGCGTGGCGAGATCCTCGCGCGGCTGGAATTAAGCGCAGCGCGGGTGTTCATCTCAAGCTTTGACCGGCCCAACATCCGCTACCGCATCGCCGCGAAGGACAACGCGCGGCGGCAGCTGTTGCAGTTCCTGACAACCGAGCATGACGGGGAGGCCGGCATTGTCTACTGCCTGTCGCGGGCTTCGGTGGATGACACCGCCGCGTGGCTGCAGCAGCAGGGCGTACGCGCACTGCCGTACCACGCCGGCCTTGATGCCCGCACCCGCGAACAGCACCAGCGCCGCTTCATCCGCGATGAAGGCATCGTCATGGTCGCGACCATCGCCTTCGGCATGGGCATCGACAAGCCTGACGTGCGCTTCGTCGCGCATCTGGATCTGCCCAGGAGCATCGAAGGGTACTACCAGGAGACCGGGCGTGCGGGCCGTGATGGCCTGCCGGCGGATGCCTGGCTGGTCTACGGCCTGTCGGACATCGTGCAGCTGCGACGCATGATCGAGCAGTCCGATGGCGCGCTGAGCCACCGTCGCGCGAGTGCGGCGAAACTCGATGCCATGGTCGGGCTGTGTGAGGCCGTCGGCTGCCGGCGGGTGCGGCTGCTGGAGTATTTCGGTGAAGCCGCAGCGCCGTGTGGCAACTGCGACAATTGCCTGGAGCCGCCGGCCCAGTGGGATGGCACGCGTGCGGCACAGATGCTCATGTCCTGCATCTATCGCATCGGCCAGACCAGTGGCATCAGCTTCGGCGCGCAACATCTCATCGACGTATTGCGCGGCAAGGCCACGCCGCGCGTGCGTGAGTACGGCCACGAGGCCTTGAGCACCTTTGGCATCGGTTCAGAACTGGATGAACTGCAGTGGCGCTCGGTGGTGCGCCAGCTGGTCATGCACCGGCTGCTGCAGGTCGACCACGACCAGTTCAATGTGCTGAAACTGCTGCCGGCCAGCCGCGAGGTCCTGAAGGGTGAACGGCAGTTGCTCCTGCGCCGCAGTGCCGCGCGCGTGGCGCGCCGCGGGCGGCAACGGTCCGCGGCGTCGGGGTCAGGCAAGGCAGCGGTGATCACGGCCGGCGCCAATGCATTGCTGTACGAAGCGCTGCGTGAATGGCGCCGGATCACGGCGCGTGAACACAATGTCCCGGCGTATACCGTGTTTCATGATGCGACGCTGGCGCAGATCGCGCGCCAGCTGCCGCGCTCCGCCGTGCAGCTGCGCGGTATCGCCGGTGTCGGTGAGGCGAAGCTCGGCCGCTATGGCGTCGCGCTGCTGGACCTGGTCCGCCAGCACTCACCGGCCTGACGCTGCGCCTTATTCCATCCCGCCCGGCATGGGTGATGACGGTACGGCGTCCTTGCGTTTGCGGCGCGGGCCATCCAGCGGATCACCGAGCAGGCGCCGCACGCACACAAAGAACACGGGCACGAACAGCACCCCCAGCACCGCTGCCGTAATCATGCCGCCGGCGACACCGGTGCCGATGGCGTGCCGGGCATTGGCGCCGGCGCCGCTGGACAGCACCAGTGGCATGACGCCCAGGATGAACGCAAAGGAAGTCATGAGGATGGGACGGAAGCGCAGCCGCGCGGCTTCCACCACCGCGTCATGCAGGGTCTTGCCGGCGGCGTGTTCCACGACCGCGAATTCCACGATCAGGATGGCGTTCTTGGCGGCAAGACCGATGATCGTGAGCAGGCCGACCTTGAAGAACACATCGTTCGACAGGCCGCGTAGCTGCGCCGCGGCGATGGCGCCGATCACACCCAGCGGCACGACCAGCAGCACCGAGACGGGCACCGACCAGCTCTCATACAGCGCCGCCAGACACAGGTACACGACCAGGATGGACAAGGCGAACAGCAGCGGCGCCTGGGCGCCCGAGAGCTTCTCCTGCAGCGACTGTCCGGCCCAGTCGAAACCGACGCCATCCGGCAGCAGCCCGACCTGGTTCTGCATCTCGGTCAAGGCTTCGCCGGTGCTGCGGCCGGCGGCATTGGAGCCGTTGATTTCCACCGCGGCGTAGCCGTTGTAGCGGGTGAGGTTCGGAGAGGCCACGGTCCAGTGCGGGTGCACGACGCTTGCGAGCGGAATCATCGTGGGCAGTGCGCTGGCGCCGGTTGCATTGGCGGCGGCGGTGAGCGTACTGGGCAGATAGAAATGATCCAGGGCTTCCGGGCCCATGCGAAAGGGCGCATCCGCTTCCAGCATGACGCGCAGCACGCGGCCCTGGTAGTAGAAGTCATTGGCGTAGACCGGGGCCATCATGAGCTGGATGGAGCCGTACAGATCGGTCGGCGACAGCCCCATGGTCTCGGCCTGGACGCGATCCACGGCAAGATCCAGTCGCGGCGCATCCTCCAGGGTGTTGGCGCGCACATTGGTGACAACGGGCGAGTGGGCGGCATTGGCCAGCAGCGTCTTCTCGGCCGTCGCCAGGGCCTCGCGACCCAGGCCGGCGCGATCCTGCAGGAACAGGTCAAAGCCGCCGAACTGTCCCAGGCCGCGCACCGTGGGCAGGTTGACCGAATACGCCTGGGCGTCGTGGATGTTGCGATTGAGCGTGCGGTTCGCCCAGGCGATGAAGGTCGCGGCGTTGTCCTTGCGCTGCTCCCAGGGCTTCAGCCGCACGAAGCCCAGGCCGACGTTCTCGCCCTGGCCGACGAAGCTGAAGCCCGCGATCTCCATGACGGCATCCACATCGGGCGACCGGTGCATCAGCTCACCGACGCGGGTCATGACCTGCATGGTACGGTCGAGCGTGGTGCCCGGCGGGGTCTGCACGATGACGTAGGCGTAGCCCTGATCCTCCTCGGGCAGGAAGCCGCCGGGCATGCGCGCGAACAGCCACGCGCCCACCGTCACCAGCACCGCGAAGGCCAGCATCCAGCGCGGCGCATGCCGCACCGACTGGAACACCCGGCGCATGTAGGTCGCGAGAGTCCATTCGAAGACGCGATTGAAACCGCGGAACAGCACATTCGGGTTCAGGTGCCCCGGGCGCAGCAGCGAGCCGCACAGCGCGGGTGTGAAACTCAGCGCCAGAAACGCCGAGAACAGCATGGAGATGGCGATGGTGAGGGCGAACTGCCGATAGATGGCCCCGACGCTGCCGGTCTGCAGGGCGCTGGGTACGAACACGGCGGCGAGCACCACGGTGATGGCGACGATGGCGCCGGTGATCTGTCCCATGGCCTTGCGCGTGGCCTCCTTGGGGGGCAAATGCTCCTCGCGCATGATGCGCTCGACGGACTCGATGACCACGATGGCATCGTCCACGACGATGCCGATGGCCAGCGCCACGCCGAACAGGCTCAAGGTGTTGACCGAGAATCCCACGGCGTAGATGCCGATGAAGGCGCCCAGCAGCGCCACCGGCATGACCAGCGTCGGAATCAGCGTGGCGCGGATGTTCTGCAGGAACACCAGCATCACCAGGAACACCAGCACCACCGCGCCCACCAGGGTGTACACCACCTCGCGGATGGACACGGAAATGAACTTGGTGGCGTCGAAGGGCGTGACCCAGGTGACGCCCGGCGGGAAGCTGCGCTGCAGCTCATTCATGCGATCGCGTATGGCCTGGACCACCTTGAGCACATCGGCTCCGGGCAGTACGGCGATGCCGCAGCCGGCGATGGGATTGCCGTCAACCTTGTCGTCGAGGCCGTAGGCGTAGGGTCCCAGCTCCAATCGCGCGACATCGCGCAGGCGCACGGTGGTGCCGTTGGCATCGGTGCGCAGGATGATGTTCGCGAACTGGTCCTGTGAGGTGAAGCGGCCCGGAACACTGACGTTGATCGACATCTGTTGATTGGGGACGGTGGGCACGGTGCCGATGCCGCCTGCGGCCACCTGCACGTTCTGACTCTGCACCGTGGTCAGCACCTGCGCGGGAGAGATGCCATAGGCGTGCAGCTTGTCCGGATTCAGCCAGATGCGCATGGCGTATTCGGAGCCGAACTGCTGCACATTGGCCACGCCGTTGATGCGTTGTATCTGGTCCAGCACCCGGGTGGCGAGCAGGTTGCTGAGCTCATAGGAGTTCATGCTGCCATCGGTGGAGCGCAGCGCCAGTACGATGACGTTGCTGTTGGAGGCTTTCTGCACGCTCAGGCCCAGCGCGTTGACCTCGGCGGGCAGTCGCGGCGTGGCCAGCGACATGCGGTTCTGGGTCTGGACCAGCGCCGTATCCGGATTGGTGCCGGTGTCGAAAGTCAGGGTGACGTTGGCATTGCCCTTGGAATTGGAGCTGGAGGTGAAGTACAGCAGGTGGTCGATGCCGGTGAGCTGCTGCTCGATGATCTGGGTGACAGTGTGCTCGATGACCTCGGCATCGGCACCGGGATAGTTGGCCGACACCTGCACCTGGGGTGGTGCGATGTCCGGATAGGCTTCGATGGGCAGACGCGTGATGGACAGAATGCCCGCCAGCGTGATCAGGATGGCGATGACCCAGGCAAAGACCGGGTGCTCTATGAAAAAACGCGCCATGACAGCTCAGCTGGCCGACGCTTTGTCGGGCAGGACCTTGACCCGCGTGCCGGGGTGCACCTTGTCGACGCTGGTCGCGATGATCCGATCGCCGTCCTTGAGGCCGCCGGTGACCAGCCAGTTGCTGCCCATCATCACTTCGGCCTGGATGTAGCGCTGGCTGACCTTGTCATCGGCTTCGGCAACCTCCACGAAGGCGCCACGACCGTCGCGGCGCACGATGGCCTGCGGTATCAGGTAGGCGCGGTTCTGCGTGCCCAGCGTCAGGTGCACCGTGACAAACATTCCCGGCAGCAGCTCACGATGCGGATTGGCGACCACCCCACGAAAGGCCAGTGCGGCATTGGTGGGATCGACGGACACGTCGCCGAAGTCCAGGGTGCCCAGCGGCGTATAAGGCGTGCCATCCGGCAGTATCACCTGCAAGGTGGCCTTGTCGCGATCAAAGAGGGTCACATCGCCGCGCGTCTGCGCCGCCTGCAGCTTGAGGATCTCATCGGCCGGGCGGTCGAAATTCACATACAGGTGGTCGATCTGATCCACCGACGTGAGCAGGGTGGCTTCGCTTTGGCCCACCAGGGCGCCTTCGGTGACATGCTGCTGTCCGGAGCGACCCGAGATGGGCGCGGTCACGGTGGCGTAGCCGAGATTGATGCGGGCCGTTTCGACATTGGCCTCGGCCTGCTTCACCTGCGCCTGCGAGGAGCGCTCGGTGGCATTGTTGTTGTCCACGTCCGAGCGGGACACGAGGCCGGCGGGCAGCAGGTCGCGGGTGCGCTTGGCGTTGACGGCGGCATTGACCGCGGTGGCCTGTGCCTGCGCCAGCCCCGCCAGCGCCGCATCCAGCGCCGCCTGGTAGGGCTTGGGGTCGATCTGGAACAACACCTCGCCCTCACGAACCTCCGAGCCCTCCTTGTACAGGCGTTTGAGCAGGATGCCGGGAACTCGCGCCCGGACATCGGCGGTGCGCACCGCGGAAACCCGACCGACCAGGTCCCGGGTCAGGGGCAGTACCTGCGACTTCGCACTCAGCACCGACACTTCCGGCGTCTGGGTGGACACAGAGGAGGGCGGGGAGCAGCCAGCCGCCAACGCGGCAGCCAGTGCGACCCCAAGGACTGGCACCGAAGCGGTTAATCTTACGCGCATGAGAGCGCCATTCTATGCCATCCGGGCTGGCTGAAAGCAGGCCATTCGCTGCAACGACCTGTGAAGGCTGATCACCGCTGGCGGGCTTGGCGCAGTTGCTCCAGCTCTTCCCAGCGGGCGAATTTCACTGCCATTTCCTGCTCAATCGCGGCGGCGCGCGCGCTGTCGGCGCGCATGACATGCGCGCCGGACTGGTGGTACTCGGCCGAACTCATGCGCGCCAGCAATGCCTGCTGCTCGGTTTCCAGCGCTTCGATTTCCCGGGGCAGTGATTCCAATTCGCGCTGGTCCTTGTATCCGAGCCGCGCTTTGGTGGCAGCGGCCGGCGCCGCTGCCGGCGGGGGTACGGCGGCGCGTAACGGTGCGCTCGGCGCCGATTTTTGCGCCAGCCAGTCCGAATAGCCGCCGACGTATTCACGCCAGCGTCCCTGGCCCTCAGCGGCGATGGTCTGGGTGACGATATTGTCCAGGAACCGTCGGTCGTGGCTGACCAGCAGCACGGTGCCGGGGTATTCGGCCAGGGTCTGTTCCAGCAGTTCCAGCGAATCGATATCCAGGTCATTGGTGGGTTCGTCCATGACCAGGAGGTTCGCGGGCCGCGCAAACAGCCGCGCCAGCAGCAATCGATTGCGCTCGCCGCCGGACAACATGCGCACCGGTGACTGCGCACGCCGTGGCGAGAACAGGAAGTCCTGCAGGTAGCTCGAGATGTGTTTGCGTTGCGCACCGATCTCGACCCAGTCGGATCCCGGGCTGATCGTGTCCGCCACCGTGGCTTGCGGATCCAGTGCGGCGCGCATCTGGTCGAAGTAGGCGACATTGAGATTGGTCCCCAGCCGCACCGTGCCTGAATCGGGCGCCTGGGTGCCGAGGATGAGGCGGATCAGGGTGGATTTGCCCGCGCCATTGGCGCCGATGAGGCCGACACGGTCCCCACGCATGATGCGCGCCGAGAGCCTGTCGATCAGCCGCAGCGGCCCGAAGCTCAAGCTGACCTCCTCGAGCTCTGCGACCAGTTTGCCGGAGCGTTCGCCGGAATCCACCTGAAGATTGACGCGGCCGATGCGTTCACGACGCGCCGCGCGTTCGCGGCGCAGCTGCTCCAGGCGCACGACGCGGCCTTCGTTGCGGGTCCGACGTGCCTCCACGCCCTTGCGGATCCACACCTCCTCCTGCGCGAGCAGCTTGTCAAAGCGGGCGTTGGAAGCGCTTTCGGAGGCCAGTTCCAGATCCTTGAGCTCCTGGTAGCGCGCGAAGTTGCCCTGGTAGGAGCGCAGCACGCCGCGATCCAGCTCCACGATGCGGCTGGCGATGCGATCCAGGAACTCACGATCGTGGGTAATGATGAGAGCGGCGCCGACCTCGCCCAGCAGCTCCTGCAGCGTCTCGATGGCGGCGATGTCCAGGTGATTGGTGGGTTCATCCAGCAGCAGCAGGTCCGGCTCGGCGGCGAATGCCGCGGCGAGTGCGGCGCGCTTGCGCTCGCCGCCGGAGCCGGTCGCGGCCGCGCGTGCCAGATCGACCCCAAAGCGCTCCAGGTACATCGCCAGTTTCCAGTCATGTTCGGTCGGGGGCGCGGGCAGCAGCGGTTCCTGCTCGACCAATACGATGCGCAATCCGTCGCGACGTTCGATGGCCCCCTCATCCAGGTTGACCATGCCGGTGACCACCTTGAGCAGCGTGGACTTGCCGGTGCCATTGCGGCCTATCAGGCCGATGCGTTCACCTTCCTGGACCGACAGTTGTGCCTGATCAAGCAGGGGAAAATCGCCATAGGCAAGGTCCGCGTCGCGCAGGGTCAATAAAGTCATGGCGGCTAGTGTTCCGGGTCCCAAGCTGCACTGCAATGGACGCAGCGCAAGATTGTGTGTATGGTGCACGCCGCTGGAAGAGGGATGCGCGGTCAGCGCCCCATCTTGCTCGTCCGGTGTCCTTATGTGACACCCGTCGATTTCTTCAACTTCTCCCCTCGCTTCTGACCGCGGCGCCACTGGCCCCGTGCGAGTCTTACTCAAGGTTTCGTTCAAACATGTCATTTTCCAATCTCGGGCTTGCTCCCGAGTTGCTTCGCGCCGTTGCCGAAAACGCCTACACCGAACCCACGCCCATCCAGGTACGCGCCATTCCCGCGGTGCTGGAAGGTCGTGACGTCCTGGCAGGGGCTCAAACGGGCACCGGCAAAACCGCGGCCTTCGTGCTGCCCATCCTGCAGAAGCTGGCGGGCCTCGCCGGCACCACGCCGATTGGCGGGGTGCATCCGGATCGCCGCGCACCCCGCTGCCTGGTCCTCACCCCCACCCGGGAACTTGCGGCTCAGATCGCCGAAAGCGCCAACACCTATGGCAAGTACGCGCCGGTGCGCGTGCAGGTGGTTTTCGGCGGGGTGAACATCAATCCGCAGATCAACGGACTGCGCAACGGCTGCGATCTGCTGATCGCGACCCCCGGTCGTCTGCTGGATCTGTCGCAGCAGGGTGCGGTGAACCTGCGCAATGTGCAGGTGCTGGTCCTCGATGAGGCCGATCGCATGCTCGATATGGGCTTCATCCGCGACATCCGGCGCATCCTCAAGCTGCTGCCGGTGCGTCGCCAGAACCTCTTATTCTCGGCCACCTACAATGACGACATGCGTCAGCTGGCCAGTGGCCTGCTGCACGATCCCGTCACGGTTGAAGTTGCCCCGCGCAACGCCACCGCCGACCGTGTGGACCAGTCGGTCTACAAGGTCCCCAAGGATCACAAGCGCCACTTGCTGGCGCACCTGATCAAGGACGGCAACTGGTTCCAGGTGCTGATCTTCACGCGCACCAAGCATGGCGCCAACCGTCTCACCCAGCAGCTGGAAGGGGCGGGCATCAAGGCCTCGGCCATTCACGGCAACAAGAGTCAGGGTGCGCGCACCCGGGCGCTTGCTGATTTCAAGGACAATCGCATCACCGCCCTGGTGGCGACCGAAGTGGCGGCGCGTGGCCTGGACATCAAGGAGTTGCCGCATGTCGTGAACTACGAGCTGCCCAATGTTCCGGAGGACTATGTCCATCGCATCGGGCGCACCGCGCGGGCCGGTTTGACCGGTCAGGCGGTATCGCTGGTGTCGCCCGATGAGGCGCCGCTGCTGCGGGACATCGAGCGGCTGCTGAAGCGTCCGCTGCAGGTGTCGGCGGTGCCTGAGTTTCCGATCAATCAGTCCCAGACCCCGGTCGTTGAGCGGCCCAGTCGTGCGCCGGCCCCGCGCCGTGACGGCCATGTATCTGGCCGCGTTGGCCATGCAGGCCCGAGTCACGGCAATGGTCAGCGGCGTGGCCGCCCGGCCGGCAGCCATGCCGGCGGGCGTGACGGTGGCCTGCGGCGCCAGCGAATGCATTGAGCGAGTTGATAAAAATTAAATTTGTCAAGCAGTTATGGCTCTTCCTGCCACCATTGCATGAAAATATGCGCACACCGGACCGAGGTTTACGCCTTGCCCGGTGTGCCGTAGAATGCGCGTCCTCGGTGGGCCCGGATAAGAATTTGTCCGTGCCTGCAAGTGCGGTTGGATCAGCCGCATTAGCTTGACGGTAAAGCCCCCCGAGGGGCGTTTCGTTTTTCCGGGGTCCCCCATTGTAAGGGGGGGCGCCACGGACGCGGGCGCGTGGCGTCGCGAGTGGGAAGTGGGCCGAAGGGCCCATTTTTATTTTGGAGGGGCACATGGCGGCTCTGCGTGAGCGCCTCATCTCCCTGGTCGAGCCCCTGCTCGTGCAGTTGGGCTATGAGCTTGTGGAGCTGGAGTTTGTGCCCGGGCGCGGTGGATCCCTGCGGATCTTCATCGACCGGCCCGAGGGCATCGGCATCGCTGACTGCGAGCGTGTCAGCCGCGAAGTCTCGGCGTTGCTGGACGTCGAGGATCCGATTCCAACGGCCTATTCGCTGGAAGTGTCCTCGCCGGGGGACGATCGGGTGCTGCGGGTTCCCGCGCATTTCGAGCGCTTCAAGGGGGCCCGGGTTCTGGTTGAGCTGGTGGCGCCGCGCGACGGACGGCGGCGCTATACGGGTGTGATGCAGGAGGTTTCCGCGACCGGTGTGGCCCTGGAGGTCGACCGGCAGCGCGTGGATGTGCCATTTGGCGAGATTGCGAAGGCGCGACTGGCCCCTTGAGCGAGGGCGTACGGCGCGTGGAATGTGAGGAGCTATTGAGATGAACAAGGAAATTCTGATGGTCGTCGACGCCGTCTCCAACGAGAAGGGCGTGGACAAGGAAGTCATCTTCGACGCGCTTGAGGCCGCCCTCGCTTCCGCGACCCGCAAGAAACACGGCGAGGAGTGGGATGTGCGCGTCGCCATTGACCGCAAGAGCGGCGACTACGAAACCTTTCGGCGCTGGAAGGTGTTCGCCGATGAGTCCACCGAGCTTGAAGTGCCGGAGCGCGAGCTGCGCATGGACGATGCGCGCGACCTGAATCCGGCCATCGAACCGGGCGGCTTCGTCGAAGAACCGATGGAGTCGGTGGGCTTCGGCCGCATCGCGGCCCAGCAGGCCAAACAGGTGATCGTGCAGAAGGTGCGCGAGGCCGAGCGCGCGCAGGTTGTGGATGCCTACCGCGACCGCGTGGGCACCATGGTAAGCGGCCTGGTCAAGCGCGTGGACCGCAACGGCCTGTACATCGACCTGGGCAGCAATGCCGAGGGCTTCGTGCCGCGCACCGACATGATTCCGCGCGAGCAGGCCAAGCCACAGGATCGCGTCAAGGCGTTCCTGAAGGAAGTGCGTTCCGAGCCGCGAGGCCCGCAGCTGTTTCTGACGCGTACCGCGCCGGAGTTCCTCATCGAGCTGTTCAAGCTCGAAGTGCCGGAGGTCGGACAGGGGCTGATCGAGATCCTGGGCGCGGCGCGCGACCCGGGCGTGCGCGCCAAGATCGCCGTGCGCAGCAATGATCCGCGGATCGATCCGGTGGGCGCCTGTGTCGGCATGCGCGGTTCGCGCGTGCAGGCGGTATCCAATGAAGTCTCGGGCGAGCGCGTGGACATCATTCCGTTTGATGAGAATCCGGCGCAATTCGTCATCAACGCCATGTCGCCGGCCGAGGTGATGTCCATCGTCGTCGACGAGGAGGCCCACAGCATCGACATCGCGGTCGCCGAGGAGAAGCTGTCGCAGGCCATCGGCCGCGGCGGCCAGAACATCCGCCTCGCCAGCCAGCTCACGGGGTGGGAACTGAATGTCATGACGGAGTCGGATGCCGAGGCCAAGAGCGACACCGAGTCCCGCGACCTGGTGCAGATCTTCATGAAGCAGCTGGATGTGGGTGAGGATGTGGCCACCATCCTGGTCCAGGAAGGTTTCTCGACCGTCGAGGAAGTGGCCTACGTACCCCAGGCGGAACTGATGGCCATTGCCGAATTCGATGAAACCATCGTCAAGGAGCTGCGCAATCGCGCCCGCGACGTGCTGCTCACGCAGGCGATCGCCAGCGAAGAAACCCTGGACCAGGCCATGCCCGCCGATGATCTGCTGACCATGACCGGCATGAGTCCGGATCTGGCGCTCGCCCTGGCGCGCCGTGGCGTGCGCACCCGCGAGGACCTCGCCGAGCAGTCGGTTGACGACCTGTCCGACATTGATGGTCTGGCGGCCGAAGAAGCCGGCAAGCTCATCATGACCGCACGTGAGCCGTGGTTCGCCGCGGGTCACTAGAGCAAGGAATTCACTGATGGCTGATGTAACCGTTTCACAATTTGCCCAGGTGCTCAAGGTACCCGTGGACCGCCTGATCGTGCAGCTTGATCAGGCCGGCATCAAGGTCGAAGGACCTGAGGCTCGCATCAGCGATGAGGCGAAGCTCGAACTGCTGTCGCACCTGCGCAAGTCACATGGCAGTGACGAGCAGAGCGGCTCGCCCACCAAGATCACGCTCAAACGCAAGACCCAAAGCGAACTGAAGCTCGCGAGCACCCAGGGTCGCGCGCGCACGGTGAATGTGGAGGTGCGGCGCAGCCGCACCTATGTGAAGCGCGACGTTCTGGAAGAGCAGAACCGCCAGAACCTGGAAGATGGCGACTCGAAGCGCCGTGAGGCCGAGGAGGCCGAAAAGCGCGAGCTGGAGCGGCTCGAGGCCGAGCGCCGCGAGAACGAACGGGTCGAGGCCGAGAATCGCCGGCGCATCGAGGAAGAGCAGAACCGCAAGAAGGCGCAGGAGGATGCGCGTCGCGCCGCCGAGCAGCATGCGCGCGAGGATGCCGAACGCCGCGAGCGCGAACTGCAGCGCCACGTCCCGGACGAGCCGCGCGAGAACCTGGCGAAGGCGATGGCGCCGCCGAAGTCCGCGCCGGCAAAGCCGGCAGCGACGCAGAAGGCTGCCGTGGCGCCCTCGCCGCCACCGGTACCCGAGCGGCCGCAACCCACGCGCTACGGCCGCGAGGAGCTGCACGTCACCGGCGATGTCAGCAACCGCTACAAGAAGAAGCGGCGCGTCAAGGGCCGGCCGGTATCCCCGGGCAGCGATGCCCGCCATGCCTTCGAAATGCCCACCACGCCGCAGAAGCGCGAGGTCGCGGTGGGCGAAACCATCACGGTGGCGGAACTCGCCGCCAAGATGGCCATCAAGGCGACCGAAGTCATCAAGGTGCTGATGAACATCGGGATCATGGCCACGATCAATCAGCCCCTGGACCAGGAGACCGCCGTGCTGGTGATCGAGGAACTGGGACATACGGCCAAGCTGCAACGCGAGGACCAGATCGAGGACGATCTGCAGGGTGAGACTTCCGCGGAAGAGGCGAGCGCGCCACGACCCCCGGTCGTGACCGTGATGGGTCATGTCGACCATGGCAAGACCTCGCTCCTGGACTACATCCGCACGACCAAGGTCGCTGCGGGAGAGGCCGGTGGCATCACCCAGCACATCGGTGCCTATCGCGTACCAACGGCCAAGGGTCCGATCACCTTCCTGGATACCCCGGGCCACGCGGCGTTCACCGCCATGCGCGCGCGCGGTGCGAAAGCCACCGACGTGGTGGTGCTGGTGATCGCCGCGGACGATGGCGTCATGCCGCAGACCATCGAGGCCATCGAGCACGCGCGCGCCGCCAATGTGCCCATCGTCGTGGCCGTCAACAAGATCGACAAGAGCGACGCCGATCCGGAGCGTGTGCGCAACGAACTGGCCAAGCACGATGTCATCCCCGAGGCCTGGGGCGGCCAGAACATGTTCGTCAATGTCTCGGCGCGTACCGGTGCCGGCATTGACCAGCTGCTCGATGCCATTTTGTTGCAGGCCGAAGTTCTGGAACTGTCGAGCACTCTCACCGGGCCGGCGTCCGGCATTGTGATTGAGTCGAGCATCGAGAAGGGCCGCGGCCCCGTGGCGACGGTGCTGGTCAAGAAGGGCACGCTGCACATGGGCGATTTCATCCTGGCGGGAACCGAGTTCGGCCGCGTGCGCGCCATGTTCGATGAGACCGGCGCTGCCGTGCAGGAGGCCGCGCCGTCCACTCCGGTGGCGGTGCTGGGCCTGTCAGGGGCTCCCAAGGCCGGCGATGACCTGCTGGTGGTGGAGAGCGAGCGCAAGGCGCGTGAAGTCGCACTGTACCGTCAGGGCAAGTTCCGCGACGTGAAGCTGGCGAGGACGGCCACGCGCGCCGAAGACGCGTTCTCGCAGCTGGAGACGGACAAGGCCGGCGTCGTCGTGGTGCTGCTGAAGGCGGACGTACAGGGCAGCCAGGAGGCCCTGCGCGAGGCGTTGACCAAGCTGTCCACCGCGGAAGTCTCGGTCAAGGTCATTGCCAGCGGCATCGGTGGCATCACCGCTTCGGATGTACAGCTGGCCGCGGCGTCCAAGGCCCTGATCATCGGCTTCAATGTGCGTGCCGATTCGGGTGCGCGCGAGGCGATCAAGGATCTGGGCGTGGATGTCCGCTACTACAGCATCATCTACGAAGCCATCGATGACGTGAAGGCGATGATGAGCGGCATGCTCGCGCCTGAGGTCAAGGAAACAATAGTGGGTATCGCCCAGGTGCGGGACGTGTTCCGTTCCAGCAAGTTCGGGGTCGTGGCGGGGTGTCTGATCACCGAAGGCGCCGTCAAGCGCAACAATCCGATCCGGGTGCTGCGTGACAGCGTGGTGATCTTCGAAGGTCAGCTCGAGTCGCTGCGGCGCTTCAAGGATGATGTCGGCGAGGTGCGCGCCGGCACCGAGTGCGGCATCGGCGTCAAGAACTACCAGGACGTGCGGGTGGGTGATCAGATCGAGTGCTATACGCGCACCGAAGTGGCGCGCACCGTTGAGTAAGATGCCCGGCAAGCACCAACCGTCCGGGGGTCGGCACAGCCGCATCGAAGCGCAGATGCAGCGGGTTCTGGCCGACCTCATCAGCCGCGAGGTCAAGGACCCGCGCGTCGGTAATGTGACCATCACTGCGGTGGAGGTGGCACAGGACCTGGCGACGGCGCGCATCTTCTTCGTGCCCTTCGCCGGCGCTCATGATCCGCAGGAAGTGGCCGCGGGCCTGGCCCGGGCCGGCGGCTTCCTGCGCGGCGCCGTAGGGCGCCAGCTCGGCCTGCGCCATGCACCGCGGCTGGCCTTCGTTTTCGATGACACCCTGGACAAGGCGGTGCACCTCACCCAGCTCATCGATCGTGCCGTCGCCACCGATACTGCACCCAAGCCCGAGGAGACGTGAACGGCATCCTGCTGCTGGACAAGCCCCGCGGGCTTTCCTCCAACGCGGCCCTGCAGCGGGTGCGGCGCCTGCTGGGCGCCGACAAGGCGGGCCATGTCGGCAGCCTCGATCCACTGGCCACCGGCATGCTGCCGATCTGCCTGGGCGAGGCCACCAAGGTCGCCGGTGACATCACTGCGGCGCGCAAGCGCTACCAGTTCACCCTCGCCCTCGGGTCGCGTACCACCACCGGTGACCTTGAGGGGGAGGTCGTGGAGCAGGCCCCGGTGCCGTCGCTGACCACTGCCCAGGTGCAGCTCGCCCTCGAGCATTTCCGCGGCGGCCAGTCGCAGGTGCCGCCCATGTTCTCGGCCCTCAAGCGCGACGGCCAGCCGCTGTACAAGCTGGCGCGCGCCGGGGTCACTGTCGAGCGCGCCGCGCGCAGCATCCAGATCAGTGAGCTGTCGTTGCTGCAGCTTGCCGACGGGCAGGTTGAACTGGTGGCGTTGTGCTCCAAGGGCACCTACATCAGGGTCCTGGCGGAGGACATTGCCCGGCATCTCGGGACCTGTGGGCATGTCACGGCGCTGCGCCGGTTATATGTCGAGCCCTTCGCCGACGCAGCCATGCTGACCCTGGTCGAAGTCGAGGCGGCCTGCCGGGGTGGCGCGAGGCCCGCGCTCATCGCACCGGATGCGGCCCTGCCCGCAATGCCGGCCGTGCACCTGCCCGCGGAGCTCGCCGCACGGCTGGCGCATGGCCAGGCCGTGCTGCTGGCGGGGGGTACGCCTACCGGGAAAGTGCGCCTGTATGACCCCCATGGACGCTTCATGGGGCTGGGGGAAGCCGACGCCCGGGGCCAGGTGCGTCCGCGCCGGCTTTTCGCTGCCTGCGAGAGCGCTTTTCCTTGAGACCTCAAGGGTGTACGGGTAGAATGCCGCGCTTCAAAAACAGACCCAATCAACACGTTCTTAGGAAAATTCGCGCACATGACCTTAACAGCCGAACAGAAGGGCGGAATCGTCGCGCAGTTCCGTCGTGATGCCAAAGACACCGGTTCACCCGAAGTCCAGATCGCATTGCTCTCCGAGCGCATCAACGGACTGGGTGAGCACTTCACTGCTCACAAGAGTGACCACTCATCGCGTCGCGGGCTCGTCAAGCTCGTCAATCAGCGCCGCAAGCTGCTCGATTATCTCAAGTCGACCGAGCCGCAGAAGTATCAGGAGCTCGTCGAGCGCCTGGGACTGCGTCGCTGAACATCCAGGCGTTGCCCGTGGTGACGCCCAACATTGCGGCCGTTCCCGGCCGCAATATCATTACACGAGGTTAGAAGCGTGAGTGCTTTTGCAAAGTCTTTTGCTTACGGCAGCCAGACCGTAACGATCGAGACCGGCGAACTCGCCCGTCAGGCCGATGCATCGGTCAAGGTATCCATGGGGGACACTGTCGTCCTGGTCACCTGCGTTGCCAAACAGCAGCCGGTGCCGGGCCGGGATTTCTTTCCCCTCACCGTCAACTACATCGAGAAGACCTACGCGGCGGGCAAGATCCCCGGTGGCTTCTTCAAGCGCGAGGGCCGGCCGTCGGAGAAGGAGACGCTCACTTCACGCCTGATCGACCGGCCGCTGCGGCCGCTGTTTCCGGACGGCTTCTACAATGATGTACAGGTCGTTGCGACCGTGCTGTCGCTGGATCCGACCATCGATCCGGATATTCCAGCGTTGATTGGCGCCTCGGCGGCTGTGACGCTGTCGGGGATTCCGTTCACGGGTCCGATCGGCGCCGCCCGCGTCGGCTACAAGGATGGCCAGTACCTGTTGAATCCCAGCGCGACGGAGCTGGTCGGCTCGCAGCTGGACCTGGTCGTCGCCGGCACCCAACAGGCTGTGCTGATGGTCGAATCCGAAGCCCAGGGCCTGTCTGAAGAAGTCATGCTCGGCGCGGTGGTTTTCGGCCACACCCAGATGCAGATTGCCATCGGCGCCATCCGCGAACTCGCAGCCCTTGCGAGCAAGCCGCGCTGGACCTGGACCGCGCCTGCCGTCAGCCCTGAGCTGACCGCGGCGCTGGCGACCCAGGCCGAGACTGCCCTGACGAAGGCGTACGCGATCACGGAAAAACTGCAGCGTCGCGACCGCGTGGCCGAGGTCAAGGCCGCCGCGATTGCCGCGTTGAGCGGTGGCGAGAGCCCGAAGTTCACCGCCGATGAGGTCGACGATCAGTTCTTCAAACTGGAAAGCAATATCGTCCGCCAGCGCATCCTCAATGGTGAGCCGCGCATCGACGGCCGCGATGCCAGCACCGTGCGGCCCATCACCGTCAAGGTGGCCGTGTTGCCGCGTACGCACGGTTCGGCGCTGTTCACCCGCGGTGAGACGCAGGCGTTGGTGGCCGTGACTCTGGGCACCGGCCGCGATGCGCAGATCATCGACGCCCTGGCCGGGGAACGCCGTGAGCCGTTCATGATGCATTACAACTTCCCGCCGTTCTCCGTCGGTGAGACCGGGATGATGGGCTCGCCGAAGCGCCGTGAGATCGGCCACGGCAACCTGGCACGTCGCGGTGTCGCCGCCGTGATGCCGGAAATGGCGACCTTCCCGTACGTGATTCGCGTGGTCTCGGAAATTCTCGAGTCCAATGGTTCCAGTTCGATGGCGAGCGTGTGCGGCAGCAGTCTTGCGCTGATGGACGCCGGTGTGCCGTTGAAGGCCCCGGTCGCAGGCGTTGCGATGGGCCTGGTGCTGGATGGCAGCCGCTTCAAGGTTCTGACCGACATCCTGGGCGACGAGGATCATCTCGGCGACATGGATTTCAAGGTGGCCGGCACCAAGGACGGGGTCACTGCGCTGCAGATGGATATCAAGGTCGAAGGCGTGACGCCGGAGATCATGAAGGTAGCACTGCATCAGGCGCGCGCCGGGCGCCTGTTCATCCTGGGTGAGATGAACAAGGTCCTGAGCGAGCCGCGCGCGAAGATGTCCGAGTGGGCCCCATCCATCATCACGCTGAAGATCGACCCGGAGAAGATCCGCGATGTCATCGGCAAGGGTGGCGCGGTCATCCGCCAGATCACCGAGGAGACCGGCACCACCATCGACATCGAGAACGATGGCACGGTGAAGATCGCGTCGGTGAACGGCACCGCGGGCAAGGAAGCCCAGCGCCGCATCGAACTGATCACGGCCGATGTGGAAGTGGGCCGCATCTACGAGGGACGCGTGGCGCGCCTCATGGACTTCGGCGCGTTTGTCACCATCCTGCCGGGCCGTGACGGCCTGGTGCACATCTCGCAGATATCCGATGAGCGGGTGGAGCGCGTGAGCGACAAGCTCAAGGAAGGCGATGTGGTGCGCGTCAAGGTGCTCGAGGTCGACCGCCAGGGTCGCGTGCGCCTGTCCATGCGCAGCGTGGATGCCGCCTGAACGCCCAGGCTCAAGCCAGAAGGCCAATAAAAAGGGCGCGCCATGCCATGGCGCGCCCTTTTTTTCTACCCGGTTGGGGCTATTTCGCGACGGCGCTGGCGGCCACATCCTCCTCTGGCCCGCGCACGCGTGCGGCACTGCCGATCAGCGTGCGGAAAATCTCATCCTGAACCGTGCGCCAGCGCTGGAAATTGCGCTGGGTCACCGCTGCGACGGCGCCATCGGTGTCACCGGCCGTGAAACTCTGCGCCTTGTCGCGCACTTCGCGCTGCTGGGCGGCAAACAGCTTCAGGCTCTGTTCAAGGTATGACCCGACCACACCCTGCATGATTCCTCCGCCATAGGAGCGGATGATGTGCTGCAGAAAGTCACGACTCATCAGTGGCTCGCCGGCATGTTCCTGCTCGGCGATGACCTGCAGCAGAATGCTGCGCGTGATGTCTTCCTGACTCTTCTTGTCAACGACCATGAATTCAATGCGTTCAACGACCAGTTTCCGTACATCGGCCAGCGTGATGTAACGGCTCTCGACCGTGTCATACAGCCGGCGATTCGGATATTTCTTGATGACCCTCGGTTCGCTCATTGCAAGCCCCCGTAATTAGTATGCGTACTCCACCCGCCCATTCAAGGCAGGCGGGCCGATGTTATCTACCGTCCCTCAGCGACTACCTTAGTACAACCGTGGAGCGTAGGGCAATTGGCAATTGATTTGACAAGTGTTAGAACCGTGGCAGTACGGTCAGACCAGGGCAGGAACGGCGCAAATCCCCTGCATCAGGGCCGGTTTCCAGTTCGAAATGGCCCAAACCAGTACTTCACCGGGTTCAAGTCCCGCAAGGTCAGGCGGCGGGCGTTGCCCTAACAACACAAGCACCTGGAGCAGCACCTGGCCGGGATTGGTGAGATCCGGCGCGACCGAGAAGCGCGATTTGGCGAGTTTCCCGCCATCAGCGGCCGTCACGACCGGCAGGTGGGCATAGCGTGGCGTTTCGTGGCCCAGCGCCCGCTGTAGCTTGATCTGCCAGGCCGTACTGTCGAGCAGGTCTGCGCCGCGCACGACATCCGTAATGTCCTGATCCGCATCATCGACCACCACCGCGAGCTGATAGGCAAATTGCCCGTCGCGGCGGCGGATGATCACATCGCCCAAGTCCCCCAGGCGGTGGCGGCGCGGGCCCTGAATGCGGTCCGTGAAATCCAGATTTTCGCTATCACTGATCCGGAAGCGCGTGGCCGTGGGTCCGGCGGCGCGCGGACCGTCGCGGCAGGTTCCCGGGTAGCCGGCTTCGCCCTGGGCGCTGCGCATCTGGCGCGAGCAACTGCATTCAAATGTCTGGCCGCTGTCGCGCAGGCGCTGCAGCGCCGCCTGGTACAAAGCCAGGCGCGTGGACTGATAGGTGACTTCACCATCCCAGAACAGGTTCAGTCTCTCAAGGGTGCGCAGGATTTGCGCGGCGCTGCCGGGTACGACACGTGCCGTATCCAGGTCCTCGATGCGGATCAGCCAGTGCCCGCCATGATGGCGGGCGTCCAGGAAGCTACCGACCGCGGCCAGCACCGACCCGGTGTGCAGCCGGCCGGTCGGCGATGGGGCAAAGCGGCCGGTATAGGGCTTCAGCGGTAGCGATCGTCGCGGTCGCCGTACTGGCGTTCACGGCGCTCGCGGCGCTCCTGCGCCTCGATGCTCAGGGTGGCGACGGGGCGGGCTTCCAGGCGCTTGATGCCGATTTCCTCGCCGGTCTCCAGACAATAGCCATACGAGCCGTCTTCGATGCGCTTGAGGGCCTCGTCAATCTTGCGGATCAACTTGCGTTCCCGATCACGGGTCCGCAGCTCCAGGGAGAACTCCTCTTCCTGGGTCGCACGGTCGTTCGGGTCGGGAAAATTGGCCGCCTCATCCTTCATGTGCGTGACCGTGCGGTCGACTTCTTCCATGAGGTCGCGCTTCCAGGTCTGCAGGATCTGCCGGAAATGCTCCGCCTGCTCCTTGCTCATGTACTGCTCGCCGCGCTTGACGATGTACGGCTGGACATTGCGCGGGCCGGCCAGGAGGCTGCCGGGCTCGGGCGCTTCGCCCTCGTCAGCTTCGTTCGCGGCCAGATGGGGCGTTGAATTGACCGGCCGCGGCGTGGACTTGGGTTCCGGGGCGGGCTTGACAGGGGCGGGGTCGGCTCGGTCGGCTGCTGGTCGTCGCATCGTTTCTACAGGTTCCGCACTGGTTGGGGTATTTCGGGGGCCAGCGGCCGGCTTTCGGGTGACCGAGGCCGCCACGGGTGAACGCGGGTGAACAGAGGCCTTGGCCCGTTCGGTGGGCTTGCGTATTGCCACCTTTCTGGCGGCAGGGCGGCTTGCAGCCTTTTTGCCCTTGACAGGCTTGGCCGAGGTCTTCTTGGCCGGCATCAGTCACTCCTCAAAAGCAGCCGCCTAGGCGAAGGACGCGCGATTATACCGGCGCGCCCGCGACTGTACAGGGCAACGGGTTTGTCTCCCCCTCGCGGGGTCGGGCGGGGGGGGGCTAGGGCAGGGCGACCGTAGGGGCCGGCTCCCAGCCCGGGTGGCGCCGTTCGACCACCACGGAGGTGTAAATCCCGCCCCGGACGTTGAATTTCGCGGTCAAACGCAGGAACCGGGGGGCAATCGCGGCCACGATATGGTCGGCGATTTCGTTGCTCACGGCCTCGTGGAAGGTGCCGCGGTCACGAAACGACCAGATGTAAAGCTTCAGGGACCTCAGCTCCACGCACAGCGCGTCCGGTACGTATTCCAGGTCGAGCGTCGCGAAGTCCGGCTGGCCGGTCATCGGACACAGGCAGGTAAATTCCGGCAGCGTCATGCGGATCGTGTAGTCACGGGCCACGGCCGGGTTGGGAAAGGTCGTAAGATCTGTTGTTGGACTTGAAGGCATAGCGTGTCCAGATATTTTATCATGGCCCAACTGTTCTGAAGGTACCTCGAGTCTCAACACGATGCGGCTGACCAAGATCAAGCTCGCCGGCTTCAAGACCTTTGTCGATCCGACCTCCATCGGATTTCCGGGCAACCTGACCGGCGTCGTCGGGCCAAACGGCTGCGGCAAGTCAAATATCATCGACGCCGTGCGCTGGGTGATGGGCGAACTGTCGGCCAAGCATCTGCGCGGCGATTCCATGGCCGACGTGGTGTTCAACGGTTCCTCGGCGCGCAAGCCGGTGGGCTCGGCATCCGTGGAGCTGGTCTTTGACAATGCCGACGGGCGCATCAGCGGTGCCTATGCTGGCTACAATGAGGTCTCGCTGAAGCGCCTGGTGTCGCGTGACGGCAGCTCCAACTACTTCATAAACGGCGCGCGCTGCCGGCGCCGCGACATCACCCAGCTGTTTTTGGGCACGGGCCTGGGTTCGCGCAGCTACTCCATCATCGAGCAGGGCATGATCTCAAGGGTCATAGAGGCCAAGCCCGAGGACATGCGCGCCTTCATCGAGGAGGCGGCCGGTATTTCGCGGTATAAGGAGCGCCGGCGCGAGACCGAGGCCCGGGTCGCCGACACCCGTGAAAACCTCGAACGCCTGCAGGACGTGCGCGATGAGGTTGACCGCCAGATCCGTCATCTGCAGCGCCAGGCCGCTGCGGCGCGGCGCTACCAGGCGTTCAAGGACCAGGAGCGGCGGGCGCTCGCGGAACTTCTGGCGCTGAAGATCCGCGACCTGGACAGTGGCGCACAGATCCAGGACAGCGCGGTGCGCGAACGCGATCTGCTCATGCAGGCCGCGCTGGCCGACCAGCGTGCTGCCGAAGCGGCCCTGGAGCGGCAGCGCGCCATCCAGGCCGAATTTGCCGATGCGGTCGCCTCGGTGCAGGGACGGCACTATGAAATCGGCGCCGAAATCACCCGCACCGGCCAGTCTCTGCAGCACACCCGCGAAATGCGCGAACGGCAACGCAACGACCTGGCCAAGGCGCGCGAACAGCTGGCAGAACTGGCCGCACTCATCGACCGTGACGAGCAGCAGGTGGCAGTGCTGCGCAGCGAAATCGCGAGCCTCGACCCGCAGCTCGCCGAAGCGTCGCGCCTGGAGCAGGTAGTGCTGGCCCAGCAGGGGCAATGCGAGCAGGAACTGGCGCAATGGCAGCAGGGGTGGGATCAGTTCATGGGGTCGCTGGCGAGCGCCAATCAGACCACGCAGGTGGAGCGAACCCGCATCGAGCAGCTCGAAAACCAGCTGGCTGGCCTGGGGTTGCGCGGCGAGCGGCTCAGCATCGAGCACGCGGCGCTCGGCCACCAGGACCCGGATGCGCAGCTGTCCGACCTTGCGCAGCACGAGACACAGTCCCGGCTGTACAACGAGCAACTGGGCCGCGAACAAAGTGCCGCGGCCGAGCGCGTCCAGTCCCTGCGCGAGGCGCAGCGTGCGGCCGAAGCGCAGCTGGAGACGGCGCGCGTGGAGCGCGAGAAGGTGCGCGGGGAACTGGTGGCGCTGGAGGCAGTGCAGAAAGCCGCGCTCAGTCACAACGCGCCACGCGCCGGTGAATGGTTGAACAGCAGTGGCCTCGCGGCGCACGAGCGCGTGGCCCAGCAGCTTGATGTCGCCGGCGGTTGGGAACGGGCCGTTGAAACCGCGCTCGGTGATTATCTTGAAGCGGTTTGTGTCGAGCGCCTCGAGGACGTGGAAGCCGCCGTGGACAGGTTGGCGGCGGGGCGCATCGCCCTGGTGGAGCAGGGCGCGACGGATGCCGCGAGTTTCGTCCCCGAGTCGCTGGCGGCGAAGGTCACCAAAGGACCCGCGGCGGTTGCTGCGCAGCTGGCCGGCGTACGCTGCGGCGAATCCCTGTCCGAGGCGCTGCGGATGCGCAGCACTCTGGCGCCGGGTCAGTCCATCATCACCCGTTCCGGAGAGTGGGTGGGCAAGGGCTGGATCCGGGTTAGCCGCGGCCAGGATCCGCACACCGGTGTCATCGAACGCGAACAGCGCCTGAAGGGGCTGCGCGGCGACCTGGCGGCCTCGCAGGCGCAGCTGCAGCGCGCCGACGGCGGCCTCGCTTCCGTCAAGCAGGCGCAGATCGAGGCCGAGACCCGCCGTGATCAGTTGCAGGCGGCCATTCAAGGCGGACACCGGGCGCATTCGGATGCGCGCAGCCATCTGGAAGCGGCCAAGGCTCGCGCCCAGGAACAGCAGTCACGGCGCGATCGCCTGGAGCATGAAGCGGCCGAGGTGGCCCGCGAGAGCAGCATCGCCAAAGAAGCGGTGGCGCGCGCCCGCGCGGCGCTCAGCGTCGCGCAGGCGCAGCTGGGGCAGCTCGAGCCGCGCCGACCGCAGCTTGAAACCGAACGCGACGAACGCCGCGATGCCTTGGCCACCGCGCGGCAGCGCGCCCAGGCCGCGCAAGTTACCGCGCGCGATCTCATCATCCTGAGCGAGTCGCGGCGTACCCAGCAAGCGTCGCTGGCGACCGGGGTCGCGCGCATGAACGATCAGCGCGGCCAGGTGTCCGGGCGCTGCGCGGAACTCGACGCGGAGCTCGCCACGGGTGATGCCCCCATCACCCAGCTGCAGACCCGGCTTGAGGCACTGCTGTCGCAGCAGCTGGACGTGGAAACCGAGCTCGCCGCCGCCCGTCGCAACCTGGAGGCGGCAGAGGCGCAGATCCGGGATCTCGAGCAGCAGCGTGCCGCCGCTGAAGCGCGGGTCGCGGAGGCGCGCGATGCCATCGAGCAGGCGCGAATGGCGGCCCAGGAGAGCCGCGTGCGGCGCGAGGCGCTGGCGGAGCAGTTCGCGGCCACCCAGTACGAGTTGCCGGAGGTCACCCGGAGCCTGGCGGAGGACGCGAACGTCGCGGCCTGGGAGGACAAGGTCAATGAATTGCGCGCCGAGGTGGCGCGTCTGGGCCAGGTAAATCTGGCCGCGATCGACGAATTGAAGGAGCAGACCGAACGCAAGGAGTATCTCGAGCGCCAGCATGCCGACCTGAACGATGCGCTGGCGACTTTGGAAGAGGCGATGCGCAAGATCGACAAGGAGACGCGCACGCGCTTCGAGGAAACCTTCGAGAAGATCAACACCGGATTGAAAGAGAAGTTTCCACGCCTGTTCGGTGGCGGACATGCCTACCTGGAGCTGGTCGGTGACGACATCCTGGCGGCCGGCGTCGCCGTGATGGCGCGTCCCCCCGGCAAGCGCAACAGCACCATTCACCTGCTGTCGGGCGGTGAGAAGGCCCTGACCGCCGTGGCGCTGGTGTTCTCCATCTTCGACCTGAATCCGGCGCCGTTCTGCCTCCTCGACGAGGTGGACGCACCGCTGGATGAGCACAATGTCGGGCGCTTCTGCGATATCGTGCGGGAGATGTCCGAGCGGGTGCAGTTCATCTTCATCACCCACAACAAGGCGACCATGGAGCTGGCCTCACAGCTGATCGGAGTCACGATGACGGAGCCGGGTGTCTCAAGACTGGTGGCGGTCGATGTGGAGGAGGCCGTGCGCCTCGCCGCTGTCTGAGCTTGCGGTAGAATTGTCGCCATGCCGCAGTTGCGCCTGACATTGCTGGTGGTGGGCCTGATCTTCCTGATCGGGCTGGCCTGGTGGGAACTGCGTCGTTCGCACCAGGCGCGTGGCAGTGAGCTGCCGCGACCGACGCCCGAGCCGCCGGACCACCCTGGGCGTTCGGCCGAGTGGGACTCAGCGACGCTTGAACTGCCGCGCATGAGCGCCCGGTCGCCGGAGCTGGATCTGCCGGTGGTCGAGGTGGAGCCCGAAGAGTTCGCGGCCTTGGCAGCCCAGGCGGAACCTGCGGAACTGAGCGGCATGGACGGCTTACTCGACGAAGTCGGAGCCCAGGATTTTGCCGATCCGCCGATTTCCGATCTCACCGAGACAGGCGCGGCCGCACCGGAAGCTGCGCCTGCGCCCGCTGCGGCCGAGCCGCTGCCGGAACGCGCGCCGGCGGTGGTGGTGGTGGACTGGCCGGCGGCCGACGCCAGCCAGGTGATTGCCGTGCGCCTGATCAGCTCGGGAGAGAAGTTCTCCGGCCGTGCGGTGCGTCTGGCGCTGGCGGCGGAAGGGTTCGAGCTGGGCAAATTCGCGATTTTCCACAAGCCGGCGGCCGACGGCCGGGCGCTGCTCAGCATCGCCAGTTTGAACAAACCCGGCACCTTTGACCGCCAGTCCATCGACCTGCAGCGCTACACCGGCCTGAATCTGTTCACCGTGCTGCCCGGACCGGTGCCGGGACCGGATGCGGTCGATGAAATGCTGATGTGCGCGCAGGTGCTCTCGCGGCGCCTGCGCGGCACGCTCCAGGACGAGCGCGGCGAGCCGCTAACGCCCTCACGCACCGCGGTCATGCGCGATGTGGCAGCAGCGGCGCCGCAATGAAGCGTGAGGCGGCGCGTTCGCAGGGCGCCGGGCTCCCTGCTGCGCGCATCGCCACCCTGCGCGAAGCGCTGACCGCGCACGACTACCGCTACTACGTTCTGGATCAACCGACGGTCAGCGACTCCGAGTACGACGGGCTGATGCAGGAGCTCAAGGCGCTGGAGGCCGCGCACCCGCAGCTCATCACCCCCGACTCACCCACGCAGCGTGTCGGCGGCGCGCCGGTCGCCGCGTTCGGCGTGGTCGGGCATGCCGTACCCATGCTGTCGCTGGACAACGGCTTCGGCGAGCAGGATGCGCGGGACTTCGACCGCCGCGTACATGAGCGTTTGAAAACCGACGCCGACATCCATTACTCGGCGGAACCGAAGCTGGACGGTCTGGCGGTGTCCCTGATCTATCGGCGCGGGGCCCTGGAGCGCGCGGCCACCCGCGGCGACGGCGTGCACGGCGAGGACGTCACGGCCAATGTGCGCACCATCCGCGGCGTGCCGCTGGTGCTGCGCGGTACGGCGCCCGAATTGATCGAAGTGCGCGGCGAGGTCTTCATGCCGCTCGCGGGCTTCAGGCGCATGAATGAACAGGCGCTGGAACGCGGCGAGAAGACCTTCGTCAATCCGCGCAATGCTGCGGCCGGGAGCCTGCGGCAGCTGGATCCGCGCATCACCGCGGGCCGCCCGCTCGATATTTTCCTGTACGCGGTCGGCCAGGTGGAGGGCGGCCAGGTGCCGGACCACCACACCGCATTGCTGCAGGCATTCCGGGACTGGGGCCTGAAGACCTGTCCGGAGGCGCGCGCCGTAACGGGCATCGAGGGCTGTCTTGCTTACTACCGCGAGATCGGTGCGCGCCGCGACACACTGCCGTATCAGATCGATGGCGTGGTCTACAAGGTTGACGCGCGCGCCGACCAGGAGCGCCTGGGATTTGTGTCGCGCGCACCGCGCTGGGCGCTGGCCCACAAGTTCCCGGCGCAGGAGGCCACGACGCTGCTCACGGCCATTGAGTTTCAGGTCGGGCGTACCGGAGCGCTGACACCGGTGGCGCGTCTGCAGCCGGTGTTCGTGGGCGGCGTCACCGTCAGCAATGCGACGCTTCACAATATGGACGAGGTGGCGCGCAAGGACGTGCGCGTCGGCGATACCGTGGTGATACGTCGGGCCGGGGATGTCATCCCCGAAGTGGTGCGGGTGGTGATCGATGCTGAACATGCCGGCCGCGAGGCGGTGATGCTGCCGACCACCTGCCCGATCTGCGGCTCGCCGGTGGAGAAGGCCCAGGGCGAGGCCATCGCGCGCTGCAGCGGCGGCTTCAGCTGTCGCGCACAGCGCCAGGAGGGTATCCGGCATTTCGCGAGCCGCCGTGCCCTGGATATCGAGGGCCTGGGCGACAAGCTCATCGAGCAGTTGGTCGAGAACGAACTGGTCAAATCGCCCGCCGATCTGTACGCGTTGACGGTGCAGCAGCTGTCGGGCCTGGAGCGCATGGCCGCAAAGTCCGCGGCCAATCTGCACGCCGCGATTGCGAAGAGCCGCGACACCACGCTGCCGCGTTTCCTGTTCGCGCTGGGGATCCGCGATGTGGGCGAGGCGACGGCGCTGGCCCTGGCCCAGCACTTCCTCACCCTGGAGGCATTGGCGGGGGCTGGCGCTGCGGCCATTGAGGAGGTGCCGGACGTGGGGCCGGTCGTGGCGGGACATGTGGCGGTTTTTTTCGCCTCCGCAGCGCACCGGGCCGTGATCGCGCGGCTGCGCCAGCAGGGAGTGAAGTGGCCTGCGATGCCCGAGCGCGTGGCCACCGCGCTCAAGCTCTCCGGCCAGACCTGGGTGGTGACGGGCACGCTGGCGGCGATGACCCGCGAGGCGGCGACCCAGGCCCTCATGGATCTGGGGGCCAAGGTCGCGGGCAGCGTTTCGAAGAAAACCTCCGGCGTCGTCGTGGGCGCAGACGCCGGCTCAAAGCTCAAGAAGGCCCAGGAGCTTGGGATTGCCGTGCTGGATGAGCCGGCCTTCCTCAAGCTCCTGAAGGCACCTTGAGGAGCTTCACATCTTCTTGTCGATCTGCGCCTTGGCGAGCAGGCCGTCGACGTAGGCCTTGAACTTCTTGCCCAGCACGATCTGCGCAACGCGATCCTTGACGCCATCAAAGGCCGGTGGCGTCAGCGGCCGGGTGTCCAGCAGCTTGATGATGTGCCAGCCGTACTCGGATTTCACCGGTACATGGGTGTATTCGCCCGGCTTCAGGCTCACCATGGCATCGGCGAAGGGCTTGACCATGCGATCGGGCGACGTCCAACCCAGGTCACCGCCTTGATTCTTGGATGGGTCGGTCGACATTTTCTTCGCCACATCTTCAAATTTGGCACCCTTGTTGAGCGTGGCGATGAGGCTGGTGGCGGAATCGGCGTCAGCCACAAGAATGTGCGCGACGTGGTATTCGGTGTGCGGCAGCTGCGCCACCTGCGCGTCGTATTCCTTATGCAGCTCTTCATCGGTGGGCTTGTTTTCCTTCACGAAGTTCTCGCTGAAGGCCTGCTGGATGGCGTTCATGCGTGACAGTTCAATCAGGTCGGCAGTCTGCGGCTCCTTGTCGAGGCCATTCTTCTGCGCCTGCTGCACGACCAGTTCGGCCTTTACCAGGTTGTCCAGCGCTTCTTCCTTCTGCTGCTGGGTCAGGGTGGCGGGGTCAGCCTTACCCTGCAGCGCCCCTTTGACATAGTAGTTGTAAACGTTGCGGCTGATCGCGGTGCCATTCACCGTGGCCACCGTGTCTGCGGCCGCCGGGGCGCTCGCGGTGGCTGAGGTGCCGGTACCGGGCTGGCAGGCGGCGAGGCTCATCGCGAGCAGTGCGAAAAGGGATATTTTCAAGAGTTTCATGTGATTTCTCAAATAGTTGAACGAGTTTGTTCCTGCGGAGTCCGTGCCTGGATGCGTAAGGCATGAATGTCGGTGCGCAACAGTTCAGACACGGCCTCATACACCAGCTGGTGCCGTTGCATGCGCGTGCGGCCCGTGAACCGGTCTGAGACCACCGTGACTGAAAAATGCCCGCCCGCGCGCGCCCCGACGTGACCTGCGTGCTGCGCGCTGTCATCACGAATGTCCAGCGACACCGGTTCGAGGCGCGCCGTGAGCACCTCGCGGATCCTTTCCATGCGGTCGGCGGCGCTCAAGTGGTGACTTCGCGCGGCAGATGCCGGGCCAGCCAGGTCAGTTGCAGGGCGGCGAATATCACCGTGGCCGTGGTCAGGCCGAACAGCTTGAAATTCACCCAGGCGCGCTCACTGGCATTGAACGCCACCAGCAGGTTCGCGCCGCCGAGCAGGGCGTAAAAGGCCACGGAGGCGACATTGAGCCGCCGCCAGATCCGCTGCTCGATGTTCACCGGTTCGCCCAAGGCGCTGCCCAGCAACCGCTCGGTCAAGGTGCGTTCACCGACCCAGAAACTGCCGAGGAACGCCAGGCTCACCAGCCAGAAAAGCACCGTCGGTTTCCACTGGATGAAGCGCTGATTGTGCAGGATGAGGGTGGCGGCGCCGAAGGCGAACACCAGCGCCGCCGACAGGCCGTGCATGGTGGGAATGCGCCTGCGCCAGGCGAGATCGACCAGCAGCAGCACGACCATGGAGATCATGAGGGCTGCCGTCGCGGCGTAGATGCCGTTGAGGTAGTAGACCGCGCCAAACACGGCAACCGGGGCAAACTCAAGCACGGACTGCATCCATGTATGATAGCCCATGAGCCAGTATTTCGAGCTACATCCCGTCACACCCCAGGCGCGGCTCATTCGCCGCGGGGTGGAAATCATCAAAGGCGGCGGGATCATCGCCTATCCCACCGATTCGTGTTACGCGCTGGGTTGCCATATCGGCGACAAGGACGCCCTGGAGCGGGTGCGGCGCATCCGTCAGGCCGATCGTAATCATCACTTCACACTGGTGTGTCGTGACGTGGGCGAGGCTGCACGCTTTGCGCGCATCGACACCCCGCACTTTCGCATGCTCAAGGCCTGTACCCCGGGTCCGTACACGTTTCTGCTCCCCGCCACGCGCGAGACCCCGCGACGTTTGCAGCATGAGAAGCGCCGCACCGTCGGCATCCGGGTGCCGGACCATCCGGTACCACGTTTGCTGCTGGCGGAACTGGGCGAACCGCTGATGAGTTCCACGCTCATGCTGCCCGGTGATGAACTGCCGCTGACCGACGGTCGCGAGATCCGCGAGCGCCTCGAACATCAGATCGATGCGGTGCTGGACGGCGGCCACTGCGGCATTGAGCCGACGACGGTGGTGGACCTCGCGGTGGACCCTCCGGTGATACTGCGTCGCGGCCGGGGAGATCTCGGCCGGCTGGGACTGCAGGCGTAAGGGGCCTCATCGCCTTACGCTATACTTCACGCCTTACACATGAGCGCCAATCCGCAAACCCGCCGGGTACTTTCCGGCATGCGGCCCACGGGGCCGTTGCATCTGGGCAATTTTCACGGCGCGCTGCGCAACTGGGTGGAATTGCAATACCAGTATGAGTGCTATTTCTTCATCGCTGACTGGCACGCCCTGACCACGGGCTACGAGGACACCGCACGTCTTCAGGAGTACGTGCAGGCGGTTCTCATCGACTGGCTGGCGGCCGGTTTGAACCCGGGCGTTGCGACGCTGTTCGTGCAGTCCCAGGTCCCGGAGCACGCCGAACTGCATCTGCTGCTGTCGATGATCACGCCGCTGTCGTGGCTGGAGCGGGTCCCCACCTACAAGGACCAGCAGACCCAGCTCAATGAGAAGGATCTCGCCACCTATGGCTTCCTGGGCTATCCGCTGCTGCAGAGCGCCGACATCCTGCTGTACCGGCCCGCCTTTGTGCCGGTGGGCGAGGATCAGGTCGCGCATGTGGAAATCACCCGTGAGATCGCCCGACGCTTCAACCACATCTACGGCCGTGAACCGGACTTCGAGATTCGCGCGCAAAAGGCGGTGAAGACCCTGGGTGGCCGCAACGCCACCCGCTACCAGGAGCTGCGGCGCAAGTACCAGGAGACCGGTACCAGCGAAACGCTCGAGCAGGCCCGTGAGCTGGTGCAGGGCAACAACCGCATCACGGTGGCGGATCGCGAGCGTCTGCTGGGGTACCTGGAAGGGGGTGCGGTCAGCATCCTGCCCGAGCCCCAGGTGCTGCTCACCGCAGCGCCCAGGGTCCCCGGCATCGATGGTCGGAAAATGTCCAAGTCCTATGGCAATACCATCGGACTGCGCGAGGATCCGGATGCCGTGGCGCAGAAGCTGCGCACCATGCAGACCGACCCGGCACGCGTGCGGCGCACTGATCCGGGCGACCCGGAAAAATGCCCGGTGTGGGACCTGCACCAGATCTATTCCGATGCAGCCACCCGGCAGTGGGCCAGTGAAGGGTGCCGCAGCGCCGGCATCGGCTGCCTGGACTGCAAGAAGCCGGTGATCGAAAAGATCGTCGAAGAGATCCGCGGCATGCGCAAGCGCGCCCAGGAATTCGAAGGTCAGCCTGAGCTGGTTCGCAGTATAGTCACTGAGGGCGCGGAGAAGGCCCGCGAGGCCGCCCGCCAGACACTGGACGAGGTGCGCCGGGTCATGCACCTGCGCGCCGACTGATGCAACCGGAGCTCAAGATCGTGGTGTCCAACGAGGCGACCTCGCCCGCAGCCCCGCCGGCGCCGGAGGCCATACCGGAACAGGTCGAGATGCCGTTCGCCATCATCAATGGCGAACCGGTCACCCACCTGCCCAAGGACCTTTACATTCCGCCGCAGGCGCTCGAAGTCATTCTCGAGGCCTTCGAAGGACCGCTTGACCTGCTGCTGTACCTGATCCGGCGGCAGAATCTTGATGTGCTGGATATTCCGCTGGCGGAAATCACCCGCCAGTACATGAAGTACATCGACCTCATGCAGGATCTGCAACTTGAGCTGGCGGGTGAATACCTGGTCATGGCCGCCACCCTTGCCGAGATCAAATCGCGGATGCTGCTGCCGCGGGCCGCCAAGGCCGATGACTCTGAAGATGATCCGCGCGCCGAACTGGTGCGCCGCCTTCAGGAGTATGAGCGCTTCAAGCGCGCCGCCGAACGCCTGGACATGCTGCCGCGACTGGACCGCGATGTCTGGAGCGCCGGCGCGGACCTGCGCGACCGCAAGGTCGTACGCCTGGTGCCGCAGGTCACGCTGCAGGAGATGCTGCTGGCGTTTCGCGATGTGGTCACGCGCAGCGAGATGTTCGCCCACCACCACGTGCAGCGTGAACCGCTGTCGGTTCGCGAGCGCATGACCGACATCGTGGCGCGTCTGGCGAACTGCAGCTTCGTGGACTTCGTGCAACTGTTCCACCCTGAAGAAGGCCGTATGGGCGTCGCGGTCACCTTCATCGCCATTCTGGAGTTGGTCCGGGAAGGCCTGATCGATATTGTCCAGCAGGAGCCGTTCGCACCCATTCATGTGCGCAGCGCTACCGCCGAACGCCAGTTACGCGTCGTGGCCGACAATGACGGGGATATGGGGAGCTGAGCGTCAATGAGCGAGCAGTATCGTAGAAATGTCGTCGAAGCGGCGCTGCTGGCCGCGGGCCGGTCGCTGCAGCTGAACGAGCTGGCAGAAGTCTTCGCGGACACCGAGCGGCCGACGGATGTCGAGCTGCGGGCAATCCTTGACGGCCTGCAGAGCGAATACGCAACCAGGGCGCTGGAACTGGCGCACACGGCCAGTGGCTGGCGCATCCAGGTGCGTGGCGACTACGCCAGCGAGGTCTCCAGGCTCTGGCCCGAACGGCCGGCGCGCTACTCGCGCGCGCTGCTGGAGACACTCGCCCTGATCGCCTATCGCCAGCCCGTCACGCGCGGGGAGATCGAACTGGTGCGCGGCGTCGCCGTGAATCCCAACATCATCAAGACGCTGCTGGAGCGCAACTGGATCCGTGTCATCGGCACGCGCGATGTGCCGGGCCGCCCCGAAGTGCTGGGGACGACGCACGAATTTCTCGATTATTTCGGCCTGAAGAAGCTGGAGCAGCTACCGCCGCTGGCGGAGTTGAAGGCGCTGACGGAACTGAACGTGCAGCTGGAGCTGCCAGGCCCTGCGGCCGCACCGCTCCCCGACCCGGTTGCCGACTCGGGTACCGACGTGGATGCCGAAGCTGAGGCGGAAGCCGAGGACATGAATTCAGAGGGCGATCCGCTCGATGATGGTATCGAGGCGAAGGGCATGGTCGCCGCCGCCGCTCGTTCCGACAACCCGTAGGGTCATGACTGACGCGGCCGGTCAACGCCTGCAAAAGGCACTCGCCCATCTGGGGTTGGCCTCGCGCCGCGAAGTGGAAGCCTGGATTCGCGCCGGCCGACTCACCGTGAACGGGCAGCCGGCCACACTGGGCATGCGCGTGGTCGCCGCCGACAAGGTCCGGCTGGATGGCCGGTTGGTGCGCCAGCGCGCCGGCAGCGCCATCAAGGTATTCGCCGTGCACCGCTCACCCGGGGTTGAAATGCGCGAGCTGCTGCAGCAGCTGCCGCGCAGCGGCGGACGCCGCTTCGTCGCGGTCAGTCCCATGCCGTCCATCGACGGGGGTCTGGAACTGGTGAGTTCCGACGGCGAAACCGCCGAGCGCCTGCAGCGCGGTGTGCGCCGATTGATGATGGACTTCAGCGTGCGGGTCCACGGCGAGCTGTCACCCGAAGGTGTGGAGCGGGTGCTGCAGGGCCGGCTCGACAATGGCACGACCGTGAACGTGCAAAGCTGCGAGGCGGCCGGCGGCGAGGGCAGCAATCGCTGGTACACCGTGATCGCGGTGGGCGCCAGCGGCAAGGACATCCGTCAGCTGTTTGAACGCCAGGGCGCCATGGTCAGCCGCGTGCTGCGCACGCGGCTGGGAACCGTGACGCTGGATCGCTCGCTGGCGCGCGGCCGCTCCCGCCTGCTCGATGAGGAGCAGACCGCGACGCTGCTGGCGGCGCTACTGGGCATCGAACCGGCCGCCGCTGATGCCGCGACTGGCGGGTCCCAGTAATGCGATATAGGGCCGGGTAATACTCTCCGGCGTTGCCAGCCGGCTTGCATCTTCGGCCGGATAGGCCTGGCGGCGCATGGTGGTGCGCACGGCACCCGGGTTCAGCGAATTGACCCGAATCCGCGTAATGCCCGAGAGCTCCTCGGACAGCACTTCGTTCAATCCCTCCAGCGCGTGCTTGGCGACCGCATAGGCGCCCCAGTAAGCGCGACCGCTGCGTCCCACGCCGCTGGCGGTGAAGACAATCGACGCATCTGCGGAACGCTTCAGCAGCGGCAGCAGGATCTGGGTCAGGACGAACGCCGAGGTCAGATTCACCTGCAGCACGCGGCACCAGGTGGGAACGTCGTAGTGTTCGATCGGTGCCAGCTGTCCCAGCAGGCCCGCGTTGTGCAGCAGACCATCCAGATGCTGATAACGAGCCTCGATGGCGCTGAACAAGCGGTCATAGTCGCGGGCCAGCGCGTTTTCCAGGTCAAACTCAATGATCGCCGCGCGCTCGGCGCCGCATTGGCTGCTGATCCGGGCGTGCACTTCCTCGAGCGCCCGCGCATTGCGCCCCAGCAGCAGCACCGTTGCGCCATGCTCGGCGCAGCTTTGCGCCACGGCCCGGCCAATGCCCCGGCTCGCGCCGGTGATCAAGATCACCCTTCCTGAGAGTTCATCCGGACTGATGGTCGCAAGGCGCGGATCGAACGGGGATGCGGCGCTCATGAATTCGCTCCTCGCGCCGTCCGCCACGCGCGCAGCGCATCGCCGAGGCCATGCCAGCGACTGCGTCGCCAGGTTCGCGGTAGGGCCTGCTCGGCACGGCGCGAGTGCCGCAGCAGCAGTGCGGCCCACACCAGCAGGCCGCGCAGCGCGGCGCGCTGCGCGGGTGACTCAAGCAGGGCGCAGC
>JBARBG010000087.1:0-61812 GCA_049792815.1 Steroidobacteraceae bacterium | reverse complement strand
CGGCTGCGCGCCGGGAGCCAAGGCTGGCGGACCATCGTTCTTCAAGGCCGCGGGCCGATAGCTTTCGCTGACACCGATATTGGTCGCGGTCAGTCCAGGAACGAAGCAGGATGTTCCGATGTTGGTGTTGCGCAGCTCCAGGCGCAACTCTTCCATGAAGCCCACGGCGGCGATCTTTGACACGGTATAAATGCCTGCACCGCTACCCGGCAGTATGCCGCTGGTCGATGTGGTGGTGATGATGTGAGCACCCTGCTTGCTGGCCAGCATGCGCGGTACATAGGTGTGGGTGCCGTATATCGGACCCCAGAGGTTCACACCCAGGCCCCATTCCCAATCCTTGTAAGTTCCCGTGCTGGCGGGGGCCTGCAGGCCGACGCCGGCGTTGTTCACCAGCACCTGCAGGCCGCCGAATTTCTTGTCGATCTCGTCGGCGACGCGCTCCCAGGAATCACGTTCCATGACATCGTGCTTGATGTGATGGATCCGCGGATCATCGGTCGGGAAATGCCTAAGCGCATCCCCGATGTGCTGGTCGTCGAGGTAGCCGATGACCACCTTCATGCCGGCTTCATGGAACACTCGCGCGATGCCCAGACCGATGCCGCTTGAGCCGCCGGTGATGTAGGCGACCTTGCCCTTCACATCGGTGATGGGCGGAGCTTGCGCGTTACCCATGTCTGGAAGATCGGCCGCCGCGGCTTCATTCGTGCCGACTGCACCGAGCAGGCCGACAGCGCCGGCCGCGGCCACACCGCCTAGAATCTGGCGCCGGTTGAGCGTCTGGTCATCCATCTCGATCCCCCTCTGTTAGCGTGTTTCTGCCAGGAGCAGCGATCATGCGGTGACTCGGGCGGGGCTGCAACAGGTCCGGGCCAGTCCTGGCAGCTTTGCTCAAATAAGCGATTTCTTGAAGAACACCACCCGGCTGGTCTCGTGAAAACCCAGGGCCAGGTGCATGCGATGGCTTTGCAGATTGTCCAGCTGCGAATCGGATGCGAACTCGATACAGCCGGCGCTGATCGCCCACTGCTCGATTGCCGCCACCAGTTTGCGGGCAATGCCGCGCCGCCTGGCCTCCGGCACGACGTATATTCCCTCCAGAAATGCAACCGGAGAGGACGCCGTTCCATTGACGTGGTCGGTGCGCAGGGAGGCCTCGACGAATCCGACCGGCGCCCCGGCGCCATTGAACTCAAGGTATTGTGCGAATTTGTGGGGGGAGCCGATGAACTCGGACATCTCGGCAAGGTGCCGCGCCTGGGAACAATGGGGCCACAGCTGTGCACGCAGGGTCAGCCACCCCGGTTCATCAACCGACTTGCATGGAACGGGCATGGTCCTCCACCCTAAGGGGACAGATCGCGAGCGACCTCGGCGCCAATTCGCAGCACGTCCGCCAGCAGGGAGTCGGCTTGCGCGAGCGTCGCCCGCGCGCCAATGAAGCAGGGACGCAGTGCGAGTTTGCCATTTACCAAGGTGGTGCTGGGAAGGTTCCGATTCTCCCGCACCATTCTGCGGTGCAGTTGCCGGTTAAGCCGATCCAGGTCAACGCCGGCACACACGTATCGGAAGCAGCATATCGACAGCGTAGGCTCCACCAGCAGCTCAAGATTGGGGTGTTCACGCGCAATGGCGGCGAGATGCTGGGCCATGTCGTTGTGGCGCTTGATCCTTGCGCGCAGGCCCTCGACGCCTATTTCCCGGATCATCGCCCAGACCACCACGCCACGGCAGGGCGCGCTCAGTTCCACGCCGTAGTCATAGTAGGGAATGCCGAAATCGTCCATCGAATGCTCGACCAGCCGCGGCAGTGCCGGGTCCTGCTCGACTGCCCCTTCCAGATAATCGGCCGGTTCCTGGGTGAACGCGCGCCGCAGCAGTTCCCGGTCGCGGACAAAGGTCGCGGCGACTCCAATCGAGGCACCCAGCCATTTGTGCGGATCGACGATCGCCGAGTCGGCAAGCTCCAGGCCCTCGTACAGTGAAGCCTTGCGCTCATCCAAAATCCCCGGCAACCCGTATGCGCCATCCACATGGCACCAGATCCCGTGTTCCCGGGCAATTTCGGCGATGGCTCGCAGCGGATCGATGGCACCGGTATTGGTCGTGCCGGCATTGGCAACGATGGCCACGGGCAGCATGCCGGCCGCCTGGTCAGCGGCGATGCTCCGGCGCAGATCCTTCACATCCATTCGGCCCTGCGGATCACAGGAGATCACCCGCACGGCGCGCCGACCCATACCCAGCACGCCGGTGGAACGCTGGACGGTGTGATGCGCCTGGGCCGTGGCGTATACGCAGACCGGCCGATGAATCCCGCTGGCGGCCACGTCGTGTCCGATCTTCTCGAAGGCGAACTGGCGCGCCGCTCCCAGGGCCAGCAGGTTGGCGGTCGATCCACCGCTGCTGTAAACGCCCTGCATGGAGCCGACTCCGCACAGAGTAGCCAGCCATTTCAGGGACACTTCCTCCAGCAGGTTGAACGCCGTCAGGGAGTAACGTTGCGGTGAGGCGATATTCGCGGCCGTGGCGGCCAGGGCTGCGGCGGTCGTGCCGCCGGTGGTGATGAAGGAACAGAAACCCGGCTTGGGTACCTGCGATCCGTTCGGAATGATGTCGTGAATCAACTCTTCGGTCACGCGATCGATCCCGATGCCGTGCTGCGGAAGTGGAATGTCCAGCGATTCGCGCCACCGCTGCCCCGCGTGCAGGGCATCGGGATGCTCGAAACGGACGAATTCATCAAGCGCCGCTCCGAGGCGGGTCAGCAGATCCTGGAGCCGGCCGGTTTCGGCGGCATCGGTATCCATGGGGTGTCCTTTGGGCATGGCGGCGCCCGGGTCTAGCGCGAGGTCGCGGTTGATTTGCTGAGGACCACAAGGGTTACGCGATCGGAGACCCGCCTGGCGCCCGTCACGGCATAGCCCAATCGGACGTACAGACGGATATTGCCTTCACTCCTGCTCCCCGTGAACAGCTCGAATCCCGAGACCGCCGGAAATCGCGCTTCAATCGCCTGCATCAAGGCGGTGCCGATTCCGCGGCCCTGGTGGGTTGGATGCACCATCAGCCTGCCGATCTGGCAGATGTTCTCGCTGACAGTGGCCCGCACCGAACCGATGATGGTTTGATCGTCCACGGCCTTGAGGACAGTGTCGTGCTGAATTTCGGACCGCACGGATTCCAGCGTCTGGGTCATCGGTGGAATGGTCCAGTCCTCATACAGCCGCGCCTCGGACTCATAGGCCAGGTTCTGCAGCGCCAGGATCTGCGCGGCATCAGTGACGATGGCAGGGTGGATTGGGAACAATTGCGCATCCATTCAGGAATTCGGCCCACACTCAGGGAAGGTTCCGCATCGGCGTCGCGGCGGCATCTCCCACGACAGTAGTCCAGGAGCGCACCGACCAGTGAGCCACCAGTCCCGACTTCACGTAGGGGTCATTCTCTGCGAAGGTCCGTGCTGCGCGCCCGTCTTCACCCTGGAACAGCAGCACCGCTGCGTCAGGGGGATCCGCAAGAGCCCCTGCGAGCAGGAGCTCGCCTCGCTCCTGGGCTTCCCAGGCCAGACGCAGGTGCTCGGCCCGGTACGGCGGCCGGCGCTGCAGGTAGTCGGCGCCAAATTCATAGAAGAGAAGGAAATGCACAATGTTCTCCAAGGCAAGGTAATGCGCGCAGGTTCGCCATGGGAATCCGCTTGGCCTTGCCGACATTGATGCCGCGAAGCAGGGCCACGAAGGTCGGCATATTACGCGGTCTCCGCTTCAAGTCTGGTGATCCTCGGAATGACGGACCGGCCATCGATTATCAGCTCCGCTATTGAAACAGGAAGTTTGAAGCGCCGCGGACCTGCGCTGCCCGGATTCAGGTATACGACGCCGTCGCGCGATTCAAGATGTGGCTTGTGTGAATGACCGGAGAGCACCACCGACACACCTGCTGCGACCGGATCAATGTCGAGCTGTGAGAGATCATGGAGCACATATACATGGATCTCCCCGAAACATATCAGGTCGGACTGCGGCAGACCCTGCGCCCACGCTCCCGTGTCATTGTTGCCACGCACCGCCGTGACGGGCGCGATGTGTGATAGCACGGCGATCACCTGGGGATCACAGATATCCCCGCAGTGAATGATTGCATCGCTGCCCTTCAGAAATTCCACCGCCTCAGGCCGGACAAGTCCGTGAGTATCGGAAATTACGCCGACACGGCTCACGGGTCAGGTCCGCTTCGCACTCACCGCGGCCTGCTCCCCAGGAGCCTTGCGGGCAGGAACAACACCGCCCGCAGCAGGGAAAACACCGCCTCAAAGGTGATTCCGATGAGACGGAACGGCAATGACAGCAGCCAGATCAGCGGCCACAGAATCAGTGCCAGCAACGCAAGTGGCCAGCACAGGACCAGGAGAATCAACCAACCGACGAGCGTCAGGAGTGATGTCATGGCTTCAGGGGAGCGTCCGGCAGCTCTCCCGTGGCGAGAAATGTCAGCTCTTCCTCCGACACTTGCGACTGCTCGCGGATCCGCTGCGCCCGGGCGAGCAGCTCAGTCGGCACGAGGATCGCGAATTCGGTACCGAGCCCCGGCACCGCTTCGTTCGAAGCAAAGTAACAAGGTAAGTTCTCTGATTCAAGCAAGCCGAACAATGCCTGCGCGGATATCCGGTCGCCGAATCTTGCCACTACGCTCCAGCCACTTTGTGACACCGTCTGTCTCCTGTCATTCGCCGCTGCGCCAGACGCTTGCCAGCCACGGCTGTTGTTCACGCGGCAATCCCGACGGGCGGTAATAGTGCTCCAGCTCAACGAAATGCGCCGCATTGAGGAATGCGCGCCAGGATTCAAGATCATGGTAGACACCGTAGCGCCCGCGGTTCCAGCCTTCCTCATTGGTCCCGCGTGGATTCGAGGTGAACAGCACGCCTTCGGGCCTCAGCGCTTCGCGCAGCTGTCCCAACACGCGCGACAATTCCCGGCGAGGTACATGGAACAGCGACGCATTGGCGAAGATTCCGTCGAAGCGGCCTGCCGGAAGGGCCAGGTCGAGGAAGTTCTGCTCCCAGACTTCACAGCCGCTGTGCTCGCGCGCCATGGCGGCGAATGAGTGCGAGCCCTCAATCCCGACGGGCACGTGACCGAGAGCGCGAAATGCCGCCAGGTCGCGTCCGGGACCACAACCAAAGTCGAGTATGTCAAAGGGGGGAGTCGCGCGAATGTGCCGCAACAGCGCATCAATGTTCTGCGTCACGTCGTGATCGCGCGTGGCGCTCCAGAATTCAGCGGCGCCCTCATTGTAGTGATCGAGCGTCGCCGCAGTAATCCGGTCCAGCTCCTGGCTTGGTGGTGTCATCGTAATTCAGCAACCATCTCAGACCCAGCGCTGGACCGCTTCGGCGGTGTCCGCGGGTGTTGTGTTGAAGCAGATCCTGGCGCAGGGCGCCCGCTCATGGACCAGATTGAGCAGTTTCTCAAAAAGCAACAGGCTTTCCGGCTGGCGTAGCCCGGCCCCGATCACAACGCAGTCAAATGACTGTGACTGCAGATGTTGCGCCAACACCTTCTCGGCGGTTTGGCCTTTATCCACGAGGCAGGTTTCAACCTCGTATCCGAGTTGGCGGACACGCTCGACCTGCGAGTCAATGAACGCTCTGACCTGCGCCGCTGTGAACTGCGGAAACGCCGCCGGATCAACGGCCGCCGGGTCAAGTCCCAGCGCAAGTACGCGTTTATGCATTGCTGGTGCCATTAGTAATGTTCCCCGTTGACCCTTGCAATGCCAGTCGCGCCTTGATGTCCAGATACGCTGCTGCGATCAGGGATTCAAGAGAAGAATCATCGGCTGTCAGGCCGGGCCCGAGCTTCACATGGCGCATGAACTTGCCAGCGCCCTGCAGCAGCCCGGCCGGATCGGCCAGGGCGTCGCCGTGATAAAAACCGACGTTGGCATGGGACCTGAATACGTTGGTATACCCAAATGGCGCATCACCGACGCATACGGTAGGGCAACCATCGTGCACGAGCTCTCGAACATCGGCGCCACACTCACGCATCCGCAGGAACCAGCGGCGCGCCATGCCACACAACTCGCCCGAGCGGGCGTCGAACCACGCGTCGATCGCGGGATCGCGCCTGACAGAGCCTGAGAACGTCAACAATCCGCTGGCCATGTACCCTCCCGAGGTCTACCGCAGCGCCGCCTGGAGCGTCGCGAGATATGCGTTGGCGGTGCCGATGTCGTTATGGCCGACTCCCTTTATTACCGTCATCGAGACAATGTTAGAGGGGAAACGGACCAGTAGTTTTTCGGTGTTGGCACGTGGAATCACCTCATCATTTTCGGCCGCAATGATGGTCGTCGGAATTGCGAGCCCGGGTGCATATTTCCAGGATTCGTAGCGATCGAGGAGCAACCACCTGACCGGCAGATAGGCGTATTGAGCCGCAGCGATCTCTTCAATGCTGTCGTACGGTGTCACCAGCAACAGCCGCGTCACCGGGGCTTCGCTTGCCAGGCGAATGGCAACACCGCTGCCCAGGCTGCGGCCAATCACCGCGATGTCGCGGTGCTGTGCGTAGGTATTCTGAAAGAGGGCGAGTGCGTCACTGTGGATGGCTGCCTCGGTGGGACTGCCGCTGCTGCCACCGTAGCCCCGGTAGTGCAGCAGGTATAACGCATACTCCGGGAAAGCCTTGGAGAAACTTTCCAGACTGGACGATACGTCTTCGCCGTTGCCACCAAAATAAATTATGGCCTTCGGGCCGGCATGCGGCCTTACCGTGACGATGAGTCTCGAGCCCTGGACCCGCAGCACCATGGTCGATGCCGCTGCGGACACCATCCGCGGCTGCGGGTAATAGAGCAGGGAGCGCTGAAACGCGAACATTGCCGCGCAAATGGCCAGATAAATGGCCCCCGAACTTGCCAGGACAATGTAGAAGACCCGGATCACGGGCGCATTGTCGCAGGGACTACTGCCGATTGGGAGGGAACACCACGTCGGTGGGCAGCAGCACGCCGACCGGTATGGTCGGCAGCCTCGCCAACTCCTCGTAGAGATCGGTGAAGTCGGCGTCGGCGGTAAGCCTGACCAGGTCCTCGAAGCTTTCAATCACGAAGTAGTTGTTCTGGAAGGAATCGATTCGGTAGTCGGTGCGCATGGTTCGCCGCACGTCGAAGCCGATGCGCAGGGGCTCGGCACTGCCGAGGGCATATTCGCTTTCGCCGTTTGAGGACACGATGCCGGCACCGAACAGCCGTAACTGGTCCCCCTGGCGCATCAATCCGAATTCAACGGTGTACCAGTACAGCCGCGCGAGTTGGCGAAGTGTCGCAGCCTTAGGCGCACGGACACCGGCTTCGCCATAGGCCTGCATATAGCGGGCATACGCCGGATCGGCAAGCAGCGGAACGTGTCCGAATACATCGTGGAATACATCCGGCTCCTCGAGGTAATCAAGCTGGGCAAGGGTTCGGATGAAGCGCCCGGCGACGAACCTGCGATTGGCCAGATGATGAAAGAATATTTCCTCGGGCACGATGCCGGGAACGGCGACGACGGACCAGCCCGTCAGGGCGTTCAGCCGCTCGTTCAAGGCTGCGAAATCGGGAATTCCCTGGGGCCCGAGGGCAAGGGCCTGCACCCCTTGCTTGAATGCCGGGACGACCCGGTCTTGGAGCTGTGCCTGCTGGCGCCTGAATAGCCGGTTCCAGATGGCGTGCTCGTCGCTCGAGTACTGCGACCAGCGCTGCGGAATCGTCCAATCGGGCGCCGCGCCCGGTGGTGGCGGACTTTGTTCCATCTTTGAGCAATCTACGCGCAGATGCTGAAACAGGGGATTCTTTTGTCGCCAATTTCGGCACTTTCTAGAAATGTTATTATCAGCAATAGCGCATTTATGAAAGGAATGTTCCATGGATAAAGTCGACCGTGAAATCCTGCGGGCACTTCAGGATGACGGATCCCTGAGCGCCGCCGCGCTGGCTGCGAAGGTGGGTGCGTCGAGCGCTTCGTGTTGGCGGCGCGTCCGTTCGCTCGAGGCGGCCGGAATCCTTGGCCGCACCGTGCGCCTGGTCGATGCGCGCAAGGTTCAGCGCGGTGTCAACGTCATGTGCCAGGTGCGTCTGAAGTCGCATGCCCCGGAGAATCGCCGTGGCATCGAGCAGCTGCTGGAGAGTCACGACGAGATCATGGAGTGCTACACCATGTCCGGAGAGTGGGACTACCTGCTGCGAATCGTCGTCGCGGATATCGAGGAATACGAGCGCTTCCTGATGCGCCATGTCCTGAACCATGTAAGCGTCGCCACGGTCGCATCGAACTTCGCGCTCTCGCAGCTTAAATATTCGACTGCCCTGCCGGTGTGACGCGCCCACAGCTGCGCCTGCAAGGCGGACCGGCCTTACCACCGGCCCGCCCTTTGCTGCAACGGATCTCAGTGTCCCACCGAGGAATCCAGGTTCGCGTCGCCATTGGCGTTGAAGGCGCCGCGGCTCACCGAACCCTGGCCCGAAGCGCCGGTGTCGATTCCGGACTTCGAAGCATTGGCAGCGCCCGTGACCAGCGCGCCGCCCTGGGAGGCCGGCGGTGACTTCTCATTGGCGCTTGTGGATGATGGGGCAGTACCGGTGCTCGCGTTGTGTGACGCATTTGCGGCGGCACTGGCCGTGGACGTGAGCGACTGCCGGGTTCCCGCGGCACTGGCAGTCGAACTTTCATTGCGACCGCCGTGGGTCTTGGTGGCCGTGTCCTTGGGCGAAGTCGTGGCAGGATTGGTGTTGCGGATCCGACTGGCACTGGCGAACGCGTCGGCATTGCCTGCCACGCTGCCCATGCCGCCGAAGCCGGACATGCTGCCTCCCGCCGCACCGCCCAACGCACCACCGAACTGTCCGCCGATGCCGCCCAGGCCCCCGGCCTGCGCGCTGGCGCCGAAAAGCAGCCCCGCGACGATGGCCGTGCCTGCAATCAGTTGATTCGCTTTCATGTACGTATCTCCCGTTGAGACCGCGGCCAATCCGCGACCTTCATAGGGAACTACGACTGTCCGCCGCCATTCCTTCCCGCGCGCCGAAAAAAAATATTGGCTTTACTTAATTCCAGCTCAGCGGGCCCGCAAGCCCGCCAGGCGCAGATCTGGCCCCAGGTCCGCCGCCACCAGCCCATAGCCATACACCGGGTCGAATCCACGCGCGCCCAAGTCCACGGCGCGCGCCGCCAGATCGCTGACTGCCTGAGCGGCCGCAACCTTGTCGGGCTCGCGAAGTTCGGCCGCGAGCAGACATGCCACCAGCGGTGCCGCGAACGAAGTGCCGCGGACGGCCTCGAAGCCCTGGGGAGATTTCGCCGCCACCATATCCGCACCAGGTGCGGCAAAGCGCACCTGCGGACCCCTCGCGGCTTCAACCAGCACGTGCCGGTGGCCATCAACCGCCGTTACGCCAATCACACCCGGGTAGGACGCGGGATACAGCGGCGCAGCTGCCGGGCCGTCATTGCCGACGGCGGCCACGATGATGAAACCGCGCTCAATCAGCAGGCGTACGACCGACTCCAGGATCACATTCTTCGGCCCGACCAGACTCACGTTGATCACCGGGACGCGTTCGTGAACCAGCCACGCGAGCGCTTCGGCCACGGCGTCCACGGCGCCGCCGGTCGGAACTCCGCAATACACATCACCGGCATAGAGCTCGGCGCCGGGCGCCGCGCCGTGAAAATCGGCGGCGCGCCCCACCATCAATGATGCCACCGCCGTTCCATGTGCCGAAGGCACGGACACATCACCGCAGCCATGGCGATGAATCACGAGGTCGCGGAACACGGGATGCGCGGCATCGATGCCACCGTCGATCAGGCCCACTCGCGTGCCGGCAGCCGTCTGCGCCGCGCTCGCCGCCGAGTCCACAGGAGCAGCGGCGGCGCCTGCCACCTCTGGCGTGCCACTTTGGCTGTAGACATGATTGAAATCGATCTGTACCGCAGGCAGCAGCGTGCGCAATCGCACCAGCGCGCGCGCCGTCGACAGACCCTGAGGCGCCTGCAGAATGACGACGCGGGCATCGAGGCCATCGAGGGTGCGCACACCAACGACGCTGAATCCAGCCGCCTGGGCCAGTGCCATATCGCCATCGGTCGGTGAAAAGGCCACGATCTCGTTGCGCACGATGGCCGCGCCATTTGGATCCGCCTCCAGAGTCGCGCGATTGCGGCGGATGAGCGTTCGTACCTGCACGGCTCGCGCGTTCTGCAGCACATTACTGTCCAGCTGCGAGTCCACGCCCTGCAGCGTGCGATCAAGGGTCGATATCGGCGGCACGGGCAGCGGGACGCGCAGCGGCAGGCCGAGCTGCGCATGCGCAACCGCCACTGCCAAGCTCGATACCAGTGCTAGAGTGATGCGCCGCATGCAGCTAATCTAGTTGAATCGATCGCCGCAGGGAAGAAATTGGCCGCCCGGTTCGTATGACAGACATATCGTCAAATGCCACCCGTTAGCGAGGCCCGAAGTGCCGAGATCATTGAACTGCTGCCAAGATTGCGTCGCTTCGCGCGCTCGCTGGCAGGCAACGTCAGTGACGCCGATGACCTGGTGCAGATTGCCATCGAGCGGGCGCTGGCGAAGTCCGACCAGCTGCACGCAGGCGCACCGCTGGCGGGCTGGCTGTTCGGCATCCTGCGCAATGCCTGGATTGACGAGGCGCGGGCGCGCGCTCGACGCAAGCGGGTCTTTGCTCCCGAGGAACTCGGGGAACAGGTCGCGGACCCGAACAGCGCCCACGCACAGATACTTCCGGTCCAGCAGGCCATGGAGCGCCTGCCGGATGAGCAGCGTGAAGTGATAGGCCTGGTTCTTATCGAAGGTTTGTCCTATCGCGAGGCCGCCGACATCATCGGCGCGCCCATCGGCACCATCACCAGCCGTCTTGCGCGCGGCCGCGAGGCTTTGCAAAGCATGCTCGGCGGCGAACAGGAGTACTCGTGAGGCTGTCTGAGGAAACCCTGATGGCGTACGTCGATGGTGAACTCGACGGGCCGACGCGCGAGCAGGTCGCAAGAGCCGTCGCCGCCGATCCCGAGGTGGCGCAACGGGTGGCTGCACATCAGGCCCTGCGCGGGAAATTGCGCGCCGGCTTTGACCCGATACTCAAAGAGCCGGTACCCGCCCGGCTTATTTCGCTGGTGCACAGCACCCCCGGCGCGAAGCCGGCGAAGGTGCTGCCATTTCGCAAGCAGGCGGCGCCGCAGCGCGCCTGGGTGCAGTGGGGTTCGCTGGCCGCGAGCTTCGTGCTCGGCGCCCTGGTGTGGCATTTCGGCACGCAACTGAACGCCTCCGGCCCCATCACCGCAAAGCAGGGTGAGTTCATCGCTTCCGGCGCGTTGGAACGGGCCCTCAACGGGCAGCTCGCGGCGAACCAGGAGCCCTCCGCGACCGTGAAGATCGGTGTCACCTTCATCTCCAGGCAGGGGCAGTACTGTCGCACCTTCCACCTCAGCGGCAGCGCGGACGCCGCGGGCCTCGCCTGTCATGAGGATCAGGGTTGGACGGTGCAGGTCCTCGCGCATGAGCCAGCGACACAGGCCCAGGGCCAGTACCGACAGGCGGCCTCCGATCTGCCCCCGGCCGTGGTACGGGCCGTGGCCGATGCCATCGCCGGCGATGCTTTGGACGCCTCCGCCGAAGCACAGGCACGCGCCGGAGGCTGGCGGGCAAAGCCGCAGCACTGACGATCGCCACCCGCTGACTAGTCTTCCTGCTTGCGGGTGAACCAGCCCAGTTCATGGTTCTTGACGACTTCATCCCCGCGAAACACAGAGCCGTTGATGGCAATGTAGACGCCGGGAGCCGTCGTCTGAGCCGTGGCGAAGGCCATACCGAGGTTAAACGCCGCGTCGCTTTCACTGAATCGGGCCGGGGCCAGCGCACCCGTGAGCACGATGGTCTTGCCGGCAATCGAGGCCAAGGCGGTGGCAGTGACCGTCATCGTGTCCGTGCCATGGGTGATCACGATGCGGGAGTGCTTCGCGCGCCGCACATGCTCTACGATCTGCGCCCTGTCCTCTTCGGTGATATCAATACTGTCCTTGCGCAGCACTTCCTCGACCAGGTAGGGATGGCGGACGCGGGCGACTTCCAGCAATCTGGTGACGATCGAGTCGGTAATCTGATACTTGCTGAGCGCATCGAAATATTGTTTATCGATCGTTCCGCCGGTCGTCAGCACGAGGATGGCGTCGGTGTCCACCGGGATCAGGGCAGTGCCTGCAGGGCTGCGAAGGTTCCAGGAGAGGTCGCGTTCTGCAGTAGAACACCCGGCACGTTGGGTGCTACGCCATTGGCGACCGTCTGCGCAGGTCCCGTGCCAACGATGATGTCGGGTTTGCCATCGCCATTAACGTCGGCGACCGCGATTTCATTGGCATTTGGCGTGGCGTAGTTGCTCGCCGCCATGAAGGTTCCGGGTGTTGCGGGGTTCTGCAGCAGCACTGTGGTAGAGGCCGTGCCGCCGATCACGATATCCGGCAGGCCATCGCCATTGACGTCGATCACGACGATCGAAGTGGCCACGCTGTACGGCGCAACGGCATAGCTCACGGGCGCCAGGAACTGTCCGGGATGCGTGGCGTCCTGCAGCAGCACTGAAACGGTGGGTGTCGCGCCGCCGGACGGACCGGGATCGGTGATCACCAGATCATTGAAGCCATCGCCGTTGACATCGGCAATGGCGATGATATTGGCGCCCTGCAGCGCATTGTTCGGCGTCTGCGTAAAGATCGACACCGGCGCGGCATAGGTGGTGGAGTTGGCGGCGCCGGTGTGCATGAGCAGCTTCACGCCTACCGCGTCAGTGAGCGCGATGTCCGGCATGCCGTCGCCGTTCAGGTCTCCCACCGCCACCCAGTTCGCACCACCCGGGTACAGGGCAACGGGACTTGCAAACACTCCCGGAGCGGTCTGCAGGAACAGGGACACATTGAAATCCGCCGAGACCAGATCCGGCATGCCATCGCCATTCATGTCGGCGATGGCCACCTGTGAGGCTCCGGGCGAGCTGAGGATGATGGGCGCGGCAAAGACAGTTCCAGGTGTTTGGGAACTGTTCAGAAACACTGACAGCGTGCCGTCATCGAAACTGGCCGAGACCACATCGGGAAGGTGATCGCCATTGAGGTCAGCGACCGCCAGGTACAGCGGGTCATCGCCATCACCGACCAGAACCGGGGCGGCGAAGGTGCCGGCGCCGGTGGAGAGATAGGCTTTCAGACTGCCTGCATTTTGGAATGGAGAGTATTCCACCGTGCTGGTGGCAACGACCGAGGTCTTGCCATTGCCGGTGAAATTACCGGCCACCAGGCCCAGCGACACTTCGGGGGCCACGCTGCAGCACGGGGGCGGAAAATTTCCGCAGTTCCAGCAGCCGTTATCGCCACAGCCGGCCACCAGCAGCGCGACGGTCCCGGCGCCGAAAATGTGCGTAAACCGATGATTTAGAAGGCGTAAACCTGGCAGCCACATACAACCTCCCCGGCTTTGCCTCGGTGCACAAAAAGACCCGTGCCTGGACAACGCATGGTTTAGCCAATGGTTGACCGCGGCAGTACCCCGGACGCTACCGGCAAAGCCCAAGCACCCGTCCGGCTAAAGCCCTGGCGACACCACTTTGTCTATCGTCCAGGCGCCGGCGACCTTGAGGTATTTGACCGTCAGCATCCGCCGTGCGCTGGTACGCACCATGCCACTGCCCTGGGCGTGCGCCATCTGCCCAAGGGTGGAGTCATCGGGCAGCATGGTTTCCAACTCGACAGCGCAATCGAATCGCCCGGTAGCCGTTTGCCCATCCGCGGCGATCTCGATGCTGTCCGCGACGCCCGCGTAATCCGCCGTCACACGCCGAACGCAAGCGTCGATCAGTGCCATGCCGCCACCGGAATTTATCTGGCGCAGCCACGATTGATGCGCCTCACGGATCGCCGCCTCATCTTCCAGTTGTTTCACACGAGCGTGTAACCCGTCGTCAGGTCGCTCATGGGCCAGCGCCACGGCCGGCAGCGCCGCCGCAGCGAGCGGACCGGCCAGAAGCGCACCGCCCTTCAGGAACATCCGGCGCGTCGCGGTGGAGTGCTGGCTCATGGGTCCTCCTCAGGTGCGGATCTGGAAGTACTTGTCGACGTCGAACTTGCCGGCGTGCCGGACGATGGCGCCTATGGCGCTCATGTTCAGGCCCCTGGTGCCACAGTTATAGGCAATGCCGGCGTCGTGCATGATGTTCAGGTTCAGCAGCACGGTGCCGAGCGTGCCGTTGCACGCTTCTTCCAGCCAGTACATGAAATAGATGCCATCGCGGATCTTCACAAAATCGCCCGGTCCGCTCCACTCCATGCCGCCATGCTGGTCGGGCGTGAAGATGATCCAGGAGACCGTGTGCGGCGTGGAATACAGGTGCATCGACACCAGGCCCGGCGCATAGCTGTAGGTGATGCAGCGGCCCGTCATTTCCGTGGTGCGCTGGTGGCGGCGGTACTGGGGCGGCTGGACGCCCTCCATCTCGAGCACACCGAACAGCGTGCGAGCGCCGGCCTCGTTGGCGAAGTACGGCGTATTGAGATGGCCGTTGTAGCAGGTCACCAGACCCTGGTGGAAGTCCACGGCCATGATATGGCCATCGTGGTCGGGCGCGCCTTCCAGCAGGTGGCCGAACAGCACCAGACCCTGCGCCGCCTCATAGGCCTGGTAGCGCGCCTTGACCCAATCCCCCTGTCCGTTCATGCGCCAGTTCAACTGATCGCTACCGTCGACTCTGTATTCCATCACCGGGCCATGGTCATAGCGCAGGGTGAAGGTCTTGCCCGCCAGATAGTCACTCGCCGGCAGAGCGTTCTGGCTCATGCCGGCGGCGCCGCCCGTGGTGGTGCGCGCCGGAAAGGCGGTCAAGTGCTCCTTGACGACCTTGGCAACCTCCTCACGGGTCATCTTCTCCATGGTGTGGATGGGGCGGTACACCCTGCGTCCGCCCTTCGTGGGCTTGCCGTCCTTATCCTTTGGTCCGGGAATCGGGTCGCCCGTGTTGTCCTCGAATTTCTCGAAATGCGCGATCTGACCGGTGATGTCGCCGTGGCCGCGAAAGATGGAGTAGTTCAGATTGTCGGCGTCATCAAAGCCGAGCCGGACGCCCATCTGCTGCACCCGGTTCATGTCAATGACGTATGCGGTGAAAGTGCCTGAGAACTCGCACTCCGTACGGGTGTACAGGATGAAATCGTTATCCAGCTTCACATAGTCCGACGGGGCGCAGAACCCCAGTTCACCGCCCGTGCGCGAGAGTTCCACGAAGTGCGAGTACCCCGCCGAAGGGTAGTACTCCAGAGTCTCCATGCCATTGTCCTGGCGCCAGTGATAGCCGCGTCCCTCGAGGCGGTTGGTGAGTTCATGCCGCCCCTTGGGCGCCTCACCGCCGGCATCGACATAGCCGAAATGGATCTGGCGCTGGACCTCGCGATTGTCCTCGTAGCCGCTGAACCACAGCTCGATGACCGTAACCAGCTTGCTCGTTCGGTCGACGACCACGGCATAGCCGCGCTGCGTCCCGGGAATCAGATGGGTGAAGAAGCAGATATCGTCGTTTTCCAGGGCGCCGAAGCCGGCATCGACCGCCTTGGCGCCGTTTTCCGATAGCGACAGTTTGGTATTGCTGGTGAACTTGTACTTGAGCGCCGGACCATCGTCCGTGACGATGCTCAGCGTTTGGCCCGCGAAGTCTGCGGCGAGCGGCGAGACATTTGTTGGCCCCTTCGCGACAACTGGGGAAAGCTTGGCGGCGATCTGTTCCTTGCTGAGCTTGGTATATGCGAAGCGATGCATCTGCTGCTTCGGATACGGCGTTGCGGCCAGGCGTTCCCCCGATATTGCGGCCATGCGTTCCCCCGATGTAATGCGAAGCGCTCTTGACCTGAAGGAATCGTAACCGATGTTGCGCTGCACATCCCGAAACTACAGCACCCGCAGCAGCGACAGGCCTTCGCCGATGGGCAACATCGACAGCTCCACGCGGGTGTCGTGATGCACGTGGGCATTGAACGCCCGGATCGCCTCGGCACTCGGCGAAGTCAGTTCGGTCACGTAGCGGCCCGACACGCCCAGGGTATTGTCGACCGTGATCAGGCCGCCGGGTCGCACCAGTTCGAGAAGTTTCTCGTAGTACGCGATGTAGTTGCCCTTGTCCGCATCGACGAAGGCAAAATCGTACCCGCCCCGCCCGCCGGGCTGCGCCAGCAGTTCATCCAGCGACTGCAGCGCGGGCTTGAGCCGCAGATCGATCTTCGACTCCACACCGGCCTCGCGCCAGAAGGGACGGCCGACCCGCGTGAACTCATCGCTCACGTCGCAGGCCACGATGCTGCCGTCCGGGGGCAGGGCCAGCGCCACGGCCAGCGCCGAATAGCCGGTGTAGGTTCCCAGTTCGATGCAGCGCCGGGCACCGGTGAGACGCACCAGGAACGCCATGAACTGACCCTGTTCCGGACCGATCTGCATTTCCGCCTCGGCCCTGGGGGCCGTGGCGGCGCGCAGCCTTGCCAGAACCGGTGACTCCCGCAGCGAAGCCCCGAGCATGTACTCGTGGGCCGCCGCTGACATACCACTGTTATTGCGCGTCGACATGATTTTCCCCGTTGTCTCGTCAGGCCGGTAATCTTCGCACTATGGACGCCATTCTATCGGTTCAAAAACTGACCAAGACCTATGCCACGGGGCATCAGGCCCTCAAATCCGTGAGCCTTGACATCCGCCGCGGCGAGATCTTCGCGCTGCTGGGACCCAATGGCGCCGGCAAGACCACCCTCATCGGGATCTCCTGCGGGCTGGTCACGCCCTCCGCCGGCAGCGTGACCGTGGGCGGGCACGATGTCGTCCGCGACTTCCGCGCAGCCCGTGCCACCGTCGGCCTGGTACCGCAGGAGCTCACTACCGATGCCTTCGAGACTGTCTGGGCGACCGTCAGTTTCAGCCGCGGGCTGTTCGGCTGCCGGCCCGACCCCGCCGCGCTGGAGCGCATTCTGCGCAGCCTGTCGCTGTGGGACAAGAAGGACGCCAAGATCACTACGCTCTCAGGTGGCATGAAGCGGCGCGTCCTGATTGCCAAGGCGCTGTCCCACGAACCGCGCGTGTTGTTCCTGGATGAGCCTTCGGCCGGCGTTGACGTGGAACTGCGGCGCGACATGTGGCATGTGGTGCGCGGCCTGCGCGATTCGGGGGTCACGATCATCCTGACTACCCATTACATCGAGGAAGCGGAGGAAATGGCTGACCGCATCGGCGTCATCAGTCGTGGCGAGCTGATCCTGGTAGAAGACAAGGCCACCCTCATGCTCAAACTCGGCAAGAAACAGCTGACCCTGCACCTGCATGATCCACTGGTAAGCATTCCAGCGAGCCTGAGCGAATACGGCCTTAGCCTCAGTGCCGATGGCATGACCCTGGTCTACTGCTTCGACAGCGAGGGCGGACGGGCGCGAATCACCGCGCTGCTGCGCCAGCTCGGGGAGGCAGGTGTAGCCTTCCGTGACCTTGAAACCAGCCAGAGTTCGCTGGAGGAAATATTCGTATCGCTGGTTCGAGGTGCCGCATGAACTGGCACGCGGTCAAGGCCATCTATCACTTTGAGATGGCCCGTACCTTCCGCACTCTGGTGCAGAGCATCGGCGCGCCGGTGCTGACCACCTCGCTGTACTTCATCGTATTCGGCTCGGCCATCGGCTCGCGCATGACCCATATCGGCGGTGTGCCCTACGGCGCCTTCATCGTGCCGGGCCTGATCATGCTGTCCGTCCTTACCGAAAGCGTGGGCAACGGATCCTTCGGCATTTACATGCCCAAGTGGGCCGGGACCATCTACGAGCTGCTCTCGGCACCGGTGTCGACCCCCGAGATCCTGCTGGGCTACGTCGGCGCGGCCGCCACCAAATCCATGATCATCGGCCTGGTCATTCTCGCGACCTCCACCATCTTCGTGCCGCTGCACATCCTGCATCCCCTGGGGATGATCGCCTTTCTGCTGCTGACCTCGGTCAGCTTCAGCCTGTTCGGTTTCATGCTGGGCATCTGGGCAGACAGCTGGGAACAGCTGCAGGTGGTGCCGCTGCTGGTGGTGACGCCGCTGACCTTCCTCGGCGGCAGCTTCTACAGCATCGACATACTGCCGGCGCCCTGGCGCACGATCACGCTCTTCAATCCGGTCGTATATCTGATCAGCGGATTCCGCTGGAGCTTCTATGGCCACACCGACGTCGGGCTTGGCGTCAGCTTAGGGTTTATTGCCGTGTTCCTGGCGGCGTGTCTGACCATCGTGTCGTGGATGCTGCGCACCGGCTGGCACCTCAAGCATTGATCGCGTTAAGGGCCGCGGCGAAGGTCCTTACGATCTGCGCGGCCGGCAGGATCTGGTGAATTCCGCTCACTGATTTTCCGGCCTGCCAGTAGTCGGTGCTCGTGTCTCCCGAGGACAGCGACTGCCGCAGGCGGCGCAGCGAATTGAGCGTGTACAGGGTGCGCATCCAGTGCTTCCTCCTGCGACCGCGCAGCATCCAGCGCGCGAAGGGTCCGGCGCGCGTTCCCAGCTTCGCGACATAGGCATTGCGAATCACGGATACGGGCACCCCCGTGAGACGTTCGGTGAGGACTATATCGTCTTCGACCGCGGCGACGATGGCCTGCTTGTAGGCATCACTTGCCCTGCACTCCGCAGTTGCAATGAAGCGTGTGCCAAGCTGCACGGCTGCATAGCCCATGGCGATGTGCCGGGCAAACTCCTCGGGTGTGCCGACTCCACCTGCGGCGACCACCGGCAGCCCAAAGGGACGCAGTTCCTCGAGCAGTACCGCGGCGGTCCTGCTGCCGGCATGGCCACCGGCGCGCGAGTTGACGGCGATCAGACCGTCGACCCCGCCATTGACGCCCTTCTGCGCCCATTTTGCCTCGGTGACATCGTGGTAGACCACGCCGCCGGCGGCGTGCACCCGCTCGCAGACCCATCTGGGATCTCCCAGTGAGGTAATGAAGAAGCGGATGCCCTCCTCGAGGGCGATATCGATCCACCCCTTCATACGCTCAAGGTAGGTCCTGTTGCTCGCCTCGATGAGCGCATTGAACCCGATGGGCCGCGACGTGAGCGACCTGACCAAGCGCAACCCCGCGCGGTACTCGTGGCCATGCACGTAGGTCAGCGACAGGGGCTGGATCACACCCAGTCCGCCGGCTTCGCTGACCGCAGCGACCAGCTCAGGGTTCGAACAGGGGTACATCGGGCCGCAGATCAGCGGCACTTGCACCTGTGCTTGGCGGGTAAAGGCCGTTTCGGTCAACGGATCGGCCCCACACGCCAGCGCACCGTAGCGCGGGCGACGACGGCGCCATCCCGATCGAGGCAGTCAGCCGTCACGTCGATATCCGTATCGGCCGTGACCACAGGCACGGCAACGGTGCTCACCGCGCGTATCGTTCCGCGCGCCTTCTTCAGGTACTGCATCGATATCTGAGTCACGATGGCACGTATGCCGTCCGGCAGTCCGACCAGCATCGCGAGCCCGCTTGCCTGCTCTGCGACATTGATCAGAGCGACCGCGTGAACGCTGCCCAGGTGCTGGCGGTTCGAGCGCCGGTCGCGAATCTCGATTTCGGCGTGTCCAGGCTCCAGTACCCGCACCCGCGGCCCGACTGATCCCGAGTACGGAACCATCAGGCTGAAGATATGCGCGAATAGCCATTGCCCGCCGGGCAGCGGGCTCAACTTCCGCCACAGCCTGAGGAGCCTTGCGCCCGGTGATTGCATGGCCTCAGCGGCCCGGTGCGGCCTGCCGCAGTGCCTGGTCGACCAGAAACAGATCCGTCAGCAGCGCGCGCACGTGGCTGGAGGCGTTGAGATTGTCGATCAGCTGCGAACCGATGGTGTCGCAGTTGAGGGTGAAGGCGATGGCGCCGCGGGCCTTGAGGACATCCTCACGTAGCGCACTGAAGAATGCGCCGGCATCGTGGCGCTGCACGGGCTGATGCGCATTGGCGGCCGCAGCGACGATGCGCTCCAGCCCCTCAAGCGCCGCGAGCATCCCAAGTAATGTGTCGCGTACCTCGCTGCCGGTTTCAACCCTGCGGCCCTGGGCCGCGAAAGCCAACAGGTATTCGTAGCCGCGCTCGATGATGTCGCTGCGGCGTGCCAGCTCGCCGGGTTGTTCGGTCACGTCAGGTGCTTCTCACCGGCACGTATGCCGGCTACACGGGCCCGCTGTTCGCCGCGGGACATCCAGCCGTTGATCATGGCGCGCAGGTACATTCGATTGTCAGGAATGAGCCCGAAATAGACGTGCACGATCACCAGGGTGATCGAAGTGAGGGCGGCGAGTCCATGAAAGACATAGATGATCCCCCAGGTATGAGCGCTGAACAGATAGGGATCGCGCACCAGGAGCGGGGTCCTGATCTTCTTCAGCATGAGCAATCCGGTGACCACCGCACACAGCACCATGATCGTCATTGCATGATGCATCAGCTTTTGCGCAATCGAGTACTTGCCGACCTGGTGAGCGCGCAGTTCGGCGATGTTGAACCACATGGCGCGCAGCCGCCGCCAGACCATCGAGCGCAGCATGTGGAAGATCACCAGCGCCACGAGCGCCAGCCCGGTGACCCAGTGGATGCCGGCCCAGTCAAACTGTACGCCCACGTGCGGCAGCAGTCCCGTGGCCATCAGTGTCAGTACGCAAGCCGCCGTGAGCCAATGAAACAGGCGATCAATCGCGGCGTGCCGCAGCACACGGTCGGAGTGCGCGGGCAGCTCCTGCATCCGCTCTGCCGTGACGGCCATGCTCATGTGCTCCGGGGCCGTATGGCCCGGTAGACCGCGTGCCCGATGATCACGACCGCGCCAAGTCCCACGGCGACCCAGATCAGATGCCAGGAGACCCCTTCGAGGACCGGGCGACCCCAGACATCGTGGCCCATGCGGAAGATTTCCATGTCTTTCATCCTCGGCTATGCGTGCTCGGGCGCCTCGGGCCGCAGCGCGCGGCGCACCAGATTCTCCATCAGCGCTACCTTGAAACCATTGAAGTGCAGCGGTTCAGCGCCCGCGACCGCGATCTGCCCGCCCAGCAGCGCGGTGGCCTCGTTTTGCGGCTGGCCGGTCACGGCCTGCTCGACCGCCTGCAACCGACGCGGCACGCATTCCACCGCGCCGCAAGCAAGCCGCGTCCGCGTGATGACTCCGTTCTGCACGACCAGAGCCGCCGCGATACTGACCAGGGCGAAGTCCCAGGTATTTCGGTCGGCGACCTTTTCGAAATAAAAGCGTGCGCCGGCCCACTCCTTGGGAAAGCGCACTGCAATCAGCAGCTCGCCGGGTCGCAGGGCCGTCATGCGCGTGATGTCATGGGCCGGACCAACAAAGAACTCTTCGGCGGACAGCTCGCGCTGCCTATCCGGACCGCGCAGCACCATGCGGGCATCCAGCGCCATCGCGGCAGTGCCGGTATCCGAGGGTGATACGGCGACGCAGCGGCTCGCGCCGAACAGACAGTGCTCACGGTTCATTCCCTGGGGCGTGTCGGCATAACAGGCATTGCCGCCCGCCCGGTAGCAGCTGACACCGAAGCGGTAGTACCAGCAGCGCGCGTCCTGGCAGAGGTTGCCGCCAAGTGTGCCGCTGTTGCGGATCTGCGGACTGGCCACGCGCCCGGCGGCCGTCGCCAGCAGCGAGTACCGGGCCCGCACAAGTTCTGAAGTTTCTACGTCCACCAGTTTGGTCAGCGCTCCGATCTCCAGGCCATCGGTGGTCTCGCGAATGCCATGGAGCTCACGGATGCCCGACAGATCGATGACCGCAGCGGGGCGCTTGTTGCGATCCTTGAACCAGTCGAGTGAGTCGTTGCCGCCGGCCAGGAACCAGGCGCCGGGTCCTATCGCCTGCGCCAGATCGAGTGCCCCCTGCACGCTGTCGGGCTGGTACAGCTCAAAGTGCGGCATCATGTCGCGGTGCATGGTCATGGCTAATCCGTGTTCACCTGCAGCGGCGAATGCGCCGCCGGCTGCTTCATTGCCACGTTCAACACCATGTCGGTCTTGACTGGAGTGCGATTGAACACATGGCCGCCCAGGGCGTCGGAAATGGCGCAGATAATGGCCGAAGCGGCGGCTCCCAGCGGCGGCTCGCCGATTCCCTTGGTACCCATCGGGCTGGTCGGGTCCGGCTTGTTCACCCAGTCGACATTCAGATTCGCGGGCACATCAAGGTAAGTGGCAGGCCGCGCCTGGTACAGTCCAACGTGCCCCGGCAGGCCATTCTGCGGATCAAAAATGATGTGCTCCAGCGTACCGATGCTGATGCCCTGAACGGTTGCGCCCTTCAATTGCGTGGTCAGGCCCATGGGGTGAATCACCGTGCCGCAATCGCCGACATTGAGGATGTCGATGACGCGGTGCTGGCCGGTTTCCAGATCCACCTCGACTTCCGCGAACGCGCAGGCGAAGGCCGCGGTCTCACCGCCCACAGGAAGCGTGTCCTTGGCCACGCCGATCAGACCACTGCCGGCGAGCGCTGTGGCCGAAGTGCGCGTCATGGGATTGATGTCATGGGGCAGCTCGTAACCTGAGTACTTGCCGGCCAGCTTCACGGCGCGCTGGGCAACCGCGCCATAGGTCATGCCGCGATGCGGATTGGCTTTGGCGAAGATCCGGGCGCCGTCGATAGAATAGTCATCGGGGTGGCCGCCCAGGTCATGGGCCGCGATCTCCTTCATCTTGGCCAGCGCGTCCATGGCAGCGACATAGTTGGTACGCGCCATCGTGAAAGAGGTGTTGCTGCCGAACTGGCCGATGTTCCAGGGCAGGTGTTTGCGCGAGTCCCCGCGCTCCACGACACAGTTTTCCCAGTCGTACTGCAGTACTTCAGCGGCGATTCGCGCCGTACCCGAATGCGAAAACGTTCCGAGATTGCCGACGCCGGTGTGGATGTGCAGCTTGCCGTCGGCGGTGATGCGTACCAGACCGTCGAAGCCATTGAAGCCGGCGGGATGATAAGCCTGTCCGATGCCGATGCCGGTGACTTTTGATCCACGTCGCTGGCCGCTGCGGCTCACACGCTCGGCCCAGCCGAACCTTGCCGCGCCCTGCTGCTGCGCATCGCGCAGATACGAGCTGGTCACGTTGCGGCGGTTCGACCCGACTTTCGAGCCGGTCTGCGGTGCATTGATGTTACGCAGCTGCAGTCGGTCGATCTTCAGATCACGGGCCGCGCGATCCATCAGTGGCTCGAGAATGCAGGCGATCTGATTCTCACCGGGGCCGCGTTGGGCCGAACGCGTTGGGGTATTGGTGTAGACCGGTATGCCACGCCAGCGCATGGCCAGCGGCTGGTATACCACCGACAACGCATCCGCCGCGTTGCGAAAGTCCACGAAACCGTTGTAAGCGCCACCATCCTGGACAACGTACAGGTCGGCCGCCAAGAGGCGGCCATCAGCGCCAAACCCGAGTTTGACGCGACCCTGAAAGCCGTTGCGCGCATGGCCGATGTAGTACTCCTCGGCACGGCTCACGCGCATCATGACCGGCCGGTTCAGCTTGCGCGCCATAAGCGCCGGGATGGCCATGCTGGGAAAGGCCGCGCCCTTGGAACCGAAGCCGCCGCCGCAGAACTCCGCGATGTAAACCAGAGCATCGGGCTTGATGCCGATGTACTGCGCCAGGCCCGGCACGACGAACGACTGGCTCTGGGTGGAACCGTGCACGTAGCATTTGCCGTTCTGCCAGTAGGCGAAGGTGGTGCGCGGTTCCATGCTGTGGTGTGAGTTGCTCGCGGTGACGAAGCTATCGTCATAAACGATCTTTGAGTGGGCGAACCCCGCTTCCACATCACCGTATGACCAGTCTTCGGCGGCCTTGCCCAGGGGCAGCTTGCCGGGAGCCTCGCGCTCGAAGTCTTCCAGGGTCCATTTCAAGGACTGCAGCTTAAGTCCCTGCGCCCCGACATTGTTGCCGTCCGCGCGGGCGCTCGGGCCCTCTGGATGCAGGCTGTGCAGCGGGTCCACGACGAAGGGCAGCGGTTCCAGGTCGAGCTTGATCAGGTCGATCGCATCCTGCGCCGTGGTCTCATCCACAGCTGCAACCGCCAGGATGGGCGCCCCGACGTACTGTGGCTCGGCGCTGAGGATGGGGGGATTCGGTTCCGGTATCGGCGTCACTTCGCTGGGCAGCAACACGCCGAGCACGCCGGGCAACGCCAGTGCCGCTGAGGCGTCGATGCCGCGCACCCGCGCATGCGGCATCGGGCTGGTGAGCATGCGGCAGAACACCATGCCGTCGGCGCGGAAGTCCTCGGCGTATTTCGCCTGACCGGTGACCTTGGCCAAGACATCCGGAGGCGTGAAATCCTTTCCCAGCAGCTTGTAGCTCATGCGGCACCGCCGCCGGCAGCGTGCATGATGCCGTTTAGATAATTGTCGTAGGCGCCACAGCGGCACAGATTGCCGGCCATTGCGGCGCGGCATTGCTCGCGCGTCGGATGCGGATTGCGCTTCAGCAGGGCTACGGCCGAAACCACCTGTCCCGGCGTACAAAATCCGCATTGCGGTGACAGTTCGTCGATGAAGGCCTGCTGGACCGGGTGCAGCTCGCCATTCGGGCCGCCCACACCTTCCACCGTGGTCACCTTACGATTAAGTACGCTATGCGTCAGCACCGAACAGGAATTGTGAGTGATGTCGTCCAGCATCACCGTGCAGGCACCGCATTCACCACGGTCGCAGCCGAGCTTGGTGCCCGTCAGGCCCAGCTTGTAGCGCAGCGTCATGGCGAGGGTCTCCTGCGGCAGAACGTCCACGCGCCGGATCTGGCCATTTACGTTGATGGAGATCAGCCGCTCGACACCGCCGGCGACCGGTCCGCCGCGCCTGACACATCCGGACAGACCGCCATAGACGTAGGTGGCCGCCGAAGCCACGGCACCCGAGGCAATCACCCGCTTGATGAATTCGCGCCGCGACAGGCGCGCCGCCTCATCGTCCCGACCAAGGCTCAAACCCGGCGCGCCATCGCCCATGCCACCCCTCCACAGAAGCCCACGATGCGGAGTATAACGCCTCAACAATCTGCGAGTCCCCACCGGATGTACCCATGAGCGCCACCACCAAGCTCGACTTTGTCTCAGATGTCTCCTGTCCCTGGTGTGCGATCGGGCTGCAATCCCTGCTCGCGGCGTTGTCCAATCTGCGGGACGTGGTCGATGCTGAGCTGCATTTTCAGCCCTTCGAACTCAATCCCGACATGGGACCTGGCGGTCAGGACATCGTCGAGCACATCGCGCAGAAATACGGGCCTTCCCCGGAACAGTTCGCACAGAGCCAGGAAATGATCCGGGCCCGTGGCGCGCAACTGGGGTTCCGCTTCGATATGCAGAAGCGTACCCGGATCTACAACACCTTCGATGCCCACCGGCTGCTGCATTGGGCGGCCCTGGAAGGCAAACAGCTGGAACTGCAGCAGGCGCTGTTCAGCGCCTATTTCACGGATGGCGCGGATCCCAGTGATCACGAAACTCTCGCCAGAATCGCCGCGCAGGTGGGCCTGGATCCGGCGGCTGCGCAGGCTGTCCTGGAAACGGACCGTTATGGCGCCGAGGTACGGGCGCGCGAGCGGTTCTACGGCAGCCAGGGCATCAACGGCGTCCCGGCGGTCATCATCAATGATCGGCACCTCGTTGAGGGCGGTCAACCGGTGGCTGTATTCGAACGGGTATTACGACAATTTGCAGAGCGTTTGAGCTAAAGTGCGCGAAGGGGAAAACATGAAAACCATGGTCTCACTGTGTCTGCTGGTTCTGTCCTGGACCGCTGCTGCAGCGCAGCCCGCAGCCTGCGACCGCGAGTGCCTGCGCGGCACCGTGACGCGCTACCTGTACGCACTGCTGCGGCACGACACGAGCAGGCTGCCGCTGGCCGATAACCTGCGCGTGACCGAGGACGGGATCGAGAAGCCGCTCGCCAAGGTAACCATCCTCAACACCGTGACCAGCCTGCGCGGTTACCGCCAGGACTTCCTCGATGAGCGCGCGGGTGTGGCTGGCGCAGACGTCGTCGTGCAGGAAAGCGGGGCACCCTTGATCCTCGTCGTGCGCATCAAGGTCGTTGGCGAGAAGATCACTGAGATCGAAACCGTCTCCACGCGCACCCGCGCCGAGGGACTGAGCTTCAACATCGACGGGCTAAGCGCGCCGAGCGAGGCCATGAATTTCGTGCCGCGTCCCGATCAGCTTGCGACGCGGGAAAAAGCCATCGAGATCGCGATGCACTATCCGAAGGGCCTGAACAATGCCGACACCTTCGCAGCAGTCGATGCGCCATTTACCGCCGATGCCTATCGGCTCGAAAATGGCGCGGTGATGGCCGGCGCTGCCTGCACCTTCACTCCGACCTGCAAGAACATCAGCACCCAGTCGCTCGCCATCTTCAAACGCATCGGCCCGGTGACGACGCGGGTCGTGGCCGTGGACGAGCGCCTTGGAATCGTATGGTTGCGCATGTGGTGGAACGTCCGGGACACCGCCCCTGACAAGCTCACGGTGTGGGAGGCCTTCAAGATCTACGACGGACAGATCCATGCCGTCGAGGCGTTCATGAGAATCCTTCCGCCCGAGCTCGCCAATGGCGGCTGGAACTGAGCGCGGCACGGATGCCGCGCATCCTCACCCGAGCTTGGGCGGCACGTTCGCGTTCAGCCGGAACAGATTGTCAGGATCGTACTTGGACTTGAGGGCGACCAGGCGTTCGAAGTTCGCGCCGCAATTGTCGCGATTGGGGAACGCCGTCGGGCTCTTACACCAGGAACTACAATGCAGGTCAACGGCTTATCGAATCGGAAATGGAATCAACCTTTGCGGCGCGCCTCGATCATCTTCCATCCATTGCCGGACGGGTCGCGGAAGCTGGCGTCGATGCTGCCGTAGCGGTCCGTGGGCTCCTGTGTGAACTCCACTCCCCGGGTACGCATCCTATCGTGTGCGGCGCGGCAGTTATCCACCGTCAGCACAAGTGGCGGCATCGCACCTTTGGCAACCATCGCACGCAGCGTCTGGGCCGTTGCCGCGTCCAGCACCGGCGGCCCCGGCACGAACAAGCCGAGCTGCAACGACGGCTGGTCCGGGTGCTGCACCGTGAGCCAGCGATAATCGCCGTTGCGCACATCCGTATGGACGCGAAATCCCAGCTTCTCAACGTAAAACGCGAGCGCTTCGTCCTGATCTCGAACGTACAGTCCGACCACTTCGATTCCCTGGCTCATCGGCACTCCTTAATGCGTCGGACCCGTTTATACCGCCCGCCAAGTGGCGCCGCTTCTCCGAAACTGCGATCGTGAGGTCGGGTCGTTGCGCAGCGCTGAGAACGCAGGCGGGCACCCGACCGAGCTCATGTGCCGCAGCTCTGCTGTGCGCCCGAATTGCGCCGGGGGTCTCGCCTGTGACGTCGCGCAAGGTGCGTCCAAACGTGCCCAGGCTCGCCCAGCCCGTGTAGAAGGCAATGTCGGTGATGGACGCGTCGGTATCACGCAGCAGCGCCATCGCCCGCTCGATGCGGCGCGAAAGCAGGTACCGGTGAGGCGGTACGCCAAAAGCCTGCTTGAACGATCGCGCGAAGTGAGCCTGAGAGACGCGGCTGACACGCGCCAGCCGCCGGACGGGCCAATCCTCGTGCGAGGCTGCGTCCATCCGGTCCTTCGCGCGCAGTAGGCGCCGCAATAGTTCAGGGTCTTGGGCTCGCTCCACAGTGTTACAACCTTATCAGCCGCTCACGTGTCTCGCGCGGGCGATCGGTAAGCGACTGATTGATAAATATTTTGGTGCTGACCCTTTGTTTTTATTGACTATTCACGGCGCGGATACCGGGCAATTCCTCAGGGCAAATCAGTGAACTGATACGAATGACACGCTCGGGTCACGATTGGAGACGGTCACCAATAACAACCTGGGGAGTCCCCGCATGAGCACATACAGCCTTGAAGTTCCGGAACGAGCGTGTTTTGCAGCATTGATTCAAGGCTCCGGCTTCCACTTCACCTCCCAGGTGCAGCACTCCTGGTGCGCGCGTCGCGCGGTGAACGAGGGCCTGTTGACTTTGTCGATATTGCGCGACGACGTGCGCCACAGCTTGCTGGCGGCCTGGACCAAATCCGCCGACAGCCTGCTCGATTTCATTGCCGGGCATCTCCCGGACCCGTCCACAGAATTGACAGTCTGCCGATTCGAGCAGATGGCGCTCCGGGCTCAGCGCGCCACCGCCGGCTTCAAGGCGCCGGACCCTGCTCTGTTCGATCCGCGGCGCCTGCTGAAGCGTGGCGAGGACGCCGGGCTGGCGGTATTCCCCGAGGGTCGCGCCTTGTTGATCGCACCGGGCATGACGGCCCTGTGCCGAATCGCCTCGCCGTTTGAAAAGCGCCTGTGGGCAAGGCTCGCGACCCGCTGCCCGGCGGCGGCCCTGATCGAGGAGGGCCTCCCGCGGGAGGCGATGGAAGGCATGCTGCGGATCGGAGCGCTTGAGTACGCGTGCTAGGGGCCGCGGGCAACCTCCTCGACGAATGCATTCTTTTTGGGCACCAAGGCAGCAGAAGGAGTCGGGTAGAATGGGAAACTCGCCCGCAGCCTCGGAGCAAGCCCCTTTTGCAGTTCATTGCATTCGACGCCGACTACCTGGAGCGATTGCAACGCGGGGACGTGCACACCGAACAGCACTTCGCGGCCTATTTCGGCGAGCTCATCAAGCTGAAATTACGCTCCCGGCTGGCGTCGATGGAGGCGATCGAGGATGTGCGGCAGGAAACCTTCGTGCGGGTGTTGACGTTGGTTCGTGCCAATGAGATCCGCGCTCCAGAGCGCCTGGGGGCCCTGGTCAATTCGGTCTGCAACAACGTGCTGCTGGAGCATTACCGCGCCAGGGGCCGAACCATTTCCAGCATCGATGAGGTGCCGGAGCACCATTTCGTCGCCACGGAAACCACCGGTGCGGGGGCCGAGAGCCGCGAAGCGCAGCTGCTGGTGCGTAAGATCCTGAGCGACATGCCCGACCGCGACCGCCGGCTGCTGCAGCTGGTGTTGTTGGAAGAACGTGACAAAGACGCCGTTTGCGCCGAGCTGGGCCTGTCGCGCGAGTATTTGCGGGTGCTGGTTCATCGCGCCAAGCGATCATTCAAGTTCTCTTATCTGAAGCGATTTGGAGACGCCGAGTAGTGGACCACCAGCAAGCCATACAACTCGGGGCCGTCGAAAAGTACCTGTTGGACGAGTTGCCCATACAGCTGCGCTCCGAGTTCGAAGAACACTTCTTCGGCTGCCAGGAATGCGCGGCCGATCTGCACGCGGCAGCCGAATTTCTCGACATCGCGCGCAAGGAGTTCAGGCGCGGGAATATCGCGAGCAACGCGGCCAAGCCGCTCAAGCGCTCCTGGCTCGAAGTATTGGCCAGGCCCGCGGTGCTCAGCCCGGCCTTTGCGCTGCTGCTGGGGATCGTCGTTTATCAGAACAGCGTGGTATTACCGCGGTTCAGTGACGAAATCGCCCTGCTCAGACAGCCCGGAGTCGTGGCAACCGTTTCCCTCATAGGCGGCAACAGCCGCGGCGGCGCTCTACCTTCGGTCAGCGGAACGGCCGGCCAACCGGTGCTCTTGTCCTTGGACATTCCGGCGACCCGGCAGTACCCAAGCTATGCCTGTCTCCTCATCGACGCCTCGGGAACGGTGGTTTGGCGGCTACCGGTTTCGGCGGCCCAGGCGCAGGATACGGTGTCCATCAGTGTTCCGGCGGGCGCACTGCGCGCCGGAGACTACACGTTGGTCGTGCAGGGCGTGGAGGCTGAGCACCACGGCGCGGACAGCCCGCAGTCCACCGACCTGGCGCGCTACCGGTTTGCCTTGAGTCCGAGCCATTGATTATTGTGGGCACCAGCAATCCGCTTATCGCGTCGCGAGGACCGTCATGAAATCCGCCGACCTGAAAAAACGCTTCTCTCTGCGCGCCGATGCCAACGCACTGGGTGGTTTCCTTGAGGGTCCCGTTGCCAGGACGCTGCCAACGCTGGCACCGGTCTCGTTGCCGCCAGTGGGTGGGTTTGCAATGGCGCGGTCGGAGGCGTTTACTGCGGATGAAATCATCTCCTGCTCGTCAGCGTATACGCGCGTGTCCGGCCAGGAATGTTGCGACGACGGGTCCGCCTCGATTCTGGTCACCGCGGTGGTCGAGGATCTCAACATCCTTGAGGTCGTGAGAGCGGACCGGATCGTGACACAACTGTCGATCACGCTTTCGGACGCCTCTGCCGCGATCGGATTTTCTGTCAGCGGCACGGTCTTCGAGGGGCTGCGGATTTCCGGCCACGAATGTCGCCCGACGTTGAACCAGGAACTCCAACGGCCGCATGATAGTAAGGTTGCGGGGGGAAAACTTACTTGTGAACAGGCGCGGCAGGCCGGCCGAGCACAGGGCGAACGGCTGCTCGGTGGCTTCAAGGATGGCAGTGAGGACGCGCATAGGTGGGTAGTCAGCCGACATCGCCGGATGACCTCGCAACCACCGGCTTCCGGTGGTGGCTACGCGCTGGCCTCCCTGGTGGACCACCTGGAGGTGGCCGGCGGCTGCCGAAGCTACGGCCACATTGTCGAAATTCCGGGGTTCGGCCAGGTCCTGCTCGGCGAGCTTTTGGTTTCCTGCGATGCGGTCCAGTTGATCGGGCTTCGGGCGGAGCTGTGCTGCCCGGTCCCCGGCAGAATCACGGTCGACATCGTCGGCGGTGGGGGATCAGGCGACAATTAGCGACGCCCGCGGCGGCGCTGATAGCCTTGCTGGCTGGAATTCTGGCATCCGGATGCCATAGGCAATCGCCTCCCAGCGCCTTATTCCAAAGCATCTCCGACGACTACCTGCACGGCGACCTCGAACTCGCGCGCGACCGAGCGGCCCGCGCTCGCAGCGAATTCGCCACTGGCCATTCCCAGCCTGGCTCAACTTGGGAACTTCAGTTTCGACTGCTCGAAGCGGAGATTCTGCTAAGACAGGACAGGACCCAGGATGCGCTCGCAATTCTCACCGGCCCCGGGTCTTCCGTTCCGACCCAGGGTGACGTTGCGATCAGGTACAACCTGCTATCCGGGTTGGCGCATTCTCGCCTGGGCAACTCGTCGCGCGGTGATCAGGAGCTGCGCGAGGCGCGCCGGCTCGCGGAAGGTTCCAGTTCCCCGCTGATCGCTGACGTGCTGCGGGCGGAAGGCCTTTTGGTGCGTGATTCCGGCCATCTGGACCAGGCAACGGAAAAATTCCGCAGCAGCCTGGCGGTGGCTCGTCGATCAGGCAACTTGCTGCTCCAAGCCTCTGATCTGGTCGATATCGGCGCAGACAGTCTGCTCGGCGAACATTTCGATCAGGCCTTGGCTCTGTCGCAAGTCTCAGCCGATTTCGCCAGGTCCGTGCAGGCGCGCAGACAGCTGCAACTGGCCACCGGCAATATGGGCTGGGCATACACCAATCTGGGCGATTTCGAGCGCGCGCTTGCCCAATTCCAGCAGGCCGAGCAACTGGCGCACCAAATCGGAATGACCCGCAATCGCGCCCTGTGGCTGCAGGATGCGGGCTTGGCCGAGTACAAGCTCGGTGACCTGGATGAGGCGCGCCAATACGAGGCGTTGGCCCTGCAAACACTTCAGACCCTGTCTGCCGGCGGGACCCGTGACCAGGTCACCAACATCGAAACCAACCTCGCCCTGCTGCTTCGTGAACAGGGTCAAGACCCCGCGGCGCGGAGCTACCTCGACGCTGCCGCACTGAAATCCCGCACTTCCAATGACAACAACGTGGTGGCCTATGTCGGATTCGTGCAGGGTTTGCTCGCCGGACAGGACGGCGAGCAGATCCTGCTGACAGCCCGAAAGGTTGCGACCGACCCAGATCTGCAGACCGATATCGAGGCCGCCCTGGCAAATCTCTATGCCGCCAGACACCTACCGGCAAAAGCGCGGCTCTGGTACGGTCGCGCCATTCAGACTTTCGAGGACAAGCGATCCGCGGAGTCCGATGAGTCGTTGCGACTTGCCGCTTTTGGCTTCGGCGCCAACGTCTACCGGCAATATGCGGAGTTCCTCCTGGGCTCGCAGCAATCGGACTTTGCATTGCGAGTGCTGGACGGAAGCCGCGCACGCACGCTCGAGGATGGCCTTGGATTCCCGGGTACCAAAAGTCACTCGCTCGACAAGGATGCGTTGGATCCACGAACAGTCGCGCGCAAGCTCGATGCCATCATCCTGTTCTATTCGCTGGGACCACAGCAATCCTACTTGTGGGCGATAACCGCGGATGAGACCCGATTGTTCGTATTGCCGCCATCGAAGGACATTCAATCGCAAGTCGAGGCGTACCAAAGAGCGATTCTGAAGTCGAACGACCCCGTTCGGGCGGCTACCCCGGCCGCCATGTACCTGTACGAGACCCTGATAAAGCCCGCTGCGGGGCTGATCCCCGCCGACTCGAAGGTATTCCTGGTCCCGGATGGTGTCCTGCACAGCCTCAACTTCGAGACCCTGCTCGAGCCGACAGCGGCTGGAATGCGCTACTGGATCGAAGATGTCACGGTCACGACCGCAAGTTCGATCCGCATGCTCGCGCACTTGAGGAACCCCGTCGCGAACGCTGCAATTCGGCAGCTCCTGCTTATCGGAAATCCCGTTGCTGCAACCACCGGATTCGAGTCGCTGCCGAATGCCGCGACCGAAATTCAACGCATACAACAGCACTTCACACCCGGAACTCAGACGGTTCTGACCCAAGCCCAAGCCGTGCCATCCGCCTATGCGATGAGCGGACCCGACCAATACCGATATATTCACTTCGTCGCGCACGGCACGGCCAGCCGCTTGAGCCCGCTTGACTCGGCCGTCGTGCTGTCACCACCGCGGGATCGACCGGATGATTTCAAACTCTATGCGCGCGACATCCTGCAGCACCCCCTCCACGCGGAGCTGGTCACCATTTCCACTTGTTACGGTTCGGGCGTTCGTGCCTATGCCGGTGAGGGTCTGGTGGGACTGGCATGGGTGTTTCTGCGCGCCGGCTCGCACAATGTCATCGGCGCCCTGTGGCAGGCGGATGATGCCTCGACGCCGCTGCTGATGGACAGGCTCTATGACGGACTGCAGGCGGGGCAGCCGCCCGACGTGGCGTTGCGCGCCGCAAAGCTGTCGCTGATTCGCTCGCCGTCCGTCTACCGCAAGCCCTTCTACTGGGCTCCCTTTCAGTTGTACGCAGGTTCCTGACCCGTGCATTATTGCGGCTGTTTCTCGCACTTTGGACGTGGGACCGTTAGCGAGCGGGTCGCCGCGTATAAGTGATTGATGCAACATCAAAATTGCTGCCGGCTGCACCTGGCTGTCGCTGCTGGCGGACATTTCCCCTGCGTGTCGATGAGTCGTACGCTCAGGTTCGATGAGCGAGCGATTGGTAATTCCGGATCGGGTTGACGCCGAGAGTGAGCTCTGCGTGGACCATCCCTGGTGGCAGTTCTCCGCACGATTCAACGTTGCCGTCCGCCAGCGCGTTCCCGTAGCGCGCATACACGGGCGCGAGTCGGAGGGCGTGATGATGCGCTGGGGACTGGTGCCGGCGTCCGCAAAAGGCGACGTTGCGCGGCCCGGAGTCGCGCGCTTGAGGGGCAACGCCCTGCAAAGCTCGGCGGACTTTCGTACCGCATGGCTCTACGGACAGCGCGGTATCGTGCCGCTCGCGGGCTTCTATGTCTGGCAGCGCACGCGCGCCGGCCACCGCCAGCCCTACTTCGTGCGTGTGGATAACCGGGCCGTATTTGGCGTGGCGGTGCTTTGGGAGCGGTCAGTGACCGACGAAGACGATGTCGTCGAGAGCTGCGCGCTGCTGACAGTACCGGCCAATCCGTTGCTGGCGAAAATCAACCCCACAACAGACCAGATGCCCGCGATCCTGCGCCGCGAGGATTACGCTACCTGGCTGGGGGCGAGCGTCACCGAGGCAGGTGAGCTCCTGCAGACGTATTCAGCGTCTCGAATGGCCAGCCACGCGGTGGCGCCTTACGTCAACCATCTCCAGTTCGACGAGCCCCAGCTGATTTATCCTGCAGCCCAAGATCCAGCTCACTAAAATCCCGGCGGCGCAATGTGTGACCCATATCTCCTTCCGCGCTCTCCAAGCATACTGCCTCGTGGTGCTATCTTCGCTGCCAAGGTCGACGCAGGGATTCATTCCTCATGAGTGTGCAGACAAGCACGGAGACGGCGGATGCCCCGATCTGGTCCGGGTGGCAAAGCGCGGTCATCAACGGGGTCTATCCCTTGCACCGCCTGGTGCATGGCTCAGAGAACAGCGCCGTATTCCTGACCGAACGCAAGGGACAGCCGGTTGCCGACGCTGCGCTGAAGATCATCCCGATTGAGCGGGTTACCCTGGCGCAGCTCTCGCACTGGCGGGTCGCTGCCGGACTTTCCCATCCTCACCTGATTCAGCTTTTCGACGCGGGTCTGTGCCAACTCGCAGGCCGCCAGTTTCTCTTTGTCGTGATGGAATATGCCGAGCAGACGCTCGGTGAAGTCCTCAGCCAGCGGGCACTGACTCCTGATGAAGTTCGCGACCTGCTCCCTCCCGCCCTTGAAGCCCTGACTTTCCTGCATCGCAAGGGTCTGGTGCTGGGTCACCTGAAGCCGGCCAACATTCTGGTCGTCAGCGATCAGGTGAAATTGGCCAGCGACAGCATCCGTCCCACCGGCGCACCGCGGGTAGGCATTGCCGAGCCGTCCTTCTACGATCCTCCAGAAGCGAACCATGCGCCGTTCTCAGCGGCCGACGACATCTGGGGTCTTGGCGTAACGTTGGTCGAAGCGCTGACGCAACGCGTCCCCTGGCCTGATGAGCAATCGGACGCGGCCTGCCTGCCGGCCACAGTTCCTCCGGCATTCGTGGATACGGTGCAGCGATGCCTGAGTTACAACTTCGCCACTCGTCCATCGGTCACGGACCTTGAAGCCCGGCTCGCAGGCGCGCCAGAAGCGCCGTTGCTGTCCGTTCCCGAGGCTGCCGCGCCCCTCGTACCACTGCCGATTGCGCCGCCACAGGAGACAACCGGCCGACGCGGACGGATACCCGCCTTCGTTGCGATCGCGTCGCTCGTGGTTCTGGCCGCAGTCTGGGCGGGCCTGCGCCTTTTTCACAGTCCCCCGAGCTCCCGGCAGTCGCCTGCGGTGACTGCCCAGACTCCTGCGCAGCAACCGGCCATTTCGCAGATCGCTGCACAGAATCCGGCGCAGCCGCCGGGGCCCGCCGTGGTCCATGAACAGCTGCCCAGTGTTTCGCGCGGCGCGCTCAAGACCATTCACGGCCATATCAGAATCGCGGTGCTCGTGGTCGTCGATCGCTCCGGCGCGGTAATCGATGCACACCTGAAGAACACCGGGCCAAGCTCGTACTTCGCCCACCGGGCATGGGAGGCGGCCAGGAAATGGCGATTCACTCCGGCGGACGCGCAAGGCAGCCGCGAGTGGCTGCTGCGATTCGAATTCACCCGCAGCGGCGTTACCGGTAGCGCCACTGAGGGACTCTAGACCTTATCTACAGCCGGCGCGGACTACACGACGCTGAATTTCAGCGCACGCTTGATGCGCCTCGTGACCATTGCGATGACGATGCCGAAGACGATCGCAGCCACTATGGGTGCGGCGAAATCGACGTACAAGAAGGCATTCACGCCGTGGTGAGTACGCGCCCAACCTTCGATCGCGGTCAGATATGCGATCGGTATGTTTGAGAGACAGGCGAATACATTATATTTGGTCGCCGCTGCGCCGCCACCGATGGCCTCGAGAGTCACCGCCGAGAAGCCCGCGTAGCACACGCCGCTGACGAAGCTGTAGAGCAGGACAAACAGGACATAGTTGGCCTGACTATGCGTGGCCACCGCCATCGCGAGCGCGCAGATTCCGAGCAGCAGGCCGTAGATGACATACGCCAGCTTGCGATCGATCAGATCGCTGCAATAGCCGCCGGCCAGGCAGCCTAACAGCGAGATCACACCACTTAGAGTGCCGCTGGCGAGCTCCACCGCGGTGACGGAGGCGTGCCAGTCATTCGAGATCGCGGAGAACAGCGACGAGGCTCCCCCCGAGCCAATCGGCAGGAACAGCACCAATAGCGCGAGGTACCCGCGTGGCGAGCGCGCCACGCCCAACACGTCGCGTAGCACGTCGACCATCCGGGTGGCGACGGCGCCGGTGGCCCGAAGCGGCTCGCGGATAAGGACGAGGCCGGCGCCACAAAGGAGAAAGCAGCCACCGAGCACGGCGCCCGTGATCCACGCATGCGCAACATGCGTCGCAAGCCAAAGCGCCGCTCCGCCTCCCAGACCGCCGCCGGCGAAATTGCCGCCCTGCAGCCAGCCCCCCGCACGTCCCTGCTGTTCAGGCGCAATGGAATGGGCAATCAACGCCTCCACCGCCATGGCGAGCAGCGTGGTCGCGAGACTGGCCATGACCGCCGCCGCGGTGAGGGCGGTGAGATTGACGGGCGGGACTGTGCAGAAGGCCATCACGATGACGCCAACGGCGCTCAGAATCGAGCCGATCAGGTACCAGCGCTTGGCACTCAATGTGATATCGACGATGGGCGCCCATAGGAACTTCCAGATCTGCGGCATGAAGTAGAGCGCGATCACCCCTCCGATAATCTCGGCCGAAACTCCGGCCTGTGAGAGTTGGAAGGCAATCGCGGTGGTCAGATAGCCGCTGACCGCACCAAACGGCAGATAAAGCCCCGCATAAATGCTCGGATGTGCGCTTGCACGCGTCACGGATTGCGAAGTCATGGTGGCTTTGGCTGCATTGCCGGCAAGTCTAGCAGCCACCGTCGACTTCATAAGTGCCGGCCTCCAATAATTGTCTGATTTGTATATGTTTTGGTTCCACCAGAGTGAATCGAGCCCACGACATACAGCCGCACTACATCTTCGTGCTGTCGCGTTGCGGCATGGGGTGCCGATGCCGTGCTCGTGCAGCGCTCTTGCATCCCCGTGTCCATCGCGTGACCATAAACGGCTTCTGCTCTTTAGAAATGGCCGTTAGGAGTCACACATGAAACTGCTGCTTCGCCCCGGTCTGTATTTGATGCTGCTTGGACTCTTCACACTGACGTCGGCGAATGCCGATGAGCCAATTCCGCCGCGATTCCCCGCGTTGCAGATTACTACCGACCAGTGGAAGGCCTATCTGGCGGAGGTAAAGGCCCTGCCAGATGTCCAATGCATGGAAGACCGCATTAACCAGCTCACCTGCAACTCCTCGGAGCAGCACACAATCTGGGTCTTTACCACGCCAGGCCACCCGGCACATCCTGCGGTATCGCGCGGCGTCATTGTGATGCAGCAGACGGCCAAGGGCGCGACCGTCAGTATCGACAGATCCGGACACTATGCCGGACACCGCGCCGAGTTCGATGTCTGGATGAGGCAATTCGCGATGCTCGACAGGACGCAGGTGGCGCAGTGGCAATCATCTCTTAAGGGCAAATGACCCTACTCGGGCAGCTGCTGCGCCGCGAACTGGGTGCGGTACAGCTGCTCGTATAGACCGGGCATGGCGGCCAGCTGCGCGTGCGTGCCGCGCTGGATGATTCGGCCCTCCTGCACCACCAGGATGAGGTCGGCCTTGAGCACGGTAGAAAGCCGGTGCGCGATGACGATGGCCGTGCGCCCGGCAAGGACCCGCTCCAACGCCCGCTGCACGGCCGCCTCGGAGCGTGAGTCCAGGTGCGCAGTGGCCTCATCCAGTACCACCAGGTCCGGTGCCTTGAGCAACAGGCGCGCGATCGCGAGCCGCTGCTTCTCCCCGCCCGAGAAGCGGTAGCCGCGTTCGCCCACCACCGTGTCAAGGCCCTCGGAAAGGCCCTCGACCACATCCAATATCTGAGCATCGCGAAGGGCTTCGAGGATCTGTTCGGCACTCGCCTCGGGCCGCGCATACAGCAGGTTGGCGCGCAGCGTATCGTGGAACAGGTGCGCCTCCTGTGTCACAACGCCGATGCGCCGCTGCAGCGACCCCAGCCTGGCGTCGCGCACGTCCACGCCGTTGATGCGCACGCTGCCGGCGATGACGTCGTACAGGCGCGGAATGAGCTGCGTGATCGTGGTCTTGCCCGCCCCTGACGGGCCCACCAGCGCTACCAGCATTCCCGGAGCGATGCTGAAGTCAATGTCATGCAGCACAGTCTGCGGGGCGCGCCGCTCGGGTATTGCGATGGACTCCAGCGAGGCCAACGACACTTCGGCCGCCGAGGGATAGCGGAAGGACACATGCTCGAACACCACTCCCAAGGGCCCGGTGGGCACGTCCACGGCATCGGGCTTCTCCCCCACCATGGGCTGCAGGTCCAGCACCTCGAAAACGCGCTCGAAGGCCACCAGCGCCGTCATGACCGTGACCTGCACATTGGATAGTCCCATCACGGGCCCGTACAGGCGCACCAGCAACGCGGTCAGCGCCACCACGGTGCCCAGGTCCAATGCATGGCGGGCCACCAGCACGCCGCCCCAGCCGTAGGCCAGTGCCGTGGCAAAGCTGGCCATGAGCAGCAACGCCGTGGCCAGCAGCCGCCCGAATAGTGCCGCCCGTATCGCGAGGCCTGAGAGCTCGCGTGCCTTGCCCTCGAAGGAGGCCGCGTCCGCATCGGGACGTCCGAACAGCTTGGCAAGCACCGCTCCGGCAACGTTGAAGCGCTCCACCATCATGCTGCTCATGCTGGAACCGGCATTCATGAGATCGCGCGTGTTGGCCTGGATGCGCCGGCCCCAGTAGCGCGCCGGCAGCACGAACAACGGCAGCAGCACCAGCACCGCAAGCGCGATCCGCCAGGACAGCGCGAACATGGCGCCGATGACCAGCACCACCGTCACGATGTTGCCGGCGACCGTGGAGAGGATATCGGTGAAGGCGCTGCGCGCGCTCATGGTGTCGGAAAAGAGCCGGCTGACCAGCGCCCCGGTCTGGGTGCGCGCGAAGAACGCCAGCGGCATGCGCTGGATGTGCTCGAACAGCCGGGTGCGCAGCGCCACCACCACATCCGCGCCAATGCGGGTGCCCAGGTAAGTCTGGGCGAGGCCCAGCGCCGCATCCAGCATGCCCAGGGCAGCGATCAGCACTGCAAGCCGCACGATGAGTGCCGCGTCGCCCCGCAGGATGCCGTCGTTGATGATGAGGCGGTAGATCAGCGGATAGGCAACGCTGATACTTGAATTGACGACCACCACCGCGGCCAGCAGCAACAGCCAGCGGGTGTAGGGGGCGGCAATCCCCAGGGTTCGCCGCAGCGTCCCCGGCTTGATGCGGTGTTCGAGTACTGCCGGATCCTGTCTCAGGGCCCGCATCGTTCCGGCCATGCCTCGCATAAGATCTCCCGATTGCACGCACATTCAATCCCAATGCCGCGCGCGAGGCGGCAGGGTTGCGCGGAAATGCAGTGAATTTATTTTATTATAACTTACGTCGGACGCAGCACAGCGAGCTTGGTTTGCGTCAAGCCGGTATCCTGATTCACGCCGATTTTCGAAAGAATCGTGGCCTCCAGTAGATCGGGCGGCAAGGCGCAGCTCATCAGGAAGCCCTGGTACTGGTCACAGCGCAGAAGGCGCAGCAGGGCGAGCTGATCGCTGGTTTCAACACCCTCGGCCACGACCTTCAGATTCAGGCTATGCGCCAGCGAGATAATCGCCCGGACGATCTCCTCGCCCCCCGAGGTCGTGGTGAGCTCGTTGATGAAGCTGCGGTCAATCTTCAGTTTGTCGATCGGCAGACGGCGCAGATAGCTCAGGCTTGAGTAGCCCGTGCCGAAGTCATCGATGGAGACCACCACGCCCATCCGGCTGACCTGCTCGAGTATGGCGATGGATTCCTCGGCGTCGTCCATCACAGCGCTCTCGGTAAGTTCGATCTCGAGGTACTGCGGCCCGAGGTCGAACTCAGACAGCGCCCTCCGAATTGAATTGAGGAGGGTCGACTGGCGAAACTGCAGCGGCGAAACATTGACCGCAATCCTGATGAACGGCAGCCCCGCCAGCTGCCATTTGCGTGCCTGCCGACAGGCTTCGCGAATGACCCAGCTACCGATCGCAAGGATAAGTCCGGAGTCTTCAGCGAGGGGAATGAACTCGCCGGGGCTCACCAGGCCGCGCGTCGGGTGGCGCCAGCGCAGCAAGGCTTCGACGTTGCGGATCTGACCGGTCGCGATGTCCACCTTGGGCTGGTAGTGAAGCTCGAACTGCTCCAGCGGTAGTGCTCGCCGCAGGTCATATTCAAGCCCCAGCCGTTCCCGTGAACGCATGCTGAGGTCTGCGCTGAAGAACCGAAAGCCACTGCGGCCGCTGCGCTTGGCGGCGTACATGGCCTCATCCGCATGCGCGACCAGTTCCTCGCCCGCTGTGCCGTCCAACGGATAGACACTGACCCCGATACTGGCTGAGGTGTGGACATCACCACCCTCGATGCGGAAAGCATGGCTCATGGCGGTCGCAGCGCGAGCCGCCACCGTCTCGATTTCACCGCGCTCCCCGGCATCGGCTATCAGCAACAGGAACTCATCGCCCCCGATCCGGGCGACCGTATCGATGTCCCGCAGAGTTGCGGTCAGGCGCTCGGCAACCTGCTTGAGCAGCTGGTCCCCGGCGTGGTGTCCGCGGGAGTCGTTGATGTCCTTGAAGCGATCGAGGTCCAGGACCATGACCGCAAAACGGTTGCCGTCGCGCGCGCCACGCGCAATGTCCCGGCCCAGCCGGTCCATGAACACTACCCGGTTGGGCAGGCCGGTCAGCGCATCGTGGGTTGCCTGGTGTGCCAGCGCGGCATTGGCCCGCGCCAGCGCGGCATGAGACTGGGCACGAGCCTGCAGGAACGCGTCATAGAGCGCGGTGATCAGGGTGAGGCACAGCAGCCCGAGTGCAAACAATCCGATCGCAGCCCCCAGCCAGGGGCTGGTGATCGCCACACCCCCGCGACAAAAGGAACTGGCGGAGAAGTGGGAGGCCCTCATCCCCGTGTAGTGCATGCCGCTTATCGCCAGGCCCATCACGATCGCGGCCGCCGCGCGGTACAGACGTGTGCGCAGCGAGTTGCCATGGCGCAGGAAAAAGAATAACCACAACGCGACATAGGAAGCCGTGACCGCGATGGCAATCGACAATGCAACCCACGTCGGGTCGTAGTCGATGGCTGGATACACGGAGATTGCGGCCATTCCCGTGTAATGCATGGCACAGATGCCGGCACCCATCAGGACCGCGCTGCCGGCGAGTCGGGATCCGGTCAGTTCCGCGCGGGTCGTCAGGGCGAGCGCGAATGCCGAAGTCACGATCGCGATCCCCAGCGAGACCAGGGTTGTCGACGGCCTGTACGCAAGCGTGATGGGCAAGGAAAAGGCCAGCATGCCGATGAAGTGCATCGCCCAGATGCCGATTCCCATGGCAAGCGCGCCCGCCGTCAGCCAGATACGGGCCGCAGTGAGTTCACAGGTTGCCACCCTGGACGCAAGTCGCAGCGCCGTATAGGAGACCACCATCGCGACGATGATCGAAAGGGCGACCAACCAGGGGTTATAGGAAAAAATCATGACCGCAGATCAGGACTCCGGTCCCATGGAGACTCTGTATCGCCCATCCGCGTGGCTTTCTGAAGCACCGGTCGCTCACCGCCTGAGACGCAGCGCTCGCTTCGCACTACCGTAACAAATGCTGAATCGTAACTAGTTGATTATATTAATATTTATACGCTGGCCCCTGGTCGCGGATCCAGCTGTAGCGAGCCCCCACAATTACCTGTCTAAAGCGGCGTACGGGGGGCGCGGGCCAGTGCGAGGAGGCCAAGCAGGAGTACCAGCGACAGAACATCCACCGCACCGCCGCCGCCAGATCGGCCGCCGGAGCCTCCATCGTTCGATGTAGCTGCCGATGCCGTAACGCTCGTCTGCGCACTCGCGCTCTGCGTGCCGCTCGTGCAGCTGAGCACATAGTTGAACGATCCGACGGCACTCTCGGTGATCGCGAGCGTACCACTCACTGCAAGCGGCCCGTTCCAGTTGACGCCGGACTGGCCACCGGACCCGGTGCAGTTGGCACCGCTCGAGGCCGACCAGGTGAGGGTTATGGACTGCCCTACGGTGACGGCGGCAAGCGACGTGGCAAGGGCCGCGGTGATCGTGCCGGTGCCCGTCAGCGATACTTGCTGCGGAACGCCTCCCGCAGTGAACGTGAGCTGCCCCGCGCGGGCATCTGGACCCACTGGGCTGAACGTCACGGACGCGGTGCAGCTGCCGCCGGCGGGCAGCGAACTGCCGCAAGTCGTAGTCACGGCGTAGTCGCCGCTCACCGCCATAGCCCCAAGCGCTTGGGCCGTGCGCAGCGTATTGCTTAGGGTCACAGTCTGTGCGGCGCTGGTGCTCCCCTGCCGCACGCTCCCGAATGTGAGCGATGAAGCCGAGGCAATTGGTGGCAGCGCAGCCAGCGGCAGGTCCCAGGCGCTGCGACCGAAAGTGCCGGCGCGCATCGTGCGGATCGAGCGTTGCAGCACCAGCGACGTCACGATCACGTTCGGCAGGTCCTGACCGAGGACCCGCCAGTTTGCGCCGCCGTCGGTAGTCCAGAAAGCCCCGACGTCAGTTCCAACGTAGAGAGTACCGGCAAGATCCGCATCGACGACGATGGTGTTGAGCGGGCTGTCCGGAAGCCCGTCACCAATACTGCTCCAGGACACACCTCCATCCGTGGTCACGAACAAGTGGCGCGTGTTGCTGCCGCCGATACCGACGTATAGCGTGGATGACGAGAGCGGATCCACGGTCAACGCGATGATCGGGCCGGACGAAGACCCTGGCGGCGGGACGGTCAGCACAGTGCTGGTAATGTCCTGCCAAACGGCGGCGGCTCCGGCGCTGGCGTTGGTAGTGACGTGCAAGCGGCCTTCGAACGAGGCGCTGTAGACAACGTTCGAATCGCTCGGGGCCACTGCGATAGCGGAAAGCACCGAGCCGGTGGTGTTGTTTAGCGTCTGGTCCGGGGATATAGCCTGCCAGCTTTGGGCCCCGTCCAGGGTTTGATAAACGCGGTAGGTGCCGAAGTAAAGCCGGCTCGGCTGGTTCGGGTCCATCACGAGCGGCGGTGCCTCGTCGATGCGATCCGTGGAATCGATGCCGGCGTCCGCCTCAACGTAGCTGCCGTCCTGGCCGCCGGTGACGCTGCGGTAGATCGACGGGCGGCTTGCACAGGAGATGAAGACATTCGTCGGTGTGTGCGGGTCAATCGCGGTATACCCACCGTCACCGCAACTGAAACTGCCAATCCAGGTGCTGTCACCCTTGTATAGCAGCGTGCCGTTGTCCTGCGTACCAACGGTTGCGGTGCTCGCGTTGTTTGGATCGACGGACAGGCCTGGGTAGAGCAGCAGCGTTGCGAGCGTGCCGTTGTTGAGGCTCTGCCAGTCATAGGTCGGCGCCCCGGGCGCCGTGGTTCGGAACACGCCGCCATCATTGCCGTCGTACAGCGTGCTGCCATCGGCAGTAAAGGTGAGCGCATGGTGATCTGGATGCAGCTGTACGCTGGACGTGCCCGTCGACTGAACCATTGAGGCCCAGGTCGCGCCGCCGTCCGTGGAGCGGTACAGATCGACGATGCCTGCATACAGGATGTTGGGGCTTGTCGGGTTGATCGCGAACGCACTCGCGTACTTCTGACAACACAGCGGCGGCAGCGACGGCAGTGGCGTCCAGTTCACACCCCCATCCGTAGACTTGTAAATGGCGCCGTTGCCGACCGACTCCGAGAAGGTTGTCACCGCCGTTTCGTAGTACATGACCTGCGAATTGCTCGGGTCCAAGTACAGCTTCGGCGTTAGAGCTACGACGGCAGGCGGTATGGGATTCGTGCCGGAGTTGCCGATGTGGACCCACGTTGCGCCGCTGTCGGTCGATCGATACAGCCCGTCTGAGCCATCGCCCGAAACAAGAAAGTCCTGCGTGTAGTACGCAACACCGGGATGGCCCGTATCAAAAACCACCGATCCGGCCTGCGCGTTGGTCTGGCGAGCCCAGTTGAGCCCGGCGTCGGTCGAGTGCCATAGGCCATAGTCAGTCGCCGCCAGCACGTTCTGACCGTTGGCTGGATCGACGGCGATCTGCAGAAACTGCGGCCGACCCGCGGCAAGGAAAGGCGCCGCAACATTGATCCAGGTCGCGCCGCCATCGGTCGACTTGATGATGCCGGCCTCCAGGTAGAAACCATAGTCACCGCCGGTGCCGGCGTAGATTACGTTCGAGTCCGACGGGTCGAAAGCGAGCGCACCGATGCCAAGTAGCGCAGTGCTGTCGGTAAGCGGTGCCCATTTCGTCCCGCCATCCAGCGACTTCCAAACCCCGCCGCTGTCAGTGCCGATGTAGACGACGCTCACGTTGCGTGGATCCACCACGATCGCGTCGACCTTGCCGCTGTAATCACCCGGCAGTGCCGCACCCGCAAAGTGGGCCGGGCTAGGCCCCAGCGAGATCCAGGAAGACTGCGGCGCGGTTGCACCGTTGGCGCCGGCCCTAGGCGGCGCCTGCTTGGCGGCCCGCTCCATGCTCGCGCGCTGCTTCAACGCATTCAGGTGCGCACCGGCTGGGACGGTGCCGTTGACCATTCGGGAACGGGCGAAGGCCTGAACTCTGGCCGTCGGGTTCGCGTGAGGCAGTTGCTGCGCCGCGTGCAGGAGAGGTGCTGCAATCGCCAGAACTGCCAATGCCGCCGACATTGAAACCCGACGGCTCGGCCTCATGCCCGCTGCATCGCGCAAGCAGGTCAACAGGCTCAGACGATCCAGCTCCCGATACAACGGGTTCGGGCCGCCGCGCGCCACGCGCCGTAGTAAGTGGCCGACCCATCGTGTCGAGGCGTGCATCGCTTTCCCCCACCATCAGTTCTTTTGCGTCAGCCGTGCGCTGGCGATCATGTTATTCGTCGAACTCTTCGGTTCTGTTTACGGGCACGCCGAATTCCGAGCATGCCGATCGACTTCGGGGTGACGACGTACCGACAGTGTAGCTCCTATCATTTGTTTGCGTCAGCGCCGTAACCTTGCTTCTTGCGGCGCAACAGCGCCTCTATTGCCAGGAGCTCGCGAGTGACGGGAAGCACGCCGCGGCAGATGTCTGCGTTACTAGGCTGCTCGTGTCCGCGGGGAACGTGCGAGAGGGGACTCAGACCCTTCAATCTCACCAGTCCGGGCGAATTACTACCAACCTCAAAACCGTTACGGCGTGCCGTCTCGCGACCTCTCTGCTTGGCATCGGCCACGAGCAGATATGTGCAATACGAATGGGCCCAGGCTAACGCAGGCGACGACTGGAGAAGCGCCCCCACCGCAACCACCAGGCGCGTCAGGCAAATGCATACCACAGCCGTTGCCGCCGCATTCTACAAGTACCTGAATTATCGGAATTTTGGTGCCGGCTGAGGGACTCGAACCCCCGACCCCCTGATTACAAATCAGGTGCACTACCAACTGTGCTAAGCCGGCAACTTGTGGAAAAACAGCAACTTACATTTCGCCGCTGGGCTGCGCGGGGCGCTGACTCAGCGATGTCTCAGCAGTGGAACGTTACGGACGCGCGTAGCAGTTTACCGCACCCCTTGCAACCGGGGCAGTTGGCCCAAATTTCCGGGCGGGTCTTATCTCGATTCCAGGGAATGATGCACTATGAAAATGGATTACTACATCGACTTTCAGTACCTGCCCAAGGGCGCCGCGCGACCGCTCGACCAGGGCGAGGTCGTCAACATTCAGGCGAGCAGTGAAGGCACATTCGCCATGCTCCCTAATGTGGGCGACTACGTGCATATCGATAACTCCACCGACAAAGGGGAGCGTGCCGGTTTTTCAGGAAAGGTGCGTTCGCGCGTTTACCACTACCTGCGCGTCGCCGAGGACCACGTCAATGTTGCTGCCGTCATTGTGGTTGAGGAGACCGATGACGACTGGAGCAAACTGGAAAAGCACTAGCGGCTTACAGCCGAGGCGCGCCGCTGAGCTAAAACAACTCGTCAGGAACTGAGATGCTGACCGACCCCGCAACTGCACGTAGCCTCATCCAGGGGGTTCCTGATGTGCTCTTGTCCGCTTTGGTCGCCTCTGCGCTGACGCTCATCGGCACGCTCGGCGGTGTAATCGCGACGAATTGGGGAAATACTGGTCGCCTCAAGCTTCAGTTGGATCACGACACATCGGAGAAGGCAAAAGAGCGCTTGGCGACACTACGCCGAGACCTTTATCTAAATGCGGCCGCAGCCATCGTGCGTGGACTCGCTTACTTCGGGTCGTTGCCTCAAGCAGACCTCACGAAGCCCGGAGCCGACGAGCCGATGCGTGACGTCCTAGCGGTCGGAGCGCAACTCCAGCTCGTCGTCACTCAGGGCACCGCCGAACTGCTCAGTGACCTCATCGCAACCTATGGGGAGTTGCAGATGAAGTTGGTGGCTAGAGTCCTGCCAATTCACAAGTTGCGTTCCGACATAAATATCCGCACTGAGCATTATGACAACGCCCAGCTCGAAATTAGGCGGGCGCTCGCGGGGATGACCGCCTACAACGAGTCGGATCTGAATGAGCCTGGACAATTCGAGCGGCTAAATAGATCAGCGAAGTTCGCTATGGATCTGGCACGGAAATACAGCGACGAGCGAGACCACTTCTGGAATCAGAGGAACGCGTTGAGCCGCAAATTCCTGAAGGATCTGCTGCCGGACCTTAAGATCCTAGCGGAGCTTCAGACCCGTGTCATGGTAGAGCTACGCCGCGATCTCGATGTAGGTGGTGACATTGAGGTGTTTATGGCGATCATGCGGCGGCAATTGGAAAGGGTCGAGCAGGCGGTTGATGCGTTTGACCGCCAGGTATTCGGCGATCCAGATCCGCCGCAAGAGTAGGCCGACAAACTGCGCGCACGTGCGCACCGCACTGGCACCGCCGCGAGTCGCGCGAGGTTGGCGGGAGCGATGATCGAGCCCCAGCGCGAGTGCGCTGCCCAGCCGCCCGGCGCGAGGAACGGTGCGGTTGGCTCGGAAGCACGCGGGAAACTACGGCGACGCTCTGGAAAGGCAAATGACTGTTCCACTGGCAGTCGCGATATGATTACTTAATCCGCGATGTCATGAAGGAGTACCTGATGAAATTGAACTTTAGTTTTCTAGCAGTGCTCATTCTCGCATTTGGATTGTCAGCATGCGCAACTTCGTCGGGGGTCATTGTCAATCCGAATGTAGCCAAAACCCAGTACCGATCCGTCTACGTCGTGGCGCATCAAGACCAATCACGCGACATGGATGCACTGCTAGAGAAAGAGCTGCTTCGGCACGGTCTGTCCGTCAAGAGCGGTGGCGAGCGCGATGTGCCTGAGGACTCTCAACTGATTTTCAAATACGTTGATGATTGGAAATGGGACATCAAGATGTACCTCCGCGCCTATGAGATTGAGGTTTATGATGCAAAGACCAACGTTCTCCTGGCGACTGCCGATTGGAAAAATTCCGTGATGCACGGGTTTTATGAAGAAGACAAGATTGTCGCTCAGGTTGTCGATCAGACTCTTGGCAAAATATCTGCCAAGTAGTCCAGCGCGAGGCTGGCCGCCTGGTTGCGACCGCTAGTGCCACCTGCGGGAACGACTTTCTAGGGCGTCCTTCCAGTGAGATACACAGAACCCGCGCTCCCACTGGCTCCGCTGGCGCTCATATTGCCGGTCGAGGTTCCGGCGCCAAGTGCCACAGTGGACGCTACAAATGGTCCGCGCGGTTCCCGGTCCGGCACGTGCTGGCCCTCTGCGGCCCAAGGCATGCAATAGACTCCTACGCGTTTGCAACGCACCTCTCTCGAGTATGACATCGGCGACCCGCATACCAGGCCACCACAGATCAAGCAGGTCACCGGGAACGATCTCATAACCTCTCCCTGCATCGGAAGCCCGAGCATAAGGAAGCTATCGGGTGCTGCCACGTGTCGCAGTTTGCAGTCAATCTACCGTCCGACAGGCCGTGCATTTATTGTCGCCAGGCCGTGGGCGTAGAATAGGTCCCGTCACCGCATCGGACGCGCTGAATGACTTTCATCCTTGCCGTTAACAGCCAAAAGACAACCTGGATGCTGGCCGACCGCCGGTTGTCCGTTAACGACCTGCCCGTAAAAGAAGACGCGTGCAAACTCATGTTTCTGAAAACCACGGATGCGACCGCAATCCTTGGGTATGCCGGTCTCGGCGCAACGCTCAATGGTAATGAACCCGCCGATTGGATGAGTCGCGTTCTGCGCGGCAGAAACCTGCCGCTAGAGCATTCACTTTGGGTTCTTGCGGAGGCAATCAAGCGCGAGATGCCACGTCACCTTCTAAGGATGTCTCGCAAGGCACTCCCAACACACACGGTATTGGTCTCAGCATTCGTCGGCGGCGAAGCGAGGATCTATACAATCGATATGGCCTTCGCTCCGGATCGAAAGCATTTCTGGTTCCGCTATACGCGGCACGTGAATCAGGCGGCTTTACACGTCCAGGCTGATTTGGCTATCGGCGGAACCGGCATACTTCCTTTATCGACGGACACCGCCTGGCAGCATCCGCTGCGTCGGCTGATTCACGCATGCGACAGGGACAAAGTGTCGCCATTCACAGTCGCAGATCATCTGGCGAACTTGAACGCGCAAGTACACGGCACAGTTCCTTCAGTTGGCCCACATTGCATTGTCGCGTGGCGCCATAAGGATGGCGGCGGGAATCAGAAATTCTACAGCGCCGTGGCTCAAAAGGTTGGTAGATGTGCGATACCCGACATATCCAATGGCATGGACATGAGAGGGTTCATTGAGATACTGGCTCAGCATCATCATCCAACAGGGTTCGGGTACACGCGCGCTGACGGGACAGTGGTCCCGCCCCCGAAGGGCAATCTCGGAGCTGACCTTGCGGCGCTGCCGACTCAGCCCGACGAGACACTGCGGTAACTATCGACGCCGGCCCGGTGGCCAATTAAGCAGCCTGAGCACCCTACGCCGCCGCGGCAGCGACACCCGCGCTAGGGTGCGATACGCATATGGGCTACAACTTGCTACCAAATCCCCAGATTACGGTGCCGACTAGACCCACCATGAATGCAGCCCATCCTACAACCTGAAATGCTGTCGTCGTAATCCAGGGAGCTTCCCCAACCCTAACACGCGCGGCGTTATTGAAGTGCTTCCGAGTCAGCCGATTTAGCGCTATGAACTCGGCGACGGCGGCGCAGAACACAGCAAGACTGCCCGAGCGCTCAAGCCAATCGCTCGCGCCGAAGTGCCACAAAAACACCGTCGGTATCGCGGCTCCCAAGCCAAGGAAAGCCATTTCTGGCCAGTACTCCAGGTACCGGCTTTCGGGTTTGACTACTAAGTAAACTTGTTGCATCGGATATCCTCGGAACCCTACTTCGTACTAATTTTACTCCCGGAGACTGCTGCGGGCCGCCATGGGCATTACTGGCGGGCTCAAATAGGAATGTTCTCGCCTAGCTGATGGGCTTCGCAGATTCTCCCAGCCGCTCAAGAATCCCGCTCAGAGCGTCCTTGGCTGGCGCTAGCGTTACCATTGCCGGCCCGTGGCCGCACAATTTGAGCACTCGTTCGGTAGCGTCAATCACGTATTCAGTCATCATCAGCGCCGCACCTATAGGGGCTCCATTTCCGGGTCTGCTGCCACGAATTCGCAGGCCATCCGTATTCGTGTCAAGGAAGTGTCTAGTAATGAAAGACACGTTGTTGTGGGCCTCGGCACTGAGCGGCCTATAAGCTGCTTCATACTCGTTGCCCATGCCGGCAAGGACGAAGCGCGCTTCGGGTTCCTTTACTTCCACATCCTGCGATTGCAGTTTCTTGATCCGTTCGCTAAACATGCGACGCCCCGGCGGCAGAGACTCGGATTCCGAGATTGGTGCAAACAGAGGATTCTTCCCCCAGCTCGCCTCTCGTAGCAGTTCGTCCCATGCCTGCGCGTCCCTGAGAGCCAGATTCTCGCAGTAGGCCCGGTCAGCGCAGGCGTTCCGAATATCAACCAGGGCATCTAGGGCCGAACGATTGAGAGGTGAGCAGGCATAGTACATGCCATGTCTTGCTACCAAGTGGATTGCCTTTGCATACTCGATCACGGCTTGCAGCAGTCCAACACACACGCGGTGCTGCTCATTGGAAAAATCAAATCGTAGGTTGTCGCTTGCTGCCTCGGCGCACCTTACTGCCGTGGCCAGCAGCTCCAGAAGCTCACGAACGGGTATTACATCGTCATCCATGGCCACGCCCTCCTAGCCATGCCGGATGCTACGGAAGAGATTGGGCGCAAGCTAGCCGGCACGCTCGACGAAAACACTCCCGCCGCATCCGGTGCAATGAGTCATTTCTGCGGCCTCAAGTGCCGCACCTTTCCGTTCACATCGGCCGGGCGTTCCGGATCCTTACCGACCCACCCCGTCCCGATCTCCGCCGGCCCCTTCCCACCGCACTCAAGGCACCGCGAAGCGCTAGGAGGAACTAGGTGGGTATTTGAGCGGGCGCCGGGCGATTACAAATCAGGTGCACTACCAACTGTGCTAAGCCGGCATCGGCCGCGCCAAGTATATCAGGGGGTGCCTCCGCCACCTTTCTTCGGCGCACTCGAGGCAGCGGGTCCACCGGCGCTCGCCGGGGAACTGCTCGCCGGAGCCGGGCAGTCACGGATCTCCAGATGCGCCCCTGCGGCGGCCGACGGCAGCAGGCCTTCGGTGGAGACTATCTGACCCGGTGAGGTCAGATTGATGTCCACCCAGTAGGTGGCCTGGGACTGGTGCGCCTCACTGATCAAGGGAGTCTGGCCCAGAGCCTTGACCTGTCTGGAGCGCCGCTCGGCGCCTTCACGTTCTGTGAATAAACCCACCGAGACGCGTCGCGATTCAATCGTTGCCGTGGCGGGCATGATGCGGGCATCCGCCACGCCGCCGGCACGCAACTTCTGCAGCATGCGCGTCGCTTCGGCATCTGACGGCAGGTCCAGGTACACCCAGTAGTCAACGAGGTCCTCCCCAGGCTCATCGCGTTGCATTGGGGTAAAGCCGCGAGTCTTCAGCAACTCCGAGGCCGCGGCGGACGCGTTGATATCACTGAAAGGCCCGACGGTCACGCAGTGTCCGGTCGCCGCCGGACTCCCGGCCCCGAGCGCGGGCGCGCCGGTCGTAGCCGAAGTCACCGCCGTCATCGGTTCGCTGGCGAGCAGAAGCCTCGGCAGGTGGCTGATGTCGTGCGCCGCGGGTGGATATACCGGCCGGTCGATCAGCAGCGCCCAGGCGGCAAAGGCCAGGTTGAGAAACACGAGCGGTATGATGAGCGTACGCATTTACTTCAGAGGCAGACCACTACGCAGTGCGACGCCCCGCAATACCAGGTCGGGCACGCTCACATAGGAACATTGCAACAAGGACTCGATCTGGACGGCGGCACCGCCCGTCAACAGCACCAGCGGGGTGCGCCGCAGGACTCGCTGTGCTTCGCTCACGGCGCGATCGATGACGGCCGCCGCCGCGTAGCGCGCGCCCTGGCTGATTGCCGCGCGTGTATCCTGCGCGAAAAGACCCTGGGTCAGCAATGACCCGCCGGCCCGTCGTGCAATGCCGGATGTGTTCCTGAGCACGCTGCCAATCATGAGTTGCGGCCCTGGAATGATGGCGCCGCCAAGATGCACGCCGAGCGGATCGACCAGGTCCACGGTCACGGCGGTACCCAGGTCAACGACGCAGGCGCCGCGCGCACGGGCCATGTGGTAGGCCGCGATGACTGCCATGAAGCGGTCAACGCCCAGCCGCCACGGTTCCTTGTAGCGCGTAGTGAGGCCGGCAGCGTTGCGGGCCGAAGCCACGAACTCACAGGTAAGGCCGGTCTTGCTGCGGCAGGTTGCCGACAGCAGCCGGTTCAGACGGGTGCCGGCGACGCTTGCCGCAATGACGCGGGTGATGCCGCGGGTGGCGAACAGTTGCCGCGCAAGGTCCCGCGCCGTAATGCCGGCGTGCTCCAGGGCCTTCTGGCGTGCGAGCCTGTCCCCGCGCAGTACCGCCCACTTGATGCGGGAATTGCCGATATCGACGATGAGTACACTCATCGGCCGCCCCTCATTCTTCCGCTCTCACGCTGACCTCTCCAGACACAAAGCGGACCAGGCCGTTGGGGGTCTCGACCAGCAAGGCACCATCCACGTCGATGCCGCGCGCGACGCCACGGGTGTTGGCCTGCAGCGTCGTCACATTTACTGCCCGGCCCCGCAGGGCGTCGGCCCGCTGCCACTCCTCCCGGAACGGTCTGAAGCCCTCTTGCTCGAACAACGCGAGACCCCGAAGCAGACACTGTATCAGGCTTGTCGCAACTTCATTGCGTAGCAGGGGCGAGACCCCCAGGGACAGCAGGTCGCAGGGTTCGGTGCCGGTCGCGCCGATCTGGGTTCGCGCCGCCTCATCGAGCGCCACGTTGAGCCCGATGCCGATGACTACGTAGCCTGGGCCACCGGCTTCGGCGCGCAGGTCGATGAGAATACCCCCCAGCTTGCGCCCGTCGCACAGCAGGTCGTTCGGCCATTTCAGCTGCAGCGGTGTCCGGTCGACGATGGCAGCCGCAAGGTGTTCGCGCAGCCCCTGCAGCACGCACAGCCCGACCACGAGACCCAGCGACCCCAGGTCGCGCGGCAACTGGGCGAGGGTCCGGCCCAGCGACAGGCACAGCGCACCGCCAGGGGTCGCGAGCCAGGAACGCCCCCGCCGCCCACGACCGGCACTTTGCACTTCGGCCAGCAATACGTCGCAACGTCCCGGCGGCAGATCCGCGCGGGCAAACAGCGTGGAATTGGTGGACTGCACCTGCCACGCCACTTCCAGGTTCCGCAGCTGTGATTGCGCCTGCTGGTCAAGGCCATCATGAATGCGCTGCGGCACGAGCGGTGCGGTCGGTACGGCCAGGCGGTAACCGCGATTGCGCACGGCGTGGACCGTGACGCCGAGCTCTTTCAGGACTCCGACGGCCTTCCAGATGGCGTTGCGGCTGACGCCCAGCTGGGTGGCCAGGTCCGCGCCGGAATGGAAGCCGCCCGGTCCCAGCTTCCTGAACACCTGGGCGGCCAGCGGCGCCGCGCGAGTTGACTTCACGTCGATCACGCCGGCGAGAATACCTCAGCCAGCATGCAGCGCACGCTGCCGCCACCAAGCCGCTCGATGGTAGGAATGACGAGCGGCAGCAGCTCATCGGTGCCGGCCGCAAGACGAGCCCGAGCGGCTGGCGACAGGGTGCTCTCGGCCTGTGCCGAAAGGACATAAATCCTGCGGCGCCCGGCGCCACGCAGCTCCAGCATGTTCCCCGCGAAGCCGGTGACCGCGGCATGATCAATTGTGATGACATCCCGCGACCCGGCCGCGAGCGCCGCGAGCACGCGCTCCCGGTCGGACGGCACGATCGAGTCGGCGGCAACCACCGCGACCTTTTGCCCGATGCTGAGCATCACATTGGTGTGATAGAAGGCCACGCCTGCGGCATCCACGGCATCAAACACTACCGGCTCGTAGCCCATCTGCTCGGCCCAGCGATACACCAGCCACTCATCCGTGCGTATCGATCGGCAGGCGAAGGCCTGACGACCGATGTGATCAAGCACCAGGGAGCCGGTGCCCTCCAGGTACCGCCCCTGGTCCTCAAAGTGCGACAGGTCCAGCACCCGTGCGATGCCGTAGTCACACCGCGCAGCCACTCCTTCGAGGATTTCCCGCCGCCGCTCCAGGCGCCGGTTCGCCGCCTGCATGGGATACAGAATCACTGTCCCGTCGGCGTGCCAGCTCACCCAATTGTTCGGAAATACCGCATCGGGCCTGGGGGGGACGGGCTTATCGTCCACAACGCAGACCCGCACTCCGGCGCCGCGCAGCGCCGTGACCGCGGCGTCGAACTCGGCGACCGCGCGCTGGGCCACCCCCGAGCTGTCATCCACCGCGCACTGCAGCCGATTGCTGGCGGCGGTCTGCGGGTTGTAATCGAAGGCGGCGGGCCGGATCATCATGACTGCCGCAGCGCACTGTGTCCGGATGTCCATGACCGACCGCACTCCTCTTGTCACCCTCACCAAGCGTGGATTGTATTGCCCGCCGGGAGATTTCTACATTGATCCGGCCAAAGCCGTGCAGACCGCCGTGGTGACCCACGCCCATGGCGATCACCTGCGCGAGGGCAGCGCCCAAATGCTGATGGCGGCGCCGGGTCTGGGCATCGCGCGCAAACGCCTGAAGGACGCGCGGCATGTCGTCGCAATGGAGTATGGCGCGTCCTTTACGCTGGGGGGCGTGAGCGTGTCGCTGCATCCTGCCGGCCATATCCTGGGCTCGGCTCAGGTGCGCCTTGAACATCACGGACAGGTATGGGTGGTGTCCGGGGACTATAAACGCCAGCCCGATCCGACCTGCGCGCCCTTCGAGCCTCTCGAATGCGATGTGTTCATCAGCGAGACCACCTTTGGGCAACCGCACTTCGTGTGGCCGGAAACCGCAGCCGTGGTGGGCAATATCGTGCGCTGGTGGCAGATCAACCGCGAGCGCGGCAAAAACTCGGTGCTGTTCTGTTATGCCCTGGGCAAGGCCCAGCGCGTGCTCGCCGAAATGCTCAGGCACACCCGCGACCCAGTGCACGTGCATGGCGAGATCGCGACCCTCGTCGAGGTCTACCGGGACGCCGGCATCGACATGCTGCCAACGGTTCAAGTCACGGCGACCTCCGCCGCGCAGCTGCGGGGCGCGCTGGTCATGGCGACCCCGACCATGGGCCATTCTTCCTGGCTGCGGCGGCTCGGCACCGGGACCCGGGCCTTCTGTTCCGGGTGGATGCTGCTGGAAGGCGAGAGTGCGCGTCGCGGCTACGATATGGGTTTCGTGGTGTCCGATCACGCGGACTGGCCGGCGCTGGTGAATACCTGCCGGCAAAGCCGCGCCCGACGCATCCTGCTCATGCACGGGCGCACCGAACGACTCGCGGCGCACCTCATGGAACTGGGTCTGGATGCCGCTCCCCTGACGCCTACTGTCGCAGTATCCTGATCTCGCGCATTGCCGAGCGGGCGGTAACTGCATGACCAGGTTGGGCCGCGCGCTTGATGCCCTGAATCATCGAACCGGTCGGGGCCACGGTGCAGGAGCCGCCGGTTTTATAGGCGAGCGCTTCGCTGAGCTGTCCCTCATTCGGATCACCCAGGGGATGCTCGAAGTCATCGGCCACCGAACATCCGGGGATGGTGACCCCTTCGGGATTTACGGTGTTGGCGGGCGAGAACCCTGCAGCATAGTCACCGAAGCCCTGGTTGTTCACGCCGCGGAACTGGATTGAGAAATAGGTCGTGCCGCAATTGTCCTGCGGGTAGAACCCGTAGGGCTTGCCGCAGGTCGTTGAGCCGATCTGGATCACCTCAACATTGACGCCGCGCAGGCTGTTGATGATGGACTCGCTGGCCGAGCAGGTCTGCGTGCCGGTGAGAATGAACACGCGCGACAGGTTCAGCGATGGCAGCGGCTGGCCCGATGGCGGCCCGGAGAATCCCTGCGAAGTTGAATGGAACAGCGTGGGGGTGATGGCACCGCCGGTGACGGGATTGGTCATCGGATACTGGCTGTTGAACTGCTGCAGTTCGAAGGTGCTCCCCGTGGTCCGTGCGGACCCGGCGATCATGTAGGCCACTTCGCTGGCGATATCCAGATAGCCGCCGCCGTTGTAGCGGATGTCCAGCACCAGATCGGTCACCCCAGCCTGCTGCAGGGTGGTGAAATCACTTATAAGTTCGCTTTCCGCCGTGGCGATGTGGTCATTGAAGAGGATGTAGCCGACCAAGGTGCCGTTCGAGTTCAGCGTAGTCACTGTCGGCACGGGAGTCTCGGTGACATTCGCGGCGGTGAGCACCACGGTGCGGGGGTTCGCCGAGCCCACATCCAGGACCACGAAAGTATGCATCTCGCCAACCGTCGCCGGCTGCAGCCCAGCGTTCAAGGTGTTGATGCTCGTCATGTCATCGGCGTTGATGTCCACACCATCGATGGATTGGACCACGGCGCCGCGTGCCAGGGTCGCGGCCTGACCGGTGGCATTCGGATCGACAAAGGCCACGGTGATGTTGCGCGGCGGTGTGGCGGCGAGGACATCAAAATTCACGCCATAGCCGGCCATGACACCCTGCTGCGACAGCGCCTCCCAGGTCGCTGTGGCATAGGTGAAGTGAAAGCGATCCACCGGGGCTCCGCTTGCGGTAACCGCCGAGGTTTTCAGCAGCGGAAAATAATCGGCGGTCGAGTACAGAGAAGGATCCTGATCCGGGACCTGGTCGAACCATAGATACAGCTGGTGGGTCCAGCTGCGCAGGAAATAGTTTTCATCCGTCGCCGTGCCTTGCATATCCGGGTAGGCCATGTGCGACACCGGGTCGGTACCCGAGCGCGGATTGGCACACTTTGCAGCGTAATTTGCCGCTGGCAGGAACTGACCCGCGACATAGGTCGAGGTGCCCGTACCGGTACCGGTACCAGTACCACCAGAGGAACCGCTCCCCGCGCCCCCGCCACCGCAGGCCGCGAGGAGCAACCCCGCAACTCCCGCCGCGGCACCTTTCAGGATCCTTCCGCGCTCAGGCGCGTGGCAGTCGACATTCATCCGGACGCCTCCGTGTCAGACAACGGTCCTACGTACCGGCCGAAGAATAGCCGAAATCGGCACAACGAGCCTGATTCCGCCGGTGTGGCAACGGCTGCGCCTTTGTTGTTCAATTGTGGCCCCATCACGGACCGAGCCATCTGTGGACCCAGCGCCTGCCACCGCCCCCCGTTCCGACTGGTCCGTGTTGCTGGCGGTCGCCTGCGTGGCCTGTGGCTGGTTCTTCACGACTGCGCTGATCACGGATTACGGCGCGGTGCAGCTGCAGTTCCGGTTTTACAACATGCTCACGCTGATGCACGCCCCCGGACGCATCACCACCGGCGCTTCCGGGGATGGCAGCACGCTGGAGGCGGTAATGTTCGGTGCCGTGTGCGCTGGCGCGGTACTGGTTGCGCTGGCACCGGCGTGGTCGGCGCGCAAGGCCGCATGGCTGGGATGCGTTGCGCCGTTCGCATTGATGGCGCTCAGCGGCGCCATTCTCTATCACGGATTCAGTCAGGACCTGGTCCCAAACGAGGGCATGATGGGCGACTCGGGTTTGCGCCTGAGCCGCTTCGCCAACGAGTTCGCAAACAAGGTAGGCGCGGTGATCACGCGCCGCATCCATGTGGGCCTGGGCGGTTACCTGTCATTGGCCGCGAGCGCATTTCTGGCGGTGAAGGGCCTGCGCGGCTACCGCGAGGCATCCTGACATGCCGCGGCCCGCACGGCTCGTCGTTCTGGTCATTGCCGCGCTGGGCACAAGCTGCGCCACGACCCAGGTGGTGAAGCAGAATGTCACCCGCGTGATCAAGGGCCAGCCCATGGACAATTCGGGCTACCGGCAGGCGGTGGCCACGGACACCCGCGACATCGAGGCGCAGTTGGTGCAGCTGCGCGCGAAGTTCGCCCAGGAGGTAGCAACGCTGCGCGCCAAAGCCCAGAAACGCTGGGGTCAGAATGCCCGGGTGGCCGATCGCACCGTGTACGTCAAATACACGCAGGGCTACAACACCCGCGTCGTCACGGACTTCGACCGCGGCATTCTGACGGTGGAGAGCCGCGATACCAAGGACCCCAAGGCCAGCCTGCACTCAGCCATTATCGCCGCGCTGCTGACCGGCAGTGATCCGGCCGCCGTGGACCTGTTCAGTGACAAGGACGTGGTGCTCGACAGCTCCCACAGGCCCTATTTGTACGGCCTGATTCACGACAACCAGGGCCGCTCGATTGCCACGCGCAAGGAAGCGGATGACTATGCGACGTTCCTGCTCGCAAACCGCGCGAAGTCACGGGCGGTCCCGACCAGCGAGGGCGGCGGCATTGCCTGGTTCGTGACGCTGACGATGGTCAAGAACTTCGAGGCCCGTGGCGCCGAGCGCTACCGCGGCAGTGTCGAGAAATACGCCGCACAGTACCAGGTGAGCACGAGTCTGGTGCTCGCCATCATGCGCACCGAAAGCAATTTCAATCCCTTCGCAGTCAGCGGCGCACCGGCTTATGGGCTGATGCAGCTGGTTCCGACCAGCGGCGGCCGGGCGGCCGAGCGTCGCATATCCGGGAATGATCAGACACCGACTTCGGATTATCTGCTCGATCCGGAACACAACATTGAACTCGGCGTCGCCTATCTCTCGGTACTCAACAACGACGAATTCAGTGCCGTAACCAACCAGAGCTCGCGCGATTACTGCGTCATCGCGGCCTACAATACCGGCCCGCACAATGTCACGCGGGTGTTCGCCAGTGACCGGACCGAGGCTTTCAGCAGCATCAACGCCGAACCGCCTGCGCAATTGTTCGAGCGCCTGCGTACCGGCCTGCCCATGCAGGAAACCCGCGACTACGTGGTGAAGGTCACCGGCTATAGAAAGGATTTCGTCACGGCCGCCGTGCCCGCGGCCACCCCCTCTTCCGCGCCTTCCGCGACGCCGCCGGTCAGGCGCCCCGGCTAGGGGTGCCGATTGAAGGAGGCCTGACGGGCGAGGTTCCACTTGGCCGTCAGGACTTTTGCCAACTGGTAGACCTCGATGGGATCGAAGGGCTTCTTCAGGATCAGGAGCCGGTCACCTACGTCCAGGCGCGCGACGATGGCGGGCCATCCATGATCCGAATACGCCGCGCAGAACACGATCTGCAGGTTCGGATCTTCCGTCCATAGCTGTTCGCAGGTCTGCATTCCGTCCCAACCCGGCGGCATGCGCACGTCGATGAATGCCACGGCATAGGGGCGCCCGTCCTGGCGCGCCTCCTTGAGCTTCTGCAGTGCTTCAATGCCCTGATAGGCCGAATCCATCTCGAACACAGTGGTCAGGCTGCGCTCGGGTGCGGCGGTACCAGAGAGTGCAGCTTCCAGCTCCGCAAGCGTCGAAACCGGCGCAGCCGCGCTCAGTACCTTGCGGAATTCGGCGTGGATCGACGGCATGTCGTCCACGAGCAGGATGCGCCGGTTCTGGGTCATGTTCATGGGAGGTCTTCATAGTCCTCCATTCATAGCGCGGGATTCTGGGACCTCTATCGCGGTTCCAGACGCTCCGCGCAGCCTGCGATCCCGGATATTGATGCGCCGCACCACATGGCATCTCAGCCGAGACCACAGCCTTCCGGCCCTGCGTGGGGCGAGGGAGCCGCCTGAATTGCTTGCATAATGAACTTCCGGATACAGGGCCCGATTGGCAAACCAAAGGACACCCTTGAAAGACAAAGTCTGCGTCATCACCGGCGGTACTGACGGGATCGGCAAGGCGGCTGCACATGACCTCGCGGTTCAGGGAGCGAAACTACTGATCCATGGCCGTGACCCGGACAAGGGGGCGCGGATAGTTGCGGAGCTCAAGGCGCGCAGTCGCAATCCCGAGATCGACTTCCTGCAGGCGGATTTCGCTTCGCTCGCCGAGGTGCGACGGCTCGCAGCCGCCCTGACGGCGCGTGCGCCGCGCGTCGATGTGCTCATCAACAATGCCGGTGGCTTTTTTGGGCGGCGCACCTTGTCGCAAGACGGGTATGAGATGACCTTCGCAGTCAATCACCTCGCGCCGTTCCTGCTCACACACCTGCTGCTCGATATTTTGAAGAGCACACCGCAGTCGCGCATCGTCACCACGGCCTCGGCTGCGCACAAGGGCGCGACCATGGTGTTCGATGATCTGCAGGCCGCAGGCAAGTACTCCGGGTTAGGCTGCTATGGCCGCTCAAAGCTCGCGAACATCCTCTTCACACGTGCTCTTGCCAAGCGTCTGCAGGGCAGCGCAGTTACCGCCACCTGCCTGCATCCGGGGTTCGTGCGCACGGAAATCGGACGCGACATCGATGCGTCCGTCGGCAAGTTCATCTTTGCCGTGATGTCGCGCTTCGCACGCTCGCCGGAAAAGGGCGCACAGACTCTGGTCTATCTTGCCTCCTCCCCGCAGGTGCAGGGCGCATCCGGGGGCTACTACTTCGACTGCAAGGAGATTGCGCCTTCAGCGATTGCCCAGGACGACGCCATCGCGGAACGGCTGTGGACATTGAGTGAGAACATGGTCGGGATTGCGTAGATTCGACAATGCTCATCGCTTTGTTGCCGCTTGACATTTGATTGCAACGGCGTCATTTGTTGCAAGCTGTCAAACAGGGGGACTCTGTATGTTGCGAACTCGATCATCATTGCTTGTGTGGGCCGTTGTTCTTGTCGTCGTTGCCGGCATTGGCTGCTCATACGAAGCGGCGCTGGCCGCGACGCCATCAGAAACGCGCGCCGCGGACGCGGCGGCCATTCGTGCCAAAGACGGCACCTTCGAGCAGGGCGTTGCGGAAAAGAACGTTGATAATATCCTCGCCCTTTATGAGGACGGTGCCGTTCTCTTTGCACCGAAGGCTCCGGCTGCGACCGGCAAGGACGCGATTCGCGAGGCCTTCAAGGGATTGCTGATGGCGCCGGGGGTGAAAATGAAGTTCAAATCGACGAGCGTGCATGTAAGCCGTTCGCGCGACCTGGCGGTGCAGCGGGCCACCTTCCAAGTCGAGACGACCGGCAAGGACGGAAAGCCGAGTACCGAGGCAGGGCAGTCTGTAGTCGTATGGAGAAAGCAGTCCGACGGCTCGTGGAAGATCATGGCGGATACGAATGCGGATGACAAATAGCGCCGGATAGAAAAACGCCCCTGAAGTCTCATCGACCTCAGGGGCGTTTTGTTTGAGAGCCTGGCAGTGACCTACTCTAGCATGGCATCAGGCCACACGACCATCGGCGCAGAGCGTTTTCACTTCCGAGTTCGGAATGGGATCGGGTGGTTCCCGCTCGCTATTGCCGCCAGGCAAACCGTTTGAGATCGATGTGCCGGTCCCAAGTTACGGGACCGGCTCACCGTTCTCGAATCCATCAAGTTCTTTGTATCGACGCCATGTCGCGTTCGAAATGGAATGAATTCCACTCCATACATTTGCATCGGTCGATAACCATCATCAGGCGTGGCCAACTCTTTTGGAGTCAACCAAACCCCTTGAGGTTATATGGTCAAGTCTCACGGGCAATTAGTACTGGTTAGCTGAGGCCATCACTGGCCGTACACACCCAGCCTATCAACCACGTAGTCTTCGTGGGCCCTTTAGGAGAGTCAAGCTCTCAGGGAGATCTAATCTTGGGGGGGGCTTCCCGCTTAGATGCTTTCAGCGGTTATCCCGTCCGTACATAGCTACCCGGCAGTGCCACTAGCGTGACAACCGGAACACCAGAGGTACGTCCATCCCGGTCCTCTCGTACTAAGGACAGCTCACCCTCAAATCTCCAACGGCTACGGAAGATAGGGACCAAACTGTCTCACGACGTTTTGAACCCAGCTCGCGTACCACTTTAATCGGCGAACAGCCGAACCCTTGGGACCTGCTACAGCCCCAGGATGTGATGAGCCGACATCGAGGTGCCAAACTCCTCCGTCGATGTGGACTCTTGGGAGGAATAAGCCTGTTATCCCCGGAGTACCTTTTATCCGTTGAGCGATGGCCCTTCCATACAGAACCACCGGATCACTATGACCTGCTTTCGCACCTGCTCGAC